>NZ_JBFAOX010000005.1:67413-83880 GCF_040675435.1 Actinoplanes sp. NPDC049598 | reverse complement strand
AGCTGGCCGCGCCGGAGCTGGCCGCGCCGGAGCTGGCCGCGCCGGAGCTGGCCGCGCCGGAGCTGGCCGCGCCGGAGCTGGCCGCGCCGGAGCTGGGCGCGCCTGACCTGGCCGCGCCTGACCTGGCCGCGCCCGGCCCTCCCCCTGGCGCTTCCGGGAGCGCACCGACCACTTCGGTGGAGACTCCGCGTCCTCAGCCCGATTCGTCGGAAAGCGCGGGGGACGTGATCTATCGCGGCCGGGCCAAGGTCGGCAAACCGGACGGGGTGCGCGCCTTCGCCACGGTGCCGGGCGCGCTGTCCCTCCCTCGTCCGAGGCCTCATCGCGTGCCCTCCTTCGCCGACACGTCCCAGCCCGTCCCGCGCCACGTTCCTCCCCAGGCCGGCGCGGGCGACCCGGCGGCACCGGTCCGGGCCGTGGCAGCAGCGTCAAAACCACCACCACCAGCGGCGCCGTTGGGGCCACGCCTTAGAGCCCCGGCCCCAGCCCCGGCCCCGGCCCCGGCCCCAGCCCCGGCCCCGGCCCCGGCCCCGGCCGCGGCCGCGGCTCCGTCTCCGGCCCCGGCTCCGGCTCCGTCTCCGGCCCCGTCTCCGTCTCCGTCTCCGGCCCCGGCTCCGGCTCCGTCTCCGGCCCCGGCTCCAGCTCCGGCCCCGGCTCCAGCTCCGGCCCCGGCCCCGGCCCCAGCTCCAGCTCCGGCCCCGGCCCCGGCCCCGGCCCCGGCCCCGGCCCCAGCTCCAGCTCCGGCCCCGGCCCCGGCCCCGGCCGGGCCCGACGCCGGCGGCGCCAGCGGAAGCGGTCCGGGCGGCAAGAAGGGTGGTTCGGAAGGGGATTTCGGGCGCGGCCAGAGCCACGCCGAAGGCCCGGCGCCCCAGCTTGCCCCTGGAGATCGGCCACGACGCGTACCGAACAAAAGCCGAAAAGGGCGACTCGCTCTCCCGGCCCTGGCGGCGATGGTGGCCGCGGTCCTCGCCGGAGGCGGATATCTCGCGCTGGGTGACCGGGGGACGGAAACGGCGCCCGGCTATGCCGGATTGGCGGATGCTGCCAATTCGGCGGGCGGGAGCAATTCGACCGGCCCGAGTGGCTCCGCGCCGGCGCCGGGGGATGCTCGGCCGCCGGGTGATCCGTTCGGCGCTGCCACTCGTTCGGCGGCCGGTGAGCCGACCGGCCTGCGCGTGGCAGCGATCGGCATCAATACGCCGCTGGAGGCGCTGACGCTCGGTGCGGACGGCGCCCTGCAGCCCCCGAGGGCCTTCGGGCGGGCCGGCTGGTACGCCGACGGCACCGCGCCGGGGGACACCGGACCTGCGGTGATCGCCGGGCACGTCGACTCGAAGACCGGGCCGGCGATCTTCTACCGGCTCCGGGAGCTGGTCCCGGGAGACGGCATCGACGTGGTTCGTGGTGGCCGGACCGTGCGGTTCACCGTGACCGCGCTGCGCTGGTACCCGAAGTCGGATTTCCCGACGGGTGAGGTCTACGGGCCGACGCCCGACCGGCAGCTCCGGCTGATCACTTGTGGCGGGGTCTTCGACCGGTCGCTGCGGTCCTATCGCGACAACCTCGTGGTCTACGCGGTGGCCGGGTGATCGTCATTCCGTTCGCGGCTCGCGCCTGTCTATGGTGGAGATCGGTCGACGGCAGGGGGCACGATGGCGGTCGGACGCATGCTCGTCGCCGGTCGGTATCGCCTGGGCGAGCCGGTCGGTGCCGGTGGCATGGGCCGCGTCTGGCGGGCCCGCGACGAGATGCTCGACCGGGACGTCGCGGTCAAGGAGTTCGTCCCGCCCGAGTGGATGAGCGACGAGGAACGGGTCCGGCTCCGCGACCGTACGCTGCGTGAGGCCCGCAGCGCCGGGCGGCTCAACCATCCGCACGTGGTGCGCATCTACGACGTGGTGCACGCCGACGGCCTGCCCTGGATAGTCATGGAGTACGTGCCCTCGCGCTCGCTCTACCAGGTGATCCACGACGACGGCCCGTACTCGCCGGCCACCACGGCCCGGATCGGCCTGGCCCTGCTCGACGCGCTGACCGCGGCCCACCGGGCCGGGGTGCTGCACCGGGACGTGAAGCCGCACAACGTGCTGATCGGCCACGACGGTCGTGTGGTATTGACCGATTTCGGTCTGGCTACGTTCATGGATGACGGCTCGGTGACCGGGCCGGGGCTGATCGTCGGCTCGCCGCAGTACGTGTCGCCGGAGCGGGCCCGGGACGGCACGTCGACGCCCGAGTCGGACCTGTGGTCGCTCGGGGCGACGCTGTACGCGGCGGTCGAGGGCCGCTCGCCCTACGCCCGTGAGAACGCCATGGCCACATTGATGGCCCTGGCCACGGAGGAGCCGGATCCGCCGGCCCGGGCCGGGATGCTCGGCCCGGTGCTGACCGGTCTGCTCCGGCACGAGCCGGAGGCCCGGATGACCGCGTCCGAGGTCGAGCGCAGCCTTCGGATGATCATCGCCTCGGCACCGAGCCCGGGTCCGATGGGGGTCCCGGCCCCGCGCCGGGTGCGGGCGGTCGTCGGGTCCGATATCGATCAGTTCATGGCGCCGGCCCGGGCGGCCGTGGCCGCGCTTCCGGCGGCGCCCGTCCCGCCCGACCGGCCGCCGCCGACGGCGCCCGACCCGTCGGCCCTGTCCCGGTCGACCCTGATGGCGGCCGGGCTGGCCCTGATCGCGGTGCTCGGCGTCGGCGGGATCATGGCCGGCTACCTGGTGCAGCGCGACGACGAGGCCGCGGCGCCGGTTCCCGTGCCCACGACGTCCCCGTCCCCGTCCCCGTCCCCGTCGAGAACGATCGTCGCTGCCGGCTTCTCGCCGGCGACCTGCGACCTGCCCCCGCCCACGAACCTGCCGGTCACCCCGCAGCGGGCCGCCGCCCGGGGTGTGCCCGGCTGGGCCCTGATGGGTGGATGGTCGTATTTCACCGACGGCTCCGGGTTCCACATGCCGGTGCCCGACGGCTGGACGTACCAGCGCATCGGCACCACCTTCTGCTTCCGCGACCCGGCCGGCACCCGCCTCATGACGCTCTCGCTCAACCGCGACCCGGCCGGCGATCCGGTCAAGGCCTGCCGCGCCGAGGCCGACCGGCTGGTCCGCTCGGGCGCGCTGCCCGGCTACCAGGAGATCGCGATAGAGAAGAGGGAGCTGCTCAACAAGGCCGCTGACTGGGAGTACACGTACGTGACGAGCGGCGGCCCACGCCATGTGCGTACCCGCTGGCTGGCCACGGACGGCAAGGCGTACGCCATCAGCTGGGCCACCCGGGAGTTCGACTGGACGGCCGACCTGGCCCGGGTCAGCATGGTGCTCAGTACCTTCTACGCGGATCGGCCGGCCGGGTCGTAGCTCACAGCGATCATTCAGCCGGGCTTGGTACTGTCTTTCTCCATGATCGGCAGTAGTCAGCCGGGCTCGGCCCGGCTCCCCGTCGACCCTCCGTCTGCGGATGGATCTCTTCGGCCGTGTTGATTCTCACCGGCCTTCTCCTGGTAATCGTGGTGACCGCCGTAACCGGCTATTTCGTCGCGCAGGAGTTCGGTTACGTCGCCGCCGACCGCGGCCGGCTTCGCCACGACGCCGCGCAGGGCGATCAGGCCGCCGCCCGCGCGCTCAAGGTCACCGAACGCCTCTCCTTCGTCCTCTCCGGCGCCCAGCTCGGGATCACTGTCACGGCGCTGCTCGTCGGCTACGTCGCCGAGCCTTACCTCGGTGAGGGCTTCGCCGACCTGCTCGGCGTGGCCGGCGTGCCGACCGCGGTCAGCATGCCCGTCTCGGTGGCGTTCGCCTTGCTCGTCGCCACCGTCGTGCAGATGGTGCTGGGCGAGCTCGCCCCCAAGAACCTCGCCATCGCCCGTGCCGAGACGCTGGCCAAGGCGCTCAGCCGCTCCACCCTGATGTACCTCACCGTCTTCGGCCCGGTGATCAAGCTGTTCGACAAGACGGCCGGCCGCCTGCTGCGCCGCATCGGCATCGAGCCGATCGAGGAGCTGCCCGAGGGCGCCACCTCGGAGGACCTCGAGCAGATCATCGCCGAGTCGCGGGCCAACGGCGGACTCGACGACGAGATGTCCACGCTGCTCGACCGCGGTCTCGACTTCCGCGGGCGGACGGCCGCCGAGGCCATGGTGCCCCGCGTCGACGTGCACACGATCGCCCAGACGGCGAGCGCGGCCGACGTGGTGGCGCTGCTCGACACCCACCGCTCGCGCTTCCCGGTCCGCGGCGCCGTCCTCGACGAGATCGTCGGCGTGGTCGGCATCGCCGACATCCTGGCCATCGCGCCGGCCGACCGGGAAAAGGTCACCGTGGCCGAGGTGATGTCGGCGCCGATCCTGGTGCCGTCGTCGCTGCGGCTGCCGGCCGTGCTGGAGCGGCTGCGCGCCGCGCACCGCCAGCTCGCCTGCGTCGTCGACGAGTTCGGCGGCTTCGCCGGCATCGTCACGCTCGAGGACATCGCCGAGGAGCTGGTCGGCCAGATCCGCGACGAGGACGACGAGGCCGAACCCGAGCCGGTCCGTCAGGCCGACGGCTCCTGGCTCGTCCCGGCCCGCTGGCGGATCGACGAGATCACCGACGCCACCGGCGTCGACCTGCCCCTGGGCGACGACTACGAGACCGTGTCGGGCCTGGTCATGGCCCGGCTCGGGCGGGTGGTCGAGGCCGGCGACTCGGTCACCCTCGACGACGGGGCTTTGTCGGTACGCGTCGAAAGCGTCGACCGCCACGTCCCGCAGACCGTACGGATCTCCCGATGAACGCCCTCTGGGTAACCCTGCTCCTGGCCGGCAACGCCTTCTTCGTCGCCGCCGAGTTCGCCCTCGTGGCGAGCAAACGTCACCGGCTCGAACAAGCCGCCGCCGCGGGCAGCCGCGCCGCGCGCTCGGCCCTGGACGGCACCCGCGAGTTGTCGATGATGCTCGCCGGCGCCCAGCTCGGCATCACGCTGTGCTCGCTGGGCCTCGGCGCGCTGGCCGAGCCGTCGATCGAGCACCTGCTCGGCCCGGCCCTGCACGCCGTGGGCCTGCCCGAGATGGCCAGTCACGTCATCGCGTTCCTGGTCGCGCTGATCGTAGTCACCTTCCTGCACCTGGTCATCGGCGAGATGATGCCGAAATCGTGGGCGATCACCGACCCGGAGCGGTCGGCCACCCTGCTGGCGCTGCCGTTCCGCGGCTTCGTCACGCTGGTCCGCCCGGCCCTGCGGGTGCTGAACGCGCTGGCCAACCTGGCCCTGAAACCGTTCGGCGTGCACCCCCAGGATCAGCTCGCCCAGGCTCACGGCCCGGCCGAGATGCGCATCCTGCTCGACCGCTCCCGGGCCGAGGGCCTGATCGAGGCCGAGCAGAGCGAGCTGCTGACCAGCGTCCTCGGTCTCGGCTCGCTGCGGGTCCGCGAGGTCGTGCTGCCGCTCTCCCAGCTGGTGACCATCCCGGTCACGGCGGGCGCGGCCGAGGTCGAGCTGGCCTCGCTGAGCAGCGGCCGCTCCCGCATCGCGGTGACCGGCGACGACGGCACGGTGGTGGGCGTGGTCCACGTCCGCGAGGCTGTCCGGGCGACGGCGGCGGGCCGGGAGACCACGGCCGGCGACCTGATGGAGCGGCCCGCCTTCACGGTGGACGCCGAGGTCAGCGTCGTCGAGGCGGTGGCGGCCCTGCGGGCCGGCCGGGCCCAGCTGGCGATCGTCACGGCCGACGGCGCCCAGGCCGGCTTCGTCGCCCTCGAGGACCTGCTCGAGCAGGTGATCGGTCGCTTCGACGACGAGACGGACACGCCGGCCCTTTCATCAGTAACGCCTTGAGTTCACGCACCGCCTTGTTCGAGGAGGAATGATCCGGTGGTTTTCAAGAAGATGATGCGCGCCTTCGGCGTCGGCGGCCCGTCCGTCGACACCGTGCTGGCCAACCCGAACACCCGCCCCGGCCTCAGCCTGGACGGCCAGGTCCAGATCACCGGCGGGGATCACGACGTCACCATCGAGGGCATCGTGCTCGGCCTGGTCACCCGGGTCGAGTCGGAGCACGGCGACGGGTTCGTCGAGTTCCACCGGCTGCCCGTCTCGGGCGCCTTCCAGCTGCGCAAGGGCGAGAACAGGGCGCTGCCGTTCTCGTTCCCGGTGCCGTGGGAGACGCCGATCACGGCCGTCTACGGCCAGCACCTGCACGGCATGACGCTGGGCCTGCGCACCGAGCTGGCGGTGGCCAAGGCCGTCGACAAGGGCGACCTGGACCAGGTCGCGGTGCACCCGCTGCCCGCGCAGGAACGGATCCTGGACGCGTTCGCCCGGCTCGGTTTCCGCTTCAAGAGCGCCGACCTGGAGCACGGCGGCATCTACGGCGTGCGCCAGACGCTGCCCTTTTACCAGGAGATCGAGTTCTACCCGCCCCCGCAGTACGCCGGCGGCATCAACGAGGTCGAGGTGACGTTCATCGCCGACCCGGAGGGCGTCGAGGTCGTCCTCGAATTCGACAAGCGCGGCGGCTTCCTGCAGCCCGGCCACGACGCCTACGGCCGCTTCCGCGTCTCCCACGCCGAGGCCGACACCACCGACTGGAACTCCGTCGTGGAGGGCTGGGTCAGCCAGGCCGCCGGCCGCTACCAGGGCCTCCGCAGCGCCGGCGGCTTCGGTGCCCCCGGCGGTTACGGCGCCCCGGGCGGCTTCGGCGGGCACGGCGGCTACCCGGCCCACGGTGGCGGCCACGGCTACCACGGCCACACCCGCCACCGCGGCGGCATGGGCATGGGCGGCGTAGCCGCCGGCGTGGCCGGCGGCGTCATCGGCGGCATGGTCCTCGGCGAGGCCATGGACGACGCCTTCGGCGGCGACGAAGACGAAGGCGACTTCGGCGACGAGTGACCACCCCGTGGCGTCCCGCTCCTCGCGGGACGCCACGGCCGGGCCCTCTCTGACCCGGGCCCTCTCGGCCCCCGGTCTGCTCTGACTCCGTCCGGCCGCGGCCCACAGCGCGCTCTGATCCCAGCCCGGCCTCCCCGGCCCGCTCCGACCCTGGGCCGTTCCTAACTCCAGCCCGCTCCGGCGCCCGGCTTGGCTATCCGACGCTGGCGGTGGCGAGTTTGAGGCCGAAGCCGACGAAGAGCGCGCCTACGCCCGCCGCGGCGCCCGCCGCGAGTTTGCGCCGGCGTCGGAACTGCCCGGCCAGGAACTTGCCGCCGAAGATCAGCGCCGTCAGGTAGAGCCCGCTGCACAGCTGCACCACCGCGGCGAGCACCAGGAACGGCAGCACCGGATGCGGATATCCGGGCTCGACGAACTGGATGAAGAACGACACGAAGAACAGGATCGCCTTCGGGTTGAGCAGGCTGATCACGGCCGCCCGCCGGAACGGATGTCGCAGCTCCGCAGGCTCCGCGGCCTCGGCGATCGATGGCGAGGCCCGCCCCCGCCACCGGCGGATCCCGCCGCGGACGATCCCGAGCCCCACCCAGAACAGGTAGGCCGCACCCGCGTACTTGATGACCGTGAAGACCGGCGGATAGGCGCGCAGCAGCGAGGCCGCTCCCGCGGCGGACAGTGTCATCAGCACGGCATCGCCGACGAACACGCCCCCGGCCGCCTGGTAGCCGGCCCGGACTCCCCGCCGCGCCGCCGTGGACAGCACGAAGATCGAATTCGGTCCCGGCAGCAGAATGATCGCTATCGTGCCGACCACGTACGTCCAGAAGTCGGTGACGCCGAGCATGTCAGGCCACCTCTGCCGTCAGCCGGGACCGGAGGCGGGCCGCCGCGGCCGGCCACTCGTCGGGGGTCATGCCGAACACGACGGTGTCGCGCCACGAGCCGTCCGGGCGCTGGCGGTGTCGCCGCAGCACACCCTCCTGGACGGCGCCGAGCCGCGCGATGGCCTGTCGTGAGCGCTCGTTGCGATTGTCCGTGTACCAGAACACGCGCTCGGCCCCGAGCGTGTCGAAGGCGTGCTCGAGCAGCAGCAGCTTGGCCTCGGTGTTGACGCCCGTGCGCCACCAGGGCTTGCCGATGATCGTGTGCCCGATCGCCAGGGATCGCCGCGCCGGGTCGATGTCGTGATAGCTGGTCATGCCGATAACCCGGCCGGTGGCCGGCTCGACCTGGGCCCAGCACACCTGCGAGCCGCTCCACCGATGGCGCTGCAGGACGGCGAGGTAGTCGGTCATCGCCTCCACGGTCCGCGGGCGGGGCACCAGGAAATGCTGCCAGAGCTCGTCGTCGCCGAGCGCCTCGACCAGCCCCTCGGCGTGGGCGGGCGTGAGCGGCTCGAGCCGCACGTGCCGGCCCTCGAGCGGGACGGCGGACGCCCACGGCAGCTGCGACCCGGGTAGATAGCCCGGCAGGCCGGTAGTCACCCCGGCGTCGGTCTCGGGCGGCCCGAACTCGCGCCGGATCGGCAGCACGCCGGCCCAATGCGGCAGCGGCAGGTCGTCCTCGGCGTCGTTCACCCCGCCGCTGCGGGCGCGGGCCGACACCTCCTCCAGCGGTAGCGCCAGCACGCTGGTCTGCGCGAACTCCTGCTTGGTGGGCGGCCGGCTGTCGGCGGCGCGGCCGGACCCGGTCTTCTCGACCAGCGCGGTCATGGCGGCCAGCTTCTCGGTCGGGTCGGTGACCAGCCGGGCGGCGCCGAAGGCGACCACGGAGCGGTAGTTGGCACTGTGGTGGAACTGCGATCGCCCGTACACCAGGCCGTCGAGAAGCGTGACACTCACGCCGACCTCCACCTCGGAGCCCCGGGCGGCCAGGCCGAAGCGGCCACCGGACGAGCCGTGCAGATAGAGGGTCTCGCCGACCCGCACGTGCAGGGTGGGCAGCACGCGCGGCGACCCGTCGACCACGAACGCGACGGAACAGTCATACGCCTCGTCCAGAATGGCGTGGGCCAGGGCGCGGTCATAGTGGGTGCGCTCGCGGTAGCGGGTGGCGGTCGTACGTGCCGTCCGGGGATAGAGGTCGGACATTCGGGGCCTCCTCGCTTGCGCTGACCTTTGTACTAGTACAGAATCTCTCGTGTGGCAGAACATTATCAGGTGACCGGCGACAGCGCCTCCTCGATTTCGGCCAGCATCGAGTCGGGCGTCGCGCGAGGTGATTACGTCTGGGGCGCCGCCCTCCCGCCGATCCGGGTCCTGGCCGGGCAGCTCCATGTCAGCCCGGCCACCGTCGCCAAGGCCTATCAAGACCTGCGACAGCGCGGCGTGGTCGAGGCCGACGGCCGCCGCGGCACCCGGGTGCGCTCGCGCCCGGCCGTCGCGGGCCCGCGTTCCGCCCTGCGGCTTCCGATCCCCTCCGGTGTCCGCGACCTCTCGGCCGGCGAGCCCGACCTGCGCCTTCTGCCCCCGCTCGGCCCGGCGTTGCACGCCGTCACCACGACCAATGCGACACCCCAGGGGTACGCTTCGGCAGCCGCCATGCCGGAGCTCGTCGAGGCCGCCCGGCCCCGGCTGCGGGCCGACGGCATCCCGGTCGACGACGCGCTCATCACCGTCACGTCCGGCACCCTCGACGCCATCGAGCGCCTGCTCACGACCCATCTGCGACCGGGCGACGCCGTCGCCGTGGAGGATCCCGGCTGGTCCAATCTGCTCGATCTGCTGGCCGCTCTGGGCCTGCGGGCGCTGCCGTTCACCCTCGATCAGGAGGGGCCCGAGCCCGCCTCGGTCGCCGCGGCCCTGCATGCGGGCGCCCGGGCCGCCGTCATCACGGTCCGCGCGCAGAACCCGACCGGCGCCGCCGTCAGCGCCCGGCGGGCCGAGGCTCTGCGGGCCCTCTTCGCCACCCGGTCCGGTCTTCTGCTCATCGAGGACGATCACGCCGCCGAGCTCGCCGAGGCCCCGCCGCACTGCGTCGGCCCGGTCACCGGGGCCTGGGCCTTCACCCGCTCGGCGTCCAAGCCCTTCGGGCCCGACCTGCGCATCAACGTGCTGGCCGGCGACGAGACGACGATCTCCCGGGTGGTCGGCCGCATGAGGATCGGCTCCGGCTGGGTGTCGACCATCCTGCAGCGCCTGCTGCTGCACCTCTGGCACGACCCGGAGGTGACCGCGCTGATCACGGGCGCCGCCGAGACCTATGCCCGGCGGCGCCGCTCCCTGCGTGACGAGTTGCTGGCCCGCGGTCTCACGGCCGAGGGCGAGACCGGCATCAACGTCTGGGTTCGGGTCCCCGACGAGACCCGTGCGGTCGGCCTGCTGCGCGACGCCGGGTGGGCGGTGGCGCCGGGCTCCCTCTTCCGCACCTCCACCCCGCCCGGCATCCGCATCTCCATCGGCCCCCTCGACGAGGAGGAGATCCCTACCGTGGCCGCTGCCGTCGCCACCGCCGTCCTGCCCACCGGCCTTCCCGCACCAGCCCGATGACCGCGCCCGCCGCTGCTTGGCTGTGGCTCAGGCTCGCAGGCGGCGGTAGGCGCGGGCCGACAACGGCAGGAAGACCGCCGTGATCACCACGGGCCAGACCAGGGCCAGCCACACCGCGTGGTCGGCCAGGGGGCCTTCGGTGATGCCGGTCGGGTTGCCGAAGAGCTCACGCGCCGCCGACGCGGTGGCCGAGAGCGGGTTCCACGCGGCGATCGCGCCCAGCCAGCCCGGCATCGTCTCGGCCGAGACGATCGCCGTGGACAGGAAACCGATCGGCCAGACCAGCACCTGTACGGCCATGGTGGCGCCCTCGCCCCGGAAGGAGAGCCCGACGAAGATCCCGATCCAGAGCATCGCGAAGCGCAGCAACAGCAGGAGCACCACGGCCAGCGCCACCGCGGCCGGGTCGGAGGTGATCCGCCACCCGATCAGGAGTCCACCCAGGATCAGCACCAAGAGCTCGACCGCCGAGTTGGCCATGTCGGCCCCGACCCGGCCCAGGGCCACCGAGGCGCTGCCGATCGGCATCGAGCGGAAGCGGTCGGTGATGCCCTTGCGGGCGTCGTTGGCCATCGCCGTGGCGGTCGACTCGACCCCGAACATCATGCTCAGCGCGAGCATGCCCGGCAGCAGGAAGGAGATGTAATCGCCGCCGCCCGGCACGGTGATCGCCCCGCCGAAGAGGAAGCCGAAGACGAGCAGCAGCATGATCGAGAAGAGCAGCCCGAAGATCGGCGCCCAGGGCTGGCGTACCCAGTGGGCCAACTCCCGCTCCGTCATGATCCAACCGGCACGCAGGGTCGTCATCGCGAACTCTCCTCGGTGAGCGAGGCCGTGGCCGGCGAGGCCGCAGCGGGCGGGATCGAGGCCGGTGCGGCGGAGCCCGGCGGGGTCGAAGCGGGTGAGCCGGCGGTCAAGGCCAGGAACGCCTCGTCGAGCGTCGGTCGGCGCAGAACCAGGTCCTCGGGCGCGACCTGCAACTCGTCCAGCCCCCGGACGATGCCGGCGAGGGCCCCCAGTCCTACTTCGAAGGTGAGGCTGTGCGCCTCGTCGTCGGTCACCGCGGGCGTGCCCACCGCCGTCGACAGCCGCCCGGCCACCTCCTCCAGGGGTGTCCGCCGGGGCAGCGTGACCGTCACCCGGTCGCCGCCGACCTGGCGTTTGAGCTCGTCCGGCGTGCCCTCGGCGATCACCCGGCCGTGGTTCATCACCGAGATCCGGGAGGCGAGCTGGTCCGCTTCGTCCAGGTATTGCGTGGTCAGCAGGACCGTGGTCCCGCGCGCGGCGATCTCGCGGACGGTCTCCCACACCTCGTTGCGGGCGCGCGGGTCGAGCCCGGTGGTCGGCTCGTCCAGGAAGAGCACGGCCGGCGTCATGATCAGCCCGGCCGCGATGTCGAGCCGGCGGCGCATGCCACCGCTGTAGGTCGAGACCGCCCGCTCGGCGGCCTCGGTGAGTTCGAAGGCGTCGAGCAACTCGGATGCCCGCTGCCGGGCGTCGCTTTTGGACAGGCCGAACAGCCGGCCGAACATCACCAGGTTCTGCCGGCCGCCGAGGATCTCGTCGACCGCGGCGTGCTGGCCGATCAGGCCCACGCGGCGCCGGACCTGCGCGGCCTGGCTGCGTACGTCGTAACCCGCCACTGTCGCGCTGCCCGAGTCGACATCGATGAGGGTGGCCATGGCCTTGACCGCCGTGGTCTTGCCGGCGCCGTTCGGGCCGAGGAGCCCATGGATGACCCCGGAGGGCACCGACAGGTCGAATCCGTCCAGCGCGGGGGTGGTTCCGTACCTCTTCAGCAGTCCGGTAGCTGTCAGGGAGTTCACGTCGCTCCTAACTCCGTATGCCTTACGGAAATTGATGCGCGGTACACCGTACACCCCACGGGGTAACCTCCGCCCATGGAAAGTCAGAACGTCGACCGCACCCTCGGACTGCTCTGGCGGCGGATCCTCGGCACGCCGCAGGGCACGCGCGGCCCGAAGCAGCGGGTGAGCGTCGACGAGGTGGTGCGAGCGGCGATCGCGGTGGCCGACGAGGAGGGCCTGCCCGCGTTCTCGATGCGCAAGGTCGCCGACCGGCTCGGGCTCAAGCTGATGTCGATCTACACGTACGTGCCCGGCCGGTCCGAGCTGATCGGCCTCATGGTCGACGAGGTGATAGGTGAGCAGGAGTTACGACCGCACGAGGGTGCCCTGCGGGAGCGGCTGACCGTCGTCGCCCAGCAGCTGTGGGACGAGTACCACCGCCACCCGTGGCTGCTGCAGGTCGAGGAGAGCCGCCCGTGGATCGGTCCCAACGTCTCCGACCGCTATGAATGGCAGTTGGCCGCGATCGAGGGCGCGGGCTTCACCGATCTCGAGATGGATCAGGTGATCACGCTGCTCAGCGACTTCACGGCGGGCGCCGCGCGGGCCTCGATCGCCGCCCGCCGCACGGCCGAGCAGTCCGGTATGTCGGATCTGGAGTGGTGGGAGATCAACGCGCCGGTCCTCGAGCGCGTCATGCCGCCCGGCCGCTACCCGATCTCCGGCCGCGTCGGCACGGCCGCCGGCCAGGAGTACAACGCGGTCGGCGACCCGGCACGATCGTTCCGCTTCGGCCTCGACCGGATCCTCGACGGCCTGACGGCCTTGCTTGACCGCTGACGCGATCTCGGCGTCAGCTCAAGGCGCCTGCCGCGACTTTCAGATCGTCGACGAGGGTGCGGTACGCGGTCTCGCGGTCGTCCGCCCGCAGCACGGCGGACGGATGGAACGTCGCCAGGGCCTGGATCTCGTCGACCGGGAAGTCCTCCGGATGCTGGGCCGAGGCCGGCCACGGCATGAGCTTGCCGCGCTGCTGGGTGACCCGGAACGACGGGCCCAGCAGCGCCTTGCCCGCCGTGGCGCCGAGGATCACCACGAGCTCCGGCTTCAGCAACGAGAACTCGGCGACCAGCCAGGGGCGGCAGGCGGTGATGTGAGCCGGGCCGGGGTTCTGGTGGATGCGCCGCTTGCCGCGCAGCTCGAAGCGGAAGTGCTTCACCGCATTAGTGATGTAGACGTCACCCGCGTCGAGGCCGGAGTCGTCGACCGCCTCGCGCAGCAGTCGCCCGGCCGGGCCGACGAAGGGCAGGCCCTTCTGGTCCTCGACGTCGCCCGGCTGCTCGCCGACCAGCACGACCTTGGCGTTGGCGGCGCCCCGTCCGAACACCGTCTGAGTGGCGTCCTCGTACAGCTCGCAGCCCTGACAGCCGCTTGCGGCGGTTTTGAGCTTGTCGATGCTCCACGGCTGAGGCGGCACCCACTCCTGTGCGCCGACCGGCGCTTCGGTCCTTGGCATGGAGACGTTTTACCCCTCGGGAGGCTGAGTACCCTCGTGGGGTGCGGTTGACGGATTTCTGGGAGCGCCTCGAAGAGTCCTTCGGTGGCGCCTATGCGCGAAGCATTGCGGCAGATCACTCTTTTGCGGCATTGGGCGACCGCAGCATCGACCGGGCGATTGCGGACGGTATCGACACGGCTACTATCTGGCGAGCAGTGGTGGCCGAGTACCCCGATCGGGTGCCCTCCCGCCTGCGATAACGAGCTTTTAGTACACCCGTTCTGGCGTGTCACTCGATCGTCGTACACGTGTTCGGCTATTGTCCACAGCGGCTTGGTTATCCACAGCCGGAGGCAGGGCCGAGGATTTTTGTCATACCCACCCCCTACCTTGGTGCGCGTGGTGAACAGAAGCTCATCGGCGAAGACGCCTGCGAAATCGAGTACAGGGGTGGCGGACATGGCGAACGGACCTGACCGGGACAAGGCGCTCGATCTGGCGTTGGCACAGATTGACAAGCAGTTCGGCAAGGGCTCGGTGATGAGGCTCGGGGAGCGGCCGGTCGTGGAGACCGCCATCATCCCCACCGGCTCCATCGCGCTCGACGTGGCGCTCGGCGTCGGCGGCCTGCCGCGCGGCCGCGTCATCGAGGTGTACGGGCCGGAGTCCTCCGGTAAGACGACGGTCGCCCTGCACGCGGTGGCCAACGCGCAGCGCAACGGCGGCATCGCGGCGTTCATCGACGCCGAGCACGCCCTCGACCCGGAGTATGCGAAGGCGCTCGGTGTCGACACCGACGCGCTGCTCGTCTCCCAGCCCGACACGGGTGAGCAGGCGCTCGAGATCGCCGACATGCTGATCCGCTCGGGCGCGCTCGACATCATCGTCATCGACTCGGTGGCGGCCCTCGTGCCCCGCGCCGAGATCGAGGGCGAGATGGGCGACAGCCACGTCGGTCTGCAGGCCCGCCTCATGAGCCAGGCCCTCCGCAAGATCACCGGTATCCTCAACAACTCGGGGACGACCGCGATCTTCATCAACCAGCTCCGCGAGAAGATCGGCGTCATGTTCGGCTCGCCCGAGACGACGACCGGTGGCCGCGCGCTGAAGTTCTACTCCTCGGTCCGTCTCGACGTGCGCCGTATCGAGAGCCTCAAGGACGGCACCGACGTCATCGGCAACCGCACCCGCGTCAAGGTGGTGAAGAACAAGGTCGCTGCGCCGTTCAAGCAGGCCGAGTTCGACATCATGTACGGCAAGGGCATCTCGCGGGAGGGCTCGCTGATCGACGTCGGCGTCGAGCAGAGCATCATCCGCAAGTCCGGCGCGTGGTACACGTACGACGGCGACCAGCTGGGCCAGGGCAAGGAGAAGGCGCGGGAGTTCCTCAAGGAGAACCCCGACGTCGCCGCCGAGATCGAGAAGAAGATCCTGGAGAAGCTCGGCGTGGGCCAGACCACCGGCGACGCCGCCGGCGGCCCGGAGCTGCCGCCGGTCGACTTCTGATCGGTAGGCCCACCACATGGCCGGACGACGCGGCGCACGGGCCGGGCGCGGATGGGATGCCATCCCGCCCCGGCCACCCCGCACCTCCGATGAGCATCCGCCCGGCGATTCCCCCGGCGACGAGACAGAACGCGGCAACGTCCCGTCCCGTCGCCGCCGGCCCTCGCCGGGCGGAAACCCCGCCCGGGACGGGCTCCCGTGGTCGAACTCGGACCTGCCCGGCTCGGCCCGCCCCGCGCGGGACGGGCTCCCGTGGTCGAATTCGGACCTGCCCGGCTCCGGACGGCCGGGGCGGGACGGCCTCCCCTGGTCGCGTGCCGATCAGGCGGGCGCCGGTCTTGAGGAAGGCGAACTCCATGGGAGCGAGCTGGAGGACGGCGAGTCCGGGCGCGCTTCTGGCCGGGGTCGCTCCGGCCGAGGCCGGTCCGGGCAGGATCGGTCTGGGCAAAGTCGCTCGGGACAGGGCCGGTCTGGGCAGGGTCGCTCTGGGCAGGGTCAGCCGGAGCAGACCGAGGGGGAGCGGGCGCGGGAGATCTGCCTGCGCCAGCTCGCGGTGCGGCCGCGCACGCGGGCCGAGCTGGCGAAGGTGCTGGCCCGTAAAGACATCTCGGAGGAGGTGATCGCCGAGGTTCTCGACCGGTACGACGAGGTCGGGATCATCGACGACGCCGCGTTCGCGCGAGCCTGGGTCTCCAGCCGCCATCACGGCCGCGGGCTGGCCCGCCGGGCCCTGGCCAACGAGCTGCGCCAGCGCGGTGTCGACGCCGAGGTGGCCAGCGAGGCCCTGGAGTCCGTCGACGACGAGGACGAGGCGACCACCGCCCGCGCGCTGGTCGACCGCAAGCTGCGTACGGCCACGGGCTCGCCCGACGCCGTCTTCCGGCGGCTGGTCGGCATGCTGGCCCGCAAGGGCTACCCGGCCGGCGTCGCCATCCGCGCCGTCAAGGACGCCCTGGCCGCCCGCGACGCCGAAGCCGCCGAGTTCGCCGACGCCATCGACCCCGACACCCTGGCCGACGAGAACAGCGATCTCTCCTGATCCCCCCGCTCCCGTCTCCACCCAGGGGCCCGAGGGCCGGCCGAGGGCGCCGCGGAACTCGCCAGCGGTCGCCCAGGCCGCTCCGTGACTGCGAAAGCCATGTCAGGTTGGCTGTCGCAGCAATTGGCGCCTACCCGCGATCTCCCAAACCTCGCCCCAGCCCCAGTCCCAGCCCCCAGCTCCGGCCCCCAGCTCCGGCCCCCAGCTCCGGCCCCCAGCTCCGGCCCCCAGCTCCGGCCCCCAGCTCCGGCCCCCAGCTCCGGCCCC
>NZ_JBFAOX010000005.1:0-67315 GCF_040675435.1 Actinoplanes sp. NPDC049598 | reverse complement strand
GGCCCCCAGCTCCGGCCCCCAGCTCCGGCCCCCAGCTCCGGCCCCCAGCTCCGGCCCCCAGCTCCGGCCCCCAGCTCCGGCCCCCAGCTCCGGCCCCCAGCTCCGGCGCTCGCCCCGGCGCTCGCCCGGCCCCAGCCGTCGCCCGGAAGCAGTCCCGCACCTGTCCCGACTCCCGACCCCAGCCCTCGCCCGACCCCAGCCCTCGCCCAAGCCCCAGCCGCCGCCCAGCCCCGCCGCCTTGGCCGCCCGGCTGATGGGCTGCCCGCGGTGGGTTAGGTGGCGGTCGAGACGCCGGGTGGGGGCGCTCTACGATGCGGCGCATGGCGTTGATTCATCGGGCCCGGATCAGTCCCACCAAACTCGAGTTGCTGGCGGGGTGGCTTCCCGGACGGGAGTGGGCCGGTGGGGTCGGTGGGCGAGGGCTCGAGCGGGTCGCGGCGTACCGGTTCGACGATCCGGACGGGGAGGTCGGGGTCGAGACGCTGCTGGTGCGGGCGGGGGAGGGGCCGGTCCTCCAGGTGCCGCTGACGTATCGCGGGGCCCCTTTGGACGGTGGCGACGCCTGGCTGGTGGGGACGTGCGAGCATTCGGTGCTCGGGCCGCGCTGGGTGTACGACGCGAGCGGCGATCCCGTGTACGCGGCGGCGCTGGTAACGGCGGTCCTCGGCGGCGGGGGTCAGGCCGAGGAGTACTTCGAGGTCGACGGGCGGCGGGAGCCGCTGCCGCTCAGCATGACCATCGTCTCCGGTGGCTCCGAGGGCGCCGACGCTCCGGCGGCCGGGCCGATCGAGCGGGTTGAGCCGGGTGAT
This sequence comes from Actinoplanes sp. NPDC049598, assembly GCF_040675435.1. NCBI lineage: Bacteria > Bacillati > Actinomycetota > Actinomycetes > Micromonosporales > Micromonosporaceae > Actinoplanes > Actinoplanes sp. NPDC049598. Next base: position 66,506 of record NZ_JBFAOX010000005.1, on the reverse strand, counting down.
CCGACGATCATCGTCACGGAGACGGCCGAGTTCACCGTCGTGCGGCGGCTTCCGGACGCGGGCGTGCGTGGTGCGGGCGAGCGCCCGCGCAGCGGTGAGGACAGTGCGCGGGGCGGGGTGGCTCTGCGTGGCTCTTGGGAGGGGCAGCCGGTGCTCGTGCCTCTGGTGTTCGCGGCGCGGCGCTGATCGGGCGGCGGCCGACGGTGGTGGCGATACCCCACCCGGTAACGGCGGTGGCGGTTCGGGCGACGACAGCCCGATCCTCGCGCTGACCGGCGCCAACGCGGCGGGCATGGTCGGCACCGGCGCGGCCGTCGTGGTCGGCGGCGTCGTTCTGCTGCTGGTGACGCGGCGCCGGCAGGCCTGACACCCGGGGAGATCCGGTCGCGGCCGACGGCCCAGGACCGGATCTTGGCGGACATCGGCAGTGGCCACTGCCTGGTAATCTGCGACGTTGTGACCGATCAGAGCCGTATGCCGGGCTACGGTCCCTTCCAGGAAGGCGCCGAGCCGACCACCCCGCTCACCCCGCCCTCGCCAACGGCGGCCGGCCAAGGCGTCCCCGCCCAGCTCAGCGGCCCGCCCAACCCAGCCTCCGGCCCTCCGGACCCGGGCACCCCGTCGGGCCCGCCCTACCCCACAAGCGGCGGCGCCTCCTACGGCCCGTTCCACGGCGGTGACCCGTACGGCCTGCCCGCCGAAAGCAATCCCTACGGCTTCTCCACCCCGCCCGGTCGTCGCATCGAGCCGACCCCGCCGCCGGACCGCGGCCGTCTCTTCATCGGCCTGCTGGCCGGCCTGATCGCCGGTCTTCTGATCTTCGGCGCCGGCGGTTTCTTCGCCGGCCGCGCCACCGCCCCCGACGCGGCCGCCCCGCCGTCGCCCGGCCCTGCGAGCAGCGCGACCACCGGCGTCTTCGAGCAGAGCCAGGCCACTCTCAACGCCCCCGACTTCGCCGGGACCGCCCTCGTGACCCTTTCCGAAGGCTGGCTTCCCTACCTCTCCACCTGCGGCCGCAGCGGCACGGCGGGCGGACCCAAGCTGAGCGCCGGCGAGAAGGTCCGGGTCCGGTGCACGCTCGACGGCATGAGCGCGATCTTCGTCGAGTACGCCTCGGTCGCCGAGCGGGACAAGGCCCGGGTCAAGGCCATGGGGCAGGCGGTCGACGCGCGGACGCTCACTCCTGGGGTGGGTCCGGCCACCGAAGGGGCGACTCCGAGCGGTCGCACCACCGGAAACTACGTGGAGTACGCGTACCGTCTCAGCGAGGGCGGAACCACTCGGACCGTGAGTGGTATCTGGTGGGACGACGCCCCGACGCCTGTGGCGGGTTTCCTGCTCGCCTACTGGAAGGAGGGTGTCGGTGAGAAGTGGGAGCCGATGCGCGATCTCTGGTCCAGGTACGCCTGAATTGCGGTGACCTGGGGGTATGCAGTACCGAATCATGGATCCTTGACCGGAGTGGCACTCGCGACCTAGCCTCGCGTTACAAAGGTTTGTTCGACCATCGCATGCAACACGCACAACATAGATCGCATTACATTACGGCATCACTTGTGAAGCGAAGCTGATCAACAAAGATGCCGCCCGAAGCGCCGGACCGCGGAACACGAGGCGCCGAGGGCCTTGACATACGGCGGTCGGCCCCGGCGTACCCACGCCGCGACAGGGGCCTGATCTCCCCTGCGGTCGTGCGGCTTGGTCGGGCATCCCGCAGATGGCCCGCGCGCCTGCCGCGCCGGGCGGCGAAGGGAGACGCGGCGAGATGACCGCCCTGGACTGGGTGCTGGTGGTGGCGATCGTCGTCCTCACCGCCTTGGTGGTGGCCGGCATGCTGCTCGGCGCCCGCGCGCTGCGTCACCTCAAGAAGGATGACGCCCAGGGTAAGGGTCAGGCGGTCGACGACGCGCTGGCCAAGGTCGACGACGCCAAGGCCAAGGCCGCGTCCGTACGGGCCGAGGCCGCCGCCGCCAAGGCCGAGGCGAACTCCGCCCGGGCCGAGGCCCGCCGTGTTCTCGAGGACGCGCACAGCGAGGCCGACACGATCCTGGAGCGGGCCCACCGCCAGGCCGAGGCCGACGCCGAGCAGGTGCGGTCGGCTGCCCGGCGGTCCGGCGAGCGCGAGGTCGCCCTGCTCAACGCGACCGCCAAGGAGCACGCGGCCGAGGTCGAGCGCCGGGCCGCCCGCATCGACGAGCGGGAGCGCCTGCACGCCGACGAGGTGGAGCGCCTGGTCGAGCGCGAGCGCCGCCTGGCCGGCATGGACACCGATCTAGCCTCGCGGGAGGCTGCCCTCTCGGCCAGGGAGGCCGAGCTGGCCGGGGCCGAGGAGGAGAAGCGCCGGGAGCTGGAGCGGATCGCCGGCCTGACCGCCGAGACGGCCCGGGCCGAGCTCGTCGAGAGCATCGAGGCGCAGGCCAAGCGCGAGGCCGCGATCATCGTGCGGGACGTGGAGGCCGAGGCCAAGAGCACGGCCGACACCCGGGCCCGGCACATCGTGGTGGACGCCATCCAGCGGATCGCCAGCGAGCAGACGGCCGAGAGCGTGGTCTCGGTCCTGCATCTGCCCAGCGACGAGATGAAGGGCCGGATCATCGGCCGGGAGGGCCGCAACATCCGGGCCTTCGAGTCGGTGACCGGAGTCAACCTGATCATCGACGACACGCCCGAGGCGGTGCTGCTCTCCTGCTTCGACCCGGTGCGCCGCGAGGTCGGCCGGCTCACCCTGGAGAAGCTGGTGCTCGACGGGCGGATCCACCCGCACCGCATCGAGGAGGTCTACGAGAGCGCCAAGAACGAGGTCGACGTGCTCTGTGACCGGGCCGCCGAGGAGGCGCTGGTCGACGTCGGCATCACCGACCTGCACCCGGAGCTGTCGAGGCTGCTGGGCCGTCTGCGCTACCGCACCAGCTACGGCCAGAACGTGCTCAAGCACCTGATCGAGACCGCCCACATCGCCGGCATCATGGCGGCCGAGCTGGGGCTGGACGTGCCGTCGATGAAGCGGGCGGCATTCCTGCACGACATCGGCAAGGCGCTCACCCACGAGGTCGAGGGCAGCCACGCGCTGATCGGGGCCGACCTGGCCCGCAAGTACGGCGAGTCGGAGGACGTGGTGCACGCGATCGAGGCGCACCACAACGAGGTGCCGCCGCAGACGATCGAGGCCGTGCTGACCCAGGCTGCGGACGCCTGCTCGGGCGGGCGCCCCGGCGCCCGCCGGGAGAGCCTGGAGGCGTACGTCAAGCGGTTGGAGCGGATCGAGGAGATCGCGGCCGGCAAGGTCGGGGTGGAGAAGGTCTTCGCCATGCAGGCGGGCCGGGAGATCCGTGTGATGGTCCGGCCGGACGACGTCGACGACATCGGCGCCGCCGTCCTGGCCCGGGACGTTGCCAAGCAGATCGAGGAGGAGCTGACCTATCCCGGTCAGATCCGGGTCACCGTGGTGCGCGAGTCACGCGTCACCGAGCTCGCTCGTTAGGCCGAGCTGCTCGCGGAGGATGTCCGCGTGCCCGCAGTGCTGGGCCAGCTCCCGCAGCAGGTGCATGTAGGCCCAGCGCAGCGGGAGCGGCCCGCGCCGGTTGCCCGGCAGCAGGTCGTCGAGCCCGATCGGCGCCGCCGCGCGCCGCGAGTTCTCGATGGTCTCGCGGTACGCGTCCTGGATGCTCTCGATGGTGTCGTCGTCGTCGAGGATGAACGACTCGTCGGCGGTGAGCGGGATGCCCAACTCGGCCCGCGACTTGCCGGTCACGGCCTCGCCGAACCAGACGTTCTCCACCATCGTCACGTGTTTGACCAGCCCGAGCAGTGTGGTGCGGGACGGCACCAGGGAGGCCCGGGCCTGCTCCTCGGTGATGCCGTCCAGGCTGTCGAGAAGCGCCTTGCGGTGCTCGTCGAGAAAAGCCTCGAACTGGATCTTCGCGGGCTGGTCGAGGGCTTCGTCGGCGGAAATCATGTGCTCAGCATGTCAGGCGCCGCCGCCCGGTTCGGCCGCACCCACGACCGGGGCCGGCCCGGCCGCGCGCGGGGCCTTGCCGCTGCGCCGGGTGCGGCGGCTGAGCCAGCCGGCGAACGACGTGAGCAGCGAGTTGACGATGATGTAGATGACCGCGGCCACGATCGCAGCCTGGACGATGTTGCCGAAGTTGGCCGCGACGTTGTTCACGCCCAGCTGCAGCAGCTCGTTGTAGGCGATGATGTAGCCGAGCGCGGTGTCCTTGACCAGCACCACGAGCTGGCTGACGATCACCGGCAGCATCGCGCGGGCCGCCTGCGGGATGAGGATCTGGCTCATCACCTGGCCCTTGCGCATGCCGATGGCGTACGCCGCCTCGCTCTGCCCGTTCGGCACCGCGCGCACGCCGGCCCGGAACGCCTCGGCCAGCACCGACCCGTTGTAGAGGGTCAGGCCGATCACCACGGCCCAGAAGATGGACATCGGCTGCTCGGTGATGAACGGGATGCCGAAGAAGATGAAGAACATCATCAGCAGCAGCGGCACGGCCCGGAAGAACTCGACCACCACGCCGGCCGGCAGCCGCACCCACCAGTGGTCGGAGAGCCGGCCGACCGCGAAGATCACGCCGAAGACGAGCGAGAGCGCGGCCGCGACGACGGCTGCCTCGAGGGTGTGCAGCAGACCCGGCAGGATGTACTCGGACCAGGTGCTCCACTGGATGAAGGGCTTCCACAGGGCGGCCGCCCACTGGCCCTTCTCGTCGAACTTCCGGTAGATGAAGAAGAGCAGCGCCAGCAGCAGGACGCCGAAGACGACCGTCAGGATCCGGTTGCGCGCCCTGGCGCGGGGCCCCGGGTGGTCGTAGAGAACTGCGTCGGTGCTCACCGCTTCACCGCCAGGCGGTTGGCCAGCCAGCCGAAGGCGTAGCCGGTGGGGATCAGGACGATCGCGAAGGTGCCCGCGAAGACCAGGAAGATCGGGATGACCGCGTCACCGTTCTCGTTGATCAGCTGTTTCATCGCGTTCGACGACTCCATCAGGCCGATCGTGCCGACGATGGTGGCGTTCTTGCAGAGCGCGATGATGATGCTGCCCAGCGGCGCGATCACGGCCCGGCCGGCCTGGGGCAGGACGATCATCGTCAGCGTCTGGCGGAACGTCATGCCGATCGCGCGGGCCGCCTCGGCCTGCCCCGCCGGCACCGTGTTGATGCCGGAGCGGATCGCCTCGCAGACGAACGCGGCCGTGTAGACGGCCAGGCCGGTCACGCCGAGCCAGAAGTTGTTCAGGTCGATGTCGTCGGCGTAGGAGAGGCCGAGCGTCGAGAACAAACCGAAGTAGCAGAAGAAGACGATCAGGGTGAGCGGCGTGTTGCGGAAGATGTTCACCCAGGCCGTGCCGAAGGCGCGCAGCACCGGCACGGGGGAGACCCGCATCCCGGCCAGCAGGACGCCGAGCACGACGGCACCTACACCACCGGCGAGGGTGAGCTTCAGGATCCAGAGGAACCCGGTGAGGTAGACCTCGCGGTTGGTTGCAACGGAGAAGACGTCCATCGGCACCTTCGGATCATTAGAAGCGGGGGCCGGTAACCCGGCCCCCGCGACTTCTGGGAAAAATCAGGAACAGTTGGTCAGCTTGGCGACGTCGAGCTCGGGCGCGGCCTTGCCGCTCTTGCCGAGGGTGTCGTCCCAGGCCTTCTTGTACGAGCCGTCGGCCGCGGCCGCCTTCAGGATGTCGTTGATCTTGTTGCAGCCGGCGGTGTCGTCCTTCTTCAGGCCGATGCCGTACGGCTCCTCGCTGAACGGCTTGCCGACGACCTTGAACTTGCCCGCGTACTGATCCTGGGCGGCGTAGCCGGCCAGGATGATGTCGTCGGTGGTGACCGCGTCGACCTGACCGCCGGCCAGCGCCGTCACGCACTTGGAGTACGAGTCGAACTGCTGGAGCTTGGCGTCCTTGTAGTCGGTCTGGATCCGCTTGGCCGGCGTCGAGCCGCTCACCGAGCAGACCTTCTTACCGGCCAGCGACTCCGGGCCGGTGATCGTCGAGTTGGTCGGGACCAGCAGGTCCTGCCCGGCGACGAAGTACGGGCCGCCGAAGTTGACGACCTTCTTCCGCTCGTCGTTGATGGTGTAGGTCGCGACCACGAGGTCGACCTGGCCCTGCTGGATGAACGGCTCGCGGTTGGCCGAGACCGTGGTCTTCCACTCGATGCCGCTGTCGGCCAGGCCCAGGCCCTTCGCGATGATCTTGCCGATCTCGACGTCGAAGCCGGCGTAGGTGCCGCCGGTCTGCAGACCGAGGCCCGGCTGGTCGGCTTTCACGCCGATGACCAGCTTGCCGCTCTCGGCCTTGCCGACGATGCCTTTCGCGCCGCTGCCGCCGCTGCTGCCCGCGTCGTCGTCCCCGCCGCACGCGGCCACGGTCAGCGCCATCGCAACCGCACCGAACGCGGCTACCAATCGTGTGATGCGCATCATTGGGCTCCTCGAATATTCCTAGATGGACAACGGATCAGTGCGTGAGGATTTTGGAAAGGAAGTCCTTGGCGCGATCGCTTTTCGGACTGGCGAAGAACTCCGCCGGCGGCGCCGATTCGACGAGTTGGCCGTCGGCCATGAAAACGACCCGGTTGGCCGCGTGCCGCGCGAATCCCATCTCGTGCGTCACCACCACCATCGTCATTCCCTCGCGGGCCAGCGACGTCATCACGTCGAGCACCTCGCCCACCATCTCGGGGTCGAGGGCGCTGGTCGGCTCGTCGAAGAGCATGGCCTTGGGCTGCATGGCCAGGGCCCGCGCGATCGCCACGCGCTGCTGCTGGCCGCCGGAGAGCTGCGCCGGATATTTCTCGGCCTGGTTGCCGATGCCGACCCGGTCGAGCAGCGACATGGCCCGCTCGCGGACCGCCTCGGGCTTCTCCTTGCGCACCTTGACCGGCCCGAGCATGACGTTCTGCAGGATCGTCTTGTGGGCGAAGAGGTTGAAGGACTGGAACACCATCCCGACCTCGCTGCGCAGGCGGGCCAGGGCACGGCCCTCGGCCGGCAGCGCCTTGCCGTCGAAGGTGATGGTGCCGGAGTTGATCGGCTCGAGCCGGTTGATCGCACGGCAGAGCGTGGACTTCCCGGAACCCGACGGTCCGATCACGACGACGACCTCGCCCCGGGCCACCGAGAGATCCACGTCCTGGAGCACGTGGAGCGGCCCGAAGAACTTGTTCACCTTGTCGAGGACGATGAGAGCCTCGTCGGACACTGCTGGACCACCGTCCCGTCATTGGGGTTCACCCGGATGGGCACACTCTATGTGGGCTCTTGTATCGGTTCACGCCGAGAATGGTCACGGACTGGTAACTCAGACCGTGCAAAGGGCCATCCTTGTCCACCATGTTCGGTATGGCTGACACCGATCCGACAGGTGGCCTCTGGAACTGGGCAGTCGCCTGCCCCCTCGACCCGGATCGTGTCCGTGGTGCCCTGGCGGGCACTCTCGAGCGCTCAGTCGTGCCCCTGGAGGCCGACGGGGACATCCTGTGCGACGTCTACGAGGTCGGTGGCGAGTTCCCGACACTGGTCGATGTCTACCTCGCGCCCTCCCGCGTCGACGAGGCGACCGCGGCCAGCGCCGTCTCGGTCCGGCTGGGCGCCGCCGTCCTCCTTCCGGACGACAGCCTCGACCCCTTCCGGTACGTGCTCGCCACGCCGGACGGCAGCCTGACCCCCGTCCGGGTCGACGAGGTGGAGACCGACGACGGCCCGGAACGCCGCAACATCCGCCCCGCCACCACGGGGACGTAAGCAGTACCCTGGTCAATTGCCATGACTACCGAGACTGTGGGCGCCACTCGCACGTACGACGTGCGTACTTACGGCTGCCAGATGAACGTGCACGACAGCGAGCGCATCTCCGGCCTGATGGAGGACGCGGGCTACGTGCGCGCCGCCGATCCGGAGTCGGCGGACGTGGTGGTCTTCAACACCTGCGCCGTCCGGGAGAACGCCGACAACCGCCTCTACGGCAACCTCGGCCACCTGCGCCCGACCAAGGTGAAGAACCCCGACATGCAGATCGCGGTCGGCGGCTGCCTGGCCCAGAAGGACCGCGGCGACATCGTCAAGAAGGCGCCCTGGGTCGACGTCGTCTTCGGCACCCACAACATCGGCTCGCTGCCGGCGCTGCTCGAGCGGGCGCGGCACAACCAGGAGGCCGAGGTCGAGATCCTCGAGTCACTCGAGGTCTTCCCGTCCACCCTGCCGACCAAGCGCGAGTCGACCTATGCGGGCTGGGTGTCGATCTCGGTCGGCTGCAACAACACCTGCACCTTCTGCATCGTGCCGTCGCTGCGCGGCAAGGAGAAGGACCGCCGCCCGGGCGAGATCCTGGCCGAGGTCGAGGCCCTGACCAAGGAGGGCGTCCTCGAGGTCACCCTGCTCGGGCAGAACGTGAACTCGTACGGCGTGGAGTTCGGTGACCGGCTTGCCTTCGGCAAGCTGCTGCGCTCGACCGGTTCGATCGAGGGGCTGGAGCGGGTGCGCTTCACCAGCCCGCACCCGAAGGACTTCACCGACGACGTGATCGCCGCGATGGCCGAGACGCCCAACGTCTGCCACTCGCTGCACATGCCGCTGCAGTCCGGCTCCGACCGCGTGCTCAAGGCCATGCGCCGCAGCTACCGCCAGGAGAAGTACCTCGGCATCATCGACAAGGTGCGGGCGGCCATGCCCGACGCCGCGATCACCACCGACATCATCGTCGGCTTCCCGGGCGAGACCGAGGAGGACTTCGAGCAGACCCTCGAGGTGGTCCGCCGGGCCCGCTTCTCCAGCGCCTTCACGTTCCAGTACTCCAAGCGTCCCGGCACCCCCGCCGCGATCATGGAGGAGCAGCTTCCCAAGGCCGTCGTCCAGGAACGCTACGAGCGCCTGATCGCCCTCCTCGAGGAGATCACCTGGGCCGAGAACAAGAAGCTCGTCGGCGAGAAGGTCGAGGTCCTGGTCGCGGTCGGCGAGGGCCGCAAGGACGAGCGTACGGGCCGGCTCAGCGGCCGGGCCCGCGACGGACGCCTGGTCCATTTCGCGACCGGTGAGCTGTCACCGCGCCCCGGCGACATCGTCGAGACCGTCGTGACGTACGCGGCCCCGCACCACCTCAACGCGGACGGCGCCCCGCTGTCCCACCGCCGCACGCGCGCCGGCGACGCCTTCGAAGCGGGTCGCACCCCCAAGCTGAAGGGCGTCTCGCTGGGCCTGCCGACCATCGGCGTGCCCGCGCCCCTGCCGGCGTCCACCGGCGGCTGCGCCCTGTAAAGCCGCAACGGCCCGGTCCCAGCCGGGACCGGGCCGTTGCGAAAATCCTCAGTTGGCCTGCTCGGCCAGGGCCAGGAACTGCTTCTTGGAGTTGAGCGCCTGCTCGGCCTCCTTGATGCGGCGGGCGTCGCCGGCCGCCTGGGCCCGGGCCAGCTTGTCCTCGGCCTCGGCGACCTGCTCGCGCATCTGCTGCAGCAGTGGGTTGTCCTGGGGAGAGGTCTTGCGCCAGGCCGAATCCATCGCGACCCGGATGCGCTCCTCGGCGGCCCGCCAGCGGCGGTCGAGCGAGGCGGCCGACTCGCGGGGCACCCGGCCGGCGTCGTGCCACGCGGCCTGCGCGTCCCGCAGCTTGTTCTGCGCGCCGCGCGGGTCGGCGTCGACGTCGAGCGCCTCCACCTCGGCCAGGATGGCCTGCTTACGGTCGAGGTTGCCCTTGTACTCGGCGTCGCGGGCGGAGAAGACCTCGGAGCGGCGGGTGAAGAACGCGTCCTGCGCGGCCCGGAACCGTTCCCAGAGGCGCTGCTCGGCCTCCTTGGCGGCACGCGGGGCGGCCTTCCACTCGGCCATCAGGTCCTTGAGCCGGTTGGCGGTGGACGACCACTCACTCGACTCGGCGAGGCTCTCGGCCTCCTTGACCAGCTCTTCCTTGGCCGTCTGGGCCTGCTTGCGCTGACCGTCGAGGGTGGCGAAGTGCGCGCCGCGGCGACGGGTGAAGCCGTCCCGCGCGGTCGCGAAGCGCTTCCACAGCTCGCCGTCGGTCTTCTTGTCGACGCCGCGGATCGTCTTCCACTCGTCGAGGATCTCCTTGAGGCGGTCGCCGGCCGATTTCCAGCCGGTGGCCTCGGCCGCGATCTTCTCGGCCTCCTCGACGAGGGCCGTCTTGCGGGCCAGGGCCTCACCCCGGGCCACCTCGCGGGCCGCGCGGGCCTCGCCCGCCTTCTCGTCGGCCAGCGTGGCGAGCCGGTCGAGCCGGGCGTTGAGCCCGTCGATGTCGCCGACCACGTGCGCCTCGGCGAGCTCGGTGCGCAGGCGCTTGACGCTGCTCAGCGAGTGTGCCGCGTCGGCCGCTCCGGACTTGAGGCGCGCCTCGACGAGGTCGACCTCGGTCACCAGGTCGGCGAAGCGCCGGGCGAAGTGGGCCAGTCCCTCCTCCGGGGTGCCCGCCTGCCAGGAGCCGACCACGCGGTCGCCATCAGCGGTCTTCACGTACACGGTGCCGTCGGCATCCACGCGCCCGAAGGCCGTCCAGTCGTTCATGACCCATCCTCGTCTTCCCGGCGTCACCGGTTCGGCCGAACCAGTGACCACCGCCACAGCACAGTCGAGCGCCAAGCTTCCTCATGGCATTCTTTCTCGCGCATTGTCACAGGTCCAACCGGGTTACGGGGAAGCGCCCGAGGATGACCGTGGCCAAACCTTGTCCTACCGTTGCTCCGTGCCGCTTTCCGCCCCTCCACGCGTGATAACCGTCGTCGGGCCGACCGCGGCGGGCAAATCCGCCCTGAGTATCGCGCTCGCCCACGAATTGGACGGCGAGGTCGTCAACGCCGACTCGATGCAGCTCTACCGGGGGATGGACATCGGCACGGCGAAACTCACCCTCGCCGAGCGCGACGGCGTGCCGCACCATCTGCTGGACATCTGGGACGTGACCGAGCCGGCCGCGGTCGCCGAGTACCAGGGGCTGGCCCGGGCCGCGATCGACGACATCGCGGCCCGCGGGCGGGTGCCGTTGCTGGTGGGCGGTTCGGGGCTGTACGTACGGGCGGTGCTGGAGGACTTCGAGTTCCCCGGCACGGATCCGGTGGTGCGCGCGCGCCTCGAGCAGGAGCTGGCCGCCGTGGGCGTCGCGCCGCTCTATCAGCGGCTGCAGTCGCTGGACCCGGCCGCGGCGACGTCCATCCTGCCGTCGAACGGGCGGCGGATCGTGCGGGCGCTCGAGGTGATCGAGCTGACCGGGGAGCCGTTCACGGCCTCGCTGCCGTCGCCGACGCCGTACTACTCCTCCGTGCAGATCGGGGTGGACCGGGAGGTCGCCGCCCTGGACGAGCGGATCGCCCTGCGGGTCGACCTCATGTGGGAGGCCGGGTTGCTCGACGAGGTCCGGCGTCTGCTTCCGCGGGGCTTGCGAGAGGGCCGTACGGCGGGTCGCGCGCTCGGTTATCAGCAGGCGATCGCCGAGCTCGACGGCCTGATGTCCGCCGCCGAGGCGAAAGAGGACACGGTTCGCGGGACGCGGCGGTTCGTCCGCCGGCAGCGCTCCTGGTTCCGCCGCGACCCGGCGATCCACTGGCTGGACGGGGCGTCGGGGACGCTCGTGGCCGACGCGCTGGCCCTTGCGCGATGATGGACGGCGTGTTGTTCACCAAGGGCCACGGCGCCGGCAACGACTTCGTCATCGTCCCCGACCCCGACGGCGCGCTCGACCTGACGCCGTCACAGGTCGCCGCCCTCTGCGACCGCCGCTTCGGCCTCGGCGCCGACGGCGTGCTGCGCGTTGTGCGTACGGCCAAGGACCCGGACGGTGCGGGCTACGCCGCCGAGGCCGAGTGGTTCATGGATTACCGCAACGCCGACGGCTCGATCGCCGAGATGTGCGGCAACGGCACCCGGGTCTTCGCCCGCTACCTGGTCACTTCCGGGCTCGCCACCCCCGGCCCGTCGGGTCTCCCGCTGGCCACGCGGGCCGGCGTGGTGGTCGCCCTCTTCGAGGGCGACTTGATCAAGGTGCGGATGGCCTCACCCCGGGTGTACGCGGCGAGCACCGCGACCACCGGCCCGCTGACCTTTCCCGGCGTGGCCGTCGACTGCGGCAACCCGCACCTGGTCTGCGCCCTGCACGACGGCCTGGCCCTGCCGTCGCTCGACCTGACCACCGCCCCCGGCTTCGACCCGGCGCTGTTCCCGCACGGTGTGAACGTCGAGTTCGTGACTCCGTCCGCCCCGCTCGCCGGCGCCGACCTGCACGTCGGCATGCGCGTCCACGAGCGCGGCTCCGGCGAGACCCTGGCCTGCGGCTCCGGCGCCCTGGCGGTCGGCGCCGTGGCCCTGCGCGACGCGGGCCTGTCCCAGGGCGTCGTCGCGGTCGACCTCCCCGGCGGCCGCCTGACCGTCACCCACGACGAGAACGACACCTGGTGGCTGGCCGGCCCGGCGGTGCTGGTCGCCACCGGCGAGGTCGACCTGGAGAAGCTCGCCTGATGCCCCCGCCCGGTCTTCACCGGGTCGCGCATCGCGGCTACTCGGCGGTCGCGCCGGAGAACACGTTGCCCGCCTTCGCCGCGGCCGTCCGCGGCGGCGCGACCTTCGTCGAGTTCGACGTGCGCACCACGGCCGATGGCGTCCCCGTGGTCATCCACGACCGGACACTGGACCGCACCACGACCGGAACCGGACATGTCTGGGAGCTCGACTCGGCCGCCCTGGCCGCCCTCGACGCCGGTTCGTGGTTCTCCGCGGCCTACGCCGGTCTGCGCGTACCCACCCTGGCCGAGACCCTCACCCTGCTCACCCCGCCCGGCCCGCAGCTCCTCCTGGAGATCAAACCCCCGGCCACCCTCCCCGAGGTCAAAACGATCATGGAGATGGTGACCGCCGCCGGCCTGCCCGGCCGCACCATCGTCCAGAGCTTCGACCCCGAGGTGATCCGCCTCGTCCGCGAAGCCTCCCCTTCGGTCCGCCGCGGCTTGCTCCGCCTCCGCTTCGAGGCCGACACCCTGCCCCTGGTCGACGAACTCGACGTGGTCTGCTGCAACCCGTCCACGGCCGACGTCCTGGGCGACCCGGCCACGGTCGCCTCACTCCGCGCCCGCGGCGTCGACGTCATGCCATGGACCGCCAACGACCCGGCCGAGTGGCCACCACTGACCGAAGCCGGCGCCACCGGCCTGATCACCGACCACGTCGCCGAACTGACCGACTGGTCCAGGGCCCGGCCGGCTACTCGCCCGTGACGCCGTCGATGCGCTCGCGGAGGAAGTCGGCGTGGCCGTTGTGGCGGGCGTACTCCTCGATCATGTGCAGGTAGATCCAGCGGAGCGTGTAGTCCTCGCCCGGGCTGGGCTCGTCGAGACTGCGCCCGGCCACCGCCGCGCGGGAGCGGGCGACGCTCGCGAGGTAGGCCGCCAGGTCGTCCGAGGCCCGGGTGACGTCGACGTCGGCGCTGCCGCCCCGGCCGGGCACGTAGTCCCAGAAGTAGTGGTGGTCCGGCCGGCCGTCGTAGGCGTGGAACCAGGCCTCGACCGCGGACAGGTGCCGCACCAGCCCGAGCAGCGACAGCGGCGACGGCTCGACCGCCCGCAGCGCCAGTTGCTCCGGGGTCAAGCCGCCGCACTTCAGCAGCAGCGTCGTGCGCTGGAACTCGAGGCGGTCCTCCAGCGCGGATCGCTCGTCGGCCGGGTTGACCGGAGGCTCGACGCGCTCGGGAACTGTCCATGTCGACATGGCGGCGATCTTAAGGAGATGGTGTTGCCGGACAACCCGGCAGCCCGGGACGGCCCGGACCACCCACCCGGCCGATCGCTGCGCCGGGTGGTGTCCGAGAACCCGTACCTCCAGGTCTTAGAAGGTCTCCTCCGGAGCCGACTCCAGCTCCACCTCGGGCAGGGCGGCGGCGTTGTGCGGCTGGGGGCCGCGGACGGCGGCGCGGATGGCGGCGGCGACGGCCGGAGTGACGCGCGGGTCGAAGACGCTGGGAATGATCACCGTGGGGTTGAGCTTGTCCTCGCCCACCACGTCGGCGATGGCGCGGGCCGCGGCGAGAGCCATCTCCTCGGTGAACTCCTCGGCGCTGACGTCGAGCATGCCGCGGAAGACGCCGGGGAAGGCCAGCACGTTGTTGATCTGGTTGGGCTGGTCGGAGCGGCCGGTGGCGACGACCGCGGCGTGCTGGCGGGCCGCTCGCGGGTCGACCTCGGGGTCGGGGTTGGCCAGGGCGAAGACGATCGACTTGTCGGCCATCCGGGCGATGTCGTCACCGGTCAGCAGGTTGGGCGCCGAGACGCCGATGAAGACGTCCGCTCCCACGATGGCGCCGGGCAGGTCACCTTCGTAGTTCGCCTTGTTCGTGTGGTCGGCCAGCCACTGCCACGTCTCCGACATGTCGGCCATGCCGCGGTGCAGGGCGCCCTTCCGGTCGTACGCGATGATGTCGCCCACGCCCTGGCGCAGCAGCAGCTTCATGATCGCCGTGCCGGCCGCGCCCGCACCCGAGACGACCACGCGGACGTCCTCGAGACGCTTGCCGACGACCCGCAGCGCGTTGGTGAGCGCGGCCAGCACGCAGATCGCGGTGCCGTGCTGGTCGTCGTGGAAGACCGGGATGTCGAGCTGCTCGCGCAGGCGGGCCTCGATCTCGAAGCAGCGCGGGGCGGCGATGTCCTCGAGGTTGATGCCGCCGTAGGCCGGCGCGATCGCCTTGACGATCTGCACGATCTCGTCCGTGTCCTGGGTGTCGAGGACCACCGGCCAGGCGTCCACGCCGCCGAAGCGCTTGAAGAGGGCGGCCTTGCCCTCCATCACCGGCATGGCCGCGGCCGGGCCGATGTTACCGAGACCGAGCACGGCCGAGCCGTCGCTGACCACGGCGACCGTGTTGCGCTTGATGGTGAGCCGGCGGGCGTCGGCCGGGTTCTCCGCGATGGCCATGCAGACGCGGGCCACCCCCGGGGTGTACGCCCGGGACAGCTCGTCGCGGTTGCGGAGCGCGACCTTCGAGCTCACCTCGATCTTGCCGCCCAGGTGCAGCAGGAAGGTCCGGTCGGAAACCTTGCGGACGTCGACGCCGTCCTGCTCCTCGAGCTGCTTGACCACCTGGTCGGCGTGGCTCGAGTCGGCGGTGTCGCAGGTGAGGTCGACCAGGACGCGGGCGGGGTCGGAATCGACCACGTCGAGTGCGGTCACGATCGCGCCGGCCTCGCCGACACAGGTGGTGAGCCGGCCGATGGACGAGGCGTCCGCGGTTACGGCTATCCGGATCGTGATCGAGAATCCTGCGCTGGGCAGGCGGGTCGTCACCACGGTGTTCCCTCCGACGTTGGCGGGTGCTTCACCGTAATCTTGCTCCTGCGGAATATCGGTCTCCCACCGGGTCGTTATGCCAAAGCTCCCGTCCAACCGCCCCACCGCCGCCCTGAACCTGACTGAAGACTTACTCCTACGAAAACGCCCGGCCCCGTTATGTGGATGCGCGCGCGCTCGTGACGTGCCACGATCGGGCCGAGGAGGTTCCCTTTTGCGAAACACTTACCAGGCACCCGTACTTGAACTTGACGAGCCGGATCCCACGACCGGCGAGCTCGAGCTCGAGGAGCGGCACTCACTTCGGCGGGTCGCCGGCCTCTCCACCGAGCTCACCGACATCACCGAGGTCGAGTACCGTCAGCTGAGGCTCGAGCGGGTCGTCCTGGTCGGCGTCTGGACCGAGGGCTCCGTCGAGGACGCGGAAAACTCGCTCACCGAGCTGGCCGCGCTCGCCGAGACCGCCGGGTCCCAGGTGCTCGAGGGTCTGATCCAGCGGCGCTCCCGCCCCGACACGGCCACCTTCATCGGCCGCGGCAAGGTGGAGGAGCTGCGCGACGCGGTCGTCGCGACCGGGGCCGACACCGTCATCTGCGACGGCGAGCTGTCCCCGTCCCAGCTGCGTAACCTCGAGCAGCAGACCAAGGTCAAGGTGGTCGACCGGACGGCGCTGATCCTCGACATCTTCGCCCAGCACGCGAAGAGCAAAGAGGGTAAGGCGCAGGTCGAGCTGGCCCAGCTGCAGTACTTCCTGCCCCGCCTGCGTGGTTGGGGTGAGTCGCTGTCCCGCCAGGGCGGTGGCGCCGGTGGCGGTTCGGGTGGCGGCGGCGTCGGCACCCGTGGTCCCGGTGAGACCAAGCTCGAGACGGACCGTCGCCGGATCAACCAGCGCATCGCCAAGCTGCGCCGGGAGATCAAGGCCATGCGGACCGTACGGCAGACCAAGCGGTCCCGCCGGCAGAGCAGCGGCGTGCCGTCGGTCGCGATCGCCGGCTACACCAACGCGGGCAAGTCCAGCATCCTCAACCGGCTGACCCAGGCCGGTGTGCTGGTGGAGAACGCGCTGTTCGCCACGCTCGACCCGACCACCCGGCGCACGGCGGCCGAGGACGGCCGCGTCTACACGCTGTCGGACACGGTCGGTTTCGTCCGCCACCTGCCGCACCAGATCGTGGAGGCCTTCCGCTCCACGCTCGAGGAGGTGTCGTACTCCGACCTGGTCGTGCACGTCGTCGACGGCTCCCACCCCGACCCCGAGGGGCAGGTCAGCGCGGTCCGCGAGGTGCTGGCCGACGTCGACGCCGACAAGCTCCCCGAGCTTCTGGTGATCAACAAGACCGACGCGGCCGACGAGGAGACGATCCTGCGGCTGAAGCGGGCGTGGCCGGACGCGGTGTTCGTGTCGGCCCGATCCGGCCAGGGCATCGCCGAGCTGCACACGGCGATCGCCGAGCGGCTCCCCAAGCCCGCGGTCGAGTTGCGTGTTCTGCTGCCATATGACCGGGGCGATCTGGTCGCCCGGATTCATCGGTCCGGTCAGGTGCTGCAGACCCGCCATTTGGACGAGGGAACCGAGCTGCGGATCCGCGTCGATGAACGGCTCGCTGGCGAACTGGAGTCGTTCCGCAACTGAGCGTGCCGCGTCACCGATGAGGTGATCCACGCGTAACACCGGCACGGGACGCCGCATGCGACACTGATCGGATGCGGCGTCTCGTCTTTCCGGTCATCGTGGCCTCCGGGCTCGTGATGGCCGGTCCGTCCAGTGCGTTTGCCGACGATCCGGCACCGGTGGTCAGCGCCCCCTCGGTCGCGGGCCAGAAGGTGTGCAAGATCGCCGACAAGCGGCTCGACGAGGTCTCCGGGCTCGTCGCCACCAAGACCGGCTACATCGCGATCAACGACAGCACCAACAGCGACGACAAGAAGAAGATCTTCTTCCTGGACTCGAAGTGTGCGGTCACGAAGACGGTCAACTACAGCGGCAAGGGCCCGTTGGACACCGAGGACATGATCCTCTCGGCCGACGGGCAGACGCTCTGGATCGCCGACATCGGCGACAACAGCTTCGACAACGAGCAGAAACGCCGCGAAACCCTCGGCCTGTGGCGGATGCCGGCCTCCGGGGCCTCCGAGCCGGTGCTCTACCGCGTCAGCTACCCCGAGGGCGTTCACCACGACGCCGAGGCGCTGCTGCTCAACGGCAACATGCCGCTGGTCGTGACCAAGGAGATCGGCCAGGCGGCGTCCATCTACCAGCCGTCGGCCGCGCTCAAGACCGGCAAGACCGGCGTCCCGATGAAAAAGGTCGGCGAGATCGCCGTCTCGGGCACGCAGACGGCCGGCAACCCGTTCGCCCGCATCGGCAACAAGACCATCGACGGCGGCGCGATCGCCCCGGGCGGCAACAAGGTCGTCCTGCGGACGTACACCGACGCCTACGAGTGGGACGTGACCAACGGCGACGTGCTGGGCGCCCTCAAGGGCAAGCCGCGCACGACCGGCCTGCCCAACGAGACGCTCGGCGAGGCGATCACCTACAGCGCCGACGGCCAGTTCTTCTACACGACGTCGGACATGAGCGGCGACGTCGAGACGCCCAACTACATCCTGCGCTACAAGCCGGCCACCACGGTGGCCAAGGCGGTGTCCGGGGGCGGCGAGGGCGACGACAAGAAGTGGTACGCGGACCTCGAGCTCAGCGACATCACCTGGGCGGTGAGCGGCGTCGGCGTGCTCGGCCTGATCCTGGTCGGCGTGGGCGTGCTGGGCATCGTGCGGTTCCGCAAGCGCGTGGCCGAGGAGCCGGACGAGCCGCTCGACGACTTCAAGAACCCGCTCGAGGGCGAGCCCGAGACCGAACTCATCGGGGTCGGGGGAGCGCCCCAGCGCAACGGGGTCTACGGCGGCAAGGGCGGCCCGGTCAAGCCTTCCACCAACGGCGCGGCTTCCGGGCCCGTCTACGGCGGGAAGAACGCGGCGGGGGCTGCCGTTCCGGCGGGAGCCGCGGCCGGGGCCGGGGTCTACGGCGGGGCCAAGGGGGGCGGTGGGCCCAAGGGGCCGCAGTACGGCCGTCCGGCCGGCGCAGGGACCGGGGCCGCTCGTGGGCCGCAAGGCCAGCCCGCTCGGGGTCCGCAGGGTCAGCCCGCTCGTGGGCCGCAGGGTCAGCCCGCTGGTGGACCGCAAGGCCAGCCCGCCCGAGGTGGACAACCGCCGGCCCGTGGCCCTCAGGGTCAGCCCGCTCGTGGGCAGCAGGGTCAGCCGCCGCGCGGTCCGCAGGGCCAGCCGCCGCGCGGTCCGCAGGGCCAGCCGCCGCGCGGTCCGCAGGGCCAGCCGCCGCGTGGACCGCAAGGCCAGCCCGCCCGAGGTGGGCAGCAGGGGCAGCCGCCGCGCGGGCCGCAGGGTCAGCCCCCGCGCGGTCCGCAGGGCCAGCCGCCGCGTGGGCCGCAGGGACAGCCTCCGCGGGGTGGGCAACAGCCCCCGAGGGGCGGCCAGCAAGGCCAACCCCGCGGTCCGCAGGGTCAGCCGCCCCGCGGCGCCCAGGGGCGCGGCGGCTCTCAAGGCGGCGGCGCTCAGGGTGGCGGCGTCTACGGTGGCGGCCAGCCGCAGCAGGGGCGCCCGGAGCCGGGACGGCAGCGTAACGACTACCACCGCCGCCCCGAAGGCCGTTTCGACCACCCGCAGCCGGGGTTCGGCCCCGGTTACGGCCCGCGTTAACCCGAACCTGGCTTATGTCGGAACCGCCGCACCCGGCTCGTCAGGACAACCGGTCGAGCCCAGCGCGGCACGCCGGACGGACCTGGCGCGCCCGCCGGGTGACTAGACGCGGCGGAGCACGGCCACGACGCGGCCCATGATGGTCGCGTCGTCGCCGGGGATCGGGTCGAAGGCCGGGTTGGCCGGCATCAGCCAGACGTGCCCGTCGCGCTGGCGGTAGCTCTTCACGGTCGCCTCGCCGTCGATCATCGCGGCCACGATGTCGCCCGCGTCGGCCGTCGGCTGCTGGCGGACCACGACCCAGTCGCCGTTGCAGATCGCCGCGTCGATCATCGAGTCGCCCTTGACCTCGAGCATGAACACGTCGCCCTCGCCGACCAGCTCGCGCGGCAGCGGGAAGAACTCCTCCACGGCCTGCTCGGCCAGGATCGGCCCACCGGCCGCGATCCGGCCGACCAGCGGCACGTAGGCCGGCTGGGGACGGGCCGAGCGCAGCGCCTCGTCGTCCACGAGCTCGTTGGGCGAGCGCACGTCGACGGCGCGCGGCCGGTTCGGGTCGCGGCGCAGGAAGCCCTTGGTCTCGAGCGCCTTCAGCTGGTAGGCCACGCTCGACGGGGAGACCAGCCCGACCGCCTCGCCGATCTCACGGACGCTGGGCGGGTAGCCGTAGCGCT
The DNA here is from genome assembly GCF_040675435.1 of Actinoplanes sp. NPDC049598. Lineage (NCBI taxonomy): Bacteria > Bacillati > Actinomycetota > Actinomycetes > Micromonosporales > Micromonosporaceae > Actinoplanes > Actinoplanes sp. NPDC049598. The sequence continues at coordinate 46,827 of NZ_JBFAOX010000005.1, read as the reverse complement.
CGACCCAGCCCCGGATGAACTCGAGGATCTTGCGCTGGCGGGCGGTCAGCTCGGCGGTCACCGGGTCGGGGAACTGGCTGACCACCGGCGTGACGGCGCGCAACTGTGGTGCGTCGGCGGCCCGGCCCCGGCTCGGCGAGCGCCGTCGCAGGGCGGCTGTGGTGGTCGCTCCGTTGTCTGGCTTGCTCTGGTTCTGCCGGCTCGTCCGGTCGTCGGTCGACACGTCCGCCCTCCCTGTCGGCCAGTGCCTCGCGGCACGTGGTGCTCTCGCGGAGCCGAGCGAACGCCGTGGGGATGGCGCCTGCCCGGCTGACCCCTCTTGAGGGAGAACCGTAATGGCGCGGTACGACATATTCAAACATCTGTACGACATTCTTCCGGCGTGTCGCCCGGAAGTGCTCGACTTCCGTACGCCTGTTCTGATAGACCGTCGTACGGGCGTTCGATCGAACGCCCGTACGATGATCACATTTCCCGTGATCATTTACCGAGGTCGAGCGGGGTGGCGAGACTCATGGTGACCAACAGCGTGCGGCACGCGGAACCGCCTCTGCGGCTGACCCGGCGCGGGCGCGCCGTCGTCCTCGGTTTTCTGGTTCTTCTGGCTTCACTGGCCAGTGCCGTGTTGTTCACCACGGCTTCGCGGGCGGACGAGCCGCCCGCCGGGCCGCCCTCTACGATCGTCGTCCGGTCGGGTGACACGTTGTGGGACATCGCGGCCCGCGAGGTGCCGGGCCGTCATGGTCAGGCGGGGGTCGACGAGTTGCGCCGGCTCAATGGCTTGAGCGGTTACGGCGTGCACCCGGGCGACGTTTTGATCTTGCCCTACGGCTCTTGATCGACTCGATCCGTAACGAAAGATCAACCGCTCGTGTTGAGTCGGAAAATACGGCGCGTCGGCGCGCCGCTGAACTTGCGCCGGCGTCCGCAGCGGCATAGCGTCTACCCCAACATCTAGTAGTTACAAGGGTGTAAGTCATCCACAGGTTGGGGTTACCTCCCACCGGTTATCCACAGGCCGTCCACAGCGCCGAGCTGGTGTCCACCAGAGCGACGCTGTGCTTCAGCGTGTCCGGATGCCGGTGTTCCGGAGGTGCCGGAGGGGGTTCTCGGTGCGCTGTCCGTACTGTCGTCACGCCGACTCGCGCGTCGTCGACTCACGGGAGGCCGACGACGGTCAGCTGATCCGTCGCCGCCGATCGTGCCCCGAGTGCGGCAAGCGGTTCACCACGGTCGAGGAAGCGGTTCTGGCCGTCGTCAAGCGCAGCGGGGTCACCGAGCCCTTCAGCCGTACGAAGATCATGAGCGGGGTCCGCAAGGCCTGTCAGGGCCGGCCCGTCGACGAGGACTCGATCGCCCTGCTCGCGCAGAAGGTCGAGGAGACCGTCCGGGCCAAGGGGGCGGCCGAGATCCCGAGCCACGAGGTGGGTCTGGCGATCCTGGCCCCGTTGCGCGATCTGGACCAGGTGGCCTACCTCCGCTTCGCCAGTGTGTACAAGTCCTTCGACTCGCTCGACGAGTTCGAGAAGGAGATCACCGCGCTGCGTGAGGCGGCGATCGCCCGGGAGGCCGCGGTGCGGCACGCGGTGGCGCCGCGATCGGGCGGTCGAGCACCCAAGATCAACAGCTAGAGCAGGCTTCAGCGGCAGACGTAGTAGTGGCAGACGTAGTAGTTACGAGGGGGAGCAGTATGGCCGGGGACGGCGTGACAGCAGGGAAGCAGCGCAGCCGGGCGAGCAGCAACGGCGCGCCGGCCGGCAGCGGGGGGCTGCGGGTCGAGCGGGTCTGGACGACCGAGGGCGTCCACCCGTACGACGAGGTGGAGTGGGAGCGCCGCGACGTCGTCATGACGAACTGGCGGGACGGTTCGATCAACTTCGAGCAGCGCGGTGTCGACTTCCCGAAGGACTGGAGCGTCAACGCCGCCAACATCGTCACCACCAAGTACTTCCGGGGCGCGGTCGGCACCCCGCAGCGTGAGCAGTCGCTCCGCCAGCTCATCGACCGGGTCGTGCAGACCTACCGCAAGGCCGGCGAGGACTTCGGTTACTTCGCCACCAAGGCCGACGCCGAGATCTTCGACCACGAGCTGACCTGGATGCTGCTGCACCAGGTGTTCAGCTTCAACTCGCCGGTCTGGTTCAACGTCGGCACGTCGTCGCCGCAGCAGGTCAGCGCCTGCTTCATCCTCTCGGTGGACGACTCGATGGATTCCATCCTCGACTGGTACAAGGAGGAGGGGCTGATCTTCAAGGGCGGCTCCGGCTCCGGCGTCAACCTCTCCCGGATCCGCTCGTCCAAGGAGCTGCTCTCCTCCGGCGGCACGGCCAGCGGCCCGGTCAGCTTCATGCGCGGCGCCGACGCCAGCGCGGGGACCATCAAGTCGGGTGGCGCCACCCGCCGCGCGGCCAAGATGGTCATCCTCGACGTCGACCACCCCGACATCGAGGAGTTCGTGCAGACCAAGGCGCGCGAGGAAGACAAGATCCGCGCCCTGCGTGACGCCGGCTTCGACATGGACCTCGGCGGCTCCGACATCGTCTCGGTGCAGTACCAGAACGCCAACAACTCGGTGCGCGTCTCCGACGAGTTCATGCGGGCCTACGAGGAGGGCACCGACTTCGCCCTGCGCGGCCGGCTGCACGGCGAGGAGATCGAGCGGGTCGACGCCAAGAAGCTGTTCCGCGACATCGCCAAGGCCGCCTGGGAGTGCGCCGACCCCGGCCTGCAGTACGACGACACGATCAACGACTGGCACACCAACCCCGAGACCGGCCGCATCACCGCGTCCAACCCCTGCTCGGAGTACATGTCGCTGGACGACTCGTCCTGCAACCTGGCCTCGCTCAACCTGATGAAGTTCCTCACCGCCGACGGCGGCTTCGAGGTTCAGAAATTCGTCAAGAGCGTCGAGTTCATCATCACCGCGATGGACATCTCGATCTGCTTCGCCGACTTCCCGACCGAGAAGATCGGGGTCACCACCCGCGCCTACCGCCAGCTCGGCATCGGCTACGCGAACATCGGCGCCCTGCTGATGGCCTCGGGCCTGCCGTACGACTCGGAGGCCGGCCGCAGCGTGGCCGGCGCCATCACCTCGCTCATGACGGGCACGGCCTACCGCCGCTCGGCCGAGCTGGCCGGTGTCGTCGGCGCCTACGACGGCTACGCCCGCAACGCCGAGGCCCACAAGCGGGTCATGCGCAAGCACGCCGCCGCCAACGACGCGATCCGCCCGGCCAACGCCGTCGCCACCGCGATCGTCAAGGAGGCCACCCAGCAGTGGCAGGCCGGCAACAAGATCGGTGAGAAGAACGGCTGGCGCAACGCCCAGGCGTCCGTGCTCGCCCCCACCGGCACCATCGGCCTGATGATGGACTGCGACACCACCGGCATCGAGCCCGACCTGGCCCTGGTCAAGTTCAAGAAGCTCGTCGGCGGCGGCTCGATGCAGATCGTCAACCAGACGGTCCCGCGCGCCCTGCGCAGCCTCGGCTACCCCGAGGAGCAGGTCGAGGCGATCGTCGAGCACATCTCCGACCACGGCAACGTCGTCGACGCCCCCGGCCTCAAGCCGGAGCACTACGCGGTCTTCGACTGCGCCATGGGCGAGCGCGCGATCGCCCCGATGGGCCACGTGCGCATGATGGCCGCGGTGCAGCCGTTCATCTCGGGCGCCATCTCCAAGACGGTCAACATGCCGGAGACGGCGACCGTCGAGGAGATCGAGAACATCCACTACCAGGGCTGGAAACTCGGTCTGAAGGCGCTCGCGATCTACCGCGACAACTGCAAGGTCGGCCAGCCGCTCTCCGCTGCGGGCAAGAAGAAGGACGCTGCCGAGACCACGGCCGCCGCCTCGACCGAGGTCGAGAAGGTCGTCGAGAAGGTCGTCGAGTACCGCCCGGTCCGCAAGCGCCTCCCGAAGAAGCGCCCGTCGGAGACGGTGTCCTTCTCGGTCGGCGGCGCCGAGGGCTACCTCACCGCGTCGTCCTACCCGGACGACGGCCTCGGCGAGGTCTTCCTGAAGATGTCGAAGCAGGGCTCCACCCTGGCCGGCGTCATGGACGCCTTCTCCGTCGCGATCTCGATAGGGCTGCAGTACGGCGTCCCGCTCGAGACGTACGTCAGCAAGTTCACCAACATGCGCTTCGAGCCCGCCGGCATGACCGACGACCCGGACGTCCGCATGGCCAGCTCGGTGATGGACTACATCTTCCGTCGCCTGGCGCTCGACTTCCTGCCGTACGACACCCGGGCCGACCTGGGTATCTTCACCGCCAAGGAGCGCGCCGCCCAGGTGCAGGCCGAAGCGGCCGCCGAGGCCGCCGCGGCCCCGGTCGACCTGGCCGGCATGGCCGCCTCGGCCCCGGTGGCCCCCGCCGCCGAGGTCGCGGCCGACATCGTCGCCGAGGCCAAGGCCCAGGTGACCGAGCCCACGACCGACCCCGAGAAGGCGGCCCCGGCCTCCGTCGGCTCCTCGACGGAGCTCCTCGAGATCGTCATGGGCCAGTCCGCCGACGCCCCGCTCTGCTTCACCTGCGGCACCAAGATGCGCCGCGCCGGCTCCTGCTACGTCTGCGAGGGCTGCGGCTCCACCTCCGGCTGCAGCTGACGCCGGAGCAGCTCCACAACGGATGCCTCCCCACCCGATCCGGGTGGGGAGGCATCCGTGCTCGGTCTCCGGCACACTCGGGCCATGAACGAGACCTCCCCGCCGGCCGGGCCGACCGCTGATGACGAGGTGAGTCCGCGGGACAGCCGATGGCGCTGGGCGGAGAGCGTCCCGCTGCGCTGGTTGCTGGTCGACGAGTCCGCCATGGACGGACGGGTCGTGGCGGTGGCGGCCGTCGCCGACATCGAAGGGCTGTTCGCCGATTCGCCGGGGCGCGGGACGACGCTTCTCGGGTGCCTGCCGTACCCGCCGCTGCGCCGTGCTCTGGACGCGCTGGCCGAGGGTGGCAGCGCCCGGCATCGCCGGGCGATCGACGCGTTCGTCTACGGCGTCGACCGGAACGGTGCGGCCCACCGCGTGATCGATTGCCAGGTGCGAGCCTCGGTGTCCGACGTCCGCCCGTCGAGCCTCTCCGCCGATCTCGTGGATGTCACCTTGGACGGTCCGGTCTCGGAGCCGATGCCGGCCGCGGCCCGGCCGATCTGGGAGCTGTGGCACGCGGGCGGCCCGGCCGAACCAGGGCTGTGGGCCGGCTATGACCGGGAGCTTCGCCATCTCTGGTCCGGGGCGGCTCTGGCCCACCACCGGGCCGATGAGCCCGACCAGCCCGCCGGCGGCACCTACCAACTCGAGGGGCGCCACGTCACGGACGTCGAAGGCTTCTACTGCGCCCTCGGCGAGGCGGTCAACGGTCCCGGCGGCTACTTCGGCTGGAACGGCGACGCGCTCCACGACTGTCTGCGGGGCGGGTGGGGCGCCGAGGCCCCGTTCCGCCTGATCTGGCGGGACGCCGAGGTGGCCCGGACCCATCTGGCCGAGGGGTTCGATCGGATCCTCCAGTGGCTCGCCGAGGATCGGGTAGAGGTGGAGTTGCGGTGATCGGCGTCAGCTTTCACGTGTAAGTTCGAACGGTGACTGCTACCGACGCCGATCGTCAGCGGCTTGACCGGGCGAAGGTCGCGGTCGGCTTCACCTTCGCGACCAACGGTCTCGCCTATGCGGGATGGCTGGCCCGGGCGCCCGCCGTGCGCGACGGGCTCGGGCTCTCGCCGGCCGGGTTCGGGTTGCTGCTGCTCTGCCTGTCGGCCGCCGCGATCTCCGCGATCCCGCTGGCCGGGCCGCTGGTGCAGCGGGTCGGGCCGGCGCGGGCGATCCTGATCGGCAGCACGTCGATGGTGCTCGGGCTGACCGGGCTGGCCACCGGCACGCTGCTGGGGTCGGTGCCGCTGGCCGGCTTCGGGCTGGTGCTGGCCGGCATGGGCAACAGCACGTGGGACGTCGCGATGAACGTCGAGGCGGCCGACGTCGAGCGGCGCCTCGGGCGCACCGTCATGCCCCGTTTTCACGCCGGCTTCAGCCTGGGCACGGTGCTCGGGGCCGGCGTCAGCGCCGTCGCGGCGGCCTCCGGCCTGCCGATCTGGGCGCAGCTCTATCTCACCGCGCTTCTCGCGGCCGTCGTGACGACCCCGACGGTACGGCGATTCCTGCCGTACGAGTCGCTGCCCGCCGGCCAGAAACCCGCGATGAGCGTGCGCCAGGCCTGGCGTGAGCCCCGAACCGTGCTGATCGGCTTCATCATGCTGGGCTTCGGATTCACCGAGGGCACCGCGAACGACTGGCTGGCCATCGGCCTGGTCGACGGCTATCGGGCGAGCGAGACCGTGGGCGCGATCGCGTTCGGCGGTTTCGTCACGGCGATGACGTTGGGCCGGCTCTTCGGCGGATACGCGATCGAGCGCTGGGGCCGCGTCCGCACCCTACGGGTCACCGCCGTCTCGGCCGCGCTGGGTCTGCTGCTGGTCGTCACGCAGGTGGCGGTGCCGGTGGCCATGGCCGGGGCCCTGCTGTGGGGCGCCGGCGCCTCGCTGGGCTTCCCGGTCGGCATGAGCGCGGCCGCCGACGACCCGGCCCGGGCGGCCATCCGCGTCTCGGTCGCCGGCTCCATCGGGTACGGGGCCTTCCTGGCCGGCCCGCCGCTCATCGGGCTCCTGGCCGACCACGTCGGGGTGCTGCGGGCCATGCTGTGCGTCTTCGTGGCTCTTGGCATCGGCTTGTTCGCCTCATCCGCGGCCCGTCCCCTTACTGTCGGGAGATGACCCAAGCCGAGATCAGGTCGCATGTGGACGCGCCGCCCGAGCGGGTGTGGACGGCTCTCACCGACGCCGGGGAGCTGGCCCGCTGGTATTGGCCGGCCTCGCTGAACCCGCGGGCGGTCTCCGACCCGGTGGTCGGCGGTGGCTTCGGCATCGAGGCCGACGGCATGGGCTTCGCCGGGCGCTACCTGGAGCTCGAGGCGCCCCGGCGCATCGTGCAGTCGTGGCGCTGGGCCGGCGACGACCGCGACAGCCGGGTCACCATCGAGCTGACCCCGGCCGGCGCGGGCACCGACGTCCTCGTCGTGCACAGCGAGCTCGACGACGAGACCGCCCGGATGTACGAGGCGGGGTGGTCCAGCTGCCTGGCCCGCCTCACGCCGTACGCAGGAAGTCGGTGATCAGGCCGGCCAGCACGGCCGGCTGCTCGATCACCATCGCGTGCGAGGTGTCCTCCAGCGAGATGTAGCGGGGGTGCCGGGCCGCCTGCGCCTGCTCCACCACGAACCGCCGGTGGGCCGCGTAGAGCTCGGCGAACGGCTCCTGCTCGGGCAGGTTGCGGGTGGGCAGCACCAGCAGCTCCGGGCAGGTCGTGCTCGCGTACACCGGGCCCAGGTCGAGCTCGTTCATGAGCTCGCGCAGCTGCGCCGTGACGGCCGCGGACGGACGGGTCGAGGTCTCGCCGTTCTCGTGGACCAGGTTGCGGCGGAAGCCCTCGATCCAGACCTTCTCGTTGGCGCCCATGTCGCGGGCCGCCATCCGCTGCGACTCGACGATGTCGGGCAGCTGGTCGGCCTCGATGACCTGACCGGCCTGGGCCTGGAGCTGGTCGAAGATCGCGTGCAGCCGCTTCAGCTCGGCCGCGGCCTTGGGCGGCTCCATCCCGGGCAGGTGCTCGACGCGGGTGGGCGGCGGGTTGCCGTCGAGGCTGACCACGCCCGGCGCCTCCGGGTGACGCTGGCCCCACAGGGCGGCCAGCATGCCGCCGAGCGAGTGCCCGACCACGGCCGGGCGCTCGACCTCCATCTGGACGCAGATCGCGGCCAGGTCGCCCAGCGCCGCGTCCCACGTCCAGGCGCCCTCGCCGGAGCGGCCGTGGCCACGCAGGTCGATGCTGATCACGCGATGGTTCGGCCGTAGGGCCCGGGCCAGGGTGGTCATCTGGGCCAGATTGCCGCCGGCGCCGTGCAGCAACAGCAGGGGCGGCTGGTCGCCGCCGAAGTCACGGACGGCCAGCGGCAGGTCGCCGCCGTCGATCAGGCGATCGTTGATCATGATGTTCTCCTCGCGACGCCCGGCCAAGTTACCCTGCGTACTTTAAGGGTGTCTTTCGCGGCCTTTCGCTGGGTGACGCCGAGCCAGTACGGTGTGCCCCGGATCTCACCGGAAGGACACCCGTGCGCTCGCGTCTGGTCGTGCTCGGCGCTCTCCCGCTCCTCCTGCTCGCGGCCTGCGACGACAAGCCCGGGGAGGAGCCGGCCGCGGCGGCCCCGCCCCCGGTGGCCGAGCCGGTCCAGCTGCCCGCGTCGGCGGCCGGTGGCGCCTGCGCCCTCTGGGATTACGGCGTCATCGAGGAGAACATCGGCGTCCAGTTCACTGTGGCCGCCGCCGACCAGGTCGACGCCACCTCGACGTGCGTGGTGCAGACGGTGGACGCCCCGTACCCCGACCTGACCCTGTCGGTCGTCAAGAGCACCGCGGCCACCGCCGATCAGTTCCTCGACGATCTGATGCCGGCCAAGGGCATCCGGCTCAAGGGACTGGGCCAGGCCGCTTACCTGCTCAAGGCGCCGGCCGCCGGCGTGCACGGGCCGGCCACCGAGATCGGCTGGCTCAGCAAGGCCAAGCAGCTGCGGACGCTGCGCTTCACCTTCCCCAGAAACGCCGAATCCACCGCCGTGACGGCGATGAACAAGGATCTGTTCACCCTCGCCAAGGCGATGGACTCGACGAAGCCCTGACGCGACTCAGTGCGCCGCGACGAACACGCGCGACGCCACCTCGCGGGGCAGCCGGATCTTGTCGCCGGAGCGGTCGATGGTCACGCCGTCGCGCTCCTGCGCGACCGTGACCGTCGTGCCCGGGTCGATGCCGGCCGCGTGCAGCTGGCGCAGCACGTCGGCGTTGGTCTGAACGCTCTCGCAGATGCGCTGCACCACGACGCTGCCGGTCAGGCCCGGGAAGGCGAGATTGCGCTCACCCGCGCTGACCTGCGCGGCGCTGTCCAGCAGGTCCTCGTCCTCCTCGTCCGGGACGCCGAGCGCCTCGAGACCGGGGATCGGGTTGCCGTACGGCGAGCGGGTCGGCTTGTTGAGCAGCTCGTAGACCTTCTTCTCGACCGAGTCGCTCATCACGTGCTCCCAGCGGCAGGCCTCCTCATGGGCCTCCTCGTAGGGCATGCCGATGACGTTGACCAGCAGCAGCTCGGCCAGGCGGTGCTTGCGCATGACCGAGACGGCCGTGGTGCGGCCCTCGTCGGTCAGCACCAGGTGGCGGTCGTTCTCGACGGTCAGCAGGCCGTCACGCTCCATGCGCGCGACCGTCTGGCTCACCGTGGGACCGCTCTGATGCAACCGCTCGGCGATGCGCGCCCGCAGCGGGGGCACACCCTCCTCCTCGAGCTCGAGGATGGTGCGCAAATACATCTCGGTTGTGTCGACGAGGTCGTGTTTGTGTAGTGACGTCTTCATGCTTCGACCTCCCAGTGCTCACGGCCAACAGCCGGCCTGCCCCGGGTGTCGACGAGATAATTCACGGTGTGGCCCTCCCAGCAGCGATATTACCTCGTTACATGGGGTTGACAGACGCCCCGAGCTGGTGGGCATAGACCCTACCCGACCGGGACAGTTCGCCGCCGACCTCGACACGGGTCTTCGATGCGAGCCGGAAGTTGTCGGTGGTGCGTGGCAGCATGACGGGCATGGTGGACCGGACGACCGCGGTGGTGTGGGACAGGGCGCTGCTCGACTACGACATGGGTGACCATCCGCTCAACCCCGTGCGCGTCGAGCTGACCATGGCCCTCGCCCGCGAGCTGGGCGTCCTCGACCGGCCGGGGGTGCAGATGATCACACCCGTCCCGGCCACCGAGGCCGAGCTCACCCGGATCCACCGGGCCGACTACCTCGACGCCGTCCGGATGGCCCCGATCGACCCGTTCTTCTCCGGCTGGGGCCTCAACACCCCCGACAATCCGGTTTTCGACGGCATGCACGAGGCCTCCGCGCGCATCTGCGGCGCCAGCATCGCGGCGGCCGAGGCCGTCTGGCGGGGCGGGGCGACCCGGGCCGTCAACGTGGCCGGTGGCCTCCATCACGCGCTGGCCGCCCGGGCCTCCGGCTTCTGCGTCTACAACGATCCCGCCGTCGCGATCGCGAAGCTGCTCGATCTCGGCGCCCAGCGGGTGGCCTACGTGGACGTCGACGTCCATCACGGCGACGGCGTGCAGGCCGCCTTCTACGACGACCCCCGCGTGCTGACCATCAGCCTGCACGAGACCCCGCTGACCCTCTTCCCGGGCACCGGCTTCGCCGACGAGACGGGCGGCCCCGGCGCCGAGGGCACCGCGGTCAACGTCCCGTTGCCGCCCGGCACGGGTGACGGCGGCTGGCTGCGGGCCTTCCACGCGATCGTCCCGTCCGTCCTGCGGGCCTGGTCCCCCGAGATCATCTTCAGCCAGTGCGGGGCCGACGCCCACCGCCTCGACCCCCTGGCCGACCTGCGCCTGTCGGTCGACGGCCAGCGCGCGGCCTACGTGGCGATGCGCGAGCTGGCCGACGAGCTGTGCGACGGCCGTTGGGTGGCGATGGGCGGCGGGGGTTACGCGCTGGTCGAGGTCGTGCCCCGGGCCTGGGCCCATCTGCTCGCCGTGGCGACCGGCGAGCCCCTGGATCCGTACGTCTTGACTCCCGCCCCCTGGCGCAAGCTGGCCGCCGAGCGGTGTCCCCGCTCGGAGGTCCCCGAGTCGATGACCGACGGCGCCGAGCCGCCGGCCGAGCGCTGGCAGCCCGGCACCACCCCCGACGCCGTCGACCGCGCGATCCTGGCCAGCCGCATGGAGGTCTTCCCCCTGCACGGCCTCGACCCGCACGACCCGCGGGACTGAGGAGCGCCCCATGGACAAGAGCGCGGACGTCCTGCTCTCCGACGGCACGGCCGTCCACCTGCGACAGATCCGGCCCGCCGACGCACCGGCCATCGTGGAGTTCCACTCCCGGATGAGCGACCGGACGCGTTACCTGCGCTACTTCTCGCCCTACCCGCGCATCCCGGAGCGCGATCTGGAGCGCTTCGTCAACGTCGACCACCGCGACCGCGAGGCGTTCGTCATCGTCACCGGCACCCGGATCATGGCGGTCGGCCGGTACGAACGTCTCGGCCCCGAGTCGCCCGACGCCGAGGTCGCCTTCGTCGTCGAGGACGCCCATCAGGGCCGCGGCATCGGCTCGGTGCTGCTCGAGTTCCTGGCCGAGGCGGCCCGGGCCAACGGCATCACCCGGTTCGTGGCCGAGGTCCTGCCGGAGAACTCGGGCATGCTCCGGGTCTTCAGCGACTTCGGCTACCAGGTACAGCGCAAGTACGCGGACGGCGTGGTCCACCTCAGCTTCCCCATCGCCCCCACCGAGAAATCGCGGGAGGTGCAGGAGTCCCGGGAGAAGCTCACCGAGGCCCGCTCGATCGCCCGGCTGCTGGCCCCGCGCGCGGTCGCGGTCTACGGCGCCAGCGCGAGCGGCCAGGGCATCGGCGCCGCCATGCTGGGCCACCTGCGCGACGGCGGCTACCAGGGCACGATCGTCCCGGTCCACCGCAGCGCCGAGCGGGTGGCCGGGCTCCGGGCGTACAGCTCGGCCTCTCAATCCGGCGCCGAGGTCGACCTCGCCCTGATCGCCGTGCCTCCCGAGGGCGTCGCGGAGGCCCTGGCCGACGCGGCCGCGAGTGGCGCCGGCGGCCTGGTCGTGGTCTCGGCCGGCTTCGCCGAGACCGGCGCCGAGGGCGCCGCCGCCCAGCGTGAGCTGATCCAGAGCGCGCACGACGCCGGGTTGCGCGTCGTCGGCCCGAACAGCATGGGGGTGGCCAACACCAACCCCCAGGTACGGCTGAACGCCACGCTCGCCCCGCGACTGCCGGCGGCCGGCCGGGTCGGTTTCTTCAGCCAGAGCGGCGCCCTCGGGGTCGCGCTGCTGGCCGAGGCCGACCGCCGCGGCCTGGGCCTGTCGAGCTTCGTCTCGGCCGGCAACCGGGCCGACGTCTCCGGCAACGACCTCCTGCAGTACTGGCAGGACGATCCGGGCACCGACGTCGTCCTGCTCTACCTGGAGACGTTCGGCAACCCGCGCAAGTTCGCCCGCCTCGCCCGCCGGATGAGCCGGGTCAAACCCGTGGTCGCGGTCGCCTCGGCCACCCGCCCGGCCGGCCTCGCGGGCGAGGGCCCGGGCCCGGATCCGTACGCGGTGACCGCGCTCTTCGCCCGCTCCGGCGTCATCCGGGTCGACACCGTGCGCGAGCTCTTCGACGTCGGCCTGCTCCTCGCCCACCAGCCGCTGCCCGGCGGCCGCCGGGTGGCCGTGGTCGGCAACTCGTCGGCCCTGTCCGAGCTCGCCGTGGCCGCCTGCCGGGCCGGCGGCCTCACCGTCGCCGAGGGTTACCCGCTGAACATCAGCCCGATGGCGAGCGCCCACGACTTCGCCGACGCCCTGGCCGACGCCGCCGTCGACGCCCGCGCCGACGCCCTGGTCGTCGTCTTCGCCCCACCGCTGCCCGGCCAGCTGACCGACGAGGACGCCGACTTCGCCGCCGCCCTGGCCAGCGTCGCCCTGGCCGGCGAGAAACCGACCGTGGCCACGTTCCTGCTGGAGAGCCTGTCCAGCAAGGTGCCCTCCTACCCCTCGGTCGAGGAGGCGGTGCGGGCCCTGGCCCGGGTCGCCGACTACGCCGACTGGCTGCGCCGCCCACCCGGCGTGCTGCCCACCTTCGACGACCTCGACCCGTCCGCAACCGAGATCGACGGGCCGCCCTCGGCGCTGCTGGCGGCCTACGGCATCGACGTGGTCCCGTCCATCCTGGCCGCCTCGGCCGCCTCGGCGGTCGCCTCCGCGTCGGCCCTCGGCTACCCGGTCGCGCTGAAAGCAGCCGGCGGCGCGCTGCGCCACCGCATCGACCTCGGCGCCGTCCGCCTGGCCCTGGCCGACGAGGACGACGTCCGAGCCGCCTACGCCGAGCTGGCCGGCGCCTTCGGCCCCGACGTGCTGGTCCAGACGATGGTCGCCCCCGGCGTGGCCTGCCGCATCGAGGTCATGGAGGACCCCGCCTTCGGCCCGGTCGTCGGCTTCGGCCTGGGCGGCGTGGCCAGCGAACTCCTCGGCGACCTGGCCTGGCGCGCCGCCCCGCTCACCGACCGTGCCGCCGCCGCCCTGGTCTACGAGCCCCGAGCCGCCCCCCTCCTGCACGGCTACCGCGGCTCCGCCCCGGTCGACCGGGCCGCCCTCATCGACCTCCTGCTCCGCGTGGGCCGCCTGGCCGACGACCACCCCCGCGTCCGCAGCCTCTCCCTCAACCCGGTCCTGGCCCGCCCCGACGGCTGCTCCGTCCTCCACGCCGCCACCGAAATCGGTGACCCAGCCCGCCGCCCCGACACCGGCCCCCGCCGCCTCCGCACCCCCTGACCGCCCTTCGCCCCCGCCGCCTCCGCATCCCCTGACCACCCCTCGCCCCGCCTCAGGGCCTCTCGCGGCCGCCTCTGCCCTCGCGGGCCTCGCGTTTTGACCGCGCGTGCGCCTCTGCATTCGCCGGCCCTGGCGGCCCTCTCCCGTCCTGGCGGCGCCTGACGCTCGTGTTGTGCCTTCGCTGAGTCCTCGCGCCGTCCCCGCTTTGCGCGTTCCTCAGGACCGCCTTCGCGGGCGGTGCCGCCTTCGCGGTCCCTCTGCCTTTGCGCGTCCCACACCCAGGCCCTCCGCGGCCCTTGCGTCCGGAGCCCGCGCCCTCTTCCCGCTCGGCGTGACTTCGTCGGGCCGCGGGGTTTTGTCGTACCTCGCCGATATGGTCGCCCCACTCCGCATGCACGAGGGACGGATGGGCGATGATCGAAATCGGGTCCGGGGATCTGCTGGCGGCCGAGGTCGAGGCGCTGGTCAACGCGGTCAACACCGTCGGAGTCATGGGCAAGGGGATCGCGCTGCAGTTCAAGCGGGCCTTCCCGGCGAACTACCGGGCCCACCGGGCGGCCTGCGCCAAAGGCGACGTGCGTCTGGGCCAGGTATGGGTCTTCGACGAGGACGAGCGGTGCGTCATCAATTTTCCCACCAAGCGTCACTGGCGGGACAAATCGTACTTGCCGGACGTTGAGGCCGGGCTCGACTCGCTGGTCGCCGCTGTCCGCGAGCGCGGCATCACCTCGTTGGCCATCCCGGCCCTGGGCTGCGGCGCGGGCGGCCTCGACTGGTCCGACGTGCGCCCGCTGATCGAACGGGCCTGTGCCCGGATGCCCGAGGTCCGCGCCCTGATCTTCGCTCCCGACTGAACGGACCCTTCGATACGCGGCCGGGGTCTCGCCCCCGCCTCGTGCTCCGGGTCGGTGTGGGGAGCATCTCCATCGAAGGTGGTCGTCAGCGTCGTGACCGGCGGGGCGGGGGAGCGCATGATGGCTGCCACAGCGAGGGTTTACGCGGCGGCCGCCCGGGCACGATGCAGCGGCCGACCTTTCGGAAGGAAAACGACATGAGCGACTCGCAGGAGAGCATCGAGCGGGAGATCGCCGGGGGCGACTACGGCCCCGGGATCTTCGACGAGCCCAGCACGTACCGTCCGGAGAAGGGCGACGACGACGCCGGCCTGTCCAGCACGCTGGCCGCCGGCACCGACACCGACCAGTTGCAGGACGGCGGCCCGCACCCCGAGCACGGCGTCATGACCACCACCGGCGGCACCGCGGGCCCGAACAGCTTCCGCACCAAGCCGCGCTCCGGCCCGGGCGTGGCCAACACGACGACCGGCGACGCCACCACCGGCGCCATGGAGACTCCGGTCGACGGCTACACGAGCGACGCCAGCAGCAACGCCGTCGACTGATCCGTTACCGTCACCGGCGTGACGGAGTGGGAGCCGGTGGGGTTGCCGTTCGCCTTCGGGCGGGAGGCCGATGTCTACGCGCTGGGGGACGGGCTCGTCCTCCGGCGCTACCGCAACGGTGACAGCGCCGAGCCCGAGGCGGCCGCCATGGCGTACGCCCGCGAGTTCGGCTTTCCCGTGCCCGCCGTGCGCGCGGTCCGCGGCCCCGACCTGGTCATGGAGCGGCTGGACGGCCCGACGCTGGCCCAGGCGCTTCTGGAGGGTGCCGTGCCGCTCGAGCGCGGCGCCACGATCCTCGCCGATCTGCTGTGCCGCCTGCATGAGCTGCCCGCGCGGGGTGGCGACGGCGGGGCCACCGTCGTCCACCTGGATGTGCACCCTGAGAATGTCGTGCTGAGCGAGCGTGGCCCGGTCCTGATCGACTGGCGTAACGCGGGGGACGGGCCGGGTGATCTCGACACCGCGCTGGCCGCCCTGATTCTCGGGCAGGTCGCCGTCGGGTCGATCGATCACGAGCTGGGTGGCCGGGCCGGCGAGCTGCTCGACCTCTTCCTGGCCGCGGCTCCCGGCGACCCGACCCGGATGCTGGACGATGCCGTGGCGTTGCGGCGGCGGAACCGAACGATGTCGCCCGAGGAAGTAGGGCAACTGCCCGTGGCCGCGGCCAGAGTGCGGGGAGTGAAGTAGATGCGGGCGCTTGTGCAGACCGTGAGCCGGGCCAGTGTGACCGTCGACGACGAGGTGGTCGGCAAGATCGAGGACGGCTTGCTCGTCCTGGTCGGCGTCACTCACGACGACACACCCGAGAAAGCCCACCAACTCGCCCGCAAAACCTACGAGCTGCGCATTTTGGACGGCGACAAGTCGGCCGCCGACAATCAGGCGCCGCTCTTGGTCGTCAGCCAGTTCACCCTCTACGGCGACGCGCGGAAGGGCCGGCGGCCGAGTTGGACCGCCGCCGCGCCCGCGGAGCAGGCCGAACCGCTGATCACGGCTTACGTGGAAGCACTGCGCGCCCGGGGAGCGACGGTCGAGACCGGCCGCTTCCGGGCGCACATGCTGGTCGAGAGCGTGAACGTCGGCCCGCGCTCCATCTGGTTGGAGCTTTAGAAGAACAACCCTCGCCGCTGCGCCGACTGCCGCAGCCAGTTGTCGAGCTGAGCTCCCCAGTCGGTGTGGTCGACGGTCGCGTAGTCGACGTCGAAGCGCCCGAACGCGTCGTGCCCCTCGGTGAACAGGCCGCCCCGCTTGTCGATCTCGAGGATCACCTGGAGTTTCTGGGGCGTCGGGATGAACGTCAGCTCGAGCTGGTTGATCCCGCTCGCGTAGGCGGACGGCGGGTAGAACTCGATCTCCTGATAGAACGGCAGGTTCTGCTGCGCCCCGTACACCCGGCCGCGTTCGACGTCGGCTCGGCTGAACCGGAAGCCGAGCCGCAGCAGCGCGTCGAGGAGCCGCTCCTGGGCCGGCAGCGGGTGCACCGCCACCGCGTCCAGATCGGACTTGTCGACGGCCCGTGCGACCTCGAGCTCGGTGGCCAGCCCCATCGTCATGCCGTGCAGGTGCTGTCCGTACACCTCGGTGATCGGGGTTTCCCAGGGCACGTCGAAGCGGAACGGTACGTCGTATTTCGCACCCGGCTCCAGGCGGAACGAACCGGTCAGCCGCTGGCGGTGAAACTCCTGATTGGTGTTGTACTCGCTGTCACCGCTCTCGACCTCGACCCGGGTGACCAGGCCGACGGCCAGATATTCGACGTCCACGGCGTGTTCGCCGCCGACGACGTGCACCTGCCCCTCGAGGAATCCGCCCGGCCGGCAGTTGGGGTTGACCAGCACGGTCTCGACCGAGGGGCCGCCGACTCCCAATGCCTGCAACATCTTTTTGAAGACCACTGAACCATCTCCTCGTGACGGGCGTGTGGGGAACAGTATCGACGCACAGCAACCGACCGGTACCGGCATTTCGGGCACTTGTCGGCTTGGCGACGTCAGGGTTCTCCCTGATTCATGCCACCTGGACGCTTGCCTCACCTCGGCTTAACGCGTCCCGGGCCAAGCTATCGATCACCGGCACGCAAGTGACTGGCCAGCTCGAGACGGTTTATCAGCGGGGAGGGGACTGAAAGATGGTCCTGGAGATGAAGGCGACCGACAACAGCATGACGGACGGTGTCGAGCTCCTCACCGACCTGGACGCCACCGATGAGCGTGGTGTCTCCGCGGACCTGGTCCGGGCCTACCTCAACGGCATCGGCCGTACCCGCCTGCTCACCGCCGTCGAGGAGGTCGAGCTCTCCAAGCGGATCGAGGCCGGCCTCTACGCCGAGGAGCTTCTCTCCGGCGGGCAGCGCGCCGACGAGACAAGCGATCTGAGCATCATCATCGCCGAGGGCCGGGCGGCCAAGAACCACCTGCTCGAGGCCAACCTCCGCCTCGTGGTCAGCATCGCCAAGCGCTACACCGGCCGCGGCATGGCTTTCCTGGATCTCATCCAGGAGGGCAACCTGGGCCTGATCCGCGCGGTCGAGAAGTTCGACTACACCAAGGGCTACAAGTTCTCGACGTACGCCACGTGGTGGATCCGCCAGGCCATCACCCGGGCCATGGCCGACCAGGCCCGCACCATCCGTATCCCGGTGCACATGGTCGAGCAGGTCAACCGCATGGTCCGCAGCCGCCGCGACCTGGCCGCGACGCTGGGCCGCGAGCCGAGCATCGCCGAGATCGCCACCGCCATGGGCGTCCAGGAATTCCAGGTCATCGAGCTCATCTCGTACGACCGGGAGCCGGTCAGCCTCGACCAGGCCGTCGGTGAGGACGGCGAGAGCGCGCTGGGCGACTTCGTGGCCGCGGTCGAGCACCAGCCGGGCGTCGGCCACGGCCAGGGCGAGCTGCGCAGCGAAGTCGAGATCGTGCTGGCCACGCTCTCCGAGCGCGAGTCGGCCGTGATCCGCCTGCGCTTCGGCCTGGACGACGGCCGCCAGCGCACCCTGGACGAGGTCGGCCGCGAGTTCGGCCTCAGCCGCGAGCGCATCCGCCAGATCGAGAAGGTCACGATGCTCAAGCTCCGCGACCCCGAGCGCGCGTCCCGCCTCGAGGCCTACGCCAGCTGACACACCTGAAACCGCCGCCCGGAGAGCCGCTCGCGCTCCCCGGGCGGTTGCGCTTTCCGGGGCTGTAGGCCTGCGAAGATGAGCGCCATGACGATTTCGCTGCCGATCGACGCCGCGGCCAACGAGCTGCTCTCCACCGATCCGCTGGCCCTGCTCATCGGCATGACGCTTGATCAGCAGATTCCGCTGGAGAAGGCGTTCACCTCGCCGTGGGTGCTGGCGCAGCGGCTCGGGCACGCGTACACGGCCGAGGAGCTGGCCGGCTTCGATTCCGAGGCGCTCATCGCGATCTTCGCCGAGCCGCCGGCGCTGCACCGCTTCCCCAAGGCGATGGCCGTACGCGTGCAGGAGGTGTGCCGTGCCCTCGTCGAGGGGTACGACGGTTCGGCGGCCAACCTGTGGGCCGGCGTCGAGGACGGGGCCGAGCTGGTCAAGCGGGTCGCCTCGCTGCCCGGGTTCGGCAAGCAGAAGTCGCAGATCTTCGTCGCGCTGCTCGGCAAGCAGTACGGTGTCCGGCCGGCCGGGTGGCGGGAGGCCGCCGGCGGGTACGGCGCCGAGGGTTCGTTCAAGTCCGTGGCCGACATCGTCGACGCCGAGTCGCTCGGCCGGGTCCGGGCGTACAAGAAGGAGATAAAGGCGGCCGCCAAGGTCAACTGAGAGTGATGCGTCGAAGTGCGTCCATTTCTCCTCCCTCGTCAACCGTCCGGTGCCAGGATTTTCGGAGGTGAGGAAAGTTCCGCTTCCAGCGGTTTTCCCCGACTCCGGTTGTCCATGACGCGTTTGCGCACGGCAGTTGAAAGAGAGAGGGGAGACCACCCCCATGCCCTTGACGACGAGCTCCGCCAACGGGCGGGCGACCGATCAGGCCCGGGCCGCCCGGCCGGTCTCGACGCCGGCTTCGACCAGACCACCCGCCCGCGGCGGGGACTCTGACCCGAACCGGCGTCAGGCCCGCTCGGTGGCCAAGCAGCAGCAGGCGGCCGAGCGGATCGCCGCCGCCACCGCCGAGATCTCCGCCCAGAACGCCGAGGCCGCGGAGGCCTCGCGGCAGCTCACCGAGTCGATGCAGCAGATCTCGGCCGGTGCCGAGGAGGCCTCGGGCGCGACTCAGCAGAGCCTGGCCGCGATGAACCAGGTCGAGGAGCGGGTCACCCGCCAGGAGCAGACCACCCAGCAGGTCGCTCAGCTCAGTCAGGCGCTGCAGAATCTGCTCAACGAGACCCGGACGGGCATCAACGGCCTGCTCGCGAACGTCGACAGCGCCGCCACCCGGCAGAGCACCTCGGTCGTGACGATCACCGAGCTGGAGAAGCAGGCCGACGAGATCGGCGAGATCGTCAAGACGGTCGCCCACATCGCCGATCAGACGAACCTCTTGGCCCTGAACGCCGCGATCGAGGCTGCGCGGGCCCGCCAGCACGGCAAGGGTTTCGCCGTGGTGGCCGACGAGGTCCGCACGCTCGCCGAGACCAGTGAGCGCAGCGCGCGGCAGATCCGCGATCTCATCGACGAGGTGCGCGAGGGCGTCACCGCGATCGCCTCCGGGGTTCAGCAGTCGGCCGAGACGTCCCGCGGTGAGGTGGAGAAGGGCAAGACCATCACCTCGCAGCTGGAGAGCATCCGGGCCGACATGGGTACGATCATGACCGGCGCGACCGAGATGGCGACTGCGGCCCAGCAGTCGCGGCGCTCCGCCGGGAACGCCAAGAGCCTGTCCGAGCAGATCGCGGCGGCCGCTGAACAGCAGTCCGCCGCGTGTGAGGAGTCTCTGCAGACGGTCGGTCAGCAGACTCAGGCGCTGCGGCAGAGTGAGCAGGCCGCGGAGGAGCTGTCGGAGATCTCCGACGGCTTGCGCAACAGCACCGACGTCAGCAAGAGCGCCGAGGAGGTCGCGGCGGCGGCCGAGGAGCTGTCGGCCGCGGTCGAGGAGATCAACCGGGCCGCTGCGCAGATCAATACGGCGATCAACCAGATCAACGTGGGTGCGCGCACGGCGGCGGAAAAGGGCCAGCAGACCGCCGAGGCGGTCAATCAGATCGAGCAGGGCGCCCAGCTCTCCGCGAGCCGCGGCGGCGCAGCCGTGGAGCGTTCCGACGTCATCCTGTCCTCGCTCGCTGAGAACAAGACGTCGGTCGACTCGATGATCGAGGCGATCGGCAAGGCGGCCCGCGACGGTATGGAGAACGTCCGCCGGGTGAGCGAGCTCGAGCAGATCTCCCGCCGGATCGACAAGATCGTGGACGCCATCGCGAACGTGTCCATCCAGACCAACATGCTGGCGGTCAACGGCTCGGTCGAGTCGGCCCGGGCCGGCGAGTTCGGCAAGGGCTTCGCGGTGGTCTCCACCGACATCCGCAATCTGGCCCGGGACTCCGCCGACAACGCGGACCGGATCAAGGACCTGGTCAAGGCGGTGCAGGACCGGATCGTCGAGGTTCGCAGCGATCTGGAGGAGACCAGTCGGCAGGCGCTGGCCGAGGCCGAGGCGGCCAAGGCCACCACGGCCCGGCTCGAGGAGATCGAGCGCGACATGCAGCAGGTCCGCGCCGGTAATGCCGAGGTCAAGGAGTCGGCTCAGCAGATCGCCGACGTGCTCGGCGAGGTGAAGACCGGTCTCGAGCAGATCTCCACGGCGGCCAGCGAGGCCGAGCAGTTGGCCGCGCAGGCGTCGACCGCGGCCCGCGAGCAGGCGCAGGGCGCCGAGGAGCTGGCCGCCGCGGTCGAGGAGATCGCCGCCCTGGCCGACGAGTTGCAGAACGTCGGCTCCTAGACAAGGGACGCACTGATGAGCGACGAGGATCTGACGGCCGCCGAGGACACCATTGACGACGACAATGGATACGTCACCTTCGACATGGCCGGGGAGCGGTACGCCATCCCGATGAGCCGGGTCCAGGAGATCATCCGGATGCCGGCCGTGGTCAAGGTGCCGCTCGGCCCGCCCTCGCTCGAGGGGCTGGCCAACCTGCGCGGCCGCGTGCTGCCGGTGGTGAGCCTGCGCGACTGCTGCGACATGGAGCAGGCGGCTCACGACGAGACCACCCGGGTGATCGTGGTCGACGGCGGTGTGCCGCTGGGCTTCGTGGTCGACCGGGTGGCCAGTGTGATCAGCATCGACCCGTCCGCGATGGAATCGGCGGAGTCCGTGCAGTCGACCGTCCGCTCCGACGTGCTGGTCGGCGTGATCAAGGCGGACGACGGCGACATGACGACGATCCTCGACGTGGACCGTCTGGTGGGCGGCCAGTTCGATCGGCTCGGGGACCGGGCGCCGAGCACTGACAAAGCGGCCGCGGCCCGGCCGATGAACGAGCGCGGCGACGAGGGCGACACCGAGCGGGACGACACGCTCGAGCTGGTCAGCTTCGCGGTGCAGGGCCAGGAGTACGCCCTGCCGATCGATCAGGTGCAGGAGATCGTGCAGGCTCCCGAGTCGGTCAGCCACGTGCCGAACTCGGGGAGCCGCGTCCTCGGCGTGATCGACCTGCGGGGCCGGCTGCTGCCGGTGGTGAGCATGCGGCGCGTGTTCGGGCTGCCGGTCACGCCGCTGGAGCCGCAGAACCGGATCGTCGTCGTCTCGATCGACGGCGGCGTGGTCGGCGTCGTCATGGACACCGTGCGGGAGGTTCTTCGTGTCCCGCACGAGCTGGTGGCCCCGCTGCCGGGTTTCATGGCCGGCGACGGCCGCAAGAGCGAGGTCGAGTCGGTGTGCCGGCTCGAGGACGGCAAGCGCCTGGTCTCCGTCCTGAGCGTCAACCGGATGTTCGACTCACCGGAAGTGCGCAGCGAGATCGCCGAGCACCAGGGGCACGAGGACGCATCGCAGATGGGTGAGGAGCAGGGCATGGCCGACGACGGCAGGGGCGACGAGGAACTGTTCGTCGTGTTCCGGCTCGACGACGAGGAGTACGCCGTCGACGTCGACACCGTTCAGGAGATCATCCGGGTGCCGGCGGCGCTGATCCGGGTGCCGAAGTCGTTCGACTTCGTCGAGGGCCTGGTCAACCTGCGCGGCACGGTGCTGCCGGTGGTCGACCTGCGAACCCGGCTCGGCCTGCCCCGCGGCGAGCGCGACGAGCGGCAGCGCATCGTGGTGCTGATCATCGGCGGGGTCCGCACGGGCTTCATCGTCGACTCGGTGGCCGAGGTGGCCCGGGTCGGCCGGCAGGTGCTGGAGCCGGCGCCGCAGCTCTCGGCCGAGCAGGCCCGGCTGGTGTCGCGGGTGGCCAACCTGCCCGATCAGAAGCGGATGCTGTTGCTGGTGCAGGTCGACCAGCTGCTCGCGGCCGAGCAGGCCGCGGCGCTGGAGGAGGTCGCGCTGGACGAGGTCGCTGTTCCCTGCGACGACCTTGTCACCGTCTGACGGGAGCGTTACGTGGCAACCACATCCGTTCTCGTCGTCGACGACTCGGCTCTGATGCGCCGGGCCATCAAGGCCATCCTCGAGGAGGGCGGCTTCGAGGTCCACACCGCCCGCAACGGCGTCGACGCCCTGGAGCAGCTGTCCCGGACACACCCGGACGTCGTCACCCTCGACATCAACATGCCGGAGATGGACGGCCTGACCTGTCTCGCCAAGATCATGGCGGAGCGCCCCACCCCGGTCGTCATGGTGTCGTCGCTGACCGAGAAGAACGCCTTGATCACTTTCGAGGCGCTCGAGCTGGGCGCGGTCGACTACGTGGCCAAGCCGGGCGGCACGGTGTCGCTGAACATCGACGAGGTCGCGGCCGAGATCGTCAGCAAGGTCCACGCGGCGTCGTCGGCGCGGATCAGCCGGGCCCGGGGCCTCCGCGAGCGGATGAAGGCCGCGCCGGCCCGTACCGCACCGTCCCGGCCGGGCAAGGCCGGCGAGGTCGACCTGGTGCTGATCGGATCCTCGACCGGGGGCCCCAACCTGCTCGCCGAGCTGCTGCCGGGGTTGCCGGCCACGCTGGGCGCGCCAGTGATCGTGGCCCAGCACATCCCGGCGTCGTTCACCGCCACCCTCGCGCGGCGGCTGGACGAACTGTGCGCGCTGCGCGTGCACGAGGTCGACCGGATCATGAACGTGCAGCGCGGCCACATCTACCTCGGCAAGGGCAGCAACGACGTGGTCGTCGCCCGGCGCACGGACGGCCTGATCGTCAAGAGCGTGCCGGCCGGCGCCGAGTACCGCTGGCACCCCAGCGTCGACCGGCTGGTCAACTCGGCCCGCCGGCATGTGCCGGACGAGCGCCTGGTGTGCGCCCTGCTGACCGGCATGGGCGACGACGGGGCGGCCGAGATGGGCGCGGTGCGGGCCGGTGGCGGCCGCACGATCGCCGAGGCCGAGGAGACGGCGGTGGTCTGGGGCATGCCGGGGGAGTTGCACCGGCGGGGCGGCGCCACTGTCACCCTGCCGTCGTACGAGATCGCGGAGCGTCTCGCCGACTGGGTCCGCTGAGAGACGAACAGAGGGGGAACACCGTGGGACTCGTCCGCCGCAACGCGCCACCGCCCGAGGAGACGGCCGCGCCGCCGTCCATCGACACCCTGATGAGCCAGCTCGACGACCCGGACCCGGACTGCCGCCGGGAAGCGGCGCTCGGGCTCGGTGGTGCCGACGAGGCCGTGCCCGCGCTGCTCAGCCGGGTCGCCGGCGAGGCCGAGCCGGCGGTGCGCGATGCGATGCTCACCACCCTGGCCGCGCACGACACGGCGGCCGTGGCCGAGGGGCTCGCCGTCCATCTGGCCACCGACGACGCCGGTCTGCGCACTGCCGCGGCCGAGGCGCTGGCCACCATGCCGGTCGCGGTGCCGGCGATCGTCCCGCGCCTGCTCGCCGACCCCGACCACGACGTGCGGGTGATGACCGCGATGGTCCTCGCCGACCTGCCGCATCCCGGCTCGCAGACGTGGCTGGCCCAGATGATCGCCGAGGACGAGCACCCGAACGTGGTCACCGCGGCCATCGACGCCCTGCTTCCGTCGCTCGGCCCGGAGCACCACGACCTGCTGCGCGCCGCCGTCGAGCGGTTTCCGGAGGACCCGTTCCTGCGGTTCACGGTCGAGGCGGCCTTGCGATGACGAGTGCGGCCACGGCCGGAGCCGGGCTCAGCGACGCGGAGTTCGAGAAGTTCCGCGAGTACTTCTACAAGCGCACCGGCATCCAGTTCACCTCGGCCAAGCGCTACTTCGTGGACAAGCGCATCGACGCCTGCATCCGGGGCTCGAAGTTCGACACGTTCACGTCCTGGTTCGCCGCCCTGCGCCTG
Organism: Actinoplanes sp. NPDC049598; assembly: GCF_040675435.1. Taxonomy (NCBI): domain Bacteria; kingdom Bacillati; phylum Actinomycetota; class Actinomycetes; order Micromonosporales; family Micromonosporaceae; genus Actinoplanes; species Actinoplanes sp. NPDC049598. The sequence goes on along the minus strand of NZ_JBFAOX010000005.1, from coordinate 22,644 downwards.
AGTGAACGGTCCGACCTGCTCCAGGAACTGATCAACCAGCTCACCGTCAACGAGACGTACTTCCTGCGCGAGGACTACCAGTTCGACTCCATGCTCCGGACGGTGCTGCCGGAGGTGCTGGAGGCGCGGGGTGGCCTGAACCGGATCGTCGGGCCGGTCAAGATTCTCTCCCTGCCCTGCTCGACCGGCGAGGAGCCGTACTCGATCGCCCTGCGGCTGCTGGAGGAGTGGCCCCCGATCGACCGGATCGACGTGGAGATCCACGGGGCCGACATCGACAGCGATGTGCTGTCCAAGGCGAGGCACGCCAGCTACGGCGAGCGGTCGCTGCAACGCGTACCGAAGAAGTGGCGGGACAAGTACTTCAGCCCGGTCGGCGGGGGCCGGTTCCAGCTCGACGAGGGCATCCGGGGCGCCGTCACGCTGCATCAGGTCAACGTGTGCGACACGAACGCGATGCGGGCGTTCCGCGATTTCGACGTGGTCTTCTGCCGCAACGTGCTGATCTATTTCGACGAGCTGTCCAGCCGGCGGGCGGCTGAGAACCTGTACGGCGCCATGCGGCCCGGCGGTTACCTGTTCCTCGGCCACTCGGAGTCGATGAGCCGCATCTCGCCGATCTTCACGCCGACCCGCCTGCCGGAGGGCATCGTCTACCAACGACCGACCGGAGCCAACCGATGACAGAGACCCCAGTGAAGGTGCTGGTCGTCGACGACGCCGCCACGGTGCGGCTGTATCACACCAGCCTGCTGTCCGAGGCCGGCTTCCACGTCGAGGAGGCCGCCAACGGCCTGGAGGCGGTCGAGTCGGCTCTCACCACCGCGTACGACCTGTTCGTGGTCGACGTCAACATGCCGAAGATGGACGGGTACTCCTGCGTCGAGACGCTGCGCTCGGAAACGGTCGGAACACCCGCGCCGGTCCTGATGATCAGCACGGAGGACCGGCCCGGTGACGCGGACCGGGCCTACGCGGCGGGCGCGAACCTGTACATGGTCAAGCCGGTCTCCTCCGAGCGTCTGGTCCGGGTGGCCCGGATGCTCACCGCCGGATCGGGCATTCCGGCATGAACCCGCTGCTCGCCCAGTTCCTGGCCGAGGCGGCCGACCTGCTGACCCAGGTCGACGAGGGCCTTCTGCAGCTCGAGCGCGACCCGGGCGACCCGGAGCTGGTCAACGAGGTGTTCCGGGCCGCCCACACGTTCAAGGGCTCGTCCGGGCTGTTCGACTTCCCTGAGCTGACCCGGCTCACGCACGCGGCCGAGGACCTTCTCGACGCCGTACGCGGCGGCCGGCTCAACCTCGACTCGGGCATGACCGACGACCTGCTGGCCGCGTTCGACCTGATCCGCGGCTGGCTGGCCCACGTCACCCAGCACGAGCGGCTGCCCGCCAGCGCCGGCGCCGACGCGGCCGTCCTGATCACCAAGCTGCGCGGCCCGCTCGGCGGCGACGCCACGACCCCGGTGGCCGAGAAGGCGCCGGTGGTCCACGTGATCGCCCCGCCGCCGGAGTGGCTTCGGCACTTCGACACCGAGTGGCTGGACGAGACCGCGACCTGGCTGACCACCACGGCCTCGACCCTGCGCTTCGCCCGGTACGCACCGGACGAGGGCTGCTTCTTCCGTGCCGAGGATCCCGTGCACCTGATCAGCCAGGTGCCGGCTTTGGCCAAGATGGCCGTGGTGCCGCCGGACGAGTGGCCCACGCCGGAGGGCTACGACGAGTACACGTGCCTGATCGGCTTCGTGCTGGCCGCCCGGGCCGCGCACGGCGAGCTCGACTATCTGTTCCGCTATGTGCCCGATCAGGTCGAGGTGGTCGAGCTCGACGGGGACGCGGTGCGCCGATTCCTCAACGGCGAGGTGGCCGAACCGGCGCCGGCTTCGGCGGGCGAGCCGGAACCGGCCGCGGCCGAGGCGCAGGACCCGGCGCTGGTCCACGACGCGTATGCGCTCCTGACGGCGGCCCAGAGCTCGTTGCGGACCGAGGGCGTCGGCGGAGCCCGGCTGGCCTCGATCGCCCACTCGGTCTCGGCCGCCGCGGCGGCCCTGGGCGAGATCACCGAGCTCGCTGACCTGAACGCCGAAGAGCTCACCGAGACGGTCAACCGGCTGCTCGGGTCGACCCCGCCGCCGCCACCGCCGCCCGCGCCGATCGAGCGGCCGGTGCCGGAGGAACGGATCGACCGCGGCCGCGCCGACGATCCCGGCGGCCAGGTCGGCACCAAGATCCTCAAGGTCGACCAGGAGAAGGTCGACCACCTGATGGAGCTGGTCGGCGAGCTCAACGTGGCCAAGAACGGCCTGACCTTCCTGGCCGACTCGGCCGAGGAGGAGTTCGGCAGCCGGGTGCTCGGCCGCCGCATCAAGGACCAGTACTCCGGTCTGCACCGGATCGCCGAGGAGCTCCAGGCCTCGGTGATGGACATCCGGATGCTGCCGCTGTCGGTCGCCTTCTCCCGTTTCCCCCGGCTCGTCCGCGACCTCAGCCGCCGGCTCGGCAAGAACATCGAGCTGGTCATGGAGGGCGAGGACACGATGGCCGACAAGGACGTCATCGAGGCCCTGGGCGACCCCCTCGTCCACCTTGTGCGCAACAGCCTCGATCACGGCATCGAGCTGCCCGACGAGCGGACCGCGGCCGGCAAGCCGGCGCAGGCCCGGATCACGCTGAGCGCGGTCGCCGACGGCGACGCGGTGGTCGTGGAGATCGCCGACGACGGGCGCGGCATCAACCCCATGAAGGTCAAGCGCAAGGCGTACGAGAAGGGCTTGATCTCGGAGGAGGAGCTGGAGGCGATGGGCGACGCCGAGGCCGTCGAGCTCGTCTTCCGGGCCGGGTTCTCCACCGCCGACCAGGTTTCGGATCTCTCCGGGCGGGGAGTCGGCATGGACGCGGTGCGGGCGAGCGTGGAGAAGCTCGGCGGCACCGTCACGATGAAGTCGGAGTTCGGCACGGGCAGTGTGACCCGGCTGCGGCTGCCGCTGTCGATGGCGGTCACCCAGGTGATGGTGGTCAGCGTGGCCGGCCAGCGGTTCGGCATCCCGGTCGACCTGGTGGTCGAGACGGTCCGGGTACCCGGCGGCGAGATCGGCCGGGTGCTGCACCAGGACGTGGTCGTACTGCGGGGCGAGGTGGTCCCGGTGATCGACCTGGCCCGGGCCCTGCAGATGCCGTGGACGCCGGACGAGACCGCGGATCGGCGCATCCTCATCGTCAGCCTGCAGGGTCAGCGGGTCGGCCTGCTGGTCGAACAGTTCCACCGTGAGGTCGACGTGATCCTCAAGCCGATGGAGGGCCTGCTCGCCTACGCGGACGAGTTCTCCGGCACGGCGCTGCTCGGCGACGGCCTGGTGCTGTTGGTGCTGAACATGAAGGAGGTGCTCGGTCTTGCCGCTCGAGCTCAATGAGACGACCGCGACCCTGAGTGACGTGGTGACCGTCGACGAGGTGGAGCCGCTGGTGGCCTGGCTGCGCGCCACCCCGAAGGGGAAGGTCAATCTGCGCCGTTGCAACCATCTGCACACCGGAGCGCTCCAGGCTCTGCTGCTTTTCCAACCGAAGATTAGCTCGGCACCAGCGAACGCCTTCCTGGCGGAGCAGGTGCTGCCACTGCTCGCGGGGAGCGGTGGCGCAACCAGCCGACCAGAAAGTGAACCTCCATGACCACTGTGATGCTCGTCGACGACTCCGCCACCATGCTCATGAGCCTGAAGTCGATCCTGACCAAGGCCGGCTACTCCGTCGAGACCGCCGGTCATGGCAAGGAAGCGCTGGAGAAGCTGGCCAAGGGGGTCAAGCCGAACCTGATCATCAGCGACGTCAACATGCCGCAGATGGACGGGATCACCTTCGTCCGCGAGGCCCGCAAGGCCCCGGGCATGCGGTTCACCCCCATGCTCATGCTGACCACCGAGTCCGAGCAGACCAAGCGCAACGAGGCCAAGTCCGCGGGCGCCACCGGCTGGCTGGTCAAGCCGGTCGCCCCGGACCAGCTCCTCGGCGTCATCAAGCAGGTTGTCCCGGGCGCCTGATCAAGGCCCATTCCGATGGAGGAACCGATGGCCGGCCTTCTCCGACGCCAGGCGTCGCCGGCGGCGCCGGGCGTACCGGATGTACGGGCTGACGTCGTCGCCCGCGCCCTGCGGCCCGTCCCCGAGTTCTGCGAGATCGTCGACGCGCATCTGAACGACGTGATCGAGCAGACCGGGGAGGCCGCCGAGGCGATCGTGGGGCAGATGCTCAAGATCGACTCAATGGCTGAGGTGATGGCGGGCGACGTCGCCCGCCTGGCCGGCACGGTCGGCCGCACCGAGAGCGAGCTGGCCCAGGTCGGCGCGTCCAACGCGCAGCTCGTGGACCGGCTGGTGCGCTACTTCCTCTACCGCGACGAGCAGGTCCGGTCGCTGGTAGACGAGATGCGCGGCCTCAAGCAGCACGTGACCCAGATCGAGGAGGTCAGCAAGGCCACGAACATCCTGGCCCTGAACGCCATGATCGAAGCGGTCCGGGCCGGCGACGCCGGGGAGGGCTTCGCGGTCGTTGCGGACGAGGTCCGCAAGCTGGCCACCCGCTCGTCCAAGGCGGCCAACGACATCGGCTCGACGATCGCCGACCTGACCGCCCGGCTCGACGCGGTGCTCACCGACGACAGCAATTTCGACGAGAGTGTGCAGCCCGAACAGGCTGCCGGGGACACCGCGATGACCCGGCGCCTGAACGGCATCGCCCAGGCCCAGCGGGAGATGTCGGAGATGGTGGCCGGCATTCTGCACGACACCGTGGACGCCGCCCAGCAGGTTCAGCAGAGCTCGGACGCGCTCACCGGCGAGACCACCGGCGCCGTCGGGCACGTCCAGTTCCAGGACATCAGCCGGCAGATGCTGGAGCACGTCGCCGAGGCCGTCGGCGAGGTCAAGCGCCAGGTCGAGGACACGATCGGCTATGCCGAGGGTGGCCTGCCGGCCGAGGTGGTGACCGGGCGGATCATCTCGGTCGAGGCCCTGCGCAGCCGGCACGTGATGTCCCGGCAGCGGGTGACGCACGGCGAGCAGGCCGGCCTCGCGGCCGCCGTGGACGACACACCGATCATCGAACTGTTCTGAAAGGGGGCCCGCCATGGCGTCTGACGTCGAGCGGCCGACCGAGGCCGACGCCCTGGCCGCCATCGCCGAGCTGATCGGCCCCGAGATGGCCGCCGGCATCTGGGACCTCTCCGTCCGCGCCCTGGGTCTGCGCCGGCCGGTCGAGTCGACCGCCGACCTGCGCCGGGTCGCCGAGCACCTGATGGCCACCGGCGACCTGGTGCGGGTGGCCGGCCGGTCGCTGAAGGTCCGCGCCATCACCTACGACGCCCTCTCACCGACTGGAGGTTGATCATGATGCTGTTGGAGGAGCGGCCGGCGTCCCTGCGCCCCCGCCGCGACATCGACCGCCTGCTCGACGTGGCCCGCCTCGGTCTCGACCGCGAACAGCCCCGCCCGTTCCTGCAGCGCGTCGTCGACGAGGTGGCCGAGGCGCTGCACGCGCCGATCGCCGTGGCCGACGTGCTGCTCGACGACGTCCAGGTCTTCGCGGCCCTGCACGGGCCGGCCCCGCAGTGGCTGCTCGACGCCGGCGGCACGCCGATCGAGTGGTCGTTCTGCCGCCCGTTCCTCACCGAACGGCGGCCGCGGATCGTGCGTGATCTGCGCGAGGACCCGCGATGGAGCGACAACCCCCTGGTGACCGGCGAGGGTGCTCGCGCGTACATCGGGGTGCCGTTGATCTCGCGCCGCGGGCACGTCCTGGGCGGACTGTGCGCGCTGGATCTGGCCCCGCGTGACTTCGCCGGGGAGTCGATCGGGATGCTCGAGCGCCGGGCGGCCGAAATTATCGACAATCTTGAATCAGAGGCGGCCGCCGAGCTCTGAGCCGAGTCAGTGGGCAGCGGGCGGCAATCGGTGCCATGATGGGGGGTCGATCGGAGACCCCAACGTGAAGAAACAGCCGGTTCTGATCACCGACGCCGCCCCCAGCCCCGATGCGCAATACCGTGGCCGCCAGGTCCGCTACGTCAGCATGATGGCCGGCCGGGCCGCCTGCCTGATCCTGGGCGCGATCCTGGTCAGTGTCCGCCCGCCCCTGCTCGGCCTCTGGCTGGTCCTGTGCGCGGCCGGCATGGTCTTCCTGCCCTGGGCGGCCGTGCTCATCGCCAACGACCGCCCGGCCAAGTCCAAGGCCGAGCGCGCCGCCTCCGCCCTGGCCGCGAAACAGCAGGCCGGCCTGCCCCAGCACACCCCCGAGGACGTCGAGTACCTGACCATCGACGTCGACCCGATCGAGCCCCGTCAGCGCGAGAACGGCTGACGGGGCCGGGCCCCGATCTGACCCACCGCCTCGGCGCCGAGCGCGGCCCCGGCCGTCAGCGCCGCCTCCGGCGCCGCGCCGGAACACCAGGCCGCCAGCAGGCCGGCCGCGAAGGCGTCGCCCGCGCCGGTCGGGTCCTTCATCAGCCGTACGCGGTCCGGCGTCACCGAGTGCAGCGGACCGCCGCGGGAGGCCCAGGTCGCCCCGGCCCCGCCCTGTTTGACGACCACGTTGCGGGCGTGCGCGGTCAGCCGCCGCGCCTGCTCGGCCGCCGGGCCCGGACCGGCCAGCACGTCGGCCTCGTCCGCGTTGCAGAGCAGCACGTCGACGTCGCGTACCCACCGCAGGAAAGCGGAAGCACCCACCGACCGCAACGGCGCCGCCGAGGCCGCGTCGACGCTCGTCGTCCCGGTCGCCGCCGCCAGGGCGGCCAGACCGGCCGGCCGCGACCCCTCGTGCAGCAGCGGGTAGCCCGAAAGGTGCAGATGACCCGGGCCCGCGGCCGTGATCGCGGCCCGCACATGGGCCGGGTCCAGCCGCAGCGCGGCGCCCCGATCCGTGATCATGGTGCGCTCCTGCGGGCCGGCCAGCACCACCACGCTGCCGGTGACCGCGCCCGGATGGGCCCGCACCGCGCACCGGACCCCGGCCGTCGTCAGCTCGGCGACCCGCTCCCGCCCGGCGGGGTCGTCACCGACCGCGGCCACCAGCGTGACCTCGCACCCGGCCCGGGCCAGCCAGGCCGCCGTGTTGGCGGCCTGACCACCACCGTTGACCGTGATCGCGGCGTCGGTGTCCGAGCCGAGCTGGATAGGCCCGCCGTGCGCGACCAGGACGTCGGTGACCAGGTCGCCGACGACGGTGATCACTGGGCCGTGAAGCCCAGCGTCGCGGGCGTGCCGGCCGTCGCCACGGCGATCCTGGCCGCCAGCTCGGCGTTGCGCAGGATGATCCGCACGTTGACGGCCAGGCTCTGGCCCTCGGTGCTCTCGTGGAAGTGGCTCAGCAGGAACGGGGTGACCGCCTTGCCGGTGATGTGGTCGCGGGCCAGCAGCTCCAGGCCCTCGGCCAGGGTGCGGTCGTGCAGGGCCGGGTCGAGCTGCTGGTCGGCCGGCAGCGGGTTGGCCAGGATCAGCGCGCCCGCGCCGACGCCCTGGTCGGCGCGGGCCCGGATGACGTCGGCGACCTGCTCGGGGGAGTCGAGCTGCCAGTCGATGTCGAAACCGCCGTCGGTGATGAAGAAACCCGGGAACCGCTTGGTCCGGTAACCGGCCACGGCGACGCCGAGGGTCTCCAGGCGCTCCAGCGTCGCCCCCACGTCGAGGATCGACTTCACGCCCGCGCAGACCACGACGATCGGGGTGGCCGACAAGGTGGTCAGGTCGGCCGACTCGTCGAACGTGACGTTCGCCTCGCGGTGCACGCCGCCCAGCCCGCCGGTGGCGAAGACGCCGATGCCCGCGGCGGCGGCGACCGCGCTGGTCGCGGCGACTGTGGTGGCGCCGTCGGCCCGGGTCGCGGCGGCCACAGCCAGGTCGCGCACCGAGAGCTTGGCCACGCCCTGGGCCAGGGCCAGGTGCTCGACCTGGGCGTCGTCCAGCCCGACGATCAGCTCGCCGCCGATCATGCCGATGGTGGCCGGCACCGCGCCCTGGTCACGGACGGTCTGCTCGATCTCGCGGGCCACCCGGAGGTTGTCCGGGTGCGGCAGCCCGTGCGAGATGATCGTGCTCTCCAGCGCGACCACCGGCCGGCCGTCCCGGCGGGCACGGGTCACATGCTCGCCGTATCGAATCGCAAAGTCAGTCACGTTCCTACCGTACGGCTTTGATCATTGGACCCGTCCCGAGGTAGCTGTCACACTTGCGGGTTGGAGCTTTGTTTCGCCAGCTTTGTTTTCGTCACCGAGGCCGGGGGGACCGGTGGCGACACAACCGAAGGGCAGATTGTCGTGAGCACTCAGATCCTGGAGCGTCCGGAGACCAAGGACGCCGACACCGGGCCGGAGATGTTCCACTACGTACGTAAAGAGAAGATCGCCGAGAGCGCCGTCATGGGCACCTTCGTGGTGGCCCTGTGTGGCGAGAAGTTTCCGGTGACCAAGTCTCCCAAGCCGGGCTCGCCCGTGTGCCCGCAGTGCAAGGAGATCTACGAGGCGATGACTCGCTGAACGGGGGCCTGCTCTCGGCCGACCTCGTCGGCGTCGCCGTCTTCGCGGCTTCGGGCGCCTCGGCCGGGGTGCTGAAGCGGCTCGACCTGTTCGGTGTCGCTTTCGTCGGCTTCGTGGCCGCGCTCGGTGGCGGCATCGTGCGCGATCTGGTCATCGGCGCGGTGCCGCCGCTCGCGTTCGCCGACTGGCGGTACGCGGTGACCGCGGTGGTGGCCTCGCTGGCCGTCTTCTGGTTCCACCCCCAGCTGTCCCAGCTGCGCCGGCCCGTCCTCATCCTGGACGCGGCCGGCCTCGGCCTGTTCACCGTCACCGGCACGCTCAAGGCGCTCCACGCCGGCGTGCCGCCGGTGGGGGCCTGCCTGATCGGCATGCTCACCGCCATCGGCGGCGGGCTCGCCCGCGATCTGCTCCTCGGTGAGATCCCGGTCGTCCTGCGGCGGGAAATCTATGCCGTTGTCGCGCTGGCGGGCGCGATCATTGTCACGATCTTATGGGCGATCGAGCTGGCCTCCGTCTGGATGCTGGCCGCCTCGGCCCTGCTCGTCACGGGGGTACGGCTCGTCGCGCTGTACCGTCGCTGGTCGGCTCCGGTGGCGGCGCCGTAGGGCTGTCCGCCGCTATGCTGGTTGCCGCCTCCGGCTCTCGTGACCGGGGGTTCGTTGTTTGTAAGAGGGGACCGTTCGAGCTTTGAGCCCGCCACTGCCGAAACTGGAGACCTTCCCCGACCTGCGTGACTGGCAGCGCAAGGCCCTGGTGACCTACCTGCGCCGCCGCAGCGACGACTTCATGGCGGTGGCCACGCCGGGCGCCGGCAAGACCACCTTCGCCCTGCGGATCGCGGCCGAGCTGCTGGCCGACGGCACCGTCGAGGCGGTCACCGTGGTCTGCCCGACCGAGCACCTGAAGGTGCAGTGGGCGACCGCCGCGGCCCGGGTCGGTATCCAGCTCGACCACCAGTTCCGCAACTCCGAGATCCACTCCTCGGCCGACTTCCACGGCGCGGTGCTGACCTACGCCCAGGTCGGCATGGCCCCCGCGGTCCACCGGCGACGCACCATGACCCGGCGCACCCTGGTCATCCTGGACGAGATCCACCACGCCGGCGACTCGCGCAGCTGGGGCGACGGCGTCAAGTCGGCCTTCGAGCCCGCCGAGCGCCGCCTGATGCTCACCGGCACCCCGTTCCGCTCGGACGAGAACCCGATCCCGTTCGTGCAGTACGAGCGGGGCGAGGACGGCCTCCAGCGGTCCCGGGCCGACTCGGTCTACGGCTACTCGGACGCCCTGAAGGACCGGGTCGTGCGGCCGGTGCTGTTCATGGCGTACTCGGGCGAGACCCGCTGGCGCACCAACGCGGGCGACGAGCTCGCGGCCCGTCTCGGCGAGCCGATGACCAAGGACCTGATCGCCCAGGCCTGGCGCACGGCCCTCGACCACCGCGGTGACTGGATGCCGCAGGTGCTGCGGGCGGCCGACGCCCGCCTGACCAAGCTGCGCGAGCACGGCATGGCCGACGCCGGCGGTCTGATCATCGCCAGCGACCAGCAGACGGCCCGGGCCTACGCCAAGCTGATCGGCGAGATCAGCGGCGAGCAGGCCACGGTCGTGCTCTCCGACGACGAGGGCGCCTCGGGCCGGATCGCCTCGTTCGCCGCCTCCGAGCAGCGCTGGCTGGTCGCGGTCCGGATGGTTTCCGAGGGCGTCGACATCCCGCGCCTCGCGGTCGGGGTGTACGCCACGAGCGCCTCCACGCCGCTCTACTTCGCCCAGGCCATCGGCCGCTTCGTGCGGGCCCGGCGCCCCGGCGAGACGGCCACCGTCTTCCTGCCCAGCGTGCCCCACCTGCTCGGGCTGGCCAGCGAGATGGAGGCCCAGCGTGACCACATCCTCGGCGCCCGTAAGGAGAAGGACGGCCTCGACGACGACCTGCTCGAGCGGGCCCAGCGCGAGGAGAACGCCGAGGGCGAGCTGGAGAAGCAGTTCGAGGCGCTGGGCGCCACGGCCGAGCTGGACCAGGTCATCTACGACGGCGCGTCGTTCGGCATGGGCGCACAGACCGGCACGGCCGAGGAGGCCGACTACCTGGGGCTGCCCGGTCTGCTGACCCCGGACGAGGTGTCGATGCTGCTCAACAAGCGGCAGTCGGAGCAGCTCGCGGCCCGGCAGCGGGTCGAGAAGCAGAAGCCCGCCGAGCCGGTGCCGGCCCAGCGGGAGGCGCCCCCGGCGATGACCGCGGGGGAGCGGCGCAACAGCCTCCGGCGGCAGCTGAACACGCTGGTGGCGGCGCACCACCACCGCACCAACCTGCCACACGGCAAGATCCACGCCGAGCTGCGGCGGCTGTGCGGCGGGCCGCCCAGCGCGCAGGCCACGATCGAGCAGCTCGAGGAGCGGATCGCCACGATCCAGACCCTCTGAGGCCCTCGTGTTAAGTCCTCTTGACGTCAAGAGGACTTAACACGAGAATGGACGCATGCTTCTCGACAGGGTCGTGCACTGGAATCTTGATCTCGACGGCGATCTCTACGGCGACGAGCGTGAGCGCTACCGGTGGTATGAGGGCATCGCCACCGCCGCCTCGCTGCAGTGGCTGCTCATCCCGTGGGCGGCGGCGATCATGGTGTGGCCGCTGGGCCCGCCGGCCGTTCTGCCGCTCGCGATCGTCCTGGTCCTGCTCTACGTCCCGATGGTGCTCAGCACGGTTTACGTGCGCCGGCGCCGGGTCGACACCACGCCGCGCTCCTGGACCGCGAAGCGGGTCTTCCTGACGATCGCCGGCGGCTCGCCGTTCGCGGTGTTCCTGATGGGCACGCTCTACGTCTACGACCCCGACGGCGCCACGTGGAAGGGCGCCGTGTTCGGCGGCGTCATCGGCGCCATCGGCGGCCTGATCGCCCAGGTCCTTCAGACCCGTCGCAAGCGCCGTCTGGAAGCGGCCTCGACCGTGGACGAAGACTGATGGCGCCTCCGCCCGGCCCGGTCCGGGCCCCGGAGGCGGCGGGCGGCACGGCGGGCCTGCGCATCCGGGCCGCGCGCAGACAGGCCGGCCTGACCCAGCAGGGTCTCTCGGCGGCCGTGCAGGTGAGCCGCCAGACCATCATCGCGATGGAGACGGGCGACTACGCACCCTCGGTCTACCTCGCCCTGAAGGTCGCCAAGGCCCTCAGCACGTCCGTGGAGCGCCTCTGGGACGAGGAGGCGCCCACGCCTACCCCGACGTGACCCGAACCGCTCCAGGGCACCCTCAGGGCGGGAAGCGGGCATGCGAAGGGGCGCCCCACACCGTGGGCGCCCCTTGTCAAAGTCCGTTCGGGGGGATCGGATCTTTAGTTGGAGTTAGACATCATGTGGGCGCCGCGCCACGTGAACTCCGGATCGGCCGCGTACTGCACTGCGATCTTCACCAGGTCCTCGGCGTACCGGTTGGCGTGGTGTCCGCAGAACACCAGCTCACTGCCACCCGCCAATGTCAAACGGAGCTTTCCGGCTGCATTGCAGCGGTCGCACCGTTCATCGGCTGCGGTGCCGGCCAAACTATCCGCCGGCGGCGTGAGAGTCGGGGTCATCGCCTTCCTCCTCTGATCGAACCGATGAACACGTTCCTCGGCTACTGCTCACATCGTGCAACACCCTGCACCGTTGCGGCCTTCCCACTGTGCCCCGGGGGGACCGAGGTCACACGTGCTGGGCTAAGTGTGCCGTGATCCAAGGGTGCCACGTCAACGATCACTTCGACACAACGGTCTGATCACCACCCGTTGATGTACAGGTGGTGACCAAACAGGCACGCATTGTTGACTTTTAGCCTCTAGTCCAGGTAGTCACGGAGAACCTGCGAGCGGGACGGGTGTCGCAACTTCGACATCGTCTTCGACTCGATCTGACGAATACGCTCACGGGTGACCCCGTAGACCTGGCCGATCTCGTCGAGCGTGCGCGGCTGGCCGTCGGTCAGGCCGAAGCGCAGCCGCACGACACCCGCCTCGCGCTCGGAGAGCGTCTGCAGCACCTGCTGGAGCTGGTCCTGCAGCAGGGAGAACGAGACCGCGTCGACCGCGACGACCGCCTCGGAGTCCTCGATGAAGTCGCCGAGCTGGCTGTCGCCCTCGTCGCCGATGGTCTGGTCGAGCGAGATGGGCTCACGCGCGTACTGCTGGATCTCCAGCACCTTCTCGGGCGTGATGTCCATTTCCTTGGCCAGCTCCTCCGGGGTGGGCTCGCGGCCCAGGTCCTGGAGCAGCTCACGCTGGATGCGGCCGAGCTTGTTGATGACCTCGACCATGTGCACCGGGATGCGGATGGTGCGGGCCTGGTCGGCCATGGCGCGGGTGATGGCCTGGCGGATCCACCACGTGGCGTACGTCGAGAACTTGTAGCCCTTGGTGTAGTCGAACTTCTCGACCGCCCGGATCAGGCCCAGGTTGCCCTCCTGGATGAGATCCAGGAAAGCCATGCCGCGGCCGGTGTAGCGCTTGGCCAGCGAGACCACGAGCCGGAGGTTGGCCTCGAGCAGGTGGTTCTTGGCCCGCTCGCCGTCGCGGCCGATCCAGCGGAGGTCGCGCTCCATGTTGCGCTCGAGCTTCTCCTCGCCCTCGTCGCAGGCGCGCAGGCGCTCGGCCGCGTAGAGGCCGGCCTCGATCCGCTTGGCCAGCTCGACCTCCTGCTCGGCGTTGAGCAGGGGGACCTTGCCGATCTGCTTGAGGTAGGCGCGGACGGAGTCGGCCGAGGCGGTGAGCTCGGCGTCGCGACGCGCCTGCTTGAGCGCCTCGGACTCCTCGTCGTCCCACTCGAAGTCGCCGTCGGTGGCCGAGCTGGCGGCGTCGGAGGCGGCGGCGGCGACCATGGCGGCCGGCTCCTCGACGACGACGTCCTCGATCTCGGCGGCGAGCTCCTCGGGATCGATGTCGCCCTCGGCCGGACCCTCCTCGCCGGGCTTGCCGGGGGTGGCCTTCTTGGCGGGAACAGCCTTGGCGGCCGCCTTCTTGGCGACGGCCTTCTTGGCGGGCGCGGCGCCACCGTCGGCCGAGGCCGGGGCGGCCGCGGCGGCCTGCTTGGGGGCCGGGGCCGGCGCCTTGCGGGCGGGGGCGGCCTTGGCGGTGGTGGCCTTGGAGGCCGGAGTGGCGGCGCGGGCCGCGGTGACCTTGCGACGGGTGCTGGCCGAGCCGTCGACGACCACGGTGACGCCCGCGTCGACGAGCCCGCGCAGGATCTTCTTGGCCTGAGCCGGATTCACCGCGGCGGACTCGAGCGTGCGCGCGACCTCGGCCGACGTGATTTGCCCGCTCGCGCCCTGGGCATGAGCGATCAGGGCCTCGGTGAGAGAGCGAACGTCGGCACCGTTCTGGTGGGCTTCTGTCACGAAAGACCTTCCGGAGGCGATGAGGTTGAGCAGGCCATGAGCCCAGCACAGCGCACGGCGAAGAGGCTGGCCGGTGTTGGTGTGGGGACCCCCGGGACGCGGAACCTCGATGGTCTTGGTGTCCGTGAAGCGGTGGCAGGGGTGAATTGTAGCGCCGTCCTGCGAGATCCTCCCGTTGCAGCACGCCGCCGGGGGCCGCCGACCTCGCCGGAAGCACCCGGCCTGAGAATGGTATCGGCGGAAAGGGCGAAAACGTGAGCGAGTTTCGGTCGACATCGACACCCGGCGAACTGCTGGAGATCGCGGTGGGTCTGGCGCGGGACGCGGCGGCCACGGCGCGGCGGCTGCGGGTCGAGGCGATCTCGGACGTGGAGACCAAGAGCACCGCCACGGACGTGGTGACGGCGGCCGACAAGGCGGTGGAACGCCAGGTCATCGACGCTTTACGGGAGCTCCGGCCGGGCGACGGGGTGCTCGGCGAGGAGTACGGCGACGCGGCCGGCGACAGCGCCGTGCGGTGGATTCTCGACCCGATCGACGGCACGGTGAACTACCTGTACGGGCTGCCGCAGTACGCGGTCTCGCTCGCGGCCGAGATCGGCGGCGAGGTGGTGGCGGGCGTGGTGATCAACGCGGCCACCGGGGACGAGTGGACCGCGACCAAGGGCGGCGGCGCCCACCGCGGAGATCGACACCTGAAAGTTACGGGACCGGCCGAGCTGAGCCAGTCGCTGGTCGGCACGGGCTTCGGTTACGACGCCCGGCGCCGGGCGCATCAGGGGCGCGTGCTGGCCGAGTTGATCACCCGTGTGCGTGACATCCGCCGGTTCGGCGCGGCGGCCCTCGATCTGTGCGCGGTCGCCGAGGGCACTCTCGACGCGTACTACGAGAAGGGGCTCAACCCGTGGGACCACGCCGCGGGCGGCCTGATCGCCCAGGAGGCCGGCGCGATCGTGGCCGGTCTCGAGGGTGCGCCGCCCGGTCTCGACATGGTCGTGGCCGCCCCACCAGCGATCTTCCAGCATCTGCACGATGCGCTGGTGGAGCTGGACGCGGCCGGCGGAATTTGAGAAATCAGGAGTCGTCGGACTTCTTGAGGCAGCCGCCCGGCGGCACCGTCGGCTCGCCCACCTCGACCAGGGACTGGTTGACCTCGGTGGTGGTGGCGAGCTGGCGGAACTCGTTGCCGATCACGATGTCGATGACGTTGCCCTTGCGCTTGGGGTTGTACGACATCTTCGACTGGGCCAGAAAGTAGGCCCGCAGCAGCTGCGCCTTGCCCACCGTCTCCGGCCCGAACCGGATCTCGGCCACGCCCTTGAACTTCGACTTGTTCTCGGCCGGCTTCTGGGTGGTGAAGCGCCTGTTCTTGAACTCGGTGGTCACGCTGTCGGCCAGCCCGGTGGTGCTGGTGCCGTTGAACACCTTGACGATGACCTCGGCCGGGTCGTCGGGCAGCCGCACGTCGACCATCGGCGCTCCGTCGGGACAGCCGGCCCCGCTCGTGGCTCCCCCTTGGGAGTCCTGGACGAGCGCCACGATGACGAAGACGACCGCGGCCACGGCGAGGACGCCGACGACGACGAGCGCTCGTACGCGCGCAAAACTCATGGGGCTGGCTCCAGAGATCCGGGGGTGTCGCGCCCGCCGGGGTAGGAGCGGGACCTGTCGGAAGGTTAGCGTCTGCGCGCCAGGCATGCGGAAACAGGGAATACTTCCGGCGCGCCGACGATGATCGAGACGCTTGTACCCCTACCTTGATGTCGCCTCGGTCACATCGGGAACAATGGCGTGCCCGTGCGCGTACAACTTTGCCGCAGCAGAGGTAAGGTTCCGCGCTCGCCGGGGCAGATTCAAGTGTTGGGGGCAGTGTCAGAAATCGTCCGGCGGAACCGGGAACCGAAACAACGTCCTTGACGTTACTAACGCCAAGTGACACATCGATACAGGAGAGTGAAAACCGATGGCCACCGACTACGACGCCCCGCGTCGCGATGAGGTCGACCTCGGCGAGGACAGCCTCGAGGAGCTGAAGTCCCGCCGCGCCGACTCGCAGTCGGGCGCAGTGGACGTCGACGAGGTCGAGGTGGCGGAGAGCTTCGAGCTTCCCGGTGCCGACCTTGCCGACGAGGAGCTCACCGTCAAGGTGCTGCCGATGCAGACCGACGAGTTCCGCTGTGCCCGCTGCTTCCTCGTGCACCACCGCAGCCAGCTGGCGACGGAGCGCAACGGGGAACTGATCTGCCGCGAGTGTGCCTGACCGGGCACTCGCGCGCAGCGCGTCACACCCGGCCGCACGGAAGCGGTCGGGATCGAGGTCGTTGCCCGGTTTGACGGGGGGTCGACACCGGGCATGACGATGACATCAGCCGCCTCGGCCGACGACGGGAGGACGACGATGAGCTCCGAGCAGTCCGTTCCGGACGTAGCGAAGGACATAGCCAACGATCCCGCGGAGGCGCCGGCGCAGACGGCCGCCGATGTCGAACTGAGCAAGACTGTCGCCGCACTGACCGCCGACGATCTCGAGCCCGAGGGGCGGAGGCAACTCCTCGGCCGGCTCGTCGGCGACGTGCGGCGGCGCGGGCTGGGCCAGGTCTTCCGGCCCAAGGCCGCGGTCCGCTGGATGGCGGACGTGGTCGCCGACGTCGCCCCGCACGTTCCCGTGCGCGATCAGGCGACGCTGCGGCGGCACTTCCCGGGCCTGAGCGACGACGACCTGGCCGACCGCCTGATCCGCAACGCCCAGCGCACGACGGCCAGCGTGGGGGCGGCCGGGGGCGGCGTCGCGGCGGTCGAGTGGGTCGTCACCCCGACCCTGCTCTCGGCGCCGGTGCTGCTGGCGGCCGAGACGGTCGCCGTGGTGGCGATCGAGATGAAACTGATCGGCGAGCTGCACGAGGTGTACGGGCGGCCGATTCCCGGCACGTTCGGGCAGAAGGCCGTCTCGCTCGTGCAGTCGTGGACCGATCAGCGCGGGGTCAACCCGCTCGTGCCCGGCGTCGGGGTCGCCACCGTGCTCGGCACGGCCGCCCGCCGGGACCTGCAGCAGGGCCTGCTCAAGCGGTTCGGCCGGCACCTGACCATGTACGGCCCGTTCCTCACCGGAGCGGCCGTCGCGGGCTACCTCAACCGCCGGGCGACCAAGAACCTCGGCGAGCACGTGCAGAAGGACCTGCAGAAGCAGACCCGGAAGGTGATCGACGCGGCTTAGGCGTCGCGGGCGGCGAGCAGCACCGTGGCCAGCTCCACCGGCCGCCGCGTGCTGATCACCCAGTACGGCGTGGGATCGTCCGGGTCGTTCAGCAGGATCTGCACGGCCGGGCCGATCCACGGGCGCTGGATCACGAAGGCCAGGGGGTGGGCGCCCACGCCCAGCGCTTCACGCTTGCCCTCGTTGTCGAGCGCGACCACGTCGGCGATGAACTCGACCGGCAGCCGGGCGTCGTCGACCCGCAGCTCGCCACCGGTGACCTCGACCTTGATCCGCCCGATCCAGATCAGAAGGGCGACGGTGAGCGGGGTCAGCACCGCGAACGGGAGCCAGATCGGCAGCTCGGCGAACCCGATCGTGATCTCGACACCGAGGATGACCACGACCAGCAGCCCGACCGGCCACATCCACCACCGGAGCGTTAGCCGCTCTCGGTAACTGGTGGGTGCGGTGGTGCGGGCGGGAGACTCCGGTGTCACCCTGGAAGGGTACGGCGCGCCTCCGCGACCGGGCACGGCAGGATGGCAGGGTGGGTGCCGCTTGCCGCCGCATGAGTTAGGAACTCTGCCTTGACCGATGTAGTCATCCGGATCCGCCGGATCGACCCCGATCTGCCGCTGCCGGCCTACGCGCATCCCGGTGACGCCGGGGCCGACCTGGTCGCCGCCGAGGACGCCGAGCTCGCCCCGGGCGCCCGGCAGGCGATCCGCACCGGCATCGCGGTGGCCATCCCGGACGGCTACGTGGGCCTGGTCCACCCCCGCTCCGGGCTCGCCGCGCGCCTCGGTGTCACGGTCCTCAACGCGCCCGGTACGGTCGACGCCGGTTACCGCGGCGAAATTCTGGTGATTCTGGTCAACCACGACCGGTCCGTACCGGTCAAGATCTCTCGCGGCGACCGGATCGCCCAGCTGGTCGTCCAGCGGGTCGAGCGGGCCGCGTTCCACGTGGTCGACGAGCTCGACGACACCGCCCGCGGTGCCGGCGGGCACGGCTCGACCGGTGGGCACTCAGGTTTGCAGACGGAAGGTGTCAGTGATGTTCTCCCGTAAGCGCGGCGGCCCCAAGCACGTGCGTGCCACCGACGCGCCGCCCTCGGAGGCGCTCGCCCAGAGCCTCGCCGCCGATGACGAAGCCCCGGCCCCCGAGCGCGGGCCGTGGGATGCCAAGCACGCGCCCGAGGGGGTGCAGCGCCTCGACCTGGGCAGCCTGCTGATCCCGGCCGTCGACGGCGTCGAGGTGCGGGTGCAGGCCAACCCGGACGGCGCGGTCGAGCAGATCGTGCTGGTCGACGGCGAGAGCGCCCTGCAGCTCGGCGTGTTCGCGGCGCCGCGTTCCGAGGGCATCTGGGACGAGGTCCGCGAGGAGATCGCCCAGGCGATGGCCTCCGACGGCGTCTCCCCCCGCGAGATCGCCGGGCCCTACGGCGTCGAGCTGGCGGCCCGGGTCAACACCCCCGAGGGCCCGGCCGACGTCCGGTTCGTCGGCGTGGACGGGCCCCGCTGGATGGTCCGGGCGCTTTACCAGGGCGCGGCCGCGGCCGACCCGTCCCGCGAGGGCAAGCTGGGCGAGGTGCTGACCGGTCTGGTGGTCGTCCGCGACCAGGAGGCCCGGCCGGTGCGCGAGGCCCTGCCGTTGCAGCTGCCCAAGGAGATGACCGACCAGGCCGCCCAAGCCCAGGAAGAACAGGCGCAGGCGGCTCAGGCGAACGGCCATCAGCCGCAATAGGGGCTCGTGACAGGGATCACCAGGGGCGTACCGTGGGAGCTATGAGCACTACCGACGAACGTACCGGCCTGCGCCGGTTCTTCGACCGGCTGACGGCCACCGACTCGGAACTCGACGCGCGGGACCTGCAGCGCGAGGTGGCCAAGTGCGGCGCCATGCCGGCCGGCCAGTGCACCCGGGGCCAGGTCGTCTCGGTGAACGGCCGGTTGCGCACGGTGGCGTACACTCCTCGCACCAACCTGCCCACGCTCGAGGCCGAGCTCTGGGACGGCAGCGACGTGGTCACCCTGGTCTTCCTCGGCCGGCGGTCGATCGCGGGCATCGAGCCGGGCCGCCAGCTCACCGCCCGCGGGCGCGTCGCGATCCGCGACGACCGCAAGGTGATCTACAACCCGTACTACGAGCTGGAGGCGCCCCGGTGACACCCGGCAGCGAGCCGCGTCACGCCGCGAGCGAAAGCGTGGAGGAACGGCTCGCCGAGGAGGTCGTCGAGGAGCTCGACCTCCACCCGGTGAAGCAGGAGCCGGAGGACGAGCCCCTGCCGTCGATGAGCGAGCAGATCGCCGAGCAGCTCGGCGGCGTGCGCGGTCTCATCGAGTCGAGCCTGCCGGTCTTCGCCTTCGTGATCCTCAACGTCGTCCTGGGTGACGCCGTCGTCGGTCTCGAGAAGCGCACGGCGCTCTACTGGGCGATCGCCGGGGCCGTGCTGTCGGCGCTGGGCATCGGGGCGTACCGCCTGATCCGCAAGGAGCCGGTGCGGCACGCGGTCAACGGGCTGTTCGGCATCGCGATCGGCGCGTTCCTGGCCTACCGCACCGGCAAGGCGGAGAACTTCTACCTGCCCGGCATCCTGCTCACCTTCGGGCAGGCGGCGGTGCTGCTGCTGTCGGTGGTCGTGCGCAAGCCGCTGATCGGCTACGCGTGGGGCATCATGGCCAACAAGGGTCAGCAGAACTGGTTCGGCAATTCCCAGCTTTTCCGGACGTTCCAGTGGCTCACGCTGGTCTGGGTCGTGTCGCTCTGCATCCGGGCCGGCATTCAGTACTACTTGTGGGCCCAGGGCGAAGCGAACGCCCTGGGAATTGTCCGGATTCTTATCAGCTGGCCGATTTATGCAGCGACATTCGCCTTCTCGGCCTGGGCCATCCACCGCGTGACGAGCGCGGAGAAGGCTAGCTGAGCCCGCGACCCTCGGTCCCGAGCACGACCGCGCGGATCTGGTCCTCCACCTCGGTGGTGCAGACGAAGATCAGCTCGTCGCCCGCCTCCAGCGGGTCGTCGCCGGTCGGCACCATCACCCGCTTGCCGCGCAGGATGGCCACCAGGGCCGAGTCGCGCGGCAGCGGCACGTCGCGCACCGGCTGACCCTCGTACGGCGCGTCGCGCGGCAGCGTGATCTCGACCAGGTTGGCCTCGCCCTGGCGGAAGGTCATCAGCCGGACCAGGTCGCCGACGGTCACCGCCTCCTCGACCAGCGCGGCCATCAGGCGCGGTTTGCTCACCGCGACGTCGACGCCCCACTGCTCGTTGAAGAGCCACTCGTTTTCGGCCCGGTTGACCCGGGCCACCACCCGCGGCACCGCGAACTCGGTCTTGGCCAGCAGCGACACGACCAGGTTGGCCTTGTCGTCCCCGGTGGCCGCGACCACGACGTCGCACGAGGCCACGTCGGCCTCCTCGAGGCTGCTCAGCTCGCACGCGTCGGCCAGCACCCAGTCGGCCTCGGGCACCCGCTCGGGGCGCAGCTGCCGGGGCTGGCGCTCGATCAGCATGACCCGGTGGCCGTTGCCGATCAGCTCCTGCGCGATCGACCGGCCGACGTTGCCGGCCCCCGCGATGGCGATCCGCATGGTCAGCGTCCTTCCTTGTCGGCCTTGCCGGCGCCGGAGGCGATGTCCAGCACCGTGGCCACGGTCTCGTCGGTGACCAGCATGAAGACCTGGTCGCCGTCCTGCAGCACGGTCGACGGCGTGCCCAGGGTGCCCATGCCGAAGCGCATCAGGTACGCCACCCGGGCGCCGGTGCGCTCCTCGAGCGCGCGCAGCGTGCGGCCGACCCAGTCGCGGTGCAGCGGCGTCTCGACGATCGAGACCACGCTGGTCGGGTCGCGGAACACCTCGACCGTGCCCTCGGGGACCAGGTGGCGCATCATCCGGTCGGCCGCCCAGCGGATCGTGGCCACGGTCGGGATGCCCAGGCGCTCGTACACCTGGGCCCGTCGCGCGTCGTAGATGCGGGCGACGACCCGCGTCACACCGAAGGTCTCGCGGGCCAGCCGGGCCGAGATGATGTTGGAGTTGTCGCCGCTGGAGACGGCCGCGAAGGCGTCGGCCCGCTCGATGCCGGCCTCGCGCATCACGTCGCGGTCGAAGCCGATGCCGGTCACCGTGACCCCGCCGAAGTCGGCCCCGAGGCGGCGGAACGCGTCCGAGTTCTGATCGATCACCGCCACCGAGTGACCGCGGGCTTCGAGGTTCTGGGCCAGCGTCGAGCCGAGCCGCCCGCATCCCATGATGACCACGTGCATGCGATGAGGGTCGCATGCGCCTCCCGCAGGCGGGCGGCGGGGCGGGGTACGTACTCTTGGCACTCGTGGCGAGTACGACCTCCTTAGCGAAACGGCTGCTCCTGGGCCGGCCGTTCCGATCCGACAAGCTGCAGCACACGCTGCTGCCGAAGCGGATCGCGCTGCCCGTGTTCGCCAGCGACGCGCTCTCCAGCGTGGCCTACGCCCCCGACGAGATCCTGCTGACGCTCTCGATCGCCGGGGCGGGCGCCTTCTACATCTCGCCCTGGATCACTCTGGCCGTCGCGGTCGTGATGGTGACCGTGGTCGCCAGCTACCGGCAGAACGTGCACGCCTACCCCTCCGGCGGCGGCGACTACGAGGTGGCCACGGTCAACCTGGGCCCGCGGGCGGGTCTTGGTGTGGGCAGCGCCCTGCTGGTCGACTACATCCTCACCGTGGCCGTGTCGACCGCCTCCGGGGTCAGCAACCTCGGCTCCGTCGTGCCGTACGTGGCCGAGCACAAGGTCGCCTTCGCGATCGGCGCCATCGCCATCCTCACCGCGCTCAACCTGCGGGGGCTGCGCGAGTCCGGCACCGCGTTCGCCATCCCGACGTACGCCTTCATCGTCGTGATCATCGGCATGATCCTCACCGGGGTCTTCCGGGTCTTCATCCTCGGCCAGGACCTGCAGGCGCCCAGCGCCGGCCTGACCATCCACGCCGAGGAGGACCATCTCAGCAGCTTCGCCTTCGCCTATCTGCTCCTTCGGACGTTCTCCTCCGGCTGCGCGGCCCTGACCGGGGTCGAGGCCATCTCCAACGGTGTGCCCGCCTTCAAGCCGCCGAAGAGCAAGAACGCCGCGACCACGCTGATGCTGCTCGGCGGTCTCGCGATCGTCATGCTGGTCGGCATCGTGCTGCTGGCCCGGGCCACCAACCTGCAGTTCGTCGAGGACCCGGCCGCGCAGATCGTCTCGGCCCCCGACGGTTACGTGCAGAAGACGGTCACCACCCAGCTGGCCGAGACGGTCTTCGGCTCCGGCTTCCTGCTCTACATCGTCGGCGCGGTCACCGCCCTGATCCTGTTCCTGGCGGCCAACACCGCCTTCAACGGCTTCCCGGTGCTCGGCTCGATCCTGGCCCAGGACCGCTACCTGCCCCGCCAGTTCCACACCCGGGGCGACCGGCTGGCCTTCTCCAACGGCATCGTGTTCCTCGCCATCGCCGCCATGGTGCTGGTGGTGGCGTTCCAGGCCGAGGTGACCCGGCTCATCCAGCTCTACATCGTCGGCGTCTTCGTCTCGTTCACGC
>NZ_JBFAOX010000004.1:0-489726 GCF_040675435.1 Actinoplanes sp. NPDC049598 | reverse complement strand
GGGTCGTGGACGGTGGGCGGACCGGGGGCGGCGGGCCGCGGACGGCGGGTCGTGGACGGTGGGCGGACCGGGGGCGGCGGGCCGCGGACGGCGGGTCGTGGACGGTGGGCGGACCGGGGGCGGCGGGCCGCGGACGGCGGGCGGCAGGCGGCGGGCGGCGGCAACCGCTACAGACGCCGGCTCACGCATAAACCCACAGACGCTGGCCCACACACCCCGACGGACGCGGCCTACACACCTTCTCGCGAACGACTGCCGACGCACGCCCCGCGGTGGGCGGTCCGATGCAGGCCAGCCTTGGAGTGGATCGGTCGCGAAGTGCGAAGTAAAAACTGCGAAGTAGAAACTTCGAAGTCAAGAGTGCACATCCGGGCGCGGGCTTGGCCAGGGCGGCGGGCGCAGCCCCAACCAGAGCGGGAGCCTGCCTGGAGCGCCGAGCGCGGGCCCGCCCAGAGCGGCAGGCGCGAGCCAGCCCAAAGCGCCGAGCGCGAGTCCGCCCGAAGCGACGCGCACGAACCCAACCAGAACGCCGCGCACGGACCCGACCGAAGCGCCGAGCGGGGGCCATGAGGCGGCCAAAGCGCTGAGCAACGGCAGATGCGAAGGCGGGCCAAGCAGTCGCGGGCGCGAATGGTGGCCCGGCTGGGACCGATGCGAAGTGGGCGGCCGGGGTGGCTACCGTGCCAGGGTTCGGAACACCGTGCCGGTGGTGGTGCCGTAGACGAGGTGGGCGGTCAGGTCCTTGGCCAGCGTCTTGCGGTCGTAATGCCAGATGGGCTTGTAGAGGCCGGCGGCGGGCAGGACCACATAGCTGGTGGCCCAGACGGTGGCGCCGAACGGTGGGCCGTAGGCGGGGCTCGGGGTGCGGAGGGAACCGGCCAGCAAACCGTAGGCGGCGCCGGCGCCGATTCCGTACCCCCAGTGGGTGATGTTGTTGACCAGGGCGGCGTAGCGCTCGTCGAGCTTGCGCTGGAACAGGCCCTCGAAGAGGCGCCGGCCGACCTGGGCCGGGGCGGGGGCGTCCTCCCAGGTTTTGACCGTGGCGGAGAACTCCCAGGTCTGGAAGCTGTCCTGGCCGCCGCCGCGGCGGTATCGGCGGTACAACAGCGTGTCCATGGCCAGGGTGCCGATCGCGCCGGCCACCAGGCCCCGCACCACCGCGCCGAGAGGTGTCATCGGGCTCTCCAATCTGCGCCCGAAAAACGGGCGCATAGCCAAGTTAAGGGGTCAGGGCGGCGTGGAGCAGCTCCAGATACTCGTC
The DNA here is from genome assembly GCF_040675435.1 of Actinoplanes sp. NPDC049598. Taxonomy (NCBI): domain Bacteria; kingdom Bacillati; phylum Actinomycetota; class Actinomycetes; order Micromonosporales; family Micromonosporaceae; genus Actinoplanes; species Actinoplanes sp. NPDC049598. The sequence continues at coordinate 488,465 of NZ_JBFAOX010000004.1, read as the reverse complement.
GCGGGGGATCTCGACGCCGCCGAGGCGGCGGGTGAACGGGTGGGACTGCTGGACGTCGAGGAGGACGCAGTCGCGCCGGGCGGCCAGCTCGGCCATGGCGGCGATCGCGGCGTGGCCGGATGAGGAGACGGTGTGGAATGTGGTCTCCATGGAGACCCAGCGGCCCAGGGCGACGCCGACCACCCCGGCCACCAGAGTGCCGTCGAGCCACACCTCGGCCGAGTGTGCGGCCCCGGCGAGGTGCAGGCGGCGGTAGAGGTCCTTCATCGGCGGGTCGATCCACGTGCGTTGCCGCCCGGCCGTGCAGCCCTCGACGACCTCCGCGAAGGCCGTGTCCCAGCGGAGCTCGAAGGCGGAAGCGGCCCGCCGGGCGCGTTCCAGGTATCGCTGCCACGTGCGCCCGGGGAGGTCGACGACGCAGCGGGTGGGCGGGCTCTCCCACTTGAGCGTCCCCGACTCTCCCCCGGCGTACCAGCCGTTCGCGTAGTAGGCGAGCGCATCCGCCGTCCCCGTCATGGAAGCAGGGTACGGACCTCGGACTGCCGGGTGGCCGGGCGGCGGCGGACGGGCAGGCGGAGGGTGGGGTTGGCGACGCCCCAGAAGGCGCCCTTGCAGACGAGTTCTTTGTAGACGGCGGCGGCGCGGCCGGTCAGGGCGGCGGAGACGGCGCGGTCGTCCGCGGTCACGTACTGGATGAGGCCGTCGCTGCGGCCGAGCGAGATGCACTGGTTGTAGTACCGCAGCGGGGCGTGCGGGAGTTTGCCGCCGGTCAGGCGGGCGGCGATGGTGTCGGCGGCCTGCCAGGCCATGGGGACGCCGGAGGCGCAGGCCATGCGCAGGGGCTTGCCGCCGGCGCCGGGGGCCTGGGCGGCGTCGCCGATGGCGTAGACGTCGGGGTGGGAGACCGAGCGCATGGTGCCGTCGACGATGATCTGGCCGGTGGGGCTGGTCTCCAGGGTGGTGGCGGCGGCCAGGGGGTGTACGGCGAAGCCGGTGGTCCACACGGTCACGGCGGCGGGGATCGTACGGCCGTCGGCCAGCTCCACCGCGTCGGGGGCGACCCGGGTCACGGTGGCGTTCTCGTGGACGGTGATGCCGAGGCGGTTCGCGACCCGGTGCAGGTGGGCGCGGCCCTTCGGGGAGAGCCAGTCGCCGAGCTCGCCGCGGGCGGTCAGGGTGACGTCGAGGTCGGGGCGGGCCTCGGCCAGCTCGGTGGCGGCCTCGACGCCGGTCAGGCCGGCACCGACGACGGTGACGGTCCCGCCCGGGCCCAGGTCGGCCAGGCGTTCGCGGAGACGCAGCGCGCCGGCGCGGCTGGCGAGCTCGTACGCGTGCTCGGTCGTGCCGGGCACACCCTGCGGGTTCCAGCCGCTGCCCAGCGCGTAGACGAGGGTGTCGTACGACAGTGAACCGTCGGAGAGGGCGACAGTCTTGGCGACGGGGTCGATAGCGGTGACCGTGGCGATCCGCACGGAGACGCCGGTGGCCGCGAACATCGAAGCCAAGGGACGGGGCTTGAGGCGCTGGCCGGTGGCCAGTTGGTGGTTGCGGACGCGTTCGACGAAGTCGGGTTCGGCGTTGACGAGGGTGATGGCGGCGTCGGCCGGGCGGAGGCGCTTGGCGAGGCGGCCGGCGGCGATGGCGCCGGCGTATCCGGCTCCGAGGACGATGATGCGGTGCTGCATGGCGTCGCTCCTTGTTCTGCGCGGGTTCGCCTCTTGAACCGGGCAGCGGAACGGAAGCTGACGTGAACCAGGTCACTCGAAGGCGACGAAGAGCGGCGGGCCGTGGTCGGTGGCCGCCCAGCGCTCAGTCGCCCGTACGAGCTTGTCGGGGTTGCCCTGGGCCCGCAGGGCCGCCACGCCGTCGGGGGTGACCTCCAGGCAGAGGACGCCGACGACGCGCCCGTCGAGGACGGCGACCACGGCCGGGTCGCCGTTGGCCACCGAGGCGTGGATCTCGGGTGCGCCGCCGACCAGGGCCCGCTTGGCCTCGCCGGGCCGGAACAGGCCCCAGAAGAACTTCGCGACCGCCACCGCGCCCGAGAACGGCTTGGCGCGGGCGGGCACCTTGCCGCCGCCGTCGCCGACCCCGGTCGCGTCGTCGGTCAGCAGCCGGACGAGCGCGTCGGTGCGGCCGCTGGTCGCCGCGGCCAGGAACTCGGTGACGATCCGCTTGGCCGCCGCCTCGTCGACCCGGGTGCGGGCCCGGCCCTCGGCCAGGCGCCGGCGGGCCCGGTGATAGAGCTGCTGGCTGGCCGCCTCGGTGAGGTCGAGGATGCCGGCGATCTCGGCGTGCGGGTACGCGAAGGCCTCGCGCAGCACGTAGACGGCGCGCTCGGTGGGGGTCAGGCGCTCCATGAGGACCAGGACCGCGTACGACACGGAGTCGCGCTGCTCGGCGGTCTCGGCCGGCCCGAGCATCGGGTCACCGGCGAGCAACGGCTCCGGGAGCCACTGCCCGACGTACGTCTCCCGGCGCGCCCGGGCCGAGGTGAGCTGGTTGAGGCACAGGTTGGTGAGCACCTTGGTCAGCCACGCCTCGGGCACCTCGATGCGCGCCGGGTCGGTGGCCTGCCACCTCAGAAAGGCTTCCTGTACGGCGTCCTCGGCGTCCCCGGCCGAGCCCAGCAACCTGTACGCGATCGCCTCGAGCCGGGGACGCGACGCCTCGAAGCGCGCGACGTCGGCCCCGGTCAGAGACATGCCTCGATGGTAGCTACGGCACCCGGCGCAGCCGGACCAGGGTGCTCGCGTGGTCGCCGCGGGGCAGGTCGAGGGGCAGGCCACGCAGGCGCAGCACGGCCCCGGGATAGGTGGCGCCGGTGTCGAGGTCGACGTAGTCGGCGCCCGGCAGCGCGGCGGGCAACGGCAGCGGGCCGGGCGTGTACCCGTACGGCCGGGTGGGGCAGAAAGCGAGCACCACGTGCTCGTCCCCCCGCACGAACTGGACCCCGGTGAGACTGCCGCCGCCGGTCAGCCGGTAGGCCGTGCCGTGCTGGACCACGGGCCGGATCCGCTTGTACGCGGCGACGTGCTCGGCCGCCTCCTTGAGCTCGTCCGTGGTCCACGTCGTGAGGTCGCCACCCAAACCGAGCACGCCGGCCATCGACACGTGGAAGCGGAAGCGCAACGGAGTCGTACGCCCGGTGGTGACGTTGGGGTTGTCGGTGACCCAGGCGCTCATCACCTGGGCCGGGAAGTACTGGCTGAAGCCGTGCTGGATGCCGATCCGGTCGACCGGGTCGGTGTTGTCCGACGGCCAGATCTGGTCGGTGCGGGCCAGCACCCCCAGGTCGGCCCGCCCGCCGCCGCCCGCGCAGGCCTCGATGCGCAGACCGGGATGGTCGGCCCGGAGCCGGTCCATCACGCGGTAGACGGCCCGGGTGTGCTCGAGATACACCCGGTCCGGGCCGGCCTCGGTGAAGGCCCGGTTGAAGTCCCACTTGAGGAAGTCGAGGTCGAGCTCGCCGACGAGCCGGTCGAGCCAGGCGTGCGCCCACTGCTCGACGTCGGGGCGGGCGAAGTTGAGCACGAGCTGGTTGCGCATCTCGGTGCGGCGCCGGTTGGGGTGGTGCTGAACCCAGTCGGGGTGGGCGCGGTAGAGGTCGCTGTCCGGGTTGACCATCTCCGGCTCGACCCAGATGCCGAACCGCATGCCGAGCCGGCGCACCTCGTCGGCCAGCGGGCGCAGGCCGTTCGGGAAGCGGCGCGGGTTGGGCGCCCAGTCCCCCAGGCCGGCCCGGTCGTTGAGCCGCTGCCCGAACCAGCCGTCGTCCATGACGAACAGCTCGGCCCCGGCGCTCGCGGCCCGGGCGGCCAGCGCCATCTGCCCGGCCTCGTCCACGTCGAAGCCGGTCGCCTCCCAGCTGTTGTAGAGCACGGGCCGGTCCTCGCCGGGATAGGTCAAGATCTGATCTGAGACGTACGCGTGCCAGGCGCGGCTCGCCGCTCCGAAGCCGGCCGCGGAGTAGACGCCGGCGAAGACCGGGGTCGTCAGCGTCTCCCCCGCCTCCAGGGTCCAGGTCAGCCCCTCGTGCCCGAAACCGCCGGTCCAGCCGGTGCGGCCGCCGGGGTCGCGGTGCAGGGTGACCCGCCAGCTGCCGCTCCAGGCGAGCACGGTGCTCCAGACCTCGCCCTGCTCCTCGCCGGCGGTGCCGTCGTCGACGGCCAGCCACGGGTTGGCGTGGTGGCTGGTGGCGCCGCGGCGGCTGGTCAGCACGGTCTCGGCGGTGGGCAGGTCGGTCCGTTGGAGGCGGAACTCGCTGTTCCAGGCGCCGACGAGGTGGCTGAGCCGGTACCTCACCCGGCTTGGAACGTTCCAGGCGGCGGAATCGGCCCGCTGCACGTCGAGCTGGTCCGGGCCGTGATTGATGATCTCGGTCCAGCGCTCGAGCACGTCTGTCTTGATCTTGTAGTGAAGGCTTACTCGCAGCGGGTAGTACCGGTCCGCCAGATCGATGCGTAGATGGTTCTCGGTGGTCTCATGTCCGATGAATCGCCATTCGATACCGCGGGTGCCGTCGGCGTGGCGTACCTGCAGGGAGGTCGGACCGAAGTGGTCGCCGCCCTCGACGGCCAGCTCGGCCGCGCCCGGGCCCTGCTCGAAGCTGCTGGCGGCCGGATCGGCGATCTCGTCGGCCAGCGCGACGGCCTCGGCGAGCGTGATCCGCGGGCCCCAATGCACGTGCCGCAGGCGGTCGTCGGCGTCCAGCCGGACGGCGTAGGCGCTGGTGTCGCCGGTCAGCAGCCAGAGCCGCGAGGCGGGTTCGTACGTGATGTGCATGTGAGTCCTCGTGGTTACCCGTCGGTGTCGCGGGGATGACGTGGCGCCGAGCGTATGAGCGATGGCGAGCCTAAATCAATACTTGACGAAGTTAATTAATACTCCTAGCTTTACCGGGATGGTTCCGGTTGACTTTCGCGGTATGGCCACGTTTGACGACGACGCCGTGCTCGCCGCCTCCCCGGCGGCCGCCGCGATCCTGACCGCCCTGGTGACCTCCGGCCCGCAGAGCCGGGTGAGCCTGGCCCGGCGGCTCGGCCTCTCGTCGGCGGCCGTGACCAAGTCGGCCCGCCCCCTGATCAACGCCGGCTATCTGAGTGAGCTCGACGCCACCGAGCGTACCGGCCCCGGCGCCGGCCGTCCGGCCAGCCCGCTGCGGGTCCAGGCCGACCGCGAGTACTTCGTCGGCATCAAACTCACCGGCGACGAGCTCATCGGCGTCGTCTGCGACCTCACCGCCCAGATCCAGGCCGTGTCGCACCGGCCCCTGGACAGCTCGGACGTCGACGACGTGCTGGCCGAGATCACGGCCATGGTCGGGGAACTCCTCGACGGCCCGCGGGACTTCCGCGCCCGTACCCGCCGGCTCGGCCTGGCCGTCTCCGGCGACGTCGACCGAGCGTCCGGGCTGGTCCGCTACTCACCGTTCCTGCGCTGGCGCAACGTCACGCTGGGCAAGCTGGCCGCGGCCGCCACCGGCCTCGCGGTGACCGTCGAGAACGACGTGAAGGCGCTGACCACGGCCGAACACTGGTTCGGCGAGGGCGCCGGGGCCGACTCGTTCGCCCTGGTCACCGTCGGCTCCGGCATCGGCTGCGGCCTCGTCATCAACGGCCGCCCCCTCTCCGGCTCGCACGGCGTGGCCGGCGAGCTCGGCCACCTCACCGTCGACGCGGCCGGCCCCGCCTGCCACTGCGGCGGCCGCGGCTGCGTCGAGGCGATCGCCGGCACGTCGTACATCGTCGCCGCCGCCGGAACCAGGACCATCGACGAGGCCGTGACCCGCGCCCGCGCCGGCGACCCCACGGTGGCGGCCGTCTTCGCCCGCGCCGGCGAGGCCATCGGCCTCGGCATCGCGGCCGTGGCCAACCTGGTCGGCCCGGCCCGCATCGTGGTCTCGGGTGAGGGGCTGGCCGCCTACGACTTGTTCGAGCCGCACATCCGGGCCGGCTTCGAACGCCAGGCCTTCGGCGCCGCCGCGGACTGCCCGCTTGTCATCCGGCCGTTGCCCTTCGAGGAATGGGCCCGCGGCGCGGCCGCGGTCAGCATCCAGTCGCGTCTGGTGCCGCTCGCTTGACCACACCGCGGGTCAGCTCCGCGTGACGCCGGACGGCTCAGCTCTGACCCGGCCACGGAACGCCACCGTTCGGGCCGAAAGCCAGTTTCTGCGCGGTGGCCGCCAACTCCGTCAGCCTTTCCACGGTGACATCCGGGACGACATAGCTGTTCGCACGGATGGACTGCAGCAACTCCTCCGGCACGATGACCTGATGGCGGCGCACGTAGTAGCCGAAATCCAGTCGCCACAGCCACTCACCGTCGGTGAGGATCGAGCTGCCGTTGAGCACCTGGCGCTCGGGCTCCAGCGGGTCGTCCTCGATATCCATCATGTCGATAAGAGGGTGCCCGGCGTTGAGGTAGGCGACCACCTGAGGAGCGTCCGGCAGTTCCTCCGCCCCGATGTTGTCCCGGATGCTCTGCGGCGGCTCAGGATGCATCCCCTGACTCAGCTCGACGAACATCCCCGCTGTCTTCACCATCGGCACCTCAGTCAGTGTGCTGCGGATAGAACGTCACCCAGGTGCCCCCGTCACGGATCGACGGCACCTGTTGAGCTGCACCGTACCGGTTGACCCCGACGGCATTCGTCGGCGCCGCGACCGGCACACCCAGCGAGTCCGCCATCTGTTGGCCGACCGGCAGGGAGTCTGCGGCGGGGTCCACCGTTCCGCTGTGGCAGACCACGAGACGTACCGGGCCGCCCGTGTAGTTGGGGTTGCTCCGGACCGCCTCCGCGACCTGGTTCGGATGCGTGAAGGTGCCCGGATGGTCGGCGCCGTCCTCACCGATCACCCCGGGCCGCACCAACCCGTTGCGCTCGCCGTGCACGACGACATCGTGGTATCCCGGCTCTGGCTGAACCTTGTCGAAGTTGAGCATGGTCCGGCCGTCGTACCCGACGGCCGTGCTGGTAGGCCCGTGATAGACCGGATCACCCGACGGCAGGTGACTGTCTGGCGTCCGCGCCGGTGGCCGCGGATGATCAGCCGGATCCCTCTTGGCCCAGTCCGAGCGCTTGCCCATGTCGGTCTCGCCGCGGCGGGTGGCCCGCAGGTCGCGGATCTTGGCACCCAGCTGCTCCATGGCCGTGCCCAGGCGGCGCAGACTGGAGATCAACTGCTTGAGCCAGCGGCCGATCCGCGCGGCCCACGAGGCGCAGAGCGTGGTGACCTGCTCCACTACGAGCGGGGTGGCGACGCCGAGCGAGGCGACCAGTTCGGCCGCGTAGACGACCAGGCGGGACACCAGGGTCGCGATGCCGTCGCGGACCATGATGCGGACCGTGCCGATCAGCAGGCCGGCGCCCTCGGTCATCAGCGCCATACCGTCGGATGCGTGCCCGAGTGCGCGCAAGGTGTCGGCCCGCCGGCCGGCATGGGTGCGGTAGGTGTCGGCGGCGCCGCCGGTCCATTCGCTGACGTCCCAGTTGACGAACCCGATGAGCTCGTCGGCCTCGTCGGCCAGGCGGCCGGCCAGGTTCCGCCACGTCTGGGCGTGGGCCGAGATCTGCCCGGGGTCACCAGCCAGCCAGTCCAGCGCCTCGGACAGCGGCTTGACGTGCTCCATCAGCCACGCGATGCCGTACTGGAGCAGCGCGCCGGCGGGGTCGGAGACCAGGGCCAGGGCGTCCAGGCCCGCGCCGGCGGCGCCGAGGGCGCCATCGATCCACGAGCCGTTCCGTACGCCTTGGACGATCTGCTCGATGTCCTCGGCGATCGCGACGCCGGCCCACGCGCCCGGGCCGCTCGCCGATGGGACGGCGACGAGCGGATTCGCCGTCACCTCGCCGGCCCGCTGCGCGTGATCGCGTCGGCACTCGCCTGGTCGGTGCTGTCGTAGTGTTCGGCCGTCGCCCGCAGCTTGGCTCCGGTGTCGCGCAGGCTCCCGGCGCTGTCGCCGATGCCGTCGACCAGCACGCTCTGCAGCACGTTGAGCATCGCCGGGACCATGGCGCAGAGCCGGCCGTACGCTCCGGCATCAGCCTGAACCGCGCGGCCCGCCGCGGCCGCCTCGTCCACTTGTCCGGCCACATCCTCGACATGACCACCGTGCGCGGCGAGGTCGGCCGGGCGAACGGAGAACTCCCCGCTCACTCCGGACGGTCCGCTTCGTAGCCGGCCAGGATCGCGCGGCCCGACTCCGTGTCGGCACCGAGCGTGTCGTCGACCGCATGCCGAACCTTCTCGGCCAAGGCGGTCCGGGCGGCAGACACAGCGGCGAGGATTTCCCGCTCCGTCGTGGATGCCGGCTGGCGCCGGATGTCCTCGTCCAGATGGAGGCCGGTCAGCTCGCCCGCGCGGCCCACCGTCACTTCGACCAATCCGTCGGGGCTGCGCCCGGTGGCCCGCAGCCCTTCCATGCGGGCAGCGAGCTCGCGGGCCTGCGCGGCACGCCGCTCGAAGCCCTCCTGCCAGTCGTCGACCATCTGCTCGGCCGCCTCGAATCCACGTCCGTCGAACATTGGCCCGACGGTAGCGCACCGGACGTAGCCCGGTGATCTGGGCGGGAAGCCGTCGATCACTGTGGACGGCATGACTCACGTGGAGATCAATGGTGCGGGTGCCTCGGTGGAGGCGGTGCATCGGGCGGCGACCTGGAACTACGGGCACTTCACGTCGATGCAGGTTCGTGGTGGGGCGGTCGCTGGGCTGGGGTTTCACCTGCGGCGGCTGCGCGAAGCGTCGGCAGTGTTGTTCCCGGGCGACGTGCCGCCGGCTGATGAAGCAGTGGTGGAATTCATCCGGCACGCGCTCGGGGAACGGCCGGACGCGTCGGTGCGGGTGACCGTGCTGCCGGGGCCCGACGTGATGGTGTCGGTGTCGGATCCGGTACCGGAGGACGGGCGGCCGCCGCTGCGGGTGCGGAGCGTGGTGTACGAGCGGGAGCTGCCCGAGCTGAAGCATGTGGCGACGCTGGGGCTGACGTACCACCAGCTCGAGGCGCGCCGGGCGGGGTTCGACGACGCGCTCTTCGTCGGTTCCGACGGTGCGGTGCGGGAGGGCACGGTGTGGAACGTCGTGTTCTGGGACGGCGAGCGGGTGATCTGGCCCGAGGCACCGATGCTGACCGGCGTCACCATGCAGGTGTTGCGGCTCGGGCTGGAGAAGCTCGGCGTCCTGACGGAGGCGCGCACGGTCACCCGGGGGGCGCTGCGCGAGATGCGGGCCGCGGCCGCGGCGAACTCGCAATGCCCGGCCCAGCCGATCGGCAGCGTCGACGGCGTGAAACTGGCCGGGCACGCGGCCCTGACCGAGCTGCTGTGGCGGGCCTGGCGGGAAGTGGCCTGGGACGAGCTTGGCGCTTAGCGGGCGCTGACGGCTCCGCGGACGGCGGCGGCCAGGCTTGTGCGGCGGCGCTGGTGGTCGTCCGGCGGGTCGTGCCGGGTGGCGGCGTGGATCAGGCTGGTCGGGGACCAGGCCAGGGCCAGGGCGATGACCAGGGCGTGCACGTCGGCGGCGGGGATGTCGGGGCGTACGGCGCCGGTCTTCTGGGCCTGCTCCACGGCCTCGATCTTCGTGGGGTCGGGTGGGAAGAGCGGGCCGTCCTGGGTGACCTCCAGGCGGGCCCACATGGACAGGCGGACCGTCTGCGGGCGTTGCAGATACTCGTCGTACAGGCGGACGGCGTAGCCGGGGAGGTCCGCGGCGTCCAGCGGGACCTGGTCGACGACGCCCTGGACGACGTCGGCCAGGACCGCCGCGAACAGGTCGTCCTTGCTGCCGTAGTACGCGTACATCTGGTTCTTGCTGACCCTCGCCTGCTGCGAGATGCGGTCGACCCGGGCGCCGGCGATGCCGTGGGCGGCGAACTCGTCGGCGGCGGCATCGAGCAGGCGGCGCTTGCTGGCTTCGGTGCGGTCCACGTCACCCAGGCTATACGAACCAGTTCGTTTGGGCGTACGTTCGATACGAACCAGTTCGTATCTAAGGAGCTGACATGCAATCGACATTCCTCGCGGGCACGGTGGCGCTGGTCACCGGGGCCAGCAGCGGCATTGGGCAGCAGATCGCCGAAGATCTCGCACGACAGGGCGCCGCCGTCGGTCTCGTCGCCCGCCGTCAGGACCGCATGGAGGCGCACGTGGCGCGGCTGCGTGAGCTGGGCGCGCGGGCGGAGATGTTCCCGGCCGACCTCACCGGGACGGGCGGGCACCACCTGGTCGAGCAGGAGCCGGGCGCGGTGCGCACCGAACTGACCGACCACATCCGCGACGGCGTCCGCGAGACCCAGCAGGCCTGGTACGACTCCCTCGAGACGTTGCAGGCCCACGACGTCGCCGAAGCGGTCACGTTCATGGTGACCCGGCCCCGGCACGTGGCGGTCGCCGAGGTACGCATCCTGCCGACGGAGCAACAGTGACCGGCGCCGGGCCGGACCTGGATGCCATCCGCCGGGCCCTCGCCCTCGGCCCGGCCTCCAGCGCCCGGCAGCGGACGGTGGACATCACCACCACCGGGGCGCGCACCGGCCGGCCGCGCCGGATCGAGACCTGGTTCTACCGGTTCGAGGATCGCGTCCATCTCAGCGGCCTGCCCGGCCGCCGGGACTGGCTCGCCAACCTGGCGGCCCACCCGCGCCTGACCTTCCACCTCAAGCACGGCGTCCACGCCGACCTGCCGGCCACGGCGCGGATCATCACTGAGGAGCGGGAGCGACGCCGAGCGTTCGAGCACTTCGTCGCCGACCTGAACCAGCCGCACGATCCCGCCCGCATCGGGCGGCCGACCTCCGTCGCGGAGTGGCTGGCCGGCAGCCCGCTGGCCGAGGTCGTTTTCGACGATCCCGAGCTGTCCTGACCGGGCCCGCCCCCTCATGCCGGGGGCGGGCCCGGCCGTCTACCGTTCGGCGGCGGCGCGGTCGCGGGCCACGCGGACCAGCTCGAGCAGGCCGTTGGCGTACTCCTGGGACTCGGCGTGGGCCTCGTCGAACGGCGGCTGGAAGCCGACGCCCTCCCACTGCTGGGTGGTGTCGTTCCAGCGGTCGTTGCCGACCTCGAAGTCCCAGGCGTCGATGCCGAGCTCGTAGTAGAGCTGGTCGGCCGAGTTGCCGGCGGCCGAGTAGAGGACGTCGGCGACCGGGCCGGTGTAGGAGGGCCAGGTGACGGTGCCGCGTTCGGTGGCGATGGCGCCGACGATGCGGCGGGCCGAGTCGAGGAAGAACTTCGACTCGTCGATCGACGGGCGGGGCAGGGTGACGCGGCCGTCCGCCTTGTAGGCGCCGGGCGGCCACATGAAGTAGCCGCCGTAGCTGTGCACGTTCATGGCCAGGTTGATGTTGGGGTGGGCCTTGGCCAGGGCGATCACGTTGCGGCTCTCCGCCTCGGACAGTTCGGCCGTGCCCGCGTACGTCCCGGAAAGGCAGTTGGCACTGGCCCCGACATAGCCGTCGAAGTAGGAGCCGACCGTGTAATTGCGGTTGACGTCCACCCCCCACGAATTGCGGTAGCGCGGGTCACGACTCGTACCGGTGCAGTGGTTGACCAGGTTCTTGCGCTGGAAATTGAAGTCGTTGAACGAGTAGTTGGCGCCGTCGGGGTTGACGGTCGGGATGATGAAGATGTCGACGTCGTCGACCAGCTGCCGGGTGGCCGGGTCGGTGGCGTAATTGGCCAGCAGCCGCTCGGCGAACTCCAGGGTGACCAGCGGGGTCGCCCACTCGCGGGCATGTTCCTGGCTGTAGGCGAGGACGCCCGGCCGGGATCCGTCACGCACCTTGCCGATCCGCAGCGCCTGCACCGTCCACGGGCCCTCGGGGACCTCGGTGCCGAGCAGCCCGTCGTCGAGGCGGGCCGGCCCGGCGACCGGCATGGGCAGGCCGGCCGAGCCCTCCTCGACCACCGCCCGGAATCGCTGTGGGTAGCGGGCGGAGATGAACGCGGCGACGTCATCGGTGGTGCTGATGGTCTTCCCGGTGGTGTCGGTGGCGAGACGCACGGTCAGGACGCGGTCCCGGTAGGTGGCGGAGAGTGGGCGGTTGGCCGCGCCCGGATCGACGGTGCGGACCTGGACGCCGTTCATGCCCTGATCGCCGTAGGCGACCGACTCCACGACCACCGCGGCGGCGTTGGGATCACCGAGATAGGCGACGGCCGTACGCCGGTAGCCCTGGGTCTTGTTGGGCAGGTTGAGCACGTCGACCAGCTTCGGGTACTGCCGGGCCAGGCGCTTGATGCGGGCCTTGATGTCGACCGGCGTCATGTAGGCGGCCACGAAGTCCTTCTGGTAGCCGCTGGGCAGCGCCGGCGGGGTGGCGCCGGGCCAGACCGCCGGGGTGGCCGCGCGCGACGTCCCGCCGAGGCTGGAGGTGGCGGTCACCTGCACCGGCCGCGACGGCACGGGCTGCGGCAGAGCGTAGTGGTACTGGTACTCCCCCGAGTCCTCGAAGCGGATCAGCGGGAACGATCCGGTGGCGCCGTCGGCCGTACGCCACGTGACCGTGATCTCCACGTCGGGGTCGTCCGTAGCGGTGGTGGCGACCTGCGTCTGCACGAACGTCTGGCCGTTGCTGGTCCACCAGTAGGCCTGCAGGAACTGCAGCGTGTCGGCCTGCTGCACCGCGAGGCGCTGGGCCCGGGCGGGCGCCGACGCGCGCTGGATCACCTGCACGGGCACGGCGCCCTGGGCGGTCAGCGCGGCCAGCCGCGCCTGGTCGACGACGATGTCCGCGAGGACCGCCCCCTCGACCGTGCGGGGCCGGGCGGCGAGGTCCTCGCCGCCAGCGACGAGACGCTGCAGCATGGCCTCGTCCGGCAGGCGGAAGCGGATGAGCGCCGGCTCCCCGGCGTCGAGGGACACGCCCGGCGCGGCCTCGGCCGCGCGCGGAACCGGAATGACAATCAGCAATAAGGCGGCAGCAACCGCCGCCCACCGAGGCCGGAACGACATCGAACCCCCTGCTTCATCGAAGGATGTCGCTCATCACCTCACCTTCCGCATTGGCCATTGTCAATTGCCCGGGGTGAGCACGGCGACCAGGAAATCCGAGTCGGCGGCGAACGGGCGCAGATCCCAGGTGCCCAGCAGCAGGTCGGGGCGAAGCCCGGCGGCGGCCGCGTCGGCCCGGAAATCGTCGAACTCGTAACCGCGGCCGGCCCCGAAGCCGATCACCACGCGGCCCCGGGCGTGCTCCCGGAAGCGCCGCAGGATGGCCGGCCGGGTCGACGGCGCCACGAAGGTCATCACGTTCCCGGCGCAGACGATGACGTCGAACTCGCCGGGGATCGCCGCCTCCGACAGATCGCCCACCAGCCAGGTCGCCCCGGGGTGGTCCTTCTCGGCGGCGGCGATCAGCTCCGGGTCGAGATCGATCCCCACCACCTCGTGGCCCAGCTCGGCCAGATGCCCGCCGACCCGGCCGGTGCCGCAGCCCGCGTCCAGGATTCGCGCTCCGCGCGGCACCATCGCGTCGATCATCCGGGCCTCGCCGTTCAGATCAACGCCCCGCGCGGCCATGTCCTGGAACCGCTTGATGTACCACTGCGAATGCCCCGGGTTCGCCGCCACCTGGCGCAGCCACAGGTTCTCCTGCTCGCTCATGCACCCTCCCTGGAGATCCACGGTAACCGGGGATCTCCAGGCCGCTGTTGCGGTGCGGCCGGTCAACGGGGCGAGGCGAGGGACGAGCACTCCGGCGGGGCCGACGGCTCGCCCGCGGTGACCAGGTTCTGGTTGATCTCGGTGGGGGTGGCCAGGCGGGTGTAGGCGGTGCCGAGGCTCAGGTCGAGGGTCTCGTCGGTGCGGGTCGGGTCGAAGCCCATGGAGACCTCGCCGTGGATCTCGGCTCGGACCAGGGCCGCCGCGCCGATGGTGCTGGGGCCGTAGCGGAGAGTGGCCGCGAGCGCGGTGGCCGGGCCGGCCGGGCCGTCGATCACCGTGAAGCCGCGGGCGCGCAGATCGCCGGTCGCGACGACGGTCAGGCCGCCTCGGGCGCCGCCGATGAGGACCCGGATCCGGACGTCGGACGGGCTCTTCGGCAGGGAGAGATCGCAGGGGACTCCGGGAACGGTCGTGGGTTGAGCCGCGACCGGGTCGCCGGCAGGGACCGGGTGGTCGCGGGGCCACGCCGCGGTGACGCCCGCTGTGGCCACGACGGCCGCGCCCGCTGCCACCATGGCGGTCATCTGGCGACGGCTCCGGCGGCGGCCGCGGGCCCGGATCTCCGCGGCCGGGAGCACCTCGATCCCGCGTACCTCCGCATCAAGGTCTTTGAAGTGGTCAGGGAGCTGACGTGACATTGCGGGTCTCCTCGTCGTCTTCGGTGAGCAGCCGGCCGAGCGCGGCCCGGGCCCGGGACAGCCGGACCTTGACCGTGCCCACGGGGACGCCGGTGGTGTCGGCGATCTCCTGGACCGGCATGTCGAGCAGGTAGTGCAACGCGATGACCTGACGCTGCGCCACCGGCAGCCGCTGCAGCGCGCCGGTCACGGCCACCCGGTCCGGTGAGGGGCCCGCGGTGGCCTCGGGTGGCGGGCCCATCCGGGTCCGGGCGGCCAGCCGGCGCCGCAGACCCCGCCAGCGGTTGGCCATCAGGCGCCACGCGACCGTGCGCACCCACGCCTCGGGATCCTCATAGCCGGACACCTTCGGCCAGTGCTGCCACGCCCGCGCGAACGCCTCCTGGGCGAGGTCCTGGGCTTCGGCCCGATCCCCGCAGGCGGCGTACAGGTAGAGCACGACGCGCCGTACCGCCGCTGTGTAGAAGTCGTCGAAGTCGGCGCTGTCCCGGCCCGCCATGGTCCCCGCTTTCCGTCGGTGCTTGCACACTGGAGAACACACCGCTCCCCCGGAGCCGGTTACATCCCACCACTGGAAAAATTTGTGAGGCGGGCGGCGAGGGCGGTCACGAGGCCGCGCAGCTCCTCGGGCTCCTCGATGGCGAACGGGCGGTCGAGCGCGGCCAGCACGCGGGGGATCCAGTCGAGCTGTTCGGCGCGGATCTCGACGGTGAACCAGCCGCCCGGCGCCGCGGTCAGGACGGCGAGGGCGGCCGGGAATCGAGCGCGGATCTGCTCCTCGGTGGCCTGGATGCGCAGTCGCACGTGGTGGCGGTAGCCGGCTCGGGCCAGCCCGGTCAGCACCTCGGCCGCCGGGTCGTATCCCGGTGGCGCCTCGAAGGTGCCGGGCAGCGGCCGCACATCGGCCATCCGGTCCAGGCGGAAAGTTCTTTCCTCGGCCAGTGCCGGGTCACTGCCGCGGACATACCAACGCCCTGAGTGGGCGACCAGGCCGTACGGATGAAGCGTGCGCTCGCTGCGGCGACCGTCTCCAGCGGTGTAGCGGAAGGTGACGGGGCGGCGGTGACGGACCGCGTCCGCGATCGCGAGCAGCGTCGCCGTGCCCGGAGTGACCGGTGCACGCTGCGTCGCCGTGAAGGTGAGGATCTCCAGCACGCTCTCGACCCGGCTCGCGAGCCGCTGCGGCAGCACCCGCCGGAGCTTGGCCGAGGCGGTCTCGTCGGCCATTCCGATCAGCCCGGCCCGGCGGCCCGCCACCAGCCCGAGGAGCACGGCCAGGGCCTCGTCGTCGGTGAACATCAGCGGCGGCACGCGGTAGCCCCGGGCGAGCCGGTAACCGCCGTACCGCCCGCGGACCGACTCGACCGGGATGTCCAGCTCGACGAGATGCTCGACGTAGCGGCGTACGGTCCGCTCGTCCACGCCGAGCCAGTCGGCCAGCTCGGCCGCCCGCCGCACCCCACCCGACTGCAGCAACTCGAGCAGGGTCAGCACGTGAGCTGTCGGCCGGGCCACACCGCCGACAATACCGGGCGGAACCTGTCCGGTATTGGCTCTAGCGTCGACCGCATGAACCTCACCTCACTGCGCATCATCACGGCCGACGTCAATCGCCTCGTCGCCTTCTACGAGCGGGCCACCGGAGCCACCGCGACCTGGGCCACCCCGGACTTCGCCGAGATCACCACCGAGGGCGCCACCCTGGCCATCGGCAGCGAGAAGACGGCCCCCTGGCTCACCCCGGCCACCGGCACCGGCTCCGTGATCGTCGAGTTCCTCGTCCCCGATGTCGACGCGACGTACGGGAAGCTGCCGCAGGCCGTCCTCGCCCCGACGACGATGCCGTGGGGCAACCGCTCCCTGGTCGTCCGCGACCCCGACGGCAACCTCGTCAACTTCTTCACCCCGGTCACCCCGGCCGCCCGGGCCAAGTTCGGCCTCTCATCCCTGAAGGATGACGCACCGGGAGGCCCGGCTCGCTCAGCCTAGGGCGATGACCAGTGCGATCGACCATTGGTACGACCAGCGCGCCGATGCGGTGGTCGCCGCCGTCGACAGCGATCAGGTCCGCGGGCTGACCACCGCCGAGGCCACGGCCAGGCGGGAGCGGTACGGGCCCAACACGATCGCCGCCGAGAAGCCGCCCTCGATCCTCGCGGTGGCGGTGGCGCAGCTGCGGGATCCGATGAACCTCATGCTGGTCGCGGTGATCGTGGTCAGCATCGTGATCGGCGAGGTGTCCACGGCGTTCATCGTCGGCTTCCTGATCCTGCTCAACGTGGTGCTCGGGGCCCGGCAGGAGCTGGCCGCCCGGGCCAGTGTGGACGCGCTGTCGCGGCTGCAGGTGCCGCAGGCCCGGGTGATCCGCGACGGCGCGCTGGCCCTGATCCCCGCGCCCGACCTCGTGCCGGGCGACATCGTGCAGGTCGAGGCGGGCGATCTGGTGCCGGCCGACGGGCGGGTGCTGCGCTCGGCCACGTGCGAGACGCAGGAGGCCTCGCTCACCGGCGAGAGCGCGCCCGTGGCCAAGGGCGCCACCGCGCTCGACGCGAGCGAGGTCGGCCTCGGCGACCAGGCCAACATGCTGTTCCAGAACACGTCGGTCACCCGCGGCACGGCCACGATGGTGGTCACCGCGACCGGCATGAACACCCAGATGGGCCGGATCGCCACCATGCTGAGCGAGGTCACCCGCACCCGGTCGCCGCTGCGCCGCGAGCTCGACTCGCTGACCCGGGTGCTCGGGGTGATCGCGTGGACCGCGGTCGCGTTCATCGTGGTGGCCGGCTGGATCCGCGGCATGGACCTCGACGACCTGCTGCTGGTGGGCACCGCGATGGCCATCTCGGCCATCCCGACCGGCATGCCGGCCTTCGTCTCGGCGCTGCTCTCGCAGGGCGCGCAGCGGCTGGCCGCGGCCAAGGCCGTCGTCAAGAACCTGACCGACGTGGAGACGCTGGGCGCGACGAGCGCCGTCAACACCGACAAGACCGGAACCCTGACGATGAACGAGATGATGGTCTCGACCGTCTACTCGGCGGGCAACTGGTTCGGCGTCACCGGCGAGGGCTATGCCAAGACGGGCCGGATCACGTCGGTCGCGGGGGCGCCCGTTCCCGACTTCACCCGGCTCGCGCTCGGGCTGGTCCTCGACAGCGACGCCACGGTCAGCGATCAGGGCGACGTCGTGGGCGACCCGACCGAGGCGGCGCTGGTCGTGCTGGCGGCCAAGCTCGGCGTCGACGCGGAACAGACCCGGCGGGCCTGTCCGCGGCTGGCCGAGGTGCCGTTCGACTCCGAGTACAAGTTCATGGCGACCTTCCACCGCGTCGAGCTCGACGGCGCCGAGCACCTCATCGAGCTGGTCAAGGGCGCCCCCGACGTGGTGCTCGCCCGCTGCTCGCGGTCGGGCCGGGCGGTGGGGCCTCAAGAGCCGATCCAGGCTGTACGCGGTGAGCTCGCGGCCGCCAACGAGAAGCTCGCCGCGGACGGGTTGCGGGTGCTCGCGTTCGCGGCCCGGACCATCGACGCGTCCGAGTCGCTCGACGACCCCATGGCGCTCACCGACGATCTGGTCTTCGTCGGCCTGGTCGGCATCATCGACCCGCTGCGGGCCGAGGCCAAGGAGGCCGTACGGGTCGCGCTGCGGGCCGGCATCGACGTCCGCATGATCACCGGCGATCACGCGGTGACCGCCCAGGCCATCGGCCGCACCCTCGGGCTCGGCCCGGGCGCGATCAGCGGCCCCGAGCTGGCCGCCCTCCCCGAGGACGAACTGACCCGCCGCCTGCCCGAGCTGCACGTCTTCGGCCGGGTGTCACCCGAGGACAAGCTGCGCCTGGCCCGCTCCATGCAGGCCCAGGGCCTGATCGTGGCCATGACCGGCGACGCGGTGAACGACGCGGCCGCCCTCAAACAGGCCGACATCGGCGTCGCCATGGGCAGCGGCAGCGAAGTGACCAAACAGGCCGCCCGCATGATCCTCACCGACGACAACTTCGGCACCCTGGTCCGCGCCATCGAGATCGGCCGCCGCGTCTACGACAAGATCGTGGCCTACGTCCGCTACCAGATGACCCAGCTGCTGTCGCTGGTGCTGCTCTTCGTGTCGGCCACCGCGTTCAATCTGAACGAGGGCGTGGCGCTGACCCCGTCGATGGTGCTCTACCTGCTGTTCACCTGCACCGTCCCCGGCGTCGTCATCATCGCCATGGACCCCGGCGACCCGCAGGTGATGGACCGGCCACCCCGCGACCCGAAGATGCCGATCAGCAACCGCACGGCCGTCTCGCTCTGGCTGCTGTACGCGGTGGTGCTGTTCCTCGCCGCCCTCGTCCCCCTGGTCTTCGGCCCGAACGTGACGATGGCGTTCGCGGTGATGGGCTTCGGCACCGTCTTCAACGCCCTCGCCAACCGCCGCGACCCGGCCGGCGGCCTGCAGCCGCCCCTGCTCAAGGCGCTGGGGGTGGGGCTGATCCCGGTCGCCTTCATCGTGCTGGCCACCCGGGCCGACTTCCTGCAGAGCAGCCTGCAGACCACACCCCTCGCCGGCTGGCAGTGGCTGGCCTGCCTGGGCCTGGCGCTGACCCTGCCGGCCACGATCGAGCTCAGCAAGCTCATCCGCCGCACCCGCCCCCAAACCGCAGCCCACCCACCCAAGGGGGCCCCCGCCGCTTGAGCGATTCTCCCGCCGATCCCACCGGCGTGCGCACCCGCCTGTGGACAGCCGGTCATTGTGGATAACTGCCGCCCGGCCGCGCGCCGTGCTACGGCTCCTTGCGAAAACGCCCGCTGAGGCGCGCCGCCGGCGCCGGCCCGTCCCCCGCCGCCGAGTGCTCACGGGAGGCGCCCCGGGTGCCCGGCGGTGAAGACAGGGGCTGTTCCGATGCGCCCAGCCCAGAGCCGGCAACGCCCGGGTCGGAGAAGGCGCCGCCCGAGTGGGCGGGAGCGCCGGACGAGTCGGAGGGGCCTCCGCGTGCGGGTGATCGCTCCGCCGCGCCGAAGCGGGCGGCCCAGGGGCCGGCCGTGAGGCCGTGGGCCACCACGCTGAGCAGGACGGTCAGGACGATGGCGGCGACCGCGGTGTCCGCCGCCGGGCCCAGCTCCTCGACGGCCAGCAGGGCGAAGACGATCGAGGCCAGGCCACGCGGGCCGAACCAGCCGACGAACAGCACCGTGCGCGGGGAGAAGCGGGCGCCGATCAGGCTCAGCAGCACCGGGCCGATCCGGATCACCGTGAGGCTGAGCACCGCGTACAGCACCATGGCCCAGGTCCACCGGGCCGGCAGCAACGGGACCGCGATCGCGCCGAAGGCGGTCCATACGAGTAGCGAGGCCAGACCGGCGGTTTGCTCCACGAAGAACACCTCGCGGGGGCCGCCCCGGCCGGCGACGTGCCCGAAGGCCAGCCCGGCGGCGAAGGCGGCGACGAACCCGTTGGCGTGGGCCGCGACCGAGCCCGCGTACGCCAGGAGGGCGAGAGCCAGCACCGCCGGTCCCGCGAAGGCCTCGCCCGCCGTACGCAGCAACCGCCCGCCCACCGTGCCGGCCGCCACCCCGATCAGCACCCCGCCGGCGAGTTGCAGGACGGCCGTGAGCAGCGGCGCGCCCGAGGCCGCGCCGGCCAGCGCGACCACCACGACCGGGGTGACGATGCCGTCGTTCACGCCGCTTTCGACGTTCAGCACGCGCCGGATCCGGGCCGGGACCGCCGGGTGCGTGATGACCACCGCGCCGAGTGCGGCGTCGGTCGGGGCCAGCGCGGCCCCGATCAGCAGCGCCAGCCACAGGTCGGGCAGGCCGAGCAGCCACCACGCGAGCACGGTGCCGGCCACGACCGTCAGCGGCAGCGCCAGCCCGAGCAGCCGCCCGTAGACACCGGCGTCGCCGCGGAGCTCACGCGGCCCGACCCGTGAGGCGTCGGAGAACAGCACCCACACCAGCGTCGCCTCGGTGAGCACCTGGACGCCCTCGGTGTGCCGGTCCACGTCGAACAGCAGCGCGAGCGCCACCCCGACCGCCACGAAGACCATGGGGGCGGTCAGGTTGAGCCGTTCCAGCCGCGCCGAGAGCACGCCCCACGCGAAGACGGCGAGGGCGACGGTCAGCACGGCGCCGGCGGACATGGCCGATCCGACCACGACGCGGCGGCCGCGGAAACCACCCCGGGCGGATGAGGGTCCCGTACGGCCCGTGGGTCATCTTGTGCCTATGGGCCGGCGGATGAAGCGCAAGGAGTACGAGCACGAGCTGCGCCACCTGCACGGGGAGCTGGTCGCGCTCCAGGAGTGGGTCAAGGACACCGGGGCCAAGGTCTGCGTGGTCTTCGAGGGCCGCGACACCGCCGGCAAGGGCGGCATGATCAAGGCGATCACCGAGCGGGTCAGCCCGCGGGTCTTCCGGGTGGTCGCGCTGCCGGCGCCCACCGAGCGGGAGCGTTCCCAGATGTACGTTCAGCGGTACATCCCGCATCTGCCCGGTGCCGGTGACGTCGTCATCTTCGATCGCAGCTGGTACAACCGCGCCGGCGTGGAACGGGTCCTGGGGTTCTGCACCGAGCAGCAGTCGCGGGACTTCCTGCGGGCCGTGCCCGGCGTCGAGCAGGCCATGGTCGACTCCGGCATCATCCTGATCAAGTACTGGCTCGAGGTCAGCCCGGAGGAGCAGACCCGGCGCCTGGAGAGCCGGATCAACGACCCGCGCAAGGTGTGGAAACTGTCCGAGCTGGACCTTCGGTCCTACCGCCGGTGGTACGAATATTCGCGCGCCCGCGACGACATGTTCCGCGCGACCAACTCCGCCTGGGCGCCCTGGCACGTCGTGAACAACGACGACAAGAAGCGGGGCCGGCTCAACCTGATCACGCATCTGCTCGGGAGCATCCCGTACCAGCCGCTCAAGCCGGCCGACGTGACCCTCCCCCACCGCCAGAAGCCGCACGGCTACCAGGAGCCGAACCTCCCGGTGATGCACATCCCGGCGCCGTTCTGAGGTCCTGAGAGATCCCTGGACATTTAACACGCTGTTTACAGCAAGCCCACAGTTTAGATGTGCACCTAATCAGTCGAATTTAGGGTAGATTCCCCGTACCCAAAGCCATTTACGCAGGTTAGACCGCGTATTTGAAGATCAACTTGGGCGCTCCGTCTCCCCCTGCCACCGAAAAGACAAGGGCTCAGACGATGTTCAACAGCGCTGTGCTGTTCGCCAAGCACCACACACCCAACCAGGCGCGCGTGCTCGCCCGCCGGGCCATGCTCGAGGCCCACAACGTCAAGTTGCGGGTCACCGTGCCGGTCGAGGCGCGTACGGAATTCACCAATGTGTACCACTGCGCGATCCGCAAGACGGCCAGCCAGTGGGTCAAGGCGGTCTTCAGCGACCCGCTCGTCTTCCGGCACTCCGGGCTGCTGACGTACGACCCCCGCTACTACAACTGGAGCCACCCGAACCTGTGCCCGCCGGGCCGGGTGGCGCTGTCGCTGTTCATCGCCCGCGACCGCTTCGACCAGGTCGAGAAACCGGCCCGGCACCGCGCCTTCTACGTGCTGCGCGACCCGCGCGACCTCGTGGTCTCCAGCTACTTCTCCAATCGCGACTCCCACTCGCCGATGGGCGACGTGCTGCAGATCCGCCGCGTGCTGCAGGAGAAACCCAAGAAGGAAGGCCTGATCTACCTGATCGAGGATCTGGCCGCCAAGGGCCGCTTCAACTCGCTGCAATCGTGGGTGAACGCCCCCGAGTCCGACGAGGTGCGCCTCTTCCGGTACGAGGACCTCACCGGCGAACACCAGGAACGGGAGGTCGCCGCCCTGATGCGGCACTGCGGCATCCACATCCCGCCTGACGACCTGGCGACGCTGCTGGCCCGCTACAGCTTCTCCCGCATGAACGACCGCCAGGGCGCGGGCGCCGTCTCGCACTACCGCAAGGGCGAGCCGGGCGACTGGCGCAACCACTTCGACGACGACATCCAGGAGGCGTTCACCAAGGCCACCGGCAACCTGGTCGACCGACTGGGGTACCCCGCCTATCAGCATTAACGGGCCGCCGTTGGGCAGACGTAGGGTGTCACAACACCCGCCGCCCGGTTGGAGAGGTCTTGGCCGCACCATCGACGTCGCCCGGCCACGGCCCCGACACCGGCCCCCGCTTGACTGACGGCGTGCAGACAGGCTGGTCGCAGGCGTACGCCATCGCCACCACCGCGCCCAAGCCGCTCCCACCCGAGCCCGTCCCGGCCGAGGCCGCCACCGGCCGCGTCCTCGCCGCGCCACTCGAGGCCGCACGCCCGGTCCCGGCCTTCGACACCGCGGCCATGGACGGGTACGCGGTGACGGGCCCCGCCCCGTGGCGCGTGACCGGCCAGCTGCTGGCCGGCCCACCACCCCCGATCCGGCTGTCCACCGGCGTCGCCGTGGAGATCGCCACGGGGGCGGTGGTGCCGGCCGGGGTCGAGGCCGTTCTGCCTTATGAGGACAGCCGCCTCGAGGGCGGCCATGTCACCGGCGAACTCGGGCCGCGCCGGCACATCCGGCGCGCGGGTGAGGACGTACGTCCTGGTGATGTGCTCGTGGCCGAGGGGCGAACGGTGAATGCCACGATCGCGGCCGCGGCCGTGCAGGCCGGAGCCGGCCGGCTGGTGGTCCATCGGCTGCCCTCGGTGACGCTGCTGGTGACGGGCAACGAGGTGATCGACTGCGGGGTGCCGGGTCCGGGGCAGGTGCGCGACAGCTTCACCGGGCTGGTCACGGCCATCGTCGCCCGGGCCGGGGCGGGGCCTCTCACGCGCCGGCACGTACGTGACGTCGCGGCGCTGCTGGAGTCCGAGGTGGCGGCGGCCGGCACCGATGTCGTAGTCGTCTCCGGCTCGTCGTCGGCGGGCGCGGCCGACCACCTGCACGGCGTGCTCGGCCGGCTCGGCGCGACCTGGCACGTACGCGGCGTCGCCTGCCGTCCCGGCCACCCGCAGGCCCTGGCCGAGCTGCCCGACGGCCGCTGGGTGGTCAGCCTCCCCGGCAATCCCCTGGCCGGCCTGGTCGCCGCCCTGACCTTGCTCGAGCCGCTGCTCGGCGCGCTGGCCGGCCGCCCACCGGCCGCACTGCCCGAGGTTCCCGTCCACGGCCAGGCCAAGCTCCTGCCCACCGGCGTACGCATCGTCCCCGTGCACCACGCCGCCGCCGGCTGGCACATCACCGCCCCCACCAGCTCCGCCGGCCTGCACATCGCCGCCGTGTCCGACGCCCTCGCCGTACTCCCCCCAACCTGGACCGACGGCGCCCCCGCGCCCTTGCTGGCCCTCCCTTAGCCGCCCCACCAGCGCGGGCCCCGCCCCGATCCTGGCCGCTCTCGATCATGCTGGACGGCTGGCGTGGGAGCCGGCTGTCTCAGCGGCCGGGGTGGAGCCAGACCGGTGGGCGGGGCACCGGGTGGACGCCGCGGCTGAGGCAGCGCTCCAGCTCGGCCAGGTCGCCCTCGCCGGCGGCGCGGAAGGCGCGTGCCAGGCGGCGGTGTTCGTGGCGGTCGACCGGTTGGCGGCGCTTCCCCGCTACGGCCCGGTGGCCACGCCGGACGAGCTGGCGCGCGTGGTCCTCGCCCAACCCCAAGATCTGTGAGATGCGGCGGTACGGATAGTCGAACGCCTTCCGCAGCAGATAGGCCGCCCGCTCGGCGGGTGTCAGCCTCTCCAGCAGAAGGCGCAGGGCGTCGTCCACCGCTTGATGCAGTTCCGCGAGCGTCTCCGGCCCGGGTCCGCGATCGACCACCTCGGCGGTCGCGAACGTCTCGTGCCGCCACCGGGCCGACTGCCTGACGTTGATCGCCAGCCGGGTGGCAGTGACGGCAAGGAAGGCCGGCGGGTGCCGGACCACCGAACGGTCGGTGCGCTCCCACCGCAGCCACGTCTCCTGGACCACGTCCTCGGCCTCACCCCGCTCGCCGATGACATGCAGCGCCGCCGCCAGCACACGCGGGCGCGCCGCCTCCCACTCCCCCAGCACCCCGGTCACCCCCTCGATCACCGTTCGAGGCTCAGCCTGCCCCCGGCCACCCCGGGGCCGCGCCCCGGGGATCCCGTGGTCGCCCCCGTGGTCCTCGGCGCAAGGTGGAGCCGGCCCGTGATGGTTCCCGGCTGGGGAGTGAGCGACAGAGCGGAGTGGAGACGCGCGAGGCGGCGCGGGAGGGGCGAGGCAGCGCAAGCGGAAACCGGCCCGTGGAGGGCGGACCGGCTGGGAAGGCGGCTGGTCAGCGGTCGTCGGAGCGGCCGCTGAAGAGGGTCAGGAAGAAGAGGAAGACGTTGAGGATGTCGAGGAAGATCGAGGCGGCCAGGAGGGGGGCCGAGGCGATGTCCGTGTTGCGGCGCAGGCGCTGGAAGTCGACCAGGGTGAGGGCGGCGAAGATGACCAAGCCGAGGATGGAGTAGATCAGCGCGCCGTTCGGGATGTTCACGAAGATCAGCACGATGCTGAAGGCGATCAGCGCGAGCAGCGCCCAGAAGGCGAAGCGGGCGAGCTGGCTCAGGTCACGGCGGGTGGCGTAGCCGGCCGAGCCGAAGCCGGCGATGAACAGGGCCGTCGCGCCGCCCGCCTGCCACAGGGCCTGCGGGTCCTGGCTGGCGTAGTAGGCCAGGGTGGGGGCGACGGCGAGGCCGATGAACAGGCCGAAGAGCGCCAGCAGGCCGACCGTCCACTCGCGGGAGCGGCGGGCGGTGAACTGCATGCCGAGCAGGGGGTGACTCCCGCCGGCCCGTAGGCGATCGAGTCAGTCATGACCGCATCGGTACCCGCCCGCCTTCCGCTCGGGGTCCGGACGAGAGTGCGGTCACACCGTGTCGCCCGACACCGGCGGCGGGAGCGGCGGGCCGCCGGAGCCGGTGAGGTCAGACCCGCGGCGACACGTGGTAGTGGCCGATCCGCCAGCCCTCGGCGGTCCGTACGGCCACCACGGTCAGGTTGACCAGGGCCCGCACCTCGGGACCGACGGTGAAGTCGGCCTCGGCCCAGCCCAGCACCGCGTCGTCGCCGAGGCGCCGCACCTGCAGCAGGCGATAGTCGACGGTCATCCCGGCCGGCTGACCGGCGTAATAGGTCTCCACGCCGGGCCGGCCGATGGTGTACGGGTGCAGTCCCTGGAACACCGCGTCCTCGGTGAAGAGCGCGGCCACGCCGGTCGCGTCGTGGGAGGCGATCGACTTCTGCCAGGCGTCCAGCAACGGGCGGAGGGTGGCCTCCTCCAAGAAGTCGCTCATCAGTGGCCCGCGCTCTGTCCGCCGTCGACGTGCAGGATCTCGCCGGTCACGAACGGCGCGTTCTCCAGGTAGAGGATGGCGTCGGTGATGTCGCTGATCGCGCCCATCCGGCCCACCGGGTGCAGCGCGGCCAGGAAGTCATGCGTCTCGGCCGGGTGCATCGGGGTGGTGATGACGCCGGGCGACACCGCGTTGAAGCGGATGCCGCGGGTCGCGTACTCGATGGCCAGGGCCTTGGTGGCCGAGTTGAGCCCGCCCTTGGTCAGCGAGGCGAAGACCGAGGGGAGGCTGCTGTTGGCGTGGTCGGTGAGCGACGTGGTGATCGTGACGACGTGGCCGCCCTCCCCCTGGGCGAGCATCGCCTCGACCGCCTTCTGGGTGACCACCACGAAGCCGCGCAGGTTGATCGTGGTGACCGCCTCGAGGTCCTCGGCGGTGTAGTCGGTGAACGGCTTGGCGATGAAGATCCCGGCGTTGTTGACCACCGTGTCGATCCGGCCGAACTCGGCCAGGCCGGCCTCGACGATCCGGGCCCCGACGGCCGGGTCGGCGATGTCGCCCGGCACGGTCAGGATCCCCGGATCACCCGAGGGGGCGATGGAGCGCGAGTTGGCCACGACCGACCAGCCGAGCTTGCGGTACGCGGCGACGGTGGCGGCGCCGATCCCCTGGGAGGCGCCGGTCACGACAGCTACTTTGTTGTTTGTCATGACCAGATCGTGCGTCGGCGTGATTCCGGTGGCACGACTGCTTTCCTCCCTGGTGAGAGGCTGCCCCTACCAATGGAGTTACGCCAGCTGCGCTACTTCGTCGCGGTCGCCGAGGAGCTGAGCTACGCCCGGGCCGCCGAGCGGCTGCGCATCGCCGGCCCGTCCCTGTCCCAGCAGATCAAGGCGCTCGAGCGCGACCTGGGCACGCAGCTGTTCGACCGCGACCGCCGCACCGTGCGGCTGACCGCGGCCGGGCTGGCGCTGCTCCCGCGGACCAGGGCGCTCCTCGAGCAGGCGGACGATCTCCGGCGTACGGCCAAGGGTCTGGCCCGGAACCAGCCGGTCCGCCTCGGCTATGTCAACTGGCGGCCGCCCGACCTGGCGGAGCGGGCCGCCGGGGTCGCGCAGCTGCTGGTCGACGCGTGGGTCCTGCCGTCGCACGCGCAGGCCGCCCGGGTGGTCGACGGCGGCCTCGACCTGGCGATCTGCTGGGTGCCGGTCGGCACCATCACCGAGGACAAGCTCGAGGCGCGTCTGCTCGGCTCGGACCGGCTGTACGCGATCAGCACCGGCCCGGCCGGCGATCCGGTCCGGGCGGCCGACACCGTCGTGCTGATCGACGCCGACGAGAACAGCTGGTCGTCGTGGAACCGGTGGGCGCTGGCCCTGGCCGATCAGACCGGGGCCCGGGTCGAGCACGTGCCCGAGGGCGGCGTGACCGGGGCGGCGTTCTTCGACCACGTCCGCCGCCTGCGCCGGCCGGTCGTCAACAACCCGAAGAGCCAGACCGCGCCGGTGCCACCCGATCTGGTGGCCCGCCCGATCCGGCAGCCCACGCCGTACTGGACGTGGTCGCTGGTCTCGCGCCTGGACGAGCCGCGGACGGCGGTGCGGGCGGTCGTCGAGGCGCTGACCCGGTCGGTCGACCGGACCTGTCTGGACGACCCGAACGCGTGGCTGTCACCGGAGGACCCGCACTCTATCGGCCGGCGGTCAACCTGATCGTGAAGGCGCCCGCGTCGCGGTACATGACGACGTGGTCGCACGACTGGTGGGCGATCCACAGGCCGAGCCCGCCGTCCAGGCCGTCGCCGGTGGGCAGCAGGCCGGCGAACGGGTCCTTCGGGCCGGGCCCGGCGTCGCTAACCGTCACCACGATCCGGTCGTCGCCGCTCCACAGCCGCATCCGGACCGGGGCCCGGCCGTGCCGGTGCCCGTTGGCCACCGCCTCGCTGACCGCCACGACCAGGTCGTCCACGTCGTCGGGGGCGAGCCGGCCGCCGTCGGCGTCGCGCACGGCCTGCCGGGCGTCGCTGAGGGTGGGGCTGTCGATGTCGGCCCGGGGCACGCCGCGCTGCAGCGGATCGGGGACGGGCCGGCGGCGGTCGCTGAGGAACGACACCGGGTCGACGTACGTCTCGTTCGGCACGTGACGGCCGTCGGGCATCGCCGTCCGCGGGTGGGTGCGCAGCACGTCCTCGTGCACGGCCGGGGGCATCGTGCGGGTGTCGTAGGCGCACATGCTCCAGAGCGGGAACTCGTCGTACGCGTGGTTGATGGCCGACTCGTAGCGGGCCCACGAATCCCAGGCCGGGCCGAACATCTCGGTGGTCAGCTCGCCGATGATCCGGATCTGGCCGGCGCCGGCGGTGACATGCTCGGCCAGGAGCTTGCGGTACGCCCGGATGGCGCCGGCCGGGCGCGCGTACATCGCCCCGCCGGACATGAAGACCACCGGCGCGTCCCCCGGCAGCGCCGACCGCACCACACCGGCCGAGCGCTCGCCCAGCGCCACGATCGTCGGCTCCCCCGCCTCGGCCCCGCCGAGCAGGAACGGCACGGCCACGGCGAGCAGATCGTCGTCGGAGTCGTAGCAGACGGCCTCGTGGTAGTAGCCGAGATGCCCGGCGGCGGCGCCCGTCCTGGTCATCGGGCCGCCTCCACCCGCACGCGGGGCAGGTCGAGCAGACCGGCCAGCCGCGACACGGCGCCGAGCCGGGTGCGCAGCACGGCGGTCGTACGCTGCGACTCCGCGTACCGCTGCAGGGTGAGCAGGGAACGGTGGTCGATGAAACGCAGCCCCGCCGCGTCCACCACGACCTCGCCGGGGGCCCGGTCGAGATCCGTACGGCTCAAAGCCATGGCGAAAAGCTCCTCGGCCGACATGTCGAGCTCGCCGTCGAGCACCGCCTCGGCGCTCGACGGCCCCGGGTGCAGCTGGAACGGCACGCCGGCGTCGTGGCTGGTCTCATGCAGGCAGGCCAGCTCGGCCACGGCCCGTTCCCCCAGCTCGGCCCGGTCGAATGCGCAGACGGCGCTCATCGGGTTGTCCCGCATGTAGCGGCCGATCACGTACTCGTACCGGGTGAAGGCCTCCCGCTGCTCGCCGGTGCGCACCAGCGGGGTCGCGTCGGCCACGACCCGGAAACCGGTGTAGCCGGCGGCCAGCGCGTCCTCGGTGACAGCGGTGTAGAGGGCCACCTGGGTCGCCGGGTCGACGACGGTGGCGCCCGCGTAGGCCTCCTCGAAGGGGATGACCCGGATCGCGCCGCCGCGCACCGACGGGTCGGCCGTCCTGGCGCTGGGCACGTACCAGACCAGCTCGCCCGCCGCGAGCCCGACTTCAATAAATTTCCGGGCGTACGCGTCGAAAAGCCGCTCGTCGCTGTAAGCCCAGCACTCGTGCCCGGCCTTGATCGCCGGACTCATGCGCCGGACGCCGTGGCACTCATCATTTCGCAACAGTAACCACCCGCGCCGCCGCCCGCGACGCGCGAGCACGGACGGATGGCACATGCGCCCCTCATGCCCGCTCAGCCGGGTCTTGTAACCTGCCTTCTGGCCGGCAAGCCGGCGGAGGCGAGCAGGGCCAGTTTCTCCGCGTCGGCGGAGCCGGCGTCGGGGTGCAGGACGACCATCATCAGGTGCTCGGTCCCGGCGATGGCCAGCCGTTCCCGGTTGAGGGTGAGCTCGCCCACCTGCGGATGATTCAGCCGGATGGGTGTACCGGACTGACCCCGGACCTCGTGCCGGGCCCAGAGCCGGCGGAACCGGGGGCTGGCCAGGGTGAGCTCGCCCGTGAGCTCGATGAAGCGGGGATCGTCGGCATCGGTGCCGACGGCCTGGCGCAGGTTGGCCACGAAGCACTCGGTGACGTTCTCCCACTCCGGGTGCAGCGCCTGCTGGGCCGGCTCCAGGAACAGGTCCCGGAGCTGGTTGCCGCCCACGGCCAGGCCCGGCAACAGCGACTGGGCCAGGTTGTTCACGGCCAGGACGTCGAAGTACCGGTCCTCGATGAAGGCGGGCTGGACCAGGGACTCCAGGAGCTTGAGGGCGCCCGGGGGCGGGGTCTCCCGGCGCGGCCGGCGCTTGCGGCGGCGGGCGGCCTCCGAGACCAGCGTCATCAGGTGGGCGAAGTGGTCGTCGTCGAGACGGAGCACCCGGGCGATCGACTCGAGCACCTGGACCGACGGGTGGCGGTCGCGGCCCCGCTCCAGCCGCAGGTAGTAGTCGGCGCTGATGCCGGCCAGCATGGCCACCTCCTCGCGGCGCAGGCCGGGCACCCGGCGCACGCCGACGCCGGGGATGCCCGCCTGCTCCGGGGTGACCAGCTCGCGCCGGGCCCGCAGGAACGCGCCGAGGGCGTTCGTCGTCTCGCTCACCAGGCCAGCGTAGATCCGGGCCGGGCCGACAGCCGGGGTCCTGTCAGGCCCCCGGCTGAACAGGGCTCTGGGTGTGGCCGGTGGCCGCGCCTAGCTTTGCCGGCATGACCGTCACACTGATCACCGGCGCCAACAAGGGCATCGGTTACGAGACCGCCAAGCAACTGCAAGAACTCGGGCACGTGGTCTACCTGGGCGCCCGCGACCGGGAGCGCGGCGAGAAGGCCGCGGCCGGCCTCGGCGCCCGCTTCGTGCAGCTGGACGTGACCGACGACGCGTCGGTGACGGCCGCGCTGGCCACGATCGGCGCGGCCGAGGGGCGGCTCGACGTTCTGATCCACAACGCGGGCATCCTCGCCGCCGGCCCGGTCGACGGGCCGGCCGCGCTGCAGGCGTTCGACACCAACGCGGTCGGCCTCGTCCGGGTCACCGAGGCCGCGCTGCCCCTGCTGCGGAAGTCCGCGAACGCCTCCGTGGTCACGATCTCGAGCAGCATGGGCTCGTTCTGGGCCGTGACCAACCCGGACCGCCCCGAGTACGGGTTGCCGCTCGCCCTGTACGCGGCCTCCAAGGCGGCCGCCACCATGCTCACCCTGCAGTATTCGAAGTCCGAGCCGGCCATCAGGTTCAACGCCATCGAGCCGGGCACCACGGCCACCGACATGACGGCCGCCTTCGGCATCGGCCGTCCGGTGGCGGAGAGCGCCGCCTTCGTGGTCCGGATGGCCACTGGCGGCCCCGACGGCCCGACCGGCACCTTCAGCGACGAGCACGGCCCCCTGGGCTGGTGACGGTCAGCGGGACCGGCGAGTGATGTGTTTGAATGGCGGGCCGCCGCATCGATCTTCATGAGCGGCGGTTCGGACTCCACGGGGGAGATTTGTGAAGCGCAGAGGATTCTTGCTGTCCGCCGCCGTCGCGGTCACCGGTCTGGCGGCGGCGTCGCCGGCCCGCGCGGTCTCGCCGGCCGCGGGCGACGCGGCGCCCAATCTGGTGGCCGACCAGGAGGCGGCCGACCGTGACTTCGTCCGCTGGCTGTCGGTGCACGACCCGCGGGCCCTGGTCCGCTCGCCGGCCCGGTCGGCGCTGCTCCACAGCAGCGGCGCCGCCGCCATCACCGCGTTCCTGACCTCCGGCTACAAGTCGGCGGCGGAGCGGGCGGCGACCACCCGCGTGCGCCAGCTCGACTACGCGAACCGGATGGCGGCCACCCACGCGGCGCAGTTCTACCCGTGGGTCAACGCGGCGGCCCGGCGGGCGGCGGCCGGTTCCGACGCCGAGCTGGCCGAGTTCTCCAGCACCGGTTACGCGGCCGCCCTGGCCAAGGACAACGCCAAGGTGCCGTACGACGACGGGGCGGCCCGGGTGACCCAGGACGACCGTGACTTCGCGGCCCAGCTCGCCGTGCTCGACCTCGGCCCGGCCGTCCAGCAGCGGGCCCTCGAGGTCACCACCGACGCCGAGGTGGCCGAGTTCCTGCGGTACGGCCTGAGCAGCGCCGCCCAGATCGACTCGGACGACTTCCGCGCGCTCTACGTCGCCGAGGAATGGGCGCTCTGGCCCGAGGCGAAGTCCCTGACCGGCCGGGCCGTGACCGCCGGCGACCCGGCCGCCGCCCTGCTGGCCTGGCACGACGTGGCCGAGCTGGCCGCCCGCCCGGCGCAGCGCTGGACCGAGCGCCAGCAGTTCGCCCAGCGCCGGGTCAACGACTGGTCGGCGATCGCCGGGTCGGGCCGCCCGCTGCTCGGCGGGGCCGCGGCCGTCCGCACCCAGTGGGCCGCCGAGGTCACCAACGCGGCCGGCCAGACCGCCTGGTGGAACGACCTTCTCCAGTACGCGGCCGCCGCCTCGGAGCTGCGGCCCTAGTTCTTGTCGAGGGCGCGCTCGAGCTCGGCCTTGGTCATCTTCGAGCGCCCCTCGATCTTGCGGCGCTGCGCCTCGGCGTACAGCGTGGCCTTGCTCCTGGCCTTGTCGGAGGACTTGCGGCCGGCGCTGGGCTGGCCCAGCTCGTGCCAGGACGACTCGGTCACCTCGACGCCGAACTTGGCGGCGGCCTTCTTGATGCGGCCGAACGCCTCGTCGCGCTCTTTGTCGGAGACGTCGCGGACCTGGTCGAAGCGGGCGAGCGCGTTGCGCACGTGCCGGGCGTCGTTGAGGGGTTCCTTGCGGACCCGCGGGAACGCGAACGTGCTGTCGGGCAGGGCGTCGCGCTCCGAGGCGTCCAGGGTGTTGTCAGCCATGCTGGTGTTATGCCGCGATCGGGTGCCGGTAAAACCCGATCTCGGCCGCCGGCACCGGGCGGGCGAAGTAGTAACCCTGGGCGAATCGGTAGCCGAGGCGGTGCAGCTCGGCCGCCTGCTCGGCGGTCTCGACGCCCTCGGCCACCGCGTGCAGGCCCAGGCCGTCGCAGATCTGGATGAGGGCCGAGACCACGACCGCCTCCTGGCCGTCGGTGGTGACGTCGTCGACGAACGACTTGTCGATCTTGATGATGTCGGCCGGGCAGGTGCGCAGCAGACCGAGCGACGAGTGGCCGGTGCCGAAGTCGTCCAGGGCGATGTGCACGCCCAGACCGGCGATGGCCCGCAGCTCGTCCAGGGCCTGCCCGCCGTCGAAGACCGCGGTCTCGGTGACCTCGACGGTCAGCCCGGCCGAGGGCAGGCCGGTCTGCCGCAGCACGGCCGCGACCTCGGCCGCGAAGCCGGCCTCGCGCAGCTGCCGGGCCGAGACGTTCACGCTGATCTTCTGCGGCGCCCCCGGCACGTCCCGCCACTGCACGGCCTGGGCGCAGGCGGTGCGCAGGATCCAGGCGCCGAGCGGCACGATCAGACCGGTGCGCTCGGCGGCCGGGATGAAGACCCCGGGCGGGATCGGGCCGCGGACCGGGTGGGTCCAGCGGACCAGGGCCTCGACGGCGGCGAGCTCGCCGCCGGGCAGGCGGACGATCGGCTGGTACGCGAGATGCAGCTGGCCGGTGTCCAGGGCGATCCGCAGGTCGGCGGCGAGCCGGGCCTGCTCGGCGCTGCGCTGGTCCATCGCGTCCACGTAGACGACCTGGCGGCCCTTGCCCTGCGCCTTGGCCTCGTACATGGCCACGTCGGCCCGGCGCAGCAGCTCGTCGGCGGTGTCACCGGCCCGGGCCGCGGCCAGCCCGATGGAGGCCTCGACGACCAGCTCGTGGGCGCCGGCCCGGACCGGCTCCCGCAGCCGGGCCGCGATCGAGGCCAGCGTGGCCGCCGCGTCGCCGCGCAGCAGCATCGCGTACTCGTCGCCGCCGAGCCGGGCCACCGCGTCGCCCGGACCGAGCCGGCCGGCCAGCGACGAGGCGACCGCGACCAGCATCGCGTCGCCCACCGCGTGCCCGAGGTCGTCGTTGATCGCCTTGAAGTCGTCCAGGTCGATCAGGGCCACCGACACGTCGGGGAACTCGGCCAGGGAGGCCGAGATCCGCCGCAGCAGCACGGTCCGATTGGGCAGCCCGGTCAGCGCATCGTGACTGGCTTGATGATCGAGCACGCTCAGCAGCCGCGAATTGTCACGCAGCGCGACCATCTGCCGGGCGGCCACCAACAGCGTCACGGTGACCGAGCCGATCGAGACGGCGAGCAGGTCGACGGTCCGCGACGAGGCGGCGAACAGCAGCAGGCCCCCGGTCGCGAGCACCGCCGCGTACGGCATGACCGAGAGCCCGCGCGGCACCGGCCGCGGCAGGGGACGCCCACCGCGGGTGGCCCGGATCTGCCGGTCGGCCGCGACGCACAGACACAGGCAGGTCGCCGGCAACAGCACGTGGACCGGGTTCAGGTAGTCCTTGCCCTCCAGCAGCGGGGCGAACGCGCCCCCGCCGGCGCCGACGGCCCCGGTCAGGGCCAGCAGGTGCAGGGCCCGCCGGTCGATCGGCCCGGTGCCGGTGAAGGCGACCTTGACGAAGGCGAAGACGCAGATGAAGCCGGCCACGACGACGACGAGGATGGATCCCGTCCCGGCCCCGTTCTCGCCCACCCAGTCGCTCCAGCGCGGGAACATCAGGTGCCAGGCGAAGGTCAGCACGGTGACGATCACGGTCGCGATGTCGAGCCCGAACCGGGCCCACTCGATCCGCGTGCGCCGCGCCCCGGGGATGCGCAACAGGCCCAGGATGATCGCCACGAGCCCGGCGATGTAGATCGACGCCGTGAGCCCGCTGATCCGCTGCCCGGTCTGGTTCCCGCTGAAGTAGTCGTAGGCGTTGCCGACCGCGCCCAGCCCGATCAGCACGATGCCCACGGCCGCGTAACGCCAGTAGGTGCGCCCCTGAGCCGACGCCCGCCGGCACGTCACGGCCGCGACCGGCACCGAGACCAGCAGCGGCAGCCAGCCGACGATCGGCGGGGTGGGGCGGGCCAGCCCGATCGCGAACCAGACGGCCGCCACCACGACCAGCCCACCGGCCACGCCGAGCGTCCGGGTCAGCCGCAACGGAGGGATCACAAGGCTCCCATCGGCCACCCGAAGCCGTTCTTAAGGTACGCGGGCCTTGATCCGGCGCACCGCTTTCTGGAAATACCGGTGCTCGACCGGCCGGGTCAGGAAGTCGGCCAGGGAGAACAGGTCGAGGGCCTGGCTCAGCGAGCGCCAGTTCTCCGGCAGTGCCCCGCCCGCCTCCCGGAAGCCGTCGAGGAAGGCGGTCTCGAACGCCGGCGGGCGCGGGTCCCGCAGCATGTTGCCCACGTCGGCCAGCGGTGGCCCGCTGAACGCGAACTCCCAGTCCAGGACCGCGGTCACCCGGCCGGTCTCCACCGAGACGAGCAGGTTCTTCGGATTGAAATCGGAGTGTACGAGCTGACGTGAGCCGCGGAGCTCGGCCAGCTCGGCGGCCGACCGGGCGGCCAGCCGCAGAAGCTCGCTCTGCTCCTCGGCGGTCAGGTAGCCGGCCGCGTTGCCCTCGTCGAGGCATCGCCGCACGAACACGTCCAGGCCGTCCGTCGGCTCCTCGGCGCCCGTGGCGAGCGAACCGCCGGTGAAGAATCCCGGGTCGTCGAAGGTGACGGAGCCGAGGGCGGCGAGCGTGCGGCCGACGTCGCGGCCCAGCGCAGCCGCGTCGAGCGGGGACAGCTCGTCGATCACGTCGCCGAGCAGCCGTCCCGGGACGAACGCCATCAGCAGAACGTTCGCGTCCACCGCGATGACTTCCGCGGTCGGCACGACCCCGCCCGCCCGCCGGGCCAGCGCCGCCTCGACCTCCGGCCGCTTGCACCGGCGCAGCACGTACCTACCGCCGTCGTCGGTCGTGACCAGCACGTTCTCGTTGCTGTAGCCGCCGGTCAGGGGCCGGGTGGAGATCACCCGGCGGCCCGGAAGGGCGATGTCTTCGATCCACGAATTCGTGTTGCCGGGGGAGTCTGGCCGCATCTACGGCATTGTCCCCCGCATCCCCGCGAAAGGAACCTCATGCGGAAGCCGATCGCCGCGGCCGCCCTGGCGGCTACGTCCGCGGACCCCGGTTCGTCCTGAGCAGGGCCCAGACGATCTTGCCGCCGGGGATGCGGGTGGCCCCGGTGTTGGCGCTGACGGCGTCGATCAGGTGCAGGCCGCGGCCGCGTTCGATGCTCGGCTGGACGGCGCGGGGCAGGACGCTGCTCGCGTCCCGCACGGCGACGCGCAGGTAGCGGCCCGGGCAGGAGACCATGATCTCGAAGTCGGAGGCGGCGTGCAGGATGGCGTTGGCGGCCAGCTCGGTGGCCACGAGCCGGGCGTCCTCCCGCACGGCGGCCAGGTCCCAGGCCCGGCACGCCTCGTCGGCCAGCGCCCGGGCCGCCCGGGCGCTGGCCGGCTGGGGGGTCAAGCACCGGCGCAGCCAGCGCGGGACGAAGGCTCGGGCCGCGGTCAGCGCGTGGTCGCGGTCCGGGAAGAGGGCGACGAAGCTGCGGTACGCGCCGAGGTCGCGGGCCGTCTCGGGATCGGCCCCGTAGTGCAGCACGGGCACCCCGTAGCCCTCCCGCGCCTGGTAGGACGCGGTGGCGAAGGTGGTGAGATGGCCGGGCGTGCCCTGGCGCAGCCCGGCCAGGTCGACGACCACGGCGGCCGGGCACTCGGCGGCGGCCTTGCCGATCGCCGCGCGGACCGTGGACGACGTCGTCCGGCACAGCTCACCGGACAACCGGACCGTGGTGAAGCCGGTCTCCAGGTCACGCAGCGTCGAAGTCTTCACGATGTAACCCCGACATATCCCGCAAGGTTGACGTGGCGCCGTCCCGCCACCACTTCAGCCTGGCGGCTGGGGATGACGGCGGACTACGCGGAGAACGAACGCCGTCATCCCCGGGCTGCCGCGTCGGCGAAGCCCGGTTGATCCGGGAGCGCAGTCGAGGCACTGTGGGCACAGTGAGGGGTGACCGACGGTGATCAGCATTTTCGAGACCGATGATCTCGACCGGGCGTACGAGATCCTGACCCGTACCTATGCCCGGGCGCGGATCACGGTGACCGGCGACCGGATCGGGATGCGCATCGTGCGTACCGACCTGGGCCCGGTCTCCCTGGACCATGTCACCTTCACCATGAGCCACCGCACCGAGCTGGCGCCGATGGGCCAGATCGCGATCGGCCGGGCCCGGGCCGGCCGGGTCTGCTGTCGCACCGGCCGGGACACCACCGAGAACGGGGCCGGCGACCTGTTCCTCGGCAACCAGCCGGACAGCGTGCTGCGCACCGAGAGCGAGAACCACGAGGGCGAGTACGCGCGCTTCCCGCCGGCCGTGTTCGCCCGGGTCGCCGACGCCGCGCCCGGCCGGGCCGCGCAGCCCATCCGGTTCACCGGTTACCGGCCGATGTCGGCCCGGGCCGCGTTGTTCTGGGCCAAGACCTACGACCACGTACGGGATTACGTCGGCGGCCTGTCCCCCGAAGACGAGCCGCTGCTAGTCGGCTCGGCCGTGCAGATGCTGGCCTCGGTGACCCTGTCCGCGTTCCCCAACACCGCGCTGAGCGACCCGACGATCGAGGACCGGCACGACGCCCACCCGGCCACGGTCCGCCGGGCCGTCCGGTTCATCGAGGACTACGCCCATCTGGACATCACCCCGGCCGACATCGCGGCCACCGCCCGGGTGACCATCCGGGCCCTGCAGCTGGCGTTCCGCCGGCACCTCGGCACGACCCCGACCGCCCTGCTCCGGCGGGTCCGCCTCGAGCAGGCGCACCGCCAGCTGCTTGCGGCCGACCCGGCCACCACGACCGTGTCGGCCGTGGCCATGCAGTGGGGCTTCGCCAGCCACAGCACCTTCACGGCCCACTACCGCGAGGCGTACGGCGTCCTGCCGTCAGTCACCCTCCGCCGCCGGTGACCACCCCTTGTCCAACGGCAAGTAAAAGGGGCAATATCTCCTGTCGTGGACTACCTCCGCGCCGAGAACGTCACCGAGGTTCTGACCGCTCTGGCCGACGGCCGCACCGCGGTGCTCGCCGGTGGACAGAGCCTGACTGTCCTCCCCCGCCGGGTGGTCGACATCAATCAGGTCGCCGACTTCGATGTGCTCGCCGAAGTGGACGGCGCCTGGCGGGTCGGCCCGCTCGTCCGGCACCGGACCTTCGAGACCGACGTCGTCGGGGGCGCCCTCGGCGACCTGCTCCGCGTCGTCGTCCAGCACATCGGACACCCCCCGATCCGCGCCCGCGGCACCATGCTCGGCAGCCTCGCCTACGCCCACCCGGCCGCCGAATGGCCGGTCGCGGCCGTCATCCTCGACGCCACGCTCGAGCTGGCCGGGCCACACGGGCGCCGGCGCGTGCCCGCCGCGCAGTTCTTCACCGGCCCGGGCACCACCGTGCGCCGCCCCGACGAACTGCTCGCCGCCGTTCATCTGCCGCTGCTCCCATCCGGCACCGGCGCCGGCTACGCGGAGGACCGCCGCGGCCCCGGCATCTGGGCCGACGCCGCCACCATGGCCGCGGTCACCGTGACCGACGGCGTGGTCACCGCCGCCGCGATCGGCCTGGTCAACGCCGGACCGTGCCCGGTGCGGGCCCACACCGCCGAAAAGACCCTGATCGGCTCCACCTTCTCGGACGCCGCCATCACCGCCGCCGCCGGCGCGGCCGCCGCGGAAGCACCTGACGGCAGCACTGTCCGAATTCTCACCCGGAGAGCGCTGACACAGGCCCGCGACCGCTCCTAACCAGGGATCATGGCCAGCGGCGGGGGTAGTCTTCGGCGCCTATGTCTCCCGT
Organism: Actinoplanes sp. NPDC049598; assembly: GCF_040675435.1. NCBI lineage: Bacteria > Bacillati > Actinomycetota > Actinomycetes > Micromonosporales > Micromonosporaceae > Actinoplanes > Actinoplanes sp. NPDC049598. Next base: position 450,341 of record NZ_JBFAOX010000004.1, on the reverse strand, counting down.
CGTCCCCTCGCGCCTGTCTCCCGTCGTCCCCTCGCGTCGCCGCCTCGCCCTGCTGCTCGGCGCCGTCCTCGTCATCCTGGCCACGGTCAACATCGCCGACAAGTACGGCCCGCGGCACACCGGCCTCGTCGCCGGCCCCCTGGTCGCCCTCGGCCTGGTCCTGCTCGCCCGCCGGGCCGGCCTGACCTGGCACGACCTGGGTCTGTCCCGTCGCACCCTGCTGCCCGGCCTGAAATACGCGGTCGGCGCCATCCTCGCCGTCGCCACGGTCTACGCGATCGGCGCCGCCCTCCCCCTGACCCGCTCGGCCTTCCTCGACGCCCGCTACCACCTGCACCCCGGCGCCGCCCTGCTCACGGCCTTCATCGTGGTCCCCCTCGGCACCGTCCTGCTGGAGGAGATCGCCTTCCGCGGCGTCCTGCTCGGCCTGATCAACCGCCACCGCGGCGCCGTCCTGGCCAGCGTCACCTCCTCCGTCCTGTTCGGCTTCTGGCACATCCTCCCCTCGCTGCGCCTCAACGAGGCCAACCAGGCCGTACGCTCCGCCGTCGGCGCCAGCCTCACCGGCCAGATCCTGGCCGTCCTGGGCGCCATGGCCTTCACCGCCGTAGCCGGCCTCCTCCTCTGCGAGCTGCGCCGCCGCAGCGGCAGCCTCCTGGCCGCCGCCGCCCTCCACTGGGCCACCAACGGCCTCGGCATCCTGGCCGGGACCGCCCTGACCGCCCTCCGCCTGACCTGACCTCGCCCGCAGGCGGTGACCTCGCGAGGTTCGGGCGAATTGTCGGGCCGGACGGGAGGTGACCGGAGGCAACTCGTTCGGGTTCGGGTGGTTGTCTCGAAGTTCGTGCCTTTTACTCCGCTGTGCCGCTGTTCTGCGCTCACATAGCGTCACCGCAGCGAACGGATCGCGGGAAAAGGGGAGAACTTCATGCGAGTACGACAATGGGGCGCGGCGGTCGCGAGCGGGTTGCTGATCAGCGGGGGCGCGGTGCTGGCCGGGCCGCAGGCCGGGCTGGCGGCGTGCGGGGGAAGCTGGCGGCCGGACGGGGCGCTGACCGCGGAGTTCATCCCGTCCACGGCCGGGCACACGTTCACCGAGTTCGTGGCCGTGACCACCTTCCGCTTCACCCGGGCCCAGCTGGACAACCTCAAGTGCACCGGTTCGAGCGCGTTCGAGGTCGACGCGCAGGCGTACGGCGGGGTGCCGCGCCACGGCATCAAGTCGTGGAGCTCGAACCTGCCGGGCAGGTACATCGACACCGAGTTCAGCGACAAGGGCCCGCGGGTGCTGACGGTCGGCTCCAGGTCGGTCGACCAGCTGGAGGCGAACAAGGAGTACTACACGCGGATCCGGCTGCGGGAGATCACCCCGTCGGCCGACCCGGCGCGGCTGCAGCTGGCCTTCCAGCGTGGCCGCTGGGCCAAGGGCGTGAAGGAGCAGATCTCCTGCAAGGGGCATGGCGGCAGCGATCCGGCGTGGTGCGTCTTCGCCGACCAGTCGGTGCCGATGAGCGGCGAGACCGGCGGCCCGGCCCAGGTGTCGCTGCGGTCGCGCTACCAGGACACGTCCACGGTGTTCTGGGGTTCGTACCGCCGCACTCAGTTGACCTCCGGTGAGCAGCTCGGCCCGGGCGACCGCCGCTACTCCCCCAACGGCCTGAACGTGCTGTTCATGCGGGCCGACGGCACCCTGATCGAGTACATCCCCGGCGGCCGCACCGTCTGGGGCGTCAAGACCGGCAAGCCCCGCACCGTCTTCCGCGCCCAGCCGGACGGCAACATGGTCCTGATCGCCCCCGGCAACCGCGCCGTCTGGTCCACCAGAACCAGCCGCCACCCCGGCTCGGTCCTGCAGCTCCAGAACGACCGCAACCTGGTCATCTACGCCCCGGGCCACCGCGCCGTCTGGTCCAACGCCATCGCCGGCCGCGGCTGACGATCGCCGTCACGAGGCCGGCCGTCGCACGTCGACGGCCGGCCTCGAGCGATGACCAGGCCGGATCCTCCCGCATCTCCTCGTGCTGGGCGCGAGCCGCACGGACCCGCTCCGCCTACGCGCCGTCCTGTGCCCGGGCGAAGATCGCCTCCTCCCGGACCCCGCTGTTGCGCGCGCTCGGAGAGCGATCACCGCCGTCACTGCCGCACCCGCCAGGGTTCGAGCGACGCCGAACACGGCCGGCCAGAGACTGCCTGTCGAGGCCATGGTGGCCGCTACCGCCGTTCCCCATCGAGCAGCCTCGGCACGACGCCGAGTTCAGGTAGGGAGGGCCGGTCACGTCGCTGAGATCGCCGTAGTAATACAGCGTGTACCCCTGGCCAGCCGCCTCCAGTCGTCGCGGTTCGCCACGTTCGCTCCCCGATCCTCGGTGCGATCGCGATCCGGCGCCTCATGAGATCGGCCAGCGTCATGTCCAGCGGGAACGCTGTCCGGCGACGCCCGAACACGCCCCGGGAGGCCGCCGAGCAGTCACGCCGCGGCGTCTCTCCCGACGAGGGTGTCCTCAGTGGGATCAGCGTAGCCCGGAACGCCTACCCCAGGCGTTCTCAGAGCGGATCGACAGCCTGGAAACTGCCGTTGGCTACGCGGTTGGTCCAGCGGGTGCCGTCCCACCAGCGATGGGCGTAGCGGCCGGTGGGGTCGTGCTGCCAGGACGGGGGAATCGGGCGGGGCGCGGTCGGCTGGCTGCCGTAATTCGGGGTCTGGGGGGCGTTGCTGAATGAGGGCAGGCGATTGTTCTGGCGGTTGTTCCAGAGCTTGAAAATGAGCATCCAGACGCCGAGCAGGATGTAGAAGCCGATCCATGAGGCGAGTTTCAGCATCATGAGAAACATCCACAAAGGCAGCGGTACGCGGAAAGCCCAGAACCCGCCGTTGTCCTCCGGTGGATTGAGGAAGGCCGGTGCGCTCAGCGCTATGCCGAAGGCCAGGGCGAACAGCCAGACGAAGATGCCGAGCAGAAGGGCGCCGGCGCCGGGCTTCTCCGGCTGGCCGGCGTAGGACGAGCCGTCGGAGCCGGCGATGATCATTGTCGACAGGACCACGACGATGGTCGTCATGCCGACCCAGGTGGTGCCCGCCCAGAGCAGGAATTTGCGCATGGTTGCCCTCCTTCGGGGATTGCCCGGACGTTAACAACGGAATTGCCGGAGCCGCCAGGACCGTCAATGCGAATGGGGCTGGCCGAAAGAACGACCCGTACCGGGTAATTTCTCGAGAATTGCAGAAGCGGCGGACGCGCCATCGGCCCGTCCGCCGCTTTTCTCAGCCGATCATCCCGGCGTGGCCGGTCAGACGCAGCGCTTCAGGAAATCGTCCCAGGTGGTGCTGCCCGGGCAGGTGACCGCGAGGGCCGGATCGGGTGAGGGGGCGAAGACGCCGGTGAGGGCGACCGTGACGGCCGCGACGAGGGACACGAGGATCTGACGACGACGTGCGCGCATGACCTTTCCTTTCGAGGAAGGTTGCGGTTGATGTGGGATCGGCACGCGGTCGCCCCGTCCGGCCGAACGGTGGCTTGAGGAGGGTGGCCGGCCTCCACGCGCGTGCCGGTGCGCGCTCGACATGCGGCCCGGGCACCGTTCCGGTCGTACGCCCCGGTCCGGCACCCCAGCTTTAATGTCAGAATGACACTAAACCCGTACGGTAGTTTGTGTCAAGACGACAATAAGAGTCGGTCAGCCGACTCGGCGGTCCTCCGGCGGCACGTTGCCGCGGTCGTAGAGCTCGGTCACCCGGTCCCGCGCGGCTTTCGCCTCGGCGACGTCTTCGAGCCGGTCGTACGCGTCGGCGAGCTCCGTCTCCACACGGACCTCCAGCTTCACCGACCCGTACGACCGGATCGGCCCCAGTGCCCGCCGCAGCGCGGCGATCCGAGCCCGCTGATCGCCACGGGCCGCCTCGGCCGCGGCCAGCGACAGGCCGACCCGCCCCTCGAGGCCGGCGTCGGCCCCCTCCCGCGCGAGCGTCTCCGCCTCTTCCAGCCGGAGCACGGCCGCGCCGGTGTCGCCCTCGGCCAGGGCCAGATCGCCCAGCCCGTGCAGCGCGTACGCGTGAGCGAGGCCGGTGTCCGGTGGGGACATCCGGAGCATCTCGGCGAAGACCGCGGCCGCCGCGACGAGGTCGGCCCGGGCGAGGTGCGCCTGGCCCAGCCAGTACAGCGCGGGCGCGTGGACGCGGGCCTGGCCCTGGCGGCGGGCCACCTGCTCGGCCTCGCGCAGCACCGCCACGGCCGAGTCGGGGTCGCCGCGGTCGAGGTGGGCCTGGCCGATGAAGCGCAGCGCCTGCTGGCTGCCGACCAGGTCGCCGCTCTCCTGGTAGTGGGCCAGGGCCTCGGCGAACAGGCCCAGCGGGCGCAGCAGCTCGCCGTTGCGCCGCAACGCGTTGGCCAGGGTCCGCTGGGCGATGGCCAGCGCGTGCCGTTCGCCGGTCTCGCGCAGCAACGCGACCGCGCGTTCCAGCTCGGGCACGCCCGAGACACCGGCCCGGCCGCTGGCCACCAGCGGCGGCATGCCCAGCATGGTCAGCACGATGCCCTCGCCGCGCCGGTCGCCGGCGGCCCGGCAGGCGGCCAGGGCGACCTCGTGGGTGGCCCGCCAGTCGTCGAAGTAGCCGCCGATCGCGTAGAACTCGTGGGCCGAGACGGCCAGATCCCAGCACAGGCCGGCCTGGCCCAGCGCGGCCGCCTGCTCGACCGCGGCCCGGATGTTGGCCCGCTCCCGCTCGAACCAGGCCCGCGGGTCGGCGGTGGCCGCCTCGAGCTCGGCGGCGGGGACTTCGACGTCGGCCGCGTCGCTGTGCGCGACGTCGAAATCCTCGCCGTAGATGGCGGTGTGGGCGCGGCGGGTGAGTGAGAGCAGCGCGAGACAAACCCGCAGCGGGGCGTCGGACGGCGTCAGCGGGTCGGTAGCCGCGCGCCCACGGGCGTACTCGCGGGTGAGATCGTGGAAACGGTAGCGAGCCGAGCCGGGCACCGCGTCGAGCATGCCGATCGCGGCCAACTGGTGCAGCGACTCGGTGCCCGGCGAGTCCAGCACTGCGGCGGCCGTCCACTCACCGAAGACGGGCAGCGCGAGCAGGCCGAGGCCGAGGAACAGGCGGCGGGCACGGTCGTCGAGCGGAGCCAGCCCGGCCCCCAACGTGCGGGCCACGCTCTCCACCCCGTACGCGAAGGCCGTCGGCCCCTGCTCCTTCAGCCGCCGCAGCAGCTCCCCGGTGGAGCGGTGGAACGCCTCGACGCGCAACAGCGCGGCCATGCGCACGGCGAGGGGCAGGCCGCCGCACAGCCGGACCACCGCGTCGACCGACTCCCGCTCGCCGCGCAGGTCGACCCGGCCGTCGGCGGTGATCGCGTCGAACAGCTGCCGCGCGGTGGCCTCGTCGAACGCGCTCAGCGGGGCGACGTGGTGGGTGGGGGCCTCGATGTCGGGCAGCCGCCGCCGGGCGGTGATCACCACGACGCTGTCACCGCCGCCGGGCAGCAGGTCCCGGACCTGGGCGCCGTCGGCGGCGTCGTCGAGCAGCACGAGCAGCCGGCGGCCGGCCACCGTCGAGCGGAACAACGTCGCCCGCTCGGGGCGGGTCTCCGGGACCGCCGGCACGCCGAGCGCGCGCAAGAACTGGGCCAGCACCTCGGCCGGGTCGGCCGGGGTGTCGGCGGTGCCCCGCAGGTCGGCCCAGAGCTGGCCGTCCGGGTAGGCGCCGGCGGCGTCGTGCGCGGCCCGCAGCGCCAGAGCGGTCTTGCCGATGCCACCCGGGCCGGAGAGGGCCAGGACCGGCCACCGCCGCTGGCTCAGCAGCCAGCGCACCTCGGCCAGCAGGCTGGCGCGGCCCACGAAGTACGGCGGGGGCGGGGGCAGCTGCCGCGGCACGGGCATGGTCTCCCCAACCGCGCCGTCGCCACTGACCAACGTGTACGCGTAGCGGCGCAGCCCTTGATCCGGGGTCACGCTGGCCGCCTCGTACCGCTCGACGGCGGGGATGATCTCCTCGATCTGGCCGTCGCGGTGCAGCGCGGTCAGCAGCAGCTTGGCCAGTTTGGCGTCGTCGGGATAGAGCGCGGCGAAGGTGGCCAGCCCTTCGAGGTCGCTCTCGGCGGTGAACAACCGGATAGCGGCCCGCTTGCGCTGGCGGCGCAGCGCCTCGACCTCCTCGGTGACCGTGGCCAGGCGCATGTTGGCCAGCGGCCGGTCGGCGCGCCACTGCCCCAGAGCCGCCCGCAGCAGGGCGATCTGCTCGGCTGAGCCGTCGGGGCGGGCGTCGGCCTGCTGGAACAGCCGGCGGAAGAGCAGCATGTCGAGGTCGTCCTCGTGGACCGTGAGCTCGTAGCCGTACCGGTTGTGGGTCTTGAGCGCCTCCGGTCGCCGGGCCGCGGCCAGGGTCTTGCGTACGGCCGAGATCGCCTTGTGGAGCTGGGCGTGGCTCACGCCGCGGTCGCCCCACGCGGCGGCGATCAGATCGTCGGCCGGAACGGATCGGTTGGCCCGCAGCAGCAGGACGGCGAGCACGGCGCGGGCCCGGCCCGCGGGCAGCTCGACCTCGCCACCACCGGGGTCGCGAACTTCGAGATCACCGAGAATCCCGTAGGTCATGGGCCGCCACGGTAGGGGGTGAGCGGGACGAGCGCCATCGGTGCGACAACTAGTTGCCAGATTTGATCGGCGTCGAACTGGAAGCAAACCGGTAGATCGGTGTGGGCGAATCGGTTCATGGTCCATCGTCTGCGTGCCCGGCTGGGAAAATTGACCGACGACGAAGGCCGGTCGTTGCGGCCGATCGGCATGAGCCTGTGCGAGGCCGCCGCGTACACCGGGCTGTTGCTCGACCGCTTCGCCGGCGCCCCGGGCGTACGCCTCTACGACGGCATCCGGGTGACCGAGCGCGGGCCGCGGGTCGGTTTCGCCGTCATGACGGACGCCCGGGTGCTGCTCGTCGAGTCGGTCGCCTGGCCGGCCGGCACGTACACGGTCACGCCCGAGGGGTGCGTGCTGTGCGACGGCGTCTACTTCGGCCAGTCCGTCCGCTCGCTGCTCGCCTCGGTGCGGCTGTTGCGCCGGATGTCGCGCCGGCGCCAGATCGGCGCGGTGGTCGTGGTGCATCCGGCGGGCGGCGGCACGCCGTCGCTGCCGGCCCTCTCCCCGGCCGGGCCGGCCTGGCTGTCACCGGGCGCGGTCGGTCCGTACATCGCCCGCCGCCTGCTCCTGCGGAATCGCCGGCCCAGCTTATTGTCACAATGACAGTAACGTCTGGTACCGTCGGGACTACCGCTAGTCGCCGACGTCAAGGACGGTCCCGGTGCGCATCTGGCAATCCCTGGATCTCATCGCCACCCTCGCCCTCTCCCTCACCATCGGCCTGCTCGGCATGCTCGACCTGGCCGACGGCCCGCTGCTCTCCGGCGCCACCCTGGCCGCGCTCGGCGTCCTCGTGGCCGGCGCGCTGCACTCCCGCTTCCAGATGGGCGGCCTGGTCGAGCTGACCCGGCGCCACCTCGTGGAGACCCCGCCCGCCGACCGCCTGCTGCGCCCCTCCACCTCGGCCGCCGGCGCCGACCTGACCGGCGCCACCGAGATCGACCTGGTCGGAGTGACCCTCAACCGGACCGTACGCAACCACGCGGCCGCCCTGCGCGAATGTCTGCAGCGCGGCGGCCGGGTCCGGGTCGCCGTGATCGCCCCGCACGACGACGTGCTGGCCGAGGCGGCCCGGCGCAGCACCACCCCGGACGCGGCGGCGATGTTCGCCCACCGCCTCCAGCCCACCCTCGACCTGCTCGCCTCGCTGGAGGATCAAGGCCACCTGGAGGTACGCCTGCTCGACTTCGTTCCCGCGGTGAGCCTGCTGGCCGCGAACGGGCGCCTGCACGTCGAGATCTACTCGCACAGCCTCGGTGGCACCGAGCCCGCCCTGACCTTGGAAGCCGGCCGCGACCACGTCTGGTACCAGCACTTCAAGGGCGAGTTGGAGCAGATCTGGTCGGCCGGCCGCTTGTGTACGCTCGGCCAATGATCGATCGGGAGCACACCTACCTCCGGCTCGCCGTCGACCTGGCCATCCTCACGGTCCGCGAGGACGCCCTCCAGGCGCTGGTCATCACCCGGGCCAACGAGCCCTTCCGCGGCCGGCCGGCCCTGCCCGGCGGCTTCCTCCGCGGCGACGAGGACCTCCCCGAGGCGGCCGCCCGCGAGCTGCGCGAGGAGACCGGCCTCGGCCTCCACCTGGAGCAGCTCAAGACGTACGGCGCCCCGGACCGCGACCCGCGCGGCCGGGTGGTCAGCGTGGCCTTCCTCGCGATCATGCCGGACCTGCCGCTGCCGGTCGCCGGGTCCGACGCGAGCAGCGCCTTCTGGGCCCCCGTGGACAAGGTCCGGGGCACCCTCTCCTTCGACCACGACACGATCCTGGCCGACGCGGTCGAGCGCGCCCGCAGCCGCCTCGAGTTCACCAACCTGGCCACCACCTTCTGCGGGCCGTCCTTCACCATGGGCGACCTGCGGCACGTGTACGAGGTGGTCTGGGGCCACAAACTCGACCCCCGCAACTTCAGCCGCAAAATCACCAACACCCCGGGCTTCGTCGAGCCCACGGGCGAGCGCCGCGTCCCCGAGGTGGGCCGCCCGGCCGCGCTCTACCGGGCCGGCGCCGAGAGGACCCTCAACCCGCCGATCATGCGTGCGCCCGGACCGGAAGAAAACCGGTAGACCTTCTGACCAGACTGGTCACCGCGCCCGCCGGTAGGCGGACCGGCGGGCGGCTTTCTCTCTGGGCACGGGAGGCTCTCCTTGGGCGCCGGCGTCGATGTTCTGGTCATCACAGCGCTCAAGGAGGAGTACGAGGCCGCCCGGGCGACTCCCGGGCTGTCCGGCTGGGAGGAGCGGGACGCCGACCGGACGGCGCCGTTCTCCGTGGCCCGGCTCGGCTCCGGGCTGTCGGTGGCGCTGGCCCGGCCGGTCCGGATGGGCGGCCGCAGCGCCGGCGCGATCACCACCACGCTGACCGACCGGCTCGAGCCGGCCTGCCTGGCCATGTGCGGGGTCTGCGCGGGCAACCCGGCCGGCACTGCCCAGGGCGACGTGATCGTGGCGGCCCCGGCCTACGAATGGGACGAGGGCAAGCACACCGAACGCGCCTTCCTCGCCGACCCGCAACAGTTCCCCCTGGACGCCTCCTGGGTTCGGGCGGTCCAGGACTTCACCCCCTCGACCCTGCCGAGCCACGGTCCGGCGACCGACCGGGAGGCCGCGGTCTGGGTGCTGGAAACGCTCCACAAGGGCCAGGATCCCCGTACGCACGCGGCCCGCCGCCGCTACCTGCCCGGCACCGGCTGGGGCGCGCAACTCGAGCGGCTGGAGTCCGAGGGCCTGATCCGCTGGCTCGACGGCCGCTTCGCGCTGACCGAGGGCGGGCGCGACCGCATCCAGCGGCTGCTCTACATGGACGTCGAGGGGCCGGAGAAGCTGCCGTACGCCGTCCAGGCCGGCCCCATGGCCAGCGGAAGCGCCGTCATGGCGACCGGGGACATCTGGACCCGGCTCGAGGCGGGCCAGCGCCGGCTCCTCGCCCTGGACATGGAGGCCGCGACCATCGCCACGGTCGCGCAGGACCGGAAGGTCCCGCACTGGCTGGTCGCCAAGGGCGTCTCCGACCACGCGGACGCCGGCAAGGACGACCGCTTCAAGGCCTTCGCCGCCCGGGCCTCCGCCGACGTCCTGTTCGCCCTGCTCGGGCGGCTGCTCGGCCCGGCGCCGGCGCCGCCCGATCCGCCGATCCCGGACCAGGTCCGCCAGCAGATCCTGCGCCAGCTGACCTACTACTGGCCGGACGTGGCCGACGCGGTCGGCGTGCCCTCGTACGTGGCCCTGCGGTTCCGCCCCGGCGACGAGCCGCACGAGCTCTGGACCTGGCTGCGCAGCCGGCACCGGCTGGCCGACCTGCCGGGCGTGCTCGACGAGATCGGCCGCCCCGACCTGGCCGGCCTGATGCGCCGGCACCTCTGACGGCTCAGCCCCGCGCGCGGGCCACCACCTCCTCGTCGGTGAGCGGACTGCTCGGGTGATGGCTGAGCGACATGGGCGTACGGGTCCGGACCGGCACCTCCCCCTCCAGCGCGATGTAGAACTCCCCCGCGGTGAGGTTGCCGATCTCGGGCACGTCACCCCCCTTCACCTTGGCCATCTCCCGGGCCGCCTCGATCTGCACGGGCACACCGAGCCGCCCGAAGAAGTGCGTGGCCGCGTTGCCCGGGATCCGGTTGTGCAGGTTCTTGGGCGCCTGCGTGGCGAAGATCAGCCCCAGCCCGTACTTGCGGGCCTGCGAGGCCAGCGCCAGCGTGCTCTGCGTGCAGGCGGTCATCGCCCCCGACGGCGCGAACGTCTGCGCCTCGTCCATCACCAGCAACCCCAGCAACGGCCGGTCCCGCGCCGGATGCTTCTTGATCCAGGCGAACAGGCTCATCTGCATCTGATTGACGAACCCCTGCCGCGCATCGTCCCCCGGCAGCCCGATCAGGCTGATCACGGAGATCCGCGCCCGCTTCCCCACCGACGGCGTCAGCAACATCCCCGGATCGGCCGGCGTCCCACTCCCCCCGAACATCGGATCGTTGTCCATCGAGGCCGTGAGCGCCTGCCCGAGATCCGCGGCGATCTTGGCCGCCCCGGCCAGCTCACTCACCCCGTCCGGCAGATCGTCGAGCAGCCCGATCAACTGCCGCAGGTCACCCCCGCCCCGCCGGCCGAAATGCTCGACCGCCTTCCGCAGGACCGCGGTTCCCAGCGGTACGGAGCGCGCCCGGCCCATCAGATTGGCCCGCGGAGCCAACGCCGCCACTGCCGAATCGACCGCCGCGTCGAACTCGTCCGGGTCGTCGCGCACCCCGGCGAAGTCCGGCAACGGCTGAAAACTGAGCGGCCGGCCGGACTGCCGCCGCGGGGTCCAGGTGACGAGCTCGGTCCCGGCCAGGTAGCGGGCCGCCCGCTCGGAGTCGCCCGGCCACCATCCACTGGGCGCCTCGGGCCACTCGTCACCGAGCCGCGCCAGGTCATTGTTGGGATCCAGCACGATGGCCGACACACCTTGCAGCGCGCACTCCTCGACCAGCCGCCGCAGCAGAACAGTCTTCCCCGAGCCGGACGCCGCGAAGATCGCCACATGCTTCCGCAGCGACTCCAACGGCAACTCCACCCCGTCGCCGATCATGAATCCGGCCGGAGGTTTCCCGGGTGGCGTCTCGGCACTTCCTTGATCGTCCTCGGTCCACGCCTCGGCATCGGCCAAGGCCTTCTTGAAGAGATTGATCTGTTCCGAGGGGCGGTAACGGACCACCCAGGCGTGGAGCTGCGCCGGGTTCTCGTTTCGCAGTCCGTGCAGGGCGGTCAGGACCCGGAGGTCGGCTTCGTCGACGTCAAGCGTCACGCCGCCGTCGCGTTCCAGCCCCCGGATCACCTCCTGGGTCTTGGCCGACTGACTCCATTCTCCCTTACGCAGAAGGAAAAGCTTCCGCTTGGGAACCTCCGCCGTGAGCCCCGCAGCGGTGCGGGCCCGGCGGATACGGTGCAGCGCGGCCACCCCGTGGTGGGTGTTGCTGATCGCCCGGAACGACCAGTGGACCTGGTCCTCGGTGCGCGACTGATCCGGCGAATGCTCCCGCTCCTGTTCGGAGCGCTCGTCCAGGTCGCGGCGAAGCCGCGCGTGCAGGTCCGGGCGGGAGCTCGGCGGCGGATCGATGCTGAACTGTTCGCCCCGATCGCCGCGTTCGGCGATCCACGCCTGGAGGCCGGCGGCGAGAAGCGGCGGGAACAAGCGGTCTTCGCCGTCGCCCTCGAGCGGCGAGGCCACGTCAGCGTTCCGTCTCAGCTCCTCGAAGCGCGCTTCGATCCGCGCCAGCTCGCTCTCCGGCACCACGGGGGCGGTGAGGACGGGCGCCTTGGCCTCCTGCGCCTTGGCCGGCACGTCGCTGAGGTGGTGCAGTTCCCGCATCTCGTCGTCGATCAGGCAGGCTCGGACATGCTGGTCGACGGCGATCAGCAGTCGCCGCGGCGTGTAGTCCAAGGCCTCCTGGAACACCTCGGGCCGGACCGGCCAGGTGGGATAGGGCGGAGTGAAGTTCACGGCGGCGAAACGGGCCGCGAACCGCTTCTCGATGATCTGCCGGGCGACGCGGGCGTCCCGGATGCCCTGCAGCGCCATGGAACGCCGGAACCTGTCCGGGAAGGACGACGGGGCGCGGCGCTCGATCAGATCCCACGTCACCGAGAGAGTCGCCACGACCGTCAGGGTCCGGTGGGTCTTGTCGCGAAGATCGGTGAGACCGTTGGCCAGTCCCAGCACCATCGACGACACCCGCACGTCCTGCTCCGTGGCGGCGACCTTCATCAGGTCGTCCTGCAGGGCCGCCTGTGCCATCATCGCGTCGAGTTGGTCGAAGGCGATCACGGACGGTCCGGTCACGGCCAGAAGGCGGGAGATCTCGCCGACGACCTCCTGCGGCGTCCGCGAGTTCGATCGGATGCCCCACGTCTGCCGCTCCCCCGTGATCCCCTCGTCGTCGCCGGCGAAGTAGTTGTCGGCGATGTCCTGATGCTCGTCGTCGTCCGAGGCCAGCAAGGCCAGGGCCCGCAGCGTGTCCCGGCAGTCATGGGCCACCCGCCGGTCGAACTCCCGGAGCCCGGCGACGTAGGCGTCCAGCGCGGCCCGGGTCAGCTCACTCTCGCCGATGACCGAGCGCCGGTCGGCCCGCGGCGCCCCGATTCGCGACGCCAGACGCCGCAACAGCATTCGCAGTTGCGTCTCGCCGCCCGGAACCTCGCGGGCCAGCCCGTCCAGCATGAACACGAGCAGGGACTCCCAGAAATTGCGGCCGTCGATCAGCCCGACCAGGAAGAAGTAACCTCCCTCGTGCTGCACCTGCTCCCGGACCCAGCCCAGCAGATGGGTCTTGCCGGTGCCGTTCCGGCCTTCCAGGACCAGGCCGATCGGGCTCGCGTCGACGCTGGCCCGGGCATCGGCGATTCCTTCCCGGACATCCAGGACCACGGCGTCGTGCAACCCGTCGACGTGGAACTCCGAGCGGCGCCACACGTCGTCGGGCGCCGCGGCCCAGCTGAACCTGAGTGCGGCGAGGGCGGCGCGCTCCTTCTCGTTCATCGCGAGCCGATCGCCAGCTTGTGCCGATCTTCGCCGCCGACCCGGACGGCCGCCGCCCGCGCCTCCGCGTCGACTCGGTGCTTCATCGAATCGGGCTCCAGCCGCACGTCCCGCGACCCGAGCATCGTCACCAGCGCCTCGTCCAGGTCGGCCTTCGAGACGTCCGGCAGAAGGGGCCGGAGAACCGCAAGATCAATCCAGGCCCCGGGTCCGTCGGCGAGCTGGACGTAGGCGGCCCGGACGCGACCCTCGAGATCAACGGGCTCCTCGTCCTTCTCCACCGGCCGGCCGACGATCTCGTTCTGCTGGGCCACCAGGGCGGCCCACAGTTGCTTCTCGCGGGTCGAGCGCTTCTCACCGTCGGCGCCGTCCTCGTCGATCGCGAGGGGGACGCTCAGCACCTTGAGGCCCTGCTTGGTGATGGCGTGCCGGTAGGGGCGGTGGGTGGTGTCGGAGGAGACGTAGCCGGCCGCGTTCAGCCTCTCGTAGGCCGGGCTGATCAGCCGGACCCGGTAACGCTTGTCCATCTCGGTGTTCGACAGTTCGCGTCCCGCGGCCTTCAGCAGGATCAGGAACGCGTATTCGGCGGCAGCCAGCTCGGAAGCCATCAGAGATCCTCTCCAGGTGCTTTCATGGGGGTGTTTGCTGGGTGACGAGCTGTCCGTCGGCGTCCAGGCCGAAGGCCCGTAACCGGATCAGCGACGGGTGATCCTGTGCGGTGTAAAGAGCGATGAGCCGGTCGGCCGCGCCGGGCGTGCCGGCGTTCAGCTCGACCTTGAGCTGTTCCTCGTCGCGGAGCTCGAAGAGCAGCGTGCACAGTTGCAGGGCGGCTTCGGCGCGGCCCTCGTCGGCCTGCGCCCGCAGCTGCTCGATCTGGAATCGGGCCCTCTCGTGGCGGTGCGCCTTCGAGATCCGCAGTTCCGCGGCGCGGTCGCCTCGGGCGGCGCGCGACCGCAACTCGTCCACATCGCCCCAGGCCGCGTGCAGGTCGGCCAGCGCCTCCGCGGCCCGCCGCTCGCCGAGCCGGTCGGTGCGGTAACGAAGTTCGTGGAGGCAGCCGCGGTCGGCCAGCAGCTCCACGAGCCGGTCGGCCGCGATCGCGTTGCCCCCGGCCGCCTCCCGGCGCAGCTGGTCGCCGAGGCCGCCGTCGAACAGCAGCTCGGCCACCTCGGCCGGCCTGTCGCGGATCTCTTTCGCCCGCCGCCACACGGCCTGCACGTGGTCGAGTTTGCGGACGACCGGCTCGTCCTCCGCGCTCCCGGTCAACCGGCGACGGAGAATCTCGGCGGCCTCGGTGAACCTGTCCTGCCGGACGAGCAGATCGGCCAGCTCGACCGCGGCCCGGCGGTCACCGAACTCCAGGGCGAGTCGGGTCAGCGCGCCTTCGGCGTAGTGGTAGCGCAGCCGGGCGGCGGCGCCGGCCGCCAGCCGCCGGAGGTCGTCCGGCCGGCGCAGGTGGGTCACCAGTGCCTGCCAGGCCGCATGCGGCACCCGGTCACTGCGCAGCTTGCTCCGCACGTGCTCGGCCAGATAGTCGGCAATGGTGTAACCGGCCAGAGTGCCCGGCCGGCCCGCGTCGACCTCGTAGAGAGCCGACACGTCGCCGTGGATCCGCTCGGTGGCATGCGGCAACGCTTCCGCCAGCCAGTACTCCGCGGACCGAACCCGCTGATGCGGGCGGAGATAACCGAACATCGCGTCGGCCAGCAGCTCCTCGCTCAGCGGGGACTGCACGCCGAGCCGGTGGGCGTCGGCCGCGGCCGCGATCATCGCCTTCACGTAGGCGTTGGCCGGCTGTTCCCAGCACATCACCAGGCGCGGCCCGCCCGCGAGGACCTGGGTCATGCCGACGTCGCGCACGCTCAAGGCGTCGCGGATGCGGCTGTCCTGCGAAGCGAGGCCGCGGGCCTCCCTCTGCTCGGAGCGGTCCAGCGACTCCGGTACGGAGATCACGCTGGCCCGCTGCATCAGCTTGTGCACGGGCTCACGGCCGGCGGTCCACTTGGCGTACTGGTCGGGCCAGAGGGTCCCGACGACCAGATTGCCGTTTCGTACCAGGGCCGTGACGCACACGGCGGTCTGCGCTGAAGGGCCACCCAGGTAGTGCTGCATCTCGTCGAGCCAGAGGACGGTCGAGCGCGGTGGCTCATGGAGCAGGTCGAGCAGGTCGGACACCTCGGCCGGCTGCATCAGCCGCCAGTTTGGCACCAGCTCGAGCACGGCCTCGTAGAGCGACCGTGTCTTGCCGGTCGAGGACCCGCCGACCATGACGACGAGCGCTCCGCGGTCCGGCAGATCGGCCGACAGCGCCAACCGCAGCTGGAAATCGAAACTGCGTTTGACGTAGGCCGGCAGCGCGTCCTCGCCGCCGGCCACGGGACCGGCGCTGTGAATGCCCAATTCGCCGGGATCGGCCGTGTCGACGCGTGGTCGGTCGGAAAAGGAAGCGTCGCGAATCCGGTCCAATTTGCGCACCCGCCGCCCCATTGATTCACCCGACGGTGCAGAAGGCTACGCCACGCCGGGGAAAGATCACCAGGTCGTGAATGAGGGCGGCGCACATTCATTCACATCGCGCCGGAGTGCATTTGCCGGTGGCCAATCGGAATACTTTGCCAAGCGGTTCTACCGTTTTCCTACCCGCGGCAGGAGTGATCGCCCGGGAACGGGGTAGCCAGCGGGCGACCCTGAGAAGCTGACTAAGGAGCACGATGAAGGTCTGGCCCGGCAACCCGTACCCGCTGGGGGCCACCTACGACGGCGGGGGCACCAACTTCGCGCTCTTCTCCGAGGTGGCGGAGCGGGTGGAGCTCTGCCTGTTCGACGACGACGGCGCCGAGACGCGGGTCGAGCTGCCCGAGCGGGAGGCGTTCGTCTGGCACGGTTATCTGCCCCGGGTGGGGCCCGGGCAGCGGTACGGTTATCGCGTGCACGGGCCGTACGATCCGGCCAACGGGCTGCGCTGCAATCCGAACAAGCTTCTGCTCGACCCGTACGCGAAGGCGATCGACGGGGATGTCGAATGGGACGAGGCGCTCTTCTCGTACCGTTTCGGGGATCCGTCGAGTTTCAACGACGGGGATTCGGCGCCGTTCGCGCAGCGGTCCGTGGTCATCAATCCGTTCTTCGACTGGGCGAACGACCGGCCGTTGAAGATTCCGTTTCACCAGACGATCATTTACGAGGCGCATGTCAAGGGCATGACGATGCGGCATCCGGGCATTCCGGAGGATGTCCGGGGAACGTATTCGGGGCTGGCCCACCCGGTGATGATCGATTATCTGAAGCGGCTGGGCATCACGGCCGTCGAGTTGATGCCGGTGCACCAGTTCGTGCACGACAGCGGGCTGACCGAGCGGGGGCTGTCGAACTACTGGGGTTACAACACGATCGGCTTCTTCGCGCCGCACAACGGCTACGCCTCGTTCGGCGGGCACGGCGGGCAGGTGCAGGAGTTCAAGTCGATGGTGAAGGCGCTGCACCAGGCCGGCATCGAGGTGATTCTCGACGTGGTCTACAACCACACGGCCGAGGGCAATCATCTCGGGCCGACGCTGTCTTTCAAGGGCATCGACAATCCGGCCTACTACCGGCTGGTCGACGAGGACCGGCAGTTCTACTACGACACGACCGGCACGGGGAACAGTCTCAATGTGCGGCATCACGAGTCGTTGCGGCTCATCATGGATTCGCTGCGCTATTGGGTGACCGAAATGCATGTCGACGGTTTCCGGTTCGACCTGGCGGCGGCGCTGGCCCGGGAGTTTCACGCGGTGGACCGGCTGGCCGCGTTCTTCGACCTGGTCAACCAGGATCCGGTGGTCTCCCAGGTCAAGCTGATCGCCGAGCCGTGGGACGTGGGCGACGGCGGCTATCAGGTCGGCGGCTTCCCGCCCAACTGGACCGAGTGGAACGGGAAGTACCGCGACTCCGTGCGTGACTTCTGGCGGGGCGAACCGGCCAGCCTGGGCGATTTCGCGTCGCGCTTCACGGGCAGTTCCGATCTGTACGAGATCGACGGCCGGCGCCCGATCGCGTCCATCAACTTCGTGACGGCGCACGACGGCTTCACGCTCAACGACCTGGTGTCGTACAACGAGAAGCACAACGACGCCAACGGCGAGCAGAACCGCGACGGCGAGAGCCACAACCGGTCGTGGAACTGCGGTGCCGAGGGGCCGACCGACGACTCCGCCGTGATCACCCTGCGGGAGCGGCAGAAGCGCAATTTCCTGGCCACGCTCCTGCTCAGCCAGGGCGTGCCGATGGTCGTGCACGGCGACGAGCTGGGCCGCACCCAGGGCGGCAACAACAACGTGTACGCCCAGGACAACGAGATCAGCTGGATCGACTGGGCCGACGCCCGCGAGCACGACGTGCTGACGGTCTTCACCCGGCGGCTGACCCGGCTGCGGGCCGAGCACCCGATCTTCCGGCGGCGGCGCTTCGTGACCGGGGAGCCGGCCGGCGAGTCGCAGCTGCCCGGCATCGCCTGGCTGCGCCACGACGGCGAGCCCATGCGGGAGCCGGACTGGGGCGCCGAGGCGGCCCGGGCCATCGTCGTCTTCCTCAACGGCGAGGCCATCCCCGAGCCGGACGCGCTCGGCGAGCGCATCGTCGACGACTCGTTCCTGTTGCTGTTCAACGCGTCGCCCGAGGACGCCGAGTTCACCCTGCCCGACGCCGTCTACGGCCAGAGCTGGCAGACCGTGATCGACACGGCCGACCCGCTGCTGGCCAACTCGGCCGACGCCAGCGTGAAATCTCAGGGCACCGTGCCGATGCTGGCGCACAGCCTGCAGGTCCTGCGCCGGTCGTACTAAACAAAAAAGATCAGACGGCGGCCGTGATCAGGGCCTCGAGCGAGAGGAACTGCGCGGCCGCCGCCTCTTCGCCGTCGGGCACTCCGGCCGCGAAGGCCAGGTAGGCGTCCGAGAGCACCGTCTCGCGCCCTGGTTCGAGGTAACCGTCGGCCGAGCCGGGCAGCGCCAGCCCCAGCTCGGGCCAGACGCCGCCGACCGCGCCGGTCAGGTCGGTGCCTGTCCGGCGGGCGTAGTCGCCGAGCGCCCCGAGGTTCTGGGCATAGAGCACGCTGTCCCGGCCGGGGTCGGTCACGCTGAAGTGCAAGCCGCTCGGACGCGGATAAACACGACCCTGGCCCAGCACCGCCAGGTCGCGGGGCCAGAACGGCATGGCCAGCGGTACGTGCGGTTTCAGCGCCGTGGTCACGTGCAGCGGCCGCCCCTCGGGCCCGGGCAGGCCGATCTCGGCCCGGAAGACGCCGATGGCCGACTCGAACTGCAGGCGCGCGCCGTCCCCGGCCCGGTCGGCCGCGGCCAGGCGCGGGTGGCCGCGTGGGCAGTACGCCACCCGCAGGGCGATCCGCGACCGGCCCGGTAGCGTCACGACCAACCAGGCCGACGCGCCGCTGATCACGGCCGCGACCTGGGCGCCGGGCGAGGCGGCCTGCCAGCACGGCGTTCCGCCGCCGGTGCCGGGCAACATCCAGGGTGACACCGCCACCGTGTGGCGCTCCTCGTACCAGAGCATGTCCGCCGCGTACCCGCCCATTATCTAAACAAACGCGGCAAAAGGGTCGGCTTATCGGTACCCGTCCGGGGTAAGCACTCCCGGTGAACGGCCCCCTGGCCACGGCCATCACCACCCTGGCGGCGACCCCGGACCACGCGCCGAGCGTGCCCCGGCAGCTGGCGGCCGTCGCCCAGCTCACCACCGATCGCGTGGCCGCCGCGCACTACACGTCGATCACCGCCCTGCAGGGCCGGTCCCACATCACCGTGGCCGTCAGCGACGAATTGATCCGCGCCGTCGACGAGGTCCAGTACCGCGAGGGCGCCGGCCCCTGCGTCGACTCGCTGAGCCTCAACTCCCCGGTGGGGGTGCCTGACATCGACCGGACCGTGCTGTGGCCCGGCTTCCACGAGCAGGCGCCCCGGCTGGGTCTGCACGCCTCGGTGTCGGTGCCGCTGTTCGCCGGCCGGGGCGACGCCGTGGCCGTGCTCAACGTCTACAGCCGGGACCGGGTGGCGATGGCCCCGCTGATCGCCGGGATCTGCCTGGTGCACGGTCACCTCACCCAGGAGCAGGAGGAGGTCGACGAGGCCCGGCTGGCCGAGCTCGACCCGGGCGGGCAGGAGCTGGTGGCCGGCTACGCCGCCGCCCTCGACGTGCGGGCCACCATCCGGCTGGCGGTCCAGCTGATCGCGATGGCCGGCGGCTGCGGTCCGGACGAGGCGTACCTGGCCCTGTGCACCCGGGCCGGCGTGGCCGGCACCGACCTCGCCGAGGCCGCGGCCAAAATGGTCGGCGAGGGTCTCTGAAACGGCTCGACGCAATTTGCTGATCGGCTGACGGCCGATTGCTCACCCCGCGTCTTGAGCATCGAAGTTTGTGGATCTTAGCGTGCTGTGCAGGCGACCGGCGTGATCCGTCCGGCGCCCGGGACTCCATGAAGGAGACAGCATGGCACGAGGCAGATCCCTGATCGGTGCGGGCTTGGCGATCATCGTCGCCGGGGCCGGACTGGTCGTGGGCGGCGGGGGCGTACAGGCGGCCCCGAAGGACAAGATCCGGCCGGAGCTCGCCAGTCAGATGGCGGCCCGGGGCGGCGGCGACTTCTGGGTCAGGTTCGCCGGGCGCGCCGACCTGAGCGCGGCCAGCAAGATCAAGGACTGGGACGAGCGCGGTACGGCGGTGGCCGCCGCCCTGAAGAAGGCAGCGTCCGCCAGCCAGGGCGCGGTCCGGGCCGAGCTCGACCGGGACGGCACCAAGTACCAGGCCTTCTGGGCCACCAACGCGATCAAGGTCAGCGGCGGCTCGGCCGGCCTGGTGCAGAGCCTCGCGGCCCACGCCGAGGTCGAGGGCCTCTATCCGACCGTGGCCATCGAGGTCCCCAAGGTCAGCGAGGGCACGGCCGAGAAGGCCGTCAACGCGGTCGAGTGGGGCGTCGCGAACATCAACGCCGACGACGTCTGGTCGCGGTACGGGGTGACCGGCGAGGGCATCACGGTGGCCAGCATCGACACCGGCGTCCAGTTCGACCACCCGCAGCTGGTCGGCTCCTACCGGGGCAACAACGGCGACGGCACCTTCACCCACGACTACAACTGGTTCGACGCCGCCGGTGCCTGCGGCAGCAGCGGCGCGCCCTGCGACACCAACGGCCACGGCACCCACACGATGGGCACGATGGCCGGCGCCACCGACATCGGGGTCGCGCCCGGCGTCCGCTGGATCGCGGCCAACGGCTGCTGCCCGTCGGACGAGGCGCTGATCTCCTCGGGCCAGTGGCTGCTCGAGCCGACCGACCACACCGGGGCCAACCCGGACGCGAGCAAGCGCCCGAACATCATCAACAACTCCTGGGGCACCACGGCGCCCTCCACCGAGCCGTTCATGCAGGACGTCACGGACGCCTGGGAGGCCTCCGGCATCTTCGGCGTCTGGTCCAACGGCAACATCGGACCCGGCTGTACGACCAGTGGGTCGCCGGGCAGCCTCACGGCCAACTACTCGGCCGGCGCGTACGACGTGAACAACGTCATCGCCGACTTCTCGTCGCGCGGCGCCGGGCAGAACGGCGAGCTGAAGCCGAACATCGCCGCCCCCGGCGTGAACGTCCGGTCCAGCTGGCCGGGCAACGGCTACAACAGCATCAGCGGCACCTCGATGGCCGCGCCCCACCTGGCCGGCGCCATCGCGCTCGTCTGGTCGGCCGCCCCGGCCCTGGTCGGCGACATCGCCGGCACCAAGGCGCTGCTGGACGACACCGCCACCGACACCGGCTCGGCCCAGTGCGGCGGCACCACCGACGACAACAACGTGTTCGGCGAGGGCCGGCTCGACGCGCTGGCGCTGGTGGCCGGCGCGCCGACCGGTGACAGCGGCACCCTGGCGGGCAAGGTGACCGACGCGGCGACCGGCGCGCCGATCGCCAACGCGGCGCTGACGCTGACCGGCGCGGCCGAGCGGGCCGTGACGACCGGGACCGACGGCGCCTACTCGGCGCGGCTGCCGGCCGGCACGTATCAGGCGGCCGTCACCGCGTACGGCTATGGCCCGAAGTCCTTGACCTTGACTGTCACGGCCGGGCAGACCAGCACGGCCGACGTCGCCCTGACGGCCGTGCCGACGGTGAGTGTCGGGGGCGCGGTGACCGACGGCTCCGGGCACGGATGGCCGCTGTACGCGAAGGTGACCGTGGCCGGGCCGGGTGGCGTCTCCGACTACACGACGCCCACCAACGGCCGCTACAGCGTGAAGTTGCCGGCCGGGGCCACGTACAAGCTGACCTTCACCCCGCAGTACCCGGGCTACGAGACCGTGACCAAGGACGTCGTGGTCGGCGCCAAGAACGTCACGCAGAACGTGGCGGTGCCGGTGGCGGCGACCAGTTGTGAGACCGCACCCGGCTACGAGACCGCGACCGACGGGGCGTACACCACCTTCGACGACACCGCGGGCTGGTCGGTCGTCGACCACAAGGGCAACGGCCAGGTCTGGAAGTTCACCGACGACGGCAACCGGGGCAACCTCACCGGTGGCGCGGGCAAGTTCGCCATCATCGACAGCGACAAGTACGGCAGCGGCAACACGCAGAACACGTCGCTGGTCAGCCCGATGGTCGACCTGACCGGCGTGACCGCGCCGGTGATCTCCTTCGATCAGGACTTCCGGCAGTACGGCAGCGAGCGCACCGATGTCGAGCTCAGCGTCGACGGCGGCGCCACCTGGGTCACGGTGCTGTCGCAGACGCAGGGCGTCCCCGGGCCGAAGCACACCGAGATCGCCGTTCCGCAGGCCGCGGGCCAGGCCAAGGTCCAGGTCCGGTTCCACTACGTCGACGGCGCCTACGCCTGGTACTGGGCGGTCGACAACGTGCTGATCGGCACCCGGATCTGGTGCGAGCCGACCGAGGCCGGCCTGGTCGCCGGGCACGTCAAGGACGCCAACACCGGCGGGTACGTCAACGGGGCCACCGTGACGAGCAAGGACGCGCCGGCCTCGTCGGCGACGACGGTGGCCACGCCGGACGACACCGGGCTGGCCGACGGCTTCTTCTGGCTGCTGTCGGCCCGGACGGGCCCGCGCACGTTCGACGCCAAGGCCGGCAGCTACGCCGGTGACAGCGCGACCGTCGACGTCGAGGCCGACTGGGTCACCCCGGCCGCCTTCGAGCTGGGCGCCGGTCGCCTGACGGTCGCCCCGGCCGCGCTGAGCGCGAGCCTGCGGCTGCCCGACGGCACGGCCACCAAGAAGTTCACGGTCACCAACACCGGCACCGAGCCGGTCGCGGTGGAGTTCGGTGAGCGGGACAGCGGCTTCGAGATGCTCAAGGCCGACGGCTCCCGGGCCAGCCGCGAGCGGATCCTGGCCGCGGCGGGCGCGCCGGCCCAGCGGCTGAGCGTGGCCACGTCGCTGGCGGCCAAGCCGTCCGGCAAGGCGGCCACCGCCACGCCGGCCGCGGACGGCCCGCTGGCCGAGCCGTGGACCAATCTCGCCGAATATCCGAACAAGGTGATGGACAACCGGGTCGTGAACCTGGACGGCAAGGTCTACTCGATCGGTGGCACCGACGGGTCGGCCTCGACCAGGGCCAGCTACGTCTACGACCCGGCCACCCAGGCCTGGACGCCGATCGCCGACCTGCCCGAGGCCCGCTCGGCGCTGACCGTCGGCGTCGTCGACGGCCGCATCATCGCCACCGGCGGGTGGGGCGCCTCCGGCACCGAGGCCGCCACCTGGTCGTACGACCCGGGGGCGAACACGTGGACCCGCAAGGCCGACAACCCGGCCCCGCGGTCCGCCGCGGGCCAGGCCGTGATCGACGGCCAGCTGTACGCGGTGGGTGGTTGCACCACGGCCAACTGCCTGCCGATGTCGAACAGTGTGGTCCGCTACGACGCGGCCGCCGACAGCTGGGACACGCTCGCCGACTACCCGAAGTCGGTGGCCTTCGCCTCGTGCGGCGGCGTCGACGGCGCCGTCTACTGCTCCGGCGGCAACGACGGCTCGGCCTCGCAGAAGGCCGGCTACGCCTTCGACCCGGCGGCCGGGACGTGGAGCCCGATCGCCGACGCGCCGGCCGACCACTGGGCCGCCTCGTATGCCGTGGCCAACGGCAAGCTGCTCGTCGTGGGCGGCTCGCAGGCGGGCGCGGTGACCAACGCGGGCTTCGCCTACGACCCGGCCGCCGGCGCCTGGGCCGCGCTGCCCAACGCCAACACGGCCCGCTACCGCGGCGCCGCGGCCTGCGGCTTCTACAAGGTTGGCGGCTCCTCCGGGTCGTTCAACGCGACCACCAGCGGGGAGGCGCTGCCCGGGCTCGAGGAGTGCGCCGAGGGCGGCGACGTCAGCTGGCTGACCGTCGACCAGCCGCCGGTCACCCTGGCCCCCGGCCGGAAGGTGACGGTCAGCGTCGGCCTCACCGCCGCCGTGGACCAGCCGGGCACCTACACCGGCCTGGTCACCATCAAGGAGAACACGCCGTACGCGGTGGCGCCGGTCGAGGTCAGCCTGATCGCCTCACCCCCGAAGACGTGGGCCAAGCTGACGGGCACGGTCACCGGAGCCTCCTGCACCGGTGGCAGCGGCACCCCGCTGGCCGGGGCCACGGTCCAGGTGGACTCGTGGGCGACGTCGCTCACCTTCGCCACGGACGCCCAGGGCCGGTACGCGTACTGGCTGGACAAGCGCAACAACCCGCTCACCCTGATCGCCGCCAAGGACGGCTGGAAGCCGCAGGCCCGGACCTCGAAGCTCGACCCGGCGACGCCGAAGGTGGAGAACTTCGCTCTCCTGCCCGTGCGCTGCTGATCCCCCGATCCGGCCGGCCCCTCTGCGATGAGCAGGCGGGCCGGCCGCTATTTGAGAGCGAAGCGGATCCCGACGCCGCGGATGGCGTGGATGGTCGCCGCCACGCCGAGCCGAGCGAGCTTGCCGCGCACCCGGCGGACCGTGGAGTGGATGTCGGAGCCGCGCCCGACGTGCTCGTTGCCCCAGACCTCGAGATGCAGTTTCTCGTACGTCCACACGCGACCGGGCGCTCCGACGAGGCAGCGCAGGAAGTCGTGTTCGAGCGGGGTGAGCGCGACCTCGCGGTCCTGCCAGCAGAGCACGCGGCGGTCGGAGTCGATGCGCAGCCCGGACCGGGTCTGGTCCGGGACGGGCGGCGCCACCACGTCCAGGAACTGCCGGGCCTGGTCGATGGTGGACACGATGACGACCGTCTCCGCGCCGTCGAGCAACTGCGCCAGCTTCTTGCGGCCATCCGGCGACGATGCGATGCCGATGGCCATCGGTGGGACCGAACCGTCCGTCATGCCCCCGCCTCCCGACCTTGATGCCGGTGACGATAAATCCGGTTTGTCACGCTCTTGTTAACCGCGCCGCAAACCCATCGAGCCAAGGCTATGTGGCCTGCTCGGACAGGCGGATGGCGCCGTTGCGCCATGTCGTAACTCCGCCACGGGCCGACTCCGGAAAGGGACCGGCCCCGGACAGACGGAGTCCGGGGCCGGTCACGGGAACGGTCAGAGATCCGCGGCGCCCGCGGCCGTGGCCTCCTGGACGGCGTCGGCGCGCCGCTCGTCGGCCTTGCTCGTGTCGTCGGTGCGCGGGGCGGCCGGACGGGCCGCCGAGCGGGCCGCGGCCGCCGCGGGCGGGTCGGTGACCACGCCGCGGCGGATGCGGTTGTTGGCGGCGATCTGGGCCACCGGCGTGTTGCCGGTGGCGGTCAGCGCGCCGTCGATGATGTTGTCGTCGACCGTGACGCCGCCGGTGGTGCTGGTGACGCTCACGTCCTTGCCGAAGAAGCCACCGGAGGCGCAGGAGTCGAGCGGGCCGTTCGGGCCGAGCTGCACGCCGCCGAGGTTGCCGGCGAACGTGGCCTTGCCCCGCACCGAGCTGCCGCAGACGACGCTGCCGGTGGCGCTGTTGAGCACCGAGAGCGTGCCGTCGACGAACGAGTCGTGCACGTCGGTGTAGTACGTGCCGGTGCTGCTGACGTTGCCCGACACCTCGGAGCCGGCGTCGAGGCGTACCTCTCCGGCCTGGACGTTGACGCTGCCGGTGACGCTGCTGCCCTCGACGAACAGGAAGCTGTCGACGGTCGTGGTGCCCTTCGCCCGTACGGTGACGGCGCCGCTCGCGGCGTCCTTGAGGAAGACGCCGTAGCCGCCGGCGGCCAGCACGACCGGGCCGGCGACAGTGGTGTCGGAGGCGTCGAAGTAGCCGTTGCCGGCGATCCGCACGTCCCCGGCGAACCGGCCGCCGGTGACGACCAGGTTGGCGCCGGCGGCGACGCTGACGTTGCCGGTGACGATGGTTCCGGTCAGCGCGCACGACTCGCCGGCCGGCACGTAGAGGTCGTTGGGGACGGTCACGGCGCCGCCGGTGCCGACGCAGTAGGTGGTCAGCGCGGCGCTGGCGGGCGGGGCGGCGGCCAGAACGCCGGCCGTGGACAGAACGGTGACTGCGGCCAGAAGTCGTTTCATGGGAGTCCCTTTCACGAGCCGATGTCCGATCGGGCGGCCGCGCGGACGATCGTGCCCTGCTGCCGTTTGGTGAGGGTGCCGCCGGCGACCAGGGCGGCGGTGACGGTCTCGACGTGCCGTACGAAGGCGGCGTGGTCGGGGTAGTCGCCGTGCTCGGCGACCAGATCGTTGACGGTGCAGCCGTTGCCGGTGTCCTTGTTGGGCACCCCGGTGTCGTCGCCGTCGATGACCACCGTGGCCCGCGGGTCGGGCACCGGGCAGTCGCCGGTCGGCGGCGCGGTCACGGTGAATGTCTCGGACTCCTCGGCCGAGGTGTTGCCGGCGGCGTCGGTGGCCCGGGCCCGCACGGTGTGCTCGCCCACGCCGGTGACCACGACCGGTGCGCTGTAAGCGGTCCAGGCGCCGCCGTCGAGGGCGTACTGGATCGTGCCCTCCTCCGAGGAGGTCACGGTCACCGTGGCCCGGCCGACGGCCGTCGCGACGGACAGCGTCACCGTGGGCGGAGTCGTGTCGGGCTCCTCCGGCTCCACCACCGTGAAGTGCGACATCTGCTCGGCCGAGGTGTTGCCGGCGTTGTCGGTCGCCCGGAAGTGCAGCATGTGCATGCCGGGGGTGGTGACGACGACCGGTGCGGTGTAAGCCGCGAAGGCCGCCCCGTCCAGCGAGTACTCGATCCGGGCCACGCCCGAGTCGGCGTCGGACGCCGTGAGCGTGGCGGTGGCCGTGCCCACGTAGTTGCCGTCGCCGTCGCGGTCGCCGGCGATCTGCGCGGTGACCGTCGGCGGCGTGACGTCCTCATCCGGCTCCGGCGCCACCACCGTGAACGCGATCGAACCGACGGTCGACACATTGCCCGATTTGTCCGTGGCCCGGTAGCGGACCGTGTGAGCGCCGACCGCGGTCACGGCCACGGGTGCGGTATAGGGCTGGAATGCGCCGTCATCGAGCGAGTACTCGACGGTGTCGACGCCCGACCCGCTGTCGGACGCGGCGACCGTGACAGTCGCCGTACCGATGTAGCTGCCGTTGGCATCGCGCGAGCCGGCCGCCGTCGCTGTGACGGTGGGCGGCGTGGTGTCTGGCGTTCCCGGCCCGTCGGTGACGACGAACTCGCCGACCATCGAGCTGTGCCCGGGGATCGAGCAGAAGTAGCGGTAGCGCCCCGGGGTGAGCGTCACTGTCGCCTCGTGCCGGCCGCCCTCGGCGTCGAACGGATTGGCCAGGATGTTCAGCGTGACGTCGTGGTTGTAGCCCTCGGTCGACGTGTCGAAGGTCAGCGTGTGCGGCATCCCGACGGTGTTGCCGGTCGCCTCGCTGTTCTCGAACACGATGGTGGTCTCGCCGGCCGCCGCCTGGGTGGGCGCCGACTTGTAGGCGGTGATGCCGCCGTCGGCGGTCCACGTCAGGGTCTGGGCCGCGGCCGCCGGTGCTGCCGGTGACAGCAGCATCAGCGCGGCCAGGATCAGTAGGAATTTCCTCATAGAGCACGCACCCGGATGTCGCGGAAGTCGACCAGGTCGGTGTCGCTGTGGTTCTGCAGGCCGATCAGGCCCTCGGCGAACTGCCGCAGGTCGGTCGGCGGGTCACCGGCGCGCGAGGACTGCTTGCCGGGGGTGTTGTCGAACTCCTTGATGACGGTGCCGTTGCGGATGATCGTGTAGTGCTGGCCGACGACCTTGATCTCGTACCGGTTCCACACGTTCTTCGCCGTGACCCGGGCCGCCGAGAGCGGGTTCGGGTCGAAGTTGTAGATCGAGCCGGTCTTCTGCGGCTCGCTCCCCTCCCCGTCGTAGATCTGGATCTCGTGGCCGCAGTAGATGGCCACCCAGGCCTGTGACGTGCGGGCCGAGCCGACCGTGCCGCAACTGCCGGCCGGCCGCTGCTCCAGCGGGATCCGCGGGTCCGGGAACCTGGTGAACACCCCGCTGTTGCCCCGGGCGTCACCCGGCGCCACGTCGCGGAACTGCAGCGTCAGCGAGAAGTCCTTGAACGGCTTGGTGTAGTACAGCATCCCGAGCCCGCCGCTGGGCCGCAGCGACCCGTCCGGCTGGATCGTGAACTGCCCGGTCGGCGCCTGGGCCCAGTCGGTCAGCGACTCCGGCGTCCCGTTGTAGAGGGAGACGTAACCGGTGTGCCCCTCCCGGCCGATCGGCGACGAGGCCGCGGCCCGAGTCAGGGCTCCAGCTTCGCGGCTGTTGAGGGAAAGGGTGGCGATGACGGCGCTCACATGCCGGACGAACGCGTCGTGCGACGGCCACGTGCTCTCGTCGTCGATGAGGTCGTCGATCGTGCAACCGTTGCCCACGACCCGGTTCGGCACACCCGAGTCGACGTCGTCCAGACGGACGGTCGTGGAGGTGTCCGGCACCGCGCAGCCCACGGTCACCGTGGTCGTCACGGTCGCGGTCTCACCCCCGGCGTACGTGATCTTCAGTGTCGCCGTGTAGGTGCCGACCCGGGCGTACGTGTGCCGCGGGTTGGCCTCGGTCGAGGTGCCCCCGTCCCCGAACGACCACTGGTAGCTCAGGCCGCCCGAGCGCGAGCCGGTGAAGGCGTACGTCAGGGGCTTGTCCTGCACGGCCACCGCGGTCGCGGCCGGAGCCGGCGTGGCCGCCCCGCCCTGGTAGGTGATCCGGATCAGCTTCTGGTTGGGGTGCAGGCTGAAGAAGCCACCCGCGTAGTCGAGCAGGTAGAGCGCGCCGTCCGGGCCGAACTTGGCGTCCATCCAGGACTGCAGCTGGGTGCCGCCGCCGCCGGACGGGATGATGGCCCGCAGCGTCTCGGCGAACGCCGGCGGCTTCTGCTGCGGCACGCCGGCCGGGTCGACCGTGACCGCGACGCGGTTGGCCGAGTTCGACTGGTCGCCGATGAGCCACTTGTCGTTCCAGTACGACGGCCAGGCCACCGTGGACTTCGGATCGACCAGGTCGCGGTGGTAGGTCGGGCCCGACATGACGGCCTGGCCCCCGCCGCGCAGATACGGCTGGGTGTACGTGGCGTCGGCCGCCTTGTACGTCGGGATGCCGCTCGCGTCGCGGGGCGGGAAGACCGGGCCGCCGCCGTCCGGCGAGTACCAGATCATGTTGTCCTTGATCGGCGGCAGGTCGGTCAGGCCGGTGTTGCGGGGCGACTCGTTCTTCGGGTTGTCGCAGTCGTACCAGCCGGTCAGGACCTTGGCGTCGGTGTTGCTGCGGTCCCGGTACGGCTGCCGGTTGCCCATGCAGTACGGCCAGCCGTGGTTGCCCGCCTCGGTGATGATCGTGGCCGTCTCGTACTTGGCCGGGCCCAGCTCCGGGCTCGGCGAGGACGCGTCCGGGCCGACCCAGCCCGCGGTCAGCCACTGCTTCTTGGGGTCGATCTGCAGCCGGGCGATGTTGCGCACGCCCATCACGTAGATCTCGGGGCGGGTCTTCTCGGTCCCGGGCGGGAAGAGGTTGCCGGACGGGATCGTGTACGTGCCGTCGGCCTCCGGGTGGATCCGGATGATCTTGCCGTTGAGGTCGTTGGTGTTACCGGCGGTGCGCCGCGCGTCCTGGAACGACGTGCCCGCGTACTCCTGGGTCCAGTTGTTGCCCGAGTAACCGTCCGAGCCGCCCGACGAGTTGCTGTCGCCGGAGCCGACGTAGAGGTTGCCCCGGGCGTCGAAGGCCATGCCGCCACCGGCGTGGCAGCAGCTGTGGATCTGGACCGGCCAGTGCAGCAGGTCCTTGCGGGTGTTCTGGTCGATCGTCTGCGCGGCCTTGTCGTAGGTGAACCGGGAGACCGTCCGCTGACCGATCCGCTTGACCCGGTCGATCGACGAGTGCGGCATCCAGTACACGTACAGCCAGCCGTTCTGCGCGAAGGCCGGGTCGGGCACGATGCCGAGCAGGCCCTCCTCGTTCTTGACCAGCTCGTCGCCGCTGCCCCGGTTGCCCATGACCGGCAGCGTGGTCAGCAACTTGACCTGCTTGGTGGCCGGGTCCCAGGAGTGGATGGTGCCGCAGCCCAGGCCGACGTTGGGGTCGTCCCAGCTGACCACCGGGCCGCTCGGGCAGGCCGCCTTGCCCACGTAGAAGACCGTGCCGTCGGGCGTGATGGTCAGCCCGTGCGGCTCGCCGATCTGGTCCAGCTCACCGGTCTTGTTGGCGGCGGTGAGCCGCTCGACCTTGTAGTTCGAGGCGATGGTGGCCTGGCAGTCGCCGCGGACGATGCCGCTGGTCCAGCCGAGGGCGCCGGTCAGGTGCTTGCGGAAGGCCGCTTCGCCGTACGAGCCCTCGGTGTGCCCCATGCCGGTGTAGAAGGACCGGCCGCCGTCGTAGTCGCGGCACCACGAGATCGGGTGGAACGGGCCGTTGGCCCCCAGACCCGGGTTGTAGTGGCGCTCCTCGACCTGCGCGAGGGTGTGCACCGTGCCGACCGGGCTCGGATCCCAGTTGTTCCACCGGTCCTCGCGGGTGACGGTCAGCCCGAGGTCCTTGGTGGCCGGGTGCTGCCGGTCGAGGATGTCGACCACGGCCCGGTTGACCGCGGGCGGGGCCGGCGTCTCGGTCGTGCCGGTGAACAGCCGCAGGTCGGCCAGCTGGATGAGCGGCTCGCCGCTGTTGGCGGTGATGTTCAGCCGGTAGAACTTGAAGTCGGCCGGGGTGGCCACACTGAAGCGGCGGATCTGGAAGCGCTCCGGGAACGTCTGGCCGGTCCGCCGGTCGAGGTCGGTCCAGGTCTGGCCGTCGGCCGAGCCCTGCAGCGTCCAGTCCTTGGGGTCACGGCCGTCGAAGTCGTTGGCCGACGTCAGCGCGTATCCGGTGACCTTCGCGGGGGCCGCCAGCTCGTACGTGACCCAGCCGGTCGCCGTGCGTACCAGCCACTTGGTGTTGGGGTCGCCGTCGGTGAGCTTGGAGCTGATCTCGTTGGGCGGGTTCTCGCCGCTCGCGGTGACCTTGGCGACCGGGTGCGAGACCGGGATGGCGCCGGCCGGGCGGGTGCCGATCAGACCGGTGAACCAGCTCGAGTCGAGTTGCGCGCGGGCCGCGTCGCCGATGCCGAGGAACCCGCCGCCGGCGTTGACGAAGCCCTTCAGGGCGGCCTCCTGGCCGGGATTCAGGGTCACGCCGTCGGCCGACAGGAACACCACTGCGCGGTACGCCGCCAGGCCGCCCGCGGTGAAGGTGGCCGCATCGGTCGTCGCGGTGACGTCGAGCCCGCTTTCACCGGCCAGTTCTTTGATCGTTTGCGTGGCTCGGGTCACCGGGTCCTGCTGCGCTTCCGCGGCGCCCGAGAAGACGAGAACCTTGGGTTTCGCCGGTGCCGCGGCTTTCGCTGCCGCGGCTGTGGCTTCTCGTGGGGGCGCTCCCCCGATGGTCAGTAACGCGGCCAGGGTCACGGCTACGGCACGCCTCATGACCCACTCCCTCCGTGTGCGTGGGTTTGCGCTGTGGCTGCTGCTTTGTGCTGGTGGCCCTGGAAGCGGTCGATCGCCTCCTGGGCGCCGGGCGGCATGCTGCCGTCGGCGTTGCGGACCAGGAAGATGCCGGCCATGCCCTGGTCCGAGTGGGACTGCACGTGGCAGTGGTACATCCACGCGCCGGGCCCGACCGCCTCGCCCGCGAGGACCTGGAAGCCGAACGAACTGCCCGGGTTGAGGTCCTTGTTGTCGATCACCTGGCTCGGGTCGGACGGGCCCTCGAGCATGCCGGTGCGGTTGTCGGCCCAGCGGTGCGCGTGCAGGTGGAAGGTGTGGAAGAAGTTGCCGTGCCCGATGGCGATCCACTCCACCCGCTGCCCGAGGTTGGCCTCGAACATCGGCGTGTTAGGTGCGAGCTTGTTGTTGATCTGCATGTCGTTGAAGACGACCGTGACCTGTTTGTCGGGCAGGATGTCGCCCCGCCGGCGGACGATCAGCGCACCGTAGAGGCCCCGGATCAGCCCGGCCGTGCCGTGGTCGGTGCCCATCGCGTGATCGTGGTAGTGCCAGTAGCCGGCGCTGCCCGGCATGAACCGCCGCCCGCTGGTGGCGGTCATCTCGTGCGACCGCCAGACGTACGTCCGGGTCTCGCCCGGCTCGTTGTACGAGGCGTTGAACGGCGCCCCGTCCGAGTCGGTGCTGTAGTCGACGCCGTGCGGGTGGATGCTCAGCCGCTGGTTGGTCGTGTTGACCAGAGTGATCTCGAGCGTGTCACCCTCGTACATCTCCAGGATGGGCCCCGGGATCGTCGCCCCGCCCGGCGTCAGGCCGTAGCCGAACTGGTTGCCGGGCAACGCTTCCGCGTAGATCGTGATCTTCTTGGTGACACCGGCCGCCGCCCGGGCGGAATCCCCCCGCGTCACCGCGACCGCTCCACCGGTCAGCCCGAGGACCCCGGCGGCCGCCAAAATCGACCTACGCCTCAGCTGGGGCTGCTCGTCTAGATTGACAACGTTGTCTTCCATGCGCGTCCTCCGTCGTCCCCCGGCCGGAACCGGGAGCCCACGAGTCGATAGAGGTGTGCGAGTTACGGACTTTTCTCAGAGAAGTAAAAAGTTCGGTCCGTTCCGAGCAACCTATGACTCATATCGACGAAAGTAAAGGTCTGTTATTGACGGACATCGCTACCTCGGGGGCATGCTCAGCGGCGCCGAGTGCGCCCGGTTCGCCGCGGCCGCCACCTGCTACCGATCGGGTGACAGCGACGGCGACCTGACCTGGCGGCTGGACATGGGCCGCACCCCCGTGACCGGCCTTCTTCGCCGGCGGCCCGGTCCTGGCCGGCGCCCCGCTGGCCCTGCTGGTCGCCGTGACCAGGTGAGACGTCTGAGGTCAGAGGAGTCGGATTCCCATCACCGGAACCGGCCGTCCGGCCGAGACACCCGCCGCGGCCACCGGAGAAGCGTCACCCGCATGAGCACCGATCAGCACACCCACCCTTATCTTTGGGCCGGAGTCGCCGCAGCCGCCCTGGTGCCGGTTCTCGCCACCCCGGTCCAAGCGGCGCCGTCCGACACGGCCTCGGTCGTCTCCGACTGGAACGCGGTCGCCGCCGCCACACTGGCCGCCGACACCGGCAAGACCGGCCCGGAAACGTTCCTCTACATGGGATTCGTGCAGGCCGCCGTCCATGACGCCGTGGCCGGGCTGCGTCCCCGCTACGAGCCGTACCGCCGGCACGGCACGGCCCCGCGGCACGCCTCCGCCACCGCCGCCGCGGCCGCCGCCGGGCACAAAATCCTGGAAACCTACTCGCCGTACGCCAGGACCGCGCTCGACAACGCGCTGGCGACCTCCCTGGCCGAGATTCCCGACGGCGCCGCCAAGTCGGCCGGAGTCGCCTACGGCGCCCGGGTGGCCCGCGACCTGATCGCCCTGCGCGCGCACGACGGCCGCAACGCGCCCGTGCAGTACACCCGAGCCCCGGCCCCCGGCATCTGGCGGCCCACCCCGCCGGCCAACCTGCCGATGGCCGCGCCCTGGCTCGGCGGGGTGACCCCCCTGCTCGCCCGCAGCGCCCAGCAGTTCGCCCCACCGGCGCCGCCCGCGCTCACCTCACGCCGCTACGCCCGCGACTTCGCCGAGGTGAAGGCGCTCGGCTCGGCCACCTCGACCACCCGCACGGCCGCGCAGACCGAACTCGCGACGTTCTTCTCCGGCAACGCCATGGTTCAGATCAACGCCGCGCTGCGCGACCAGGCCGCCGTACGCCACCTCGACATCACCGCCGCGACCCGGATGTTCGCCGCCGTCGACATGACCGTGGCCGACGCCGTCATCACCACGTGGAAGTCGAAGCTGGACCGCGCCTACTGGCGCCCCATCACCGCCATCCGCCTGGCCGACACCGACGGCAACTCCGCCACCAAGGCCGACCCGGCCTGGACCTCGATGATCCCCACCCCCAACTACCCCGACTACGTCAGCGGCTACAACGCCGTCATCGCCGCCGCCTCACGCGCCCTCGAGCACGTCGTCGGCCCCCGCCTCAACCTGACCCTGACCTCCACCGCCGCCCCCGGCGCCACCCGCCACTACCGCTCCGGCTCCACCCTGCGCGCCGACGTCGTCGACGCCCGCATCTACCTGGGCATCCACTTCCGCACAGCCGACACCGCCGCCCGCACCCTCGGCGTCACCCTCGCCGACTGGACCGCCCACCGCTACTTCCGCCCCACCAACCACCGCGGCTGACGCTCTGTTAGAACTGCGGGCATGCTTCATGACGTTGTCGAGGAAGTCCGTGAAAGGTTCGGTCCGGAGTTCGTGCCGTCGCGGCTCGCCGCCGAGGCGGACGTCCGGCAGTTCATCGAGGCGAACCTGGGCGCCTTCGACGCCGAGCGGATCATCGCGCTGGGCCGCATGATCAACCGGCACGGCAAGGCCGGGCAGAACCGGTTCGACCGGTTCACGCCCGGCTTCACCGGCGCCATCATGAGCAAGCTGGGCAGCGATCCCGCCCGGTTCAACGAGATGGCCGGCCGGCTCTGGCGGGAGCCGATCGATCAGGCCGTGGCGACGCTGGGCGCCATCTACGCCGACCGGCCGCTCTTCGCGCACGCGGGTTCGTCGCTGCCGAGCTTCCTGCTCTACCTGCGCGACCCGGACCGGTTCGGCGTCTGCCTGAACGCCACGATGCTCGGACTGGCCGAGGTGACCGGCCGCGGCTATCGAGCTCGAAGCCGCGAGGACTACGAGCGTTTCTGCGCCGACCTCCGCGCTTGGCGCGAACAGTACGGGGTGGCGCCACAGGAGGCCGATGCCATTCTGACCGCCGTCAAACGGGCCGCAACGTCCGAGGCCGCGCCCGTGGTTTCCGATCCTCCCGGCGGGTTCACCACGGAGCAGGTGGCAGCCGCCTGTTACCTGCCGGTGGAGCAGGTCGATGGATGGGTCGAGGCACTGACCACCGGCATGCGACAGGCCGTCTTCCACGGGCCGCCCGGCACCGGCAAGACCCACGTGGCCCGGCTCCTGGCCGGGCACCTGGCGACCTCGCCGGATCACATCGAGCTGACCCAGTTCCACCCGGCCTACTCGTACGAGGACTTCATCGAGGGCCTGCGCCCGGACGACGGCCAGGCCGGGCTGCGCTACGAGGTCCGCAGCGGCCTGTTCCTTCGGCTGTGCGAGCGCGCGGTCAAGGCGCCGGACGAGACGTTCGTGATGATCATCGACGAGATGAACCGGGCCGACCTGGCCGCGGTCTTCGGCGAGCTGCTGTACCTGCTCGAATACCGCGGCACCGAGGTGCGGCTGCCGTACTCGCAGCGCCGCTTCTCCGTGCCCCGCAACGTCTTCCTGCTGGGCACGATGAATACCGCCGACCGCAGCCTGGCCATGCTCGACTTCGCGCTGCGGCGACGCTTCAACGCCTTCCCGCTGCTGCCCGACGATGCCGTGCTGAGGGGCTGGGCCGAGAGCCGCTCGGTGGCCAACGCCGAGCTGGCCTTGGGCGTCTTCCGGCTCATCCGCGAGCGGGTCGGCCCGGATGCGCCGGTCAGCCCCGGGCATTCGTACTGGATGACCGAGGCCCTCGACGCGGCCGCGGCCGAACGCATCTGGACCTACCAGCTACGGCCCTACCTTGCCGAGTACTGGTTCGAGCGGCCCGCCGAGCTGTCCACCCTGGACGCCGACGTGCGCGCTCTGATCGGAGAACTGACCTGAGGTGCTCCACCTGACCGAGTACGCGACGACGACCGCCGAGCTGACCGCCGCCGAGGCCGGTGAGCTGGCCCGGATGACCCGCGGCGCCGCCGGTGGCGGGCGACCCCGGGTCATCGAGCGACTCGCTCCGACAACCACCCCCGGGACGTACGAGATCCAGCCCGGCCCCTACGTCGGCCGTTTCGCGCTGCCCAGCGGCCGGGTGGTGGACATCGGATGCCGGTTCCCCTTCCACGACCTGGCCACCCTGCTCGGCCTGGGCCGGCGGGCCACGCTGCTCGAGGAGGCGGCGACGCCCGGCGCCGGCGGCCGCAGCCTGATGGACCTGATCGCCCTGGCCTTCGCCCGCCAGGCCGAGCTCGTCGCCGGCCAGGGACTCGTGAAGGCGTACCAGCGGCGGTCGTTCACCCGGCCGCCCTACCCTGGCGTGCCGGCGCCGGCCGTCCACCTCCGGGTACACGCCGGGCGCCCCGACCGGCTCGCCACCACGGCCAACCGGCTCACCCCGGACGTGCCGCTGAACCGCCTTGTGGCGACCGCGCTCCGGCGGCTGTGCGCGCTGCAGCTCACCGACCGGCTGCGCGCTCTGCTACCCGTCTTCCGCGACTTCCCCGACCTGACCGGGCGGCTCCCGGACGTCGGGATGGTGCCGGCCCGCTACCGCGACCTGCACGCCCTGTCCCGCCTGATCCTCGACGACCGCACCACGCTGCCCGTGGGCTCCGGCGTCGCCGGGGTGAGCGTCCTGTTCAACATGACGAAGATCTGGGAGAACCACGTCGAGCAGTGGCTGAGAGCCCGGACGCCGGGCGCCGCCGTCTCCCCGCAGCACCGCATCCCCCTGACCGACGACCGCGCCGAGCCCACCGCCCGCGCCGACTTCGTCATCCTCGAGAACGGCACCCCGGCCGCCGTCTACGACGCCAAGTACCGCCCGTGGCGCGCCATCCCCTCCACCGACGAGATCTACCAGCTCTTCACCTACGCCCACCGCCTCGGCGTCACGCACGCCGGCTTGGTCTACCCCAGCGCCACCACACGCCACGCCACCACAACGATCAGCGGCGTAACGCTCGAATCATGGAGCATCGCGATAAGGTAGATGCCATCTACGTAGATCCGATCTACCTAGATGACATCTACCGAGGAGGCGTCCATGTTCGTCGGCCGAAGCACTGAACTGGCCCTTTTGGGTCGACGAATCGACCATGTCACGCAAACTGGCTCAGGTATCGCGGTGGCTTTGCGCGGCCGGCGCCAAGTCGGCAAGTCCCGCCTGGTGCAAGAACTGTGCGACAAATCGGGCTTTCCCTACCTTTACTTCACCGCGGTCAAGGGCGCTTCGATCAATGAGTCGACGACCCAACTGCTGCAGGCGCTGACCGAGTCGGATCTTCCCAACGACCACGCGCTGCTTCCGAGCGCACCACCGGCCGGCGGCTGGGGCGACATGTTGAGGATTCTGGCCGGGGCCCTGCCGGACCGTCCGTGCATCGTCGTGCTAGACGAGTTGCCCTGGCTCGCCGAACAAGACGACACGTTCGACGGGCACCTGCAGGTGGTGTGGGACCGGCTGCTGTCACATCGTCCAGTCCTGCTGCTTCTACTCGGCAGCGACTTGCACATGATGCAGCGACTCAGCGCGTATGACCGGCCGTTTTACGGCCGTGCCGACAACTTCGTTCTGGGGCCGCTGAACCTGGCCGAGACGGCTGCGACGACCGGCCTGTCCGGATCGGATGCCATCGACGCGCATCTGATCACTGGCGGGCTGCCCGGGATCCTGCTGCGCTGGCCGTCCGGGACTCCCGCCGACGAGTATCTTCGCCACCAAAGCGTCGACCCCAACTCAACACTGTTCACAGTGCCTGAGCAGTCCCTGGCGTCCGAGTTTCCCAACCCGGACATCGCCCGGCGTGTCTTCGAAGCGGTGGGCGGAGATGCTCGCACCTACGGGAACATCGCGGGTACCGCCGGTGGTCGGACCGGGCCTATCAGCTCCGGAACCCTGTCGCCATTGCTGCGGCAGCTTACCGACGACAAACAGGCGCTGATCGCTGACGAACCGCTGTCGATCGCCGGTGGCAAGCCGACCTTGTACCGGGTTTCGGACAGTAACCTTCGTCTCTATCTCGCAATCCTGCGTGACGTCCAGAACCTGGCTCGGAGGGGTCGCCCCGACAGCGGATACAAGGTCTTCCAGAACCGCTGGAGCAGCTGGCGCGGCCGGGCCGTAGAACCGTTGATCCGTACGTCACTGGAAGAGGCCGCGCTCGGCGGCGTCCTTCCGTGGCCGGAAGCCCAGGTGGTCGGCGGCTGGTGGAACCGGCAGTTCAATCCCGAGGTGGACCTGGTCGGGGCGGACCGGGGACCGGTGGCCTCGCGGATCCACTTCTGCGGCTCCGTGAAGTGGCTGGGCACACCCTTCGACCGCCATGACCTGCATCAGCTCCAGGAAGGCGCTCGTCAGGTCCCCGGCTTCGACGCTTCGGAGACCGGCCTGGTCGCCGTTTCGCGGTCCGGCGCTGACCTGCCCGCCGAGGCCGTCGACGTCGTGTGGGGGCCGGAGGACGTCGTGGCGGCCTGGCGGGCCTGAGCTTGGTATGCCGGGGAGGGCGGTGGGTAGCAGTTACCAAAGCCTCGGGTGACGGGAGACGATCATGAGTGGCGGGGTTGCTGTGCTGGGCACCGGGATCATGGGGGCGGCGATGGTCCGCAACCTGGTGGGGGCGGGGCTTTCGACGGCGGTCTGGGATCGGTCGCCGGAGGCCACTGCGCCGCTGGGCGAGGCGGGGGCGACGGTGGCGGCGTCGCCAAGGGAGGCGGCAGACGGGGCGTCGGTGGTCATCACGATGCTGCCCACGGCTGAGGTGATCGAGTCGGTGGTGGTGGACGGCGGGGTGGTCGAGGCGCTGGGGCCGGATGCGGTGTGGGCGCAGATGGGGACGATCGGGCTCGAGGCGACGGCACGGCTCGTCGAGCGGGTTGCGGGGCTGCGGGCGGACGTGTCGTTCGTGGATGCTCCAGTGTCCGGCAGCAAAGGACCCGCGACGGCCGGGGAGCTGCTCATTCTGGCGTCGGGGCCGGAGCGGGCGGAGGCGTTGGTGCGGCCCGCCTTCGACGCCATCGGGCGGCGGACCCTGTGGCTCGGGGCGGCCGGGCAGGGGACGGCAATGAAACTGGCCGTCAACGCGTACATGGCGATTTTGATCCAAGGCGTGGCCGAGGCGACCGAGCTCGCCACCCACCTGGGTATCGACCCGGCTCGGCTGGCCGAGGCGATCGAGGGCGGGCCGCTGGACGCCCCGATCGCCGACGCCAAGCTGCACAAGATGGAGGAGGGCGACTACGCGCCCGAGTTCCCGCTGCAGTGGGCCCTGAAGGACGTCGACCTGGCCCTGAGCGCGGCCGGCGACGACCGCCTGCCCCTCCTGGCCACCCTGTCGAAGCAGTGGAAGGCGGCGGTGCAGGCCGGCCACGGTCACGAGGACATCAGCGCGGCCCGGGCTGCTCTCAACGAGTGAGCAGCTGCGCTTCACGCCCGAAGTTCTTGGCTGAGCTCTCTGGTCACGCTGTCGGTGAGCGCGTCGAGGGGCTGCAGAAGGTCGATCGCCGTGCGCAGTGCCTGCCGGGCCGCGGTCAGGTCGTCGGCGCCGGGCCAGCCGCCCGGCCCGATCCGGGACCGGTGCCGCAGGGCGACGGCGAGCAGCAGCTGATTCGGGCCGTCGTCCGGCTCCCGGGCGGCGATGGCGACGGTCAGCGCGACCAGCTCGTCGGTGCGGGACCGGGCCGGGGTGTCGTGCAGCAGCGCCTGCGCGGAGGCGACCGGGTCCTGCGGGTGCGGAAGGAGTACCCGCAAGGCCCGGCGCGCGTCGCCGACGTCCGGCTCGGGAATCGGCCGGCGCGTAGAAACCGGGGCCGGGGTGGCCGCCGAGGGGACGTCGACCACCGCCACCGGCCGGTCCAGCGGATCGAGCTGGGCCAGCAGGTCGCCTTGCAGGGGCGACAGCACGATGGGTGAGCCGGACTTCTGAACGTCGCGCAGCCGCTGAACCGACTTCAGCATCTTGGCCGGATCGCTCACCCCGGCGAGGCCGCGCAGGATCTCGACCATCTCCAGCATGGTCCGGATCCCTTGGGTGACCTCGCTGCCCAGTTGCGGCGCGGCCAGTGCCTGCCGGAAACAGTCCTCGGCGCGGTCGACGGCGCGGCGGATGCCGGCCGGCGAGCCGCCGATGAGGGCGGCGGGCATCAGGTGCACCTGGCCGAGCATCATCAGGCTGGGCAGCATGAGCGCCGGTGGCAGGCGCTCGAAGGCCAGCCCCTCCTCCAGCAGCGGGATCGCCTTCACCCGGTCCTCGTCGGGGCCGGCGTGGGCCAGCGCCCGGATCGCGTGCTGCTGGCCCAGCATCGCGGCGACCTGCCCCCGCCAGGCGTCCGCCGCCTCGAAGTAGCCGTAGGCCTCGGTCAGCACCTCGATGATCTCGTCCAGGTAGGCCCGGGCCGCCGGCTGCCCGGGCCCGGCCCGCCAATACCGGTCGCTGAGCGCCTGGCCCAGCCGGAGCAGGGGCCCGGTCCGCGCTCTGCCTCGATGCCCGGCCACCTCGGCCCGTAAATGGTCCATCACTGTCCCCAATGCACGAAGCCGGCCCAGTTCACGACCGCGCTCGCATCCGCCCGCTCGGCCTGCTCGCGCAACGCCGGCGGCATGTCCGGCCAGACCCGGCGGCGCGGGTCGAGCATCCACAGCTGGGCGTTGCGCAGCGCCGCCCACGGCGTCAGCCCGCCGGTCATCAGGCCGCGGTGGAACGCGTACATCATGGCCGCCGTGCCGTCGTCCGGGATCCGCCATTGCGTCGACAGCACCGACCGCACCCCGGCGGCCAGAAAGGCCGTGCCCAGGCTGTACGCCTCGTCGTAGCCCGTCACCTCGCGCCCGGTGCTGCAGGCCGACAGCACCACCAGGCCGAGCGGCCGGTCGAGCAGCCCACCGAGCTCGGCCGCCTCCAGCTCACCGTCGGCCAGCGCGAGGTATGACCGGGGGTCGGCCTGGTCCGCCGCGACCACGCCGTGGCAGGCCAGGTGCAGCATCGACCCCGCGCCCGGGCCGGTCGAGGCCAGCCACTGCCGGACGTCCTTGCGGGTGCCGGCGCCGGCGTGCCCGTGCGATCCGTCCGGCCGGCGCCCGGCATAGCGGGCGCCGAGATAGAAAGAGCGATGGACGCCGTACGCCTCGGCGCGCGCGAACGGCAGGTCGGCGGCGGGATCACCGACGATCAAACCCAACGGCTCCGGCCGTACGGCGGCGAGCCCGGCCGAGAAGCAGAAGAGCCGGGCCGAGGCGGCCTGGGAGATGGCCATCAGCTGCACGGCGTACGTGCCGTCGCGCCGCCGGGCCGCATGCCAGGGCACCCGGGCCAGCACGCCCATCGGCACCAGCACCACCCGCGGCGGCCGCCCCGGCGGGGTCAACCGGGCCAGATGGCCCCGATAGATCTTGCCCATCGCGGCCCGCCAGGCCCAGTCGCAGAGCGCGTCCAGGCGCCCGCCCAGCGGCGGCGCCGGAGAGTCCACCGCGGACATGTCGCGGGGCAGCGCGGCCAGATAGGCGTCCAGATCCGGGGCGGCGTCCAACCGCAGCTCGGGCAGCGCGCTGTAGCTCACCTCGCCCCGCGCCGACACCACGATCGCGTAGCCCGGGACCACGCCGTCGGCCGGCACCAGGTAGACCAGCGCGTCGGCCTCGACCCGGCGCAGCGCCGCGCCGACCTCCCCGGGCGCCGGCGGGTCGGTGACGGCCCAGCGCAGGCCGTCGCCGGCGAGCGCGTCGAGCACCTCGCGGCGCAGCCGCCGATCCACGCCCGCCCCGCCGGCCAGCGCCGCGCGCCACCGGGCGGCCAAGTCGTCGTGCCCGGCCCGGCTGAGCCGCCCGGCGATGCCCCGCATCTCGGTGGCCGCGAACAGCGCCAGCCCGCGGCCGGAGTCGAGGGCCCGTACGGCCTCGGCCGGGTCGTTGGCCCGCAGGCACTTGCGGGCGATGCCGACGGCGCTCTCCGCCGCGTCCCGGGCGGCGATGGCCGCCGAGCGCAGGTCGGGCTGGGCGAGCACGTTCCAGAGGTAGGCGCGCATCGCGTCGACCGCCTCGCCGTGCCCGGCCGGACGGCCGAGCCGGTACCGGATGTCGGCGAGCATCTCGGCGTACCAGATGGAATTGAGGTCGCGGTCCCCGCCGGACAGCTCCACCGCCTCGACGAGCAGGCGCTCGGCCTCGGGCAGAGCGCCCACCCGGTTGGTGACCTCGGCCTGCCGGAAGAGGGCGAGGGCGAGCGCGGCCAGGTGCAGCGCCCGGCGCGGATGGCCGGGCTCGAGGCCGGCCAGCGCCTCCCGCAGCGTGCCGACCGACTCGGCGATCCGGCCGGGGTCGGTCTCGTCGGCCAGTTCGGCCATGCCGATCACGGCCAGTCCCATCGACGGATCGCGGTCGAGCAGGTCCTGCCGCGCGTCCGGGCCGCCCGGCCCGCCCCCGGAGAGCAGGTGCTCGATCCCGGTCAGGGCCTCCTCGGCGGCGGCCCGGACCGGATGACCGGGCGTGAGCCGGCCGGCGCCGTCCCGGATGCGGGCGATCAGCGGGGTCAGGTCGTCGCCGCGGTGCTGGGCCGCCATCAGCTCGCGCATCGCGGCCAGTAGGTCGGCCATCCCCTCGCCGTCCGGCGCGCCCGACCCCCGTACCCGGTCACCGAGCCCTTGAGCCCGGTCCATCAGGTCGGTGAAGGCGGCCGTGTCGCCCTCGGCGGTGGCCCGGGCCATCTCCAGGCCGAGCCGGGCCGAGTCGATCAGCGCGGCCAGGGCCCGGTCGGCGGCCGCGTCGGTGGCGAGCCCGTCCACTTCGGCGAGCGCGGCCCGGTAGTCGCGCAGCCGGCCGTCCGCCGCGGCCATGCCCAGGGCCAGCGCGCGGGCCGTGGCCCGCAGCGGGCGCCACTGGGCCGCCGGGGGCGGATCCAGGTCGGCCACCGCGACCAGATCGTCCAGCACCCGCATCCGCGAGGCGACCAGGTGGGGCTCGCGGCGGACGATCGCGTGCACGAGCGCGGCGGCCAGGCCCGGACGGCCCGGCGTCCCGGCCGGCAACCGGGGGAAGTCCGCCAGGGCCGGGTCCAGGTCGCCACCGCCGGCCGCGGCCGCCGCCCAGATGATGGCGCCGACCCGGTGAGAATCATCCGAAGGCGTTCCCGTGGTCACACGTTTCCCTGACGGACCGGTCACCGGGGTGGGGCAGCGGGCCGGCAGTCCGCCAGAGCAGGATGACAGCGTTGGCGCACCGGTCGTGAGGAGATGGGCCGCCGTGGAATTGACTCCCGAGCAACGGGTGCTCATCCAGCAGGTGCTGGAGGCCGAGCTGCGGACCGCGCTGCGCCGGGCCGCCGGGGCGGGGGCCGGGCCCGGCGACCTAGCCGCCGTGCTGGCCGACCGCCGGGCCCTCCTGCAGGATCTTGAGTACGGTGTCGGCCAGCCGCCGCACAGCGGCCCGGTCGCCGAGCACGGCCCGCAGGCGTTCGTCGCCGGCCTGGCCGGCGCCGGGGGCCCGGTCGATCAGCTCGGCCCCGTTCCCGTCGAGGAAGAGCGCGACAAGCACGCCTGAGACCGCGGTCTCGGGGTCCACGCCGGCGCGCAGCCTGGCCTCGATCGCCGCCAGCGCGACCGAGGCCAGATCACTGGCGTGGGCGTCGTCGAGCTCGTCCGGTTCGGCGGCGCGCAACGGGCGCGGGTCGGTGGCGTTGTCGCCCGGCGGCGGGGCCAGGGGGGCGTCCTTGCGGCCGAGCGGGCGTTCCACGTGGGCCTCGTACCAGTCGGGGCGCCGCCGCATGACCGCCAGCACGGCCCCGACCTCGGCCTCGACCACCCGCGGGGTGCTGCCCTCGTAGTCACCGGTGATCACGCAGCGGCGGTGGGCCCACGCGTCGAGCGGCCACACCGACCGGCCGGCGTTCGCCGGGACACCGACCCAGGTCAGGATCTGCAGGGCCAGCTCGAGCAGCCACCGGTCGTGGCCCAGCCCCTCGGCCAGCGCCTTGGTCATCCGCGGCCGCTGCAGGGCGCCACGCTCGCCGCGCCGTCGGCGGTGGGCGTCCACCGCGGCCCGGGGCGCCCAGTGGGCCAGCCAGGCGTCCAGGTCGTCGATCTCGGTGCGCGAGGCGAGCAGGTGATCGATCACGGCGTCGACGTCGTCCTGGAACGCGTCCAGACAGGCGGCGGTCAGATGCCGGACGCCCCGCAGGCAGGCCCGGTGGCTGCGGCGGATCTCGACCTTGCGGGTGACCACGGCGAAGACGATCGGGTGGACGACGGCGTAGATCGCCGCGCGCAGACGGCGGCGGGCGGCGGCGTCGCCGGCCAGCATCGTGGCGGCCAGCCGGGCCGTGGCGGCCAGGTGCCGT
This sequence comes from Actinoplanes sp. NPDC049598, assembly GCF_040675435.1. Classification (NCBI taxonomy): domain Bacteria; kingdom Bacillati; phylum Actinomycetota; class Actinomycetes; order Micromonosporales; family Micromonosporaceae; genus Actinoplanes; species Actinoplanes sp. NPDC049598. Next base: position 406,637 of record NZ_JBFAOX010000004.1, on the reverse strand, counting down.
ACGTCCGTGACCCGCGCATCGGCGTAAACCGTAACGGTCATGTCTTGTCCTTATTTGTCGCACAGTAAGCAGCGCGAGGCGCTAGAGGGAGTGTCGAAAGCAGACGGCCGCGAAACCACCCCACAAGGGGGGAAATGGCCACGCGGGCCGGGAACCGATCCGGCCCGGTACCGGCGCGGTACCACCGGCCTAACCCGTTTGGTGTTCTATGCCGTCACTGGCTGTACACATTGATGAAGGAGCACCAGGAAATGCTCTCGCCTGCTCAGGCCCACATCGGGCCGATCACTGTCCTAATTCCTGGCCCGATATTGGCCACACATGACACTCTGCGTAACCGCAACGGAACTCACTTGGCTCGCAACACTGCGCTGCGTTGCTCTAACGTCGACTCATCGTGACGACGCCAGGAGGTTCCATGCCCGACGATGCCGGCCTCCACGAGGAACTGATGGCGCTGCGCAACCGGCGCGGCGTCGAGCGCCCCGGCATCGGCGCCGAGCTCGGCCCGGGTCTGCGCGCCCTCAGCGGCGTGCTGGCCTCCGACCACGACCTCCGGGTCCGGCACAAGGTCGTCACCCTGCTGGAACGCCTGCTGACCGACCTGCCGCCCGACCTTCGGCAAGCCGCCCGGCTGGCCTTCGCCATCGACCGGGACCACCGCTACCCGACCCTGCAGGAACGCGTCGGCCAACTGGCCGAGCTGCAGAGCTGCGCGCCCCGGACCGCCCGCCGGCTGATGGACCGCGCCCTGCACGAGATGGTGACCGCGGCCGCGGGCTTCGGCGCCGGCACGCTCGAGGCCGGCACCGGGCCGGGCTGGCGGGCCACCTCCCTCAGCGCCCTCTTCCGGCTGGACACCCCCACCCCCGAGCTGTACGAGATGCGCCGCATCGTCGCCACCCGCGACCTGGACGAGGTCACCGTGCGCCTGGGCCTGCCCCGGACGCCACCCGGTGAGGTACGCGGCGAGCTGGTCGTCGACGCGCTCTTCGGGGCCCGGGTGACGAAGGTGACCCGGGTCGAGCACCAGCCCGAACGCAACTACTACCGGGTCGATCTGGCCCTGCCGGGCACGGTCGCGACCGACCAGGAGCACGAGATCTGGCTCCGCGTGGTGCTGCCACCGGGCCAGCCGACCTGGAACCACTACGCGATCGTGCCGCTCAACCCCTGCGAGACCGGCAGCGTACGGGTCCGGTTCCACCCCCGGCGGCGGCCGTCCGCGGTGTGGCGGCTCGACGAGGTGAACTACCTCGACCTCGAGGACGGCACGGCCGGCGAGCATCCCCTGCCACCGGACGCCCACGGCGAGGTGAGCTCCCGGTTCAGCCGGCTCCGCGAGGGCTACGGCTACGGGATGGCCTGGCTCCACTGATCCGCCCCGCCTGTCCGTCAGACAGTCATGTGACGCGGGCAGGAGGACACGGATGAACATGCTGACGGTGGCGCTCGCCGCCGCGCTGCTGACCCCGGCCGGGCCGGCCCCGGCCGGCCCCGACCAGGTCTACGCCGCGCTGGGGGTGAACACCCGCCCGGCCGACTACGTGGTGATGATCGACGTCTCCGGTTCGATGGACGGCGCCCGGTACACCCAGGTCAAGCGCAGCCTCGGTGAGTTCCTGACCGCGCTGGCCCCGGACGACCAGGTCACCCTCGTGCCGTTCGCCGAGAAGCCGCGCTCCGCGAGGACCCAGCCCGCCGGCCGCGCCGCCGCCCAGCTGATCGGCCAGTTGCCGGCCAAGGCGGACGGCGTCAGCACCGACATCGGCGCCGCCCTGGAGAAGAGCCTCGACGTGCTGAGCCGCCCCCAGGCGCCCCCGGTGGCCAGCGTCGTCCTGCTGACCGACGGCGTGCACGAGCCCCCGGCCGGCAGCCCGTACCCGTTCACCGCCGGCTACCAGTGGAACGTGCTGGCCCGGCGGGCCCGCGACCTGAAGAAGACCTCGATCAGCGCGTACGCCGTACCGCTGTCGGCCACCACCGGCGCTCCCCTGCTGGCCAAGGTCTTCCCCGGCGCGCAGACCCTGCGCATCACCGGCATCGACAAGCTCACCGCCGCCCTGGACCGCCCCAAGCAGACGGCCCGGGCGGCCAAGGCCCGCGCCCTGCTGGCCGGCGAGACGGCCAAGGGCGTCACCGTCACCTGGCCGTCCGGCCCGCTGGGCGCCGGCGAGCAGACGGTCGAGGTGCGCCTGACGTCCACCCAGGCCCGTGTCCCACTGACCATCGACGGCCTGACGGCCTCAAGTGCCAACCCGGCGGTACGGGTGAGCGCGCCACCCACGCCGATCGAGCTCCCACCCGGCGGAACCGCCACCGTCCCCATCACCGTCGGCTGGCCGGCCGGCCCGCGCCGCCTCGCCCCGTTCGCCACCGTCCGCGAAACCGCCCCGCTGACCCTGACCGCCCGGATCGGCTCCCCGTGGAGCCAGGTGATCACCGGCGATCTGAAGATGACGTTCACCCCGACACTGACCGGCGGCGCCCACAACACCGACCTCTCGGCCCAGCGCGGCAGCGCCGTCTGGTGGGCCCTGGCCCTGGCCGTGCTGATCGCCCTGCTGATAGCCGCCCGCTGGGCCCGCACCCGGCGGCTGCGCCCCGCCCTCACCGGCACCCTGCTGGTCCGCAACGGCGACAAACCGGAAAGATCGCTCCCCCTGACCGGCCACCGCCAGCGCCTGACCGCGGGCGCCGCCGGCATCCCCGGCGCGGGCGAGGTGTCCGCCACCCGAGGCTCGCTCGGATCGTCCGAGGTGGAGCTCCACATCACGTACTCCCCCGACGGCACCGAAACCCACCGCGAAACCCGAGCCTGCCGCCCCGGCGTCACCGTAGCCATCGGCAGCGTCCGCTTCACGTGGAAAGCCCCGTCCCAGCGCTCCGGCGTGCGCTGACCCGGCCACCCGAGCCCACCGCCCACCGCCCGCGCACCCTGACCGCGCACCCCGCCCACGCACGCTGACCGACAGCGCCTGCGGACACAGGCACCTCAGCCAACAGGCACTCCGTCGACCCACGCGCTCACCCGACAACGCCCGCCATCCACGCACCCCGACCGACAGCCGCCACCCCAACCGCCCGAAGCCCGCCCACCCCTACACCCGACCGACAGCCGCTACCCGGCACCCCACCGCCCGGCAACACCAGCCCATCCACGCATCCCGAACGACAGCCACGCACCCCGAACGACACCCGCGGCCCGGCGCACCCTCGGCTCGACAGCACCTACCGTCGCTGGGCGGGCCATGGACGCCGCCCCGCCGACACCCTCGCACCCGTCCGGCAGCACCTGCCGCCCGCGCACCCCGACCGGCGCAGGCCAAGCGATGGCCTACCGCTCCGCGTGGGCCCGGCGCGCGCGGGCCGCCGGCCCAGGGCTCGGGTGCGCGGGGCCGGCGGGCCGTCGTGTGGGCCGCAGGGGTTTTCCACAGGGGTGGTGCCGGATGCCCGGTTGTCCACAGGCGGCCGACATGATCTAGGGGTTTCGGGTCAGACTGGGTCGGGACGGGGGCCCCCGGGGAGGGTGGGCTCCGCGGGCTGGCGGGTGTCGGCGATGATGGCGCGGACGGTGCCGACGATCTTGTTCACGGTGGCGGCGTCGGCGAGGGCGCCGGTGACGCCGCCGAGGGGGTCGGGGGTGGCGTGGGGGGCGCGTTCCAGGCCGGCGGTGAAGGTGCCGCCGAAGACCTTGCGGATCACGTCGACGACCACTGTGCGGGTGTCCTCGCCGACGCCGCAGCGGCGGTTGATCGCGGCCACGGCCTCGCCGGCCAGGCGGCGCAGTTCGCTCTCCGTCGACGCGTCGGGGTCGGTCACCGGGGGCGCCTCGTCGGGCACGACGGCCAGCGGGGGCCGTTTGCGGCCCAGCGGGCGTTCCACGTACGACTCGTACCAGTCGGGGCGGCGCTGCATCGCGGCCAGCACCACGTCGATCTCGCGGGCGACGGTGGCGGGGCTGCTCGTCTGCCAGTCGTCGGTGGAGGCGGCCCGGTCGGCCGCCCACGCCTCGAGGGGCCACATCTGGGTGCCGGCGGTGGTCTCGACGCCGACCCAGATCAGGATCTGGGTGGCCAGCGTGGTCAGCCAGCGGTCGTGGCCGAGGCCGGCCGAGAGCCATCCGGGCAGCCGCGGGCGCTGCAGGGCGCCGCGTTCGCCGCGCCGGCGGCGGTGCGCGTCCACGGTGGCCGCCCGGACCCGGCCGGCGATCCAGGCGTCGAGGTTGAGCACGGGCGTACGGCAGTGGGTCAAAAGATCTTGAACGACGGCCTCGACGTCGTCGTGGAAGCCGTCGACGCACCCCTCGGCCAGCCGGTCGACGCCCTTGGCGCACAGCTGGTGGCCCCGGCTCAACTCCAGCGACCGGGTGAGGCGGGCGAAGACGATCGGGTAGGCGATCTCGTAGGCGGCGCCGGTCAGCACTCGCCGCTCGGCGTCGTCGGCGCGGGCGGCATGCTCGGCGAGCCGGCCGGTGCCGGCGAGCTCCCGCAGGCGGGCGGCACCGGACACATAAGTCGTGGATCCGTTCGGCATCCTCACGGCGGCTCCCTCCGTTGTCGTGGCGACCGCCTCAGCGGCGCACGCAAAGTGGACAGCCGACACCCACCCGGCAGCTAGACCGAAAACGGTCACTCAGAAGAACCATCCGGTCACCCTTGCCCCGACTCGCCGGACCCGCTCCAGACTTTCGACGGATCGATGCCGGATGATTGGTGGACCCCGTTCCGGTGTCTCACGCCGTACCGTCCGCCGTAGGATCACCCGCGTCGCCAGGATCTTCCGACGGGGGTCGCTGGTCCGGCGCCGCGGGCGTCCCCGTCGCGGTGGACTGTGGATCGGCCGAGTTGAGCGCGGCCCGGGCGCCGGCGACCACAAGTTCGACGCTTCTCGCGGCCCGGGAGAGTCCTCGGAGGAAGCGTCCCGCTTCCGGGTAGGTGCTCCAGAACGATCCGACGACGAGAACCAGAGCGCAGAAGGTCGCCAGGACTCCCACCACCGCGCTCGGCATCGGAAATTCGAAGTGGAGAAGGGTCAGCAGGATCACGGTCGGCCCGATCAGACCGGCGATCTTGCGCCCTTCACGGAGAAAACGGTTTCCGCCGAGCCGCTTCTCGCGTTTCTTGGCTTCGGCCTTCACCAAGGGAGGCAACGCGTCACCAAGCTGGTCCTGGCACACTCCGACCAGGCAGGCTCCGGTCAGAGCGGCCAGTTCCTGATCCTCCTTGGCCTTCCCCAGCCGAGCGTTGAACTTGCGCAGTCGTCCAACGAGCTCCTTCTGCTGCTTGCTGAGTTCGCGGCCATGGGGGCTGAACCACTCGCGCAGGGATCGGCCACGTCCCATCACCTTCAGCGTGAACGCGGCCTTGCGCACACTACCGGCGATCTTGGAACGGCGGTCCTCCTCGATCGGACCGTCAGTCTGGTGCAGCAGCTCGATCACCCTCATGAGCTGGTCGAAGGCACGAACACGCAGCGAACCTCCGCCGGCGCGAGACCTGACGATCAACGCCAGCCCCACCCGGCTGAGCAGTGCGAAAATGATCAGTACGACGGTGAGTGCCGAACCGAGCGCGACGCCGGTCGCCAGTTGCTCGCCGCTTCCCGTGGGGAGGTGCAGCATCCATCGGGGGTCCCACCACGGAGCGCCGGCGCTGCCCCGCCACACCGCTCCGCACACCACCGCGGCGAACGCGGTCATCAGGGACGGCAAGACCAACCGGCCGCCACGCAGGGAATACGCGGCAGGCAGGGTGAGAGTGGCGACCGCCATGCCATAGCCGACCAAGGCGGCCGGGCGAGACCAGACGGTCGTGGCCACCAGCCATGCGCTCAAGGTGGCGACCAGCGCGCCTACGACGATCTGGACGATCCAGAAGATCCACCGTTCGCGCACCCGCCGCCTCGCCGCTGCTTCGCAGAAGCCGTCGAATTGCCGCCGGTCGTCGGGCTTCATCGGAGGCAGCTTGGCGTCCAGCGCACGCAGCCGTTCACACTCGTTCTCCCGCGCGTGCCTGATCGCGTCGATCGTCGACAGGGGTTTGCGGACCATCGCACGGCCGAGGCGGGTGATGAGCACCCGCAGGCGGACGCCGGCCGAGGGGTTCTCAGCCGGGCGCGCGTCCGCTGCCTCCTTGATCGCCGGCTTCATCGGACTCCGATCGTCGCTGCTCGCCGTCGTGGCGGTACTGACGGACGGAAGACGGCCAGAAGCTGTCCGTCAGGACTGGGCATGACCCTTCAAGAGGAGCCGAGCGAGGCGGCCGCGGCGGACGACGGCGACGTCCCGGGGCCCGACCTCGACGGTCGGCTGACTGAGCTCACCGAGGCCGTCGACGCGCTGCGACGGGAACTCAAGGCGGCCGACGAGCGGTCGGCCGGGCGGGATCGGATGATCGAGCGGCTGCACGACGACAACCAGAAGTTGCGGGCCGGGGAGCGCCGGCTCGTCCTCATGCCCGTGCTGACCGATCTGCAAAGGCTGCGCAACGACCTGATCCGGCAGGCCGCGGTGGGCGGGCAGGAGGTGGCCGGCCTGCTGACCTCGTACGCCCACTCGGTGGAACTGACCCTGGAGCGCGGGGGCGTCGCCGTGATCCGGCCCGCGCCCGGTGACGAGTTCGACGGCGGGCGGCACCGGCCGGACGGGGTGCTCGACGCCGAACGACCCGAGGACGACGGCCGGGTCGCGGTGGCGCTGAGCGACGGCTACCTCGACACGATCTCGGGCCGGGTGCTCACGCCGGCCACCGTCCGCGTCCACCGATGGACCGCACCTCTGAAGGAGGAAGAGCATGTCTGACTCGTTCTTCGGGATCGACCTCGGCACCACCTACTCGGTGATCTCCTACATCGACGAGTACGGCAAGCCGTCGGTGATCCGCAACGCGTCCACCGGCAAGGAGACGCTGGCCTCGGTCGTCTACTTCGAGGCGCCGGGCAATGTCGTGGTCGGCGAGCAGGCGAAGAACCTGGCCGTCGTCTACCCGGACAAGGTGGTGGCCCGGGTCAAGCGCAACATGGGCAAGGAAAGCAACTGGGAGTTCGACGGCGTCGCGTACACCCCGGAGTCGATCTCCGCCTTGATCCTCAAGCGGCTGGCCGAGGACGCCGCCGAGGAGACCGGCCGTACGGTCAAGGATGTCGTGATCACGGTGCCGGCCTACTTCGGCATGCTGGAGCGGGAGGCGACCAAGCAGGCGGGCACGATCGCCGGGCTCAACGTCATCGGCATCGTCCCCGAGCCGGTCGCCGCGGCCATGCAGTACGACGTCGCGGCCGGCGACTCGGAGCGGACGATCCTGGTGTACGACCTGGGCGGCGGCACCTTCGACACCACCGTCATCCGGGTTTCGGCCGACCGGATCGACGTGTTGTGCACCGACGGCGATCAGGAGCTGGGCGGCGTCGACTGGGACGACCGGCTGGTCGGCCACCTGGTCGACGAGTTCGTCGCGCAGACCTCGATCGAGGAGGATCCGGCCGACGACCGGGAGTTCATGCAGGAGCTGCGGGAGAAGGCCGAGGACGTCAAGCGGCAGCTGTCCAGCGTGAACTCGCGCAGTGTGCCGCTGCGTTTCGGCGGCAAGCAGGCCACCATCGAGATCACCCGGGACATGTTCGAGCAGATGACCGGCGACCTGCTGGACCGGACGATGGGCTACACGGACCGTACGCTCGAGAAGCTCGCCGCCAAGATCGGCGCCGACGACCCGGCCGGGCGGATCGACGAGGTGCTGCTGGTCGGCGGGTCGAGCCGGATGCCCGCGGTGAAGGCCGCGCTGGAGAAGAAGTTCCCGGGCTGGAAGCCACGCCTGCACGACCCGGACCTGGCCGTGGCCAAGGGCGCCGCCCGGTACGCGCTGAGCAGCGCCATCTGGGACTGGGGCACCGCCGACGGCGACTCGCCGAGCGCGCAGGAGCGCAAGGAGCGCGTCGCCGCGATCGCCCAGTCGGCCAACCTCGACCCGGAGAAGCTGGCCGCCTTCGCCCGCAAGCAGATCACCACCGTCCTGCCCAAGGCGTTCGGGGTGCGCCTGGTCAACACCGAGGTGCCGGGCTGGGAGCACGACGTCGACGGCAGCAGCTACATCCAGCACCTGGTGCACGCCGACCAGACGTTGCCGAGCCGGCAGGAGCTGACCGCCGGCACCGTGGTCGCCGATCAGCGCGAGGTGAAGGTCGAGATCTACGAGCAGGCCGGCGGCGAGGAGAGCAGCGACATGTCGGCCAACAAGGCGGTCGACCACGGCAGCGGCCTGATCACCGGGTTGCCGGCCGGGTTGCCGGCCGACTCGCCGATCGAGGTGCTGATGACGGTCAGCCGGGAGGGCCTGCTCCGGGTCGAGGCCCACGAGCCCCGCAGCGGGCGCGACCTGGTCATCGAGGTGCAGGTCAGCGTGCTCTCGGACGAGGAGGTGTCGACGGCCCGCCGGACCGTCTCCGCCATCACGGTGAGGTCCTGACCGCATGGTTTTCCAGCCCGATCGCTACGAGCGGGACGTCATCCGGAAGCTGCGCGGCCGGAACACCCCGCTCACCGACGACGATCTGCTGCGCCGGTACGCCATCGAGCCGGGAATGACCGACGCCGCCACGCTCGCCGCCCATCTGCGCAAACTGCGGACGTACTGGAATCAGACGGCGAGCGGGCCGGACAGCCGGGCCCAGGTCTGCAAGCGGCTGCTGGCCGCCGACGCCGAGCTGCAGAAGCGGCCCGGCGTCGACCTGGCCGATCCCCGCTGGTGGCAGAAGTTCGCCCAGGACCGGGCGGCCTGGGCCGAGAACGTGGTCAAGCAGCTGGCCGAGGATCTGCGCCAGGCGTTCGGCGCGGTCGGCAAGGCGACCGCGGCCCAGGTGGCGGCGGTGGCCAAGCAGTACCCGGGTCTGGAGCAGGCCGATCTGGACGCCGCCGTTGCTCTGGCCCGGGTCCAGATCGTCGAGGTGGTGAAGCTGCCCGAGGAGAGCGGCCTCGACCGCACGGTCTACCGGGATCTGCGCCAGCGTCTGGGCGACGTGGGCGTGCCGACCCTGGTCCAGTTGATGCACCCGGACCTGAGCCAGCCGTTCTCGCTCGTGTCGCAGTTCGCGGTGGCCGGCGAGCGGGCCCGGCGGCTGGACGGGCCGACCCTGGACGCCCGGATCCGCGACGCCGACAAGGCGGCCGACTCGCCGGTGCTGCGGGCGCGGCGGGCCGCGCTGCGGATCCTGGCCACCGCGGTCAAGAACGGCGCCGACCTGCGCGAGCTGGCGCTGTTCCAGATCGTCGAGCAGCTGGCCGCGGGCCGGGCCGACAACCTGGTCGACGCGCTGCTGGTGCGGCAGGCGACCCGGCTCGGCCTGACCCAGGAGGACGCCGAGCTGGTGGTGGCCAGCCTGCCGAGCGGGGTGGCCACCGGGTCGCCGGTGGCCGCCCAGATCCGCGAGATGCTCGCGGCCGGCCAGCTGCGGGCCGCGCAGGCCGCCCTGGGCACGCTGCCGGCTACCGATCCGGAGCGGGCGCAGATCGTCGCCGAGATCGACAAGCTGGTGGAGCAGCTGGCCGGGCTGCTGGCCGACGCCGACCGGGCGCTCGGGCAGCAGCGCGAGCAGGAGGCGGAGCGCCTGCTGCGGGAGGCGCTGCGGATCGCCGAGGACGACGACGGCGTACGGGTACGGCAGACCCGCCTGCCGATGGCGCCACCCCGCGATCTGCACCTGGTGGCCACCGGCTCGAGCGTGAAGCTGACCTGGCAGGCACCGGCCACCGCGGTCGACACCGTCGACTACCGCGTCGTCCGGCGGGTCGGGGCGCCCCCCGGCTCGGCCCAGGACGGCGACGTCATCGCCGAGGGCGGCCGGCTGTCGGCGGCAACCGACAGCCGGCCGCCGACCGCGCGCGACCTGCACTATGCCGTCTTCGCCCGGGCCGGGGCCGGGTCGGTGTGGTCGCGGCCGGTCACCGACCGGATCCGGCTCACCCCGGAGCCCGGCGACGTCACCCTGCGGGCCGGCGCCAACCGGATCACGCTGACCTGGCGTACCCCGGCCGACGTGGTCGAGGTACGGGCCCGGCGGGCTCCGGGACGCCCGCCCCGCGGCCCGAGCGACGGCGTGGCGGTGGCCGCGGGCAGCGGCACCCTGGTCGACCGCGAGGTCGAGGAGGGGGTGGAGTACTTCTACGCGCTGACCGCGGTCTACCACGACGAGGGCGGCCGGGAGGTGCTCTCCCGCGCGGCCGTGGTCTCCGGGGCCACCGCCGCGGAGGCGGCGCCGGTCGACGGGCTCACCGTCGAGGCGGTCCACCGGCGCGGCGGGCACGTCCTGGTCCGGCTGACCTGGCCCGCCGGGCCGGCCCCGGTCCGGGTGCGTTACGCGCCGGATCCACCCCCGTGGGAGTACGGGTCGACGATCAGCCCGGCCACGGCGGGCCGCTACGGCGCCGAGGTGCCGGGCCTGCCCGAGCTCTCCGGCGGCGCGTGCGTGCTCGAGGCGGAGATCCCCCTCGGACCCCAGATGTACGTCCCGTTGACCACCGGCCCGGGTGGGCTGGTGGCCGGGCGCCCGGTCCACCTGGGACAGACCGAGCCCGTCCGCGGGCTGCGCACCCTGCGCACCGGCGGCGAGGTCCGGGTCACCTGGGCCTGGCCGGAGGACGCGGGCCTGGTCGAGGTGCAGTGGGAGCGCCCGGGCGCCGGGACGACCCGGCGGCGGATGACCCGCGCCGCCTACACCGACGGCGAGGGCTGTGTGCTGCCGGTCGGCAACGAGGGCGGCACGGTGTCGGTCCGGGCGGTCACGATCGGGCCGGCCGGTGAGTCCCTCTCCGAGCCGGTCCAGGAGAAGGTGGCCGGCCGGGCGACCCGGATCCGTTACGCCGTACGGACCGTGCCCGGCTGGCGCAACCGCTCCCAGCGCGTCATCGAGCTGGTCAGCGACCGGCCCTGCGCCGGTCTGGACCTGGCCGTGGTGGTGGCCCCGGGCCGGGTCATGCCGCTGGCCCCCGGCCCCGAGGTCGTCGCCGAACGGTTCGAGGGCCTGGTGCTCGAGCCGGGCTCGCCGCTGCTCCTGGAGTTCACCGTGCCCCGTACGGCCAAGCCGTACTGGATCCGCTGTTTCGCCGCCCACCCGGACGGCGTCACCTTGATCGACCCGCCCGTCACCGAGCTGAAGGTGTCGTGATGAGCCGTCTGGCCTGCCCGTACTGCTACAACCGGATCGATGGCAACCGCCTGTGGTACCAGTGCACCGGCCGGGGCACCCCGGGCCGCGCCGGCTGCGCCAAGAAGACCGACGACGACCGGGCCCGCTGGGCCGGATTCCGGGAGGCGGTGCGGCCGTCGTTCCCGCCGGCGTCGCGCCTGTCGTTCGGCCCGGGCAAGGCGGACTGCCCGGACTGCGGCGCCACGAGCCGGATCCGGGTGTGCCCGAAGTGCCACACCCCGCTGTCGTCGAGCTTCGGCGACAGCACCAGCCCGCTGATCGCGATGGTGGGCGCCAAGGGCACCGGCAAGTCGGTCTATCTGACCGTGCTCGCGCACGAGCTGACCAACAGCATGCGCCGCCGGTTCGGCGCCGCCGTGCGGATGACCGGCGCGGTCAAGGAGCCCATCCGCGAGTACGTCGGGTCGGTCTACTCCGACCGGAGCCTGATGAGCCAGACCCCGCAGGCGGTCGGCGGGCGCAAGGAGCCCACCGTCTTCGAGTGGCGGCAGCAGGAGCAGGGCGGGCTGGCGGCCCGGCTGAAGGGCTACCGCACCACGTACCTGTCCTTCTACGACACCGCGGGCGAGGATCTCAACTCCAACGAGCAGACTCAGGACCTGGTCTACCTGAACGCGGCGGATGCGCTCATCCTGCTGCTCGACCCGTTCATGATTCCGGCCGCCCGCGACCAGATCCGGTTGCCACCGCAGGCCATCCGCTCGGAGCAGCCGACGATGGAGGTGCTCGGGCGGGTCACCGACCAGCTGCGGCGCGAGCACGACATCCGGTCCAGCCGCCGCATCAAGATCCCGGTGGCCGTGGCCTTCGCCAAGATCGACGCCTTCTTCGACGTGCTCGGGCCCGAGCATCCGCTGCTGCGGGCGCCGTCCGCCGCCGGGCCGTACGACGACTCCGCCGGCGAGGACACCCACGAGCAGGTCAAGGCGCTGCTGCACCAGTGGGAGGCCGACGACGTCGACGACTACCTGGAGGCGAACTACGCCAACTTCCGGTACTTCCCGGTCTCCGCGCTGGGCGCGCCGCCCGACTACGCGTCGGGTGAGGTGGACCGCAACGGCGTCCGCCCGTTCCGGGTCACCGAGCCGCTGCTGTGGCTGCTCAGCCAGTTCAACGTGGTGCCCAAGCAGAGGCAGCGATGAGCGGGCGGGCCGGCGTCGACTTCGAGACGCTCATCTACACCGACTGCGTACCCGGCCAGGGTCTGCAGCGCACCGCGGGCCTGCAGTTCCAGGCGCGCTCACCCGGCGCCGACCGGGCGGCGATGACGCTGGCCCAGAACGCGGTGCTCTACGAGCCGCCCGCGAAGTGGATGCGCGAGCGCCGGCCGGTGGCCGAGTACCCGCCGTCGTTCGCGCACGCCGTCGACGGCCTCTACGTCACCGCGGCCGGCGTCTACCTCGGCCGGGAGGCCAACGGCGGCCGCGAGGGCAACCAGCTGACCCACGCGCTGGTCACCTCGGACCCGGCGAGCTACGGGCTGATCCGCCCGGCCCAGTTGTTCGGGGCGCCGTTCTGGACCGGCCGGCCGGCCGAGAGCACCGAGTGCCCACCGCTGGCCGAGGGCTGGGAGCCGGGCCCGTTCGACATCGAGGCCGCGCAGACCTTCGTGGCCACCAGCCCGCGCGGCGACCTCTGGCTCGGACGGCTGCTCTCCGCGCTGCAGGGCCTCGAGGGCGGCGGGCCCCGGGTGCTGTTCATCGGCGAGGACCCGGCCGAGGTGCTGCGCTGGATCAGCGCCGCGACGCTGCTGCTGCCCCAGCGGCGGGCGGTGGGCATCGGCTTCAAGGTGTTCGTGACCGACCCGGCGTACGCGGTCCAGCCGGTCGTCGCCGTCCACCCGGACTGGGACAGCACGTCGGCCGGGGTGGCCAACGACAACGGCTACGCGGTCTTCGACCTGACCCGCAACGACTCCAGCGACGTGCCGGTCACCACCGACGCCGGGCGCCGGGTGCGGTTGCTGCTCGACGAGGATCCGTACGACGTGCTCGACGTGGTCGAACAGGCCGGCGCGAACGGGCTGAAGGACCCCGGTCAAGCCCTCGACCTGGCCATGACGATGGTGCTGCGCGGGCCCGGGCTGTCCGAGCCGATCGCCCGCATCGCGGTCAACTGGCTGCGGGACACCCCGGCCACGCTGCTCGCCAAGGATCGCAACGTGCTGGTGGACAAGCTGGTCGGCAACGTCAAGCAGTGGCCCGAGGACATCCTGCTCGCCCTGGACGAGGTGGCCCGGACCGGCCAGATCGACCCGGAGTGGGCCCCCGAGGTCCGCATCGCCCTGATCAGCGCCGAGCTGAACCGGGCCTCGCGGTTCGGCACCGCCGAGGATCTCAAGCTGCCGCCGCTGCCGGCCGGGATGTGGACCGAGCGGCACGCCGCCCGCTGCGCCGAGCTGGTGCCCGACGAGCTGGCCGAGTGGCGCGGCCCGCGACCGTTCGAGGCGGTGCTGCGGGTGGCCGCGCGCTTCGACCTGCAGTACGACGTCGAGGTGGTGCCCGAGGCGGTCCACGCCTTCGTCACGCACTGGGCCGACCATCCGGAGGAGGTCTACCACACCCGGTTCTGGGGGGTCGCCGCGCTACCGCTGCGCCGCCGGCTCGACGCCGAGCTGGTGACGCGAATCGAGCAGGGACGGGCGGAGGAGGTCGGCGACGCCTGGTTCGACCTGTACCGGATCGACGGCGCCCTGCGCGAGAGCCCGCTCTACGAGACCGTGCTGGCCGCCCAGATGCGCTGGGCGGACGGCGCCGGCCGGCAGACCCTGATCAAGGACAAGCTCACCGCCGCCCTCCCGCAGGGGCCGGCCCAGATGGACCGGACCGCGCGGACGCTCTGGCGGCGCACCCGGCCGACCGTCGAGGACTACAAGACGCTCCTGGAGATCCTGCCGCCGGGAACCCTGCTGCCGGAGCCGGTCTTCGAGCCGCTGTTGCGCGTGATCGCCCGGCCCGGTCAGGCCACCCACGCCAACCTCGGCCTGCTCCGCCGGCTCCACGAGCACGGCCTGGTCCGTCTCCCCCGCGACCACGAGATCCTGCTGGAGGACGACGCGGCGCTGCGGAGCTGGTGCGAGACCGTCACCCGGGCCGACCCGAAGGGCCTGGTCGAGCACCGCCGCATCCTGGCGACGGTCTCACCGATCGCCCGTCAGGTCTGGCAGCAGGAGCTCGCCGGGGCGCTGCTCGACGTCCAGGAGCCGTGGGCCTCGCACGAGCTGGCCGCCCTGCTGCCGGAGGAGATCCGGCCCGGGTACGGCCACGGGCTGTTCGAGACGCTCCGCAAGGGCGACGGGGTGGTGACCGCGGCCGTGGTCTTCAACCTGGGCGGCACCGGCCTGCTCGGCCCGGCGTTCGAGCGGGACTGGCCCGAGCACCTGCGCAAGTGGATGCACCGGGCCGGTGACAAGCGCCGCAAGAAGGCCCAGGAGCTGGTCCTGGAGCTGGCGCCGGGCCGGATGGACGAGTGGGACGCGCTGCTGCGCGAGGGCGAGAAGTCGTTCTGGAGCCGCAAGTTCGGCCGCGATCGGAAGGAGCGCTGACATGCCGATCGTCATCGGCGTCGTGGTGGCGATCGCGGCGATCGCCCTCTACCTGTGGCTGTGCGCGCTGGCTTTCGTCTACTTCACCTTCCCCGTGTCGCTGATGGCCGGCGGCGTGGGCTTGGCCGTGGGGGTGGCGGCCGGGCTGGGCCTGGCCTTCTGGCTGCTCTTCGAGGGCCAGGACGAGCGGGTGCTGACCCCGGGCGACGTCGCCGCCGGGAAGCTCAGGATGCTGCGGACACCGAAGGGTGTCACCCCCGATCTGGCCTGGCCCGGCTACTTCGTCGCGCAGGCCGGGCTCGACTGGGTGGTCGTGGTCAAGCGGGTGACCGAGCGGACCGGCGAGATGTGGGCCTGGGCGGGCGAGACCGCGGCCGGCATGAGCTGGTTCGGGCTGGTGATGTGGCCGATCCTGCTGCCGGTGGCGGTGCTGCTGATGGCCGGCACGGCCGGTGTCGCGGTCGCCGTGCTGCTGGTCGCCGTCGTGATGGCCGCCCTGGCCGTGCTCGTGTGGGCGCTCGGCCTGGTCGCGGTGGCGGTCCTGCGGGGCCTGGACCGGGCCCTGGGCCTGCTCCGGCGCTCGGCCGGGACCTGCCCGCGGTGCTACGAGACCTCGGCCCGGCCGGTCTACCGCTGCCCGGGCGCGCACGGTCCGACGGCGATGCACCGCGACATCCGGCCCGGGCTGCTCGGGGTCTTCTCCCGGCGCTGCGGCTGCGGGCGGCGGCTGCCGACGATGGTGCTGCGGGCCGGCCGGTCGATGGCGGCGTTCTGCCCGCTCTGCGACACCGGCCTGCACGAGGGCGCCGGCACGGCCACCGACCTTCGGGTGCCGGTCTTCGGCGCGCCCTCGTCGGGCAAGACCCACCTGGTGATGGTCAGCATCGTCGAGTTGTTGCGGGGCGGTGGCCCGGCCCGGGTGTCGCTGGCCGACGATCGCAGCAAGCGGATGTACGACACGTACGCCGAGATCGTCGACCGGGGTGGCTCGGCCATCAAGACCGACGCCGCCCAGCAGCCGGTCGCGGTGACCCTGCGGTTCCGGGCGGCCAAGCGCGAGGCGCTGCTGCACCTCTACGACGCGGCCGGTGAGGCGCTGTCCGACCCGGAACGCAACGCCGGCTACCAGTACCTCGACGGCGCCCGGACGCTCGTCTTCGTGCTCGACCCGTTCGCGGTGCCGGAGATCCGCCAGCGCTACGAGCGCTCCTTCGGCGCGCTGTTCGCGGCGGCCAACGTCTCGGCCGACCCGCCGGAGCCGTCGTACCAGAACGTCGCGACCCGCCTGCGGCAGTCCGGCGTCCGCACGGAGCGCAACCGCCTGGCCTTCGTGGTGTCCAAACTGGACCTGCTGCGGCGGCTGCCCGGTCTCGACGGCCTGTCCGACGAGAACGACGCGGTCCGGGCCTGGCTGGTCGATCAGGGCGTCGACAACCTGGTCCAGTCGGCCGAGACCGACTTCCGCGAGGTGCGCTACTTCGCCGTCTCGGCCACCGACCCGAAGCTGGGCCGGGGCCCGCTCGCCCCGTTGCGCTGGCTTCTGGAGGAGGAGCCGATCCCGATTGCCGGCGAGAAGGAGAGGAGCACGGCATGAGTTACGAGGTCCCGCCGGGCCACCGCGGGTTCCGGGCCCTGGTCGTCGTGGGGTCGGTGCTGCTGTCCGCCCTGCTCATCGCCGGCATAGTGCTCGATGGCGTCTGGGACCAGGTGTACGACGGCGCCGCCCACCTGATCGCGGAGTTGAAGGCGGCATGGCGGAGCTGATCCCGTTCCTCGGCATCGACCTGGGCACGTCGAATTCGGTCGCCGCGACCCTCGACCCGGACGGGATCCCGGTCGTGCTGCGCAACCCGCTCGGGGCCGAGCTGGTGCCGTCGGTGGTCTCGTTCACGCCCGGCGCCGCCGTCGTCGGGGCCGAGGCCCGGCAGCTCGCGGCGGTGGCCCCGGAGTCGACGGTCGCGCTGATCAAGCGGCACATGGGCACCGAGCGGCTGTTCGAGTTCCACGGCGTCGAGCACACCCCCGAGTCGATCTCGGCGCTGATCCTGCGGGCCGTGGTCGACGGCGTCGCGCCGGACCGGCCGGCCGCACCCCTGCCGGTGGTCGTCACCGTGCCGGCGTACTTCGGCATCCGCGAGCGCGAGGCCACCCAGCAGGCCGCCCTGCTGGCCGGGCTGAACGTGCTCGAGCTGGTCGGCGAACCGGTGGCGGCCGCCCTGCACTACGGCGTCACCACCGGGACGGTGCTGGTCTACGACCTCGGCGGCGGCACGTTCGACGCGACCGTGGTGCGGATGGAGCCGGCCGGCCCGCGGGTGGTGGCGGTCGACGGGGACATGGATCTCGGCGGCGCCGACTGGGACGAGCGGCTGCGCTCGCATCTGGCCGACCGGTTCGCCGAGCTCACCGGCGTCGAGGACGCCGCCGACGACGTCGCCTTCATGACCGAGCTGACCGATCGGGCCGAGCGGGTCAAGCGCGCCCTGACCAGCACCCGCTCCCACGAGGTGGCGCTCCGGCACGCCGGGCGGACGGCCCGGGTCACGGTGACCCGGGACGACTTCGAGGCGATGACCCGCGACCTGACCGACAGCACGCTCGCCTGTCTGCGCCGCCTGCTGGCCAAGGCCGCCCTCACCCCGGGCGACGTCACCGACTGCTTGCTGGTCGGCGGGTCGACCCGGATGCCGATGATCGCCGAGGCGGTCGGGGCCGAGCTGGGCCGCCGGCCGCACCGGCACGACCCGGAGCTGGCCGTGGCCAAGGGCGCGGCGCTGCGGGCCGGGCAGCTGACCGGGGTGGTTCCGGGCTGGGTCCGGCCGGGGTGGGCGTTCGAGGCGGCCCGGCCCGAGGCCGCGACGCCGGTCGCCGGGCAGCCCGGCGGCGCGTTCCTCAGCTCGGTCGTGCCGCGCAGCTTCGGACTGCTGGTCCACGACAGCGCCGACCCGGACGGGCAGCGGCGCTTCGTCGAGCACGTCATCCACCAGAACGACGCCCTGCCGGCCGCGGGCGCGCCGCTCACCGTGGCCACCGTCCTGGACGACCAGGCGACCGTCCGCATGGAGGTCTACGAGCAGGCCGGTTTCGTCGAATCACCCGAGCCGGCCGACAACCGCCGGGTCCTCGACGGCGAGCTGACCGGGCTGCCGGCCGGGCTGCCGGCGGGGTCGCCGCTGGAGGTCCGCCTGCGGCTCGGCCTGGACGGGCGGCTCGGCCTGACCGCCCGGGAGCCCCGTAGCGGGACGGAGCTGCGACTCGCCGCCTACGTGGACGGGGTGCTGGACACGGCGGCCCGGCAGCAACAGGCGAAAAACCTGGCCAACCTGACGGTACGGCAGTGAGGAGCCACCCGTGACCGACTGGATCCGCCGCCCGTACGACTCGGTCGGGGTCACCCAGTTCCCGGTGGGCCGTCACCTCGGCGCGCTGCAGGAGCCGTACCTCGGCAAGGTCGTTCTCTGCATCGACGTCAGCCCGTCCATGTACGGGCAGCCGATCCGGGAAGCCAACCGGGGGGCCGAGCAGTTCGTGCGGGAGGCGGTGGCCGCGCGCTACCGGGTCGGCCTGATCCTGTGGGACAGCGGCGTGGTGGCCACGGTGCCGCTCTCGGCCGACCCGCAGCCGGTCCTGCGGGGACTGCGGGAAGACCTGAGGACCAGCGGTACGAACGTCGAGCCGACCGTCCGCGCCGGCATCACGATGCTCGGGCACCTGCGCGGCGACCGGGTCCTGGCCGTCTTCGGCGACGGCGACATCGGCCCCGAGAAACCGGCTGTGGCCGCCGCCCGCGAGGCCGCGGCCCTGGGCATCCGGATCATCGTGCGCGGCCTGGGTGCATACGCCGCCTCGTCGCTCTCCAAGATCGCCACCGAGGGCGCCGAGGAGGCCGAGATCGCCGACCAGGCCGGGATCGCCGGCGGCATAGCCGCCATGGCCGCCTCCATCGGTAGACGAGCGGAAGGGCGACGGTAGACATGCGCGACAGGGTCGTTCCCAGAAACCGCGGACGGGGGAAACCGCGGCCCGGGCCGACACGAGGAGCAGACCATGGAGAGCCACGTCGCCTAGCGATGCCCGCGGGCCGGAGCGACTCATGAGAGCGGCCGAGGTCCGCACGTACTTCAAGCCCCGCAGCGTGCGGGGCTACACCGACCGGATGCGGGCCGACGTCGGCGCGGTCCGCTTCGGCGGCTGGCAGATCCACCCGCTCGACTCGGCCGCCTTCACCGAGGACGCCTACCTCGTCCGGGCCGGGATCGACATCGTCACCGATCCGGGCGTCACCCCGCCCGAGTGGGTCGAGGCCGGCTTCGACCTGGTCACACCCGGCGCCGCGATCCTCGACGCGGTGCCCCACACCGTCCGGGCCGCCGAACCGGCCCGCGTCCACCGGCTCGGCCCGACCCTCAACTTCGTGCCGGCCGGTCCCGGCGAGCCGGTGGAGCTGCCGATCCCGGTGGCCGCACAGGAGCCGGCGCTCGACGTCTACGGCGCCGGCGGCCCCCACTTCCGCTGGCGCTGGCACTCGGCGGACGGAGTCGCCCCCGGCCACCGCGGCGGCTGGCTGGTGCTGCTGGCCCCGGCGGGCGCCCGGGAGCTCGAGGTGCGCCCGTGGGCGGCCTTCGCCCCACCACGCGGACATTATTGGGAGCCCGCCTGCGACCCGGTCGACCGAAGCGTCCCGCTGCCCGGCCCGCCCACCCGGCGCCGCGCCCGCGCCGGCTTCACCGGTCGCGCGGCCCTCGCATTCACCCGGCGGCTCGGCGACTCCTGGCCCGACCTGGCCATGGTGCTGGCCGTCCCCGGCCCCGACCAGGCCCGCTTCGAGCCCGGCCGGCAGGCGCAGGCCCTCTGGCACTGGCTCGAGGCCCGCGACGAGCTGCCCACGCTGCCCGCCGCCCTCGACGACATCGACCGCCCCGACCTGGCCAAGCTCCTCCGCGAGTTCACCTGAGGAGCCCGCCACCGCTGGGAGCGCTCCAAAAGATGTTTGAACCGAGCGCGCGTGGATCTCGTACTGACGGGCGTCGACATGCATCGCCCGATCAGTTGCTGCACCACGACGAAAGGTCAAGCATGAGCCGCTCTCGCTACCGCGCCCCGGGACACCAGTGGCTGTCCCGCCGCCGGGTCCTCGCCCTCGCCGCGACCGGCGTCGGTGTCTCGGCGGTCTCGGTCGCCGGGCTGAGCCTCGCCGGTGAGAACGAGCCGGAGAGTGACGGCTCCGCGCTCGTCATCTCGATCCGGGACGCGAAGAAGGGCACGATCGACGTCTTCTCCGGCGACCAGCTGAAGACGATCACGGACAAGAAGCTCGTCAACAGCCTGCTCAAGGCCGCTTCCGGTAAGGGAGACCGCTGATGTCCTCACACCGCGAAGCGCCGGAGATCAGCAAGGACCCGGTCGCCGACAGCTCCGACCTGTACGCCTTCGTCAGCCCCGACGATCCCGACACGGTCACCTTGATCGCGAACTACGTGCCGCTGCAGCTGCCGGCCAGCGGCCCCAACTTCTTCGAGTTCGGCGACGACGTCGTCTACGCGATCCACATCGACACCGACGGCGACGCCCGGGCCGAGATCACCTACGAGTTCCGGTTCGAGACTGAGCTGCGCAACAACAAGACGTTCCTCTACAACACCGGCCCGATCGAGTCGCTGGACAGCGAGAACTGGAACCGCCGCCAGTTCTACTCGGTGACCAAGGTCGACAAGCACGGCAAGCGCACCAAGCTGGCCGACAAGCTGCCGAGCCCGCCCTGCAACGTCGGCAAGGTCTCGATCGCCGACTACGACAAGCTCGCCGAGGACGCGGTGCACCAGCTGAAGACCGGTGAGAAGGTTTTCGCCGGGCAGCGGGCCGACGCGTTCTTCGTCGACCTGGGCGCCATCTTCGACCTGGGCACGCTGCGCCCGTTCCAGGACAAGCACCTGGTCGGGCAGAACCTGTTCAACTACGCCGGCAAGGCGGTCAACGCGACCAACAAGACCAATGTGCACAGCATCGCCCTGCAGATCCCGGTGCACCAGGTCCGCCGGGACGGCAAGAAGAAGGTCCGCGGCCGCGACGCCGGCGCCGTGATCGGCGTGTGGACGTCGGCCAGCCGCCGGCAGGTCCAGGTCCGTGACGGCAACTCCTCGGGCGACGTCGCGGTCGGCCCGCAGGTGCAGGTCTCCCGGCTCGGCAACCCGCTGTTCAACGAGGTCATCGTGCCGATGGCCGAGAAGGACAAGTGGAACAGCCTGCCGCCGAGCGAGGACAAGCGCTTCGCCGAGTTCGTGGCCACGCCCGAGCTGGGCGCGCTGCTGCCGGTGCTCTACCCGGGCCTGTTCGACAACCTGGCCGAGCTCAACAAGAAGAAGCAGCCGCGGGCCGATCTGCTGGCGATCCTGCTCACCGGCATCCCGGACGGCCTGATCGAGGGCTTCCAGAACAACACCGGCGAGCTGCAGGCCGACATGCTGCGGCTGAACACGGCCATCCCGCCGGCCAAGAAGGAGAGCAAGTTCGGCGTCCTCGGTGGCGACGTGGCCGGCTTCCCCAACGGCCGCCGCATCGCCGACGACGTGGTCTCGATCTCGTTGCGGGCCATCGCCGGCGCCACCGTCCCGTTGGTGGACAAGGACTTCAAGGCGGACGCGGCGGCCGGTCTGGTCGAGCAGGGCCTGAGCGTGAAGAACTCGAACGCCAAGCTGCTGGCCAAGTTCCCGTACCTGGGCACGCCCTTCGACGGCTTCACCAACCCGTCGTGAGCCACCAGCACCATCACCATCACACCCTGGCTCCCTCCGGCCAGGGCACGGTGATGCTCGACATCGGCGGCACGATCGGCGCCCTGATCATCCACACCGACGCCCGATGGCTGGGCCACGAGATCGAGGTGAGCCCGGCCGCCGACCCGTCGAAGCGCACCCACGCCGCCGTCCGGGCCCGCCACACCACCGGCGGCACCGTCCACTGCGTGGTCATCGACGCCCTGCCCGCCGGCACGTACCTGGTCTGGCAGAACGCCCTCAACCCCTTGACCCACCTGGAGGTACGCGGCGGCGCGGTCACCGAGTACGAGTGGCCCGCCACCGCCGTGCCCGGAAGAGGCCTGGTCTCCCTCTGACGGCGCCACCCGGGCGCGGCGGACCTCAGGCCGCCGCGCCCGCCATGCGCGCCCGGATCGCCCGCAGCTCCTCACCGGTCAGCCCGGCCGCCGTCAGCCGCTGCTCGATGTCG
This sequence comes from Actinoplanes sp. NPDC049598, assembly GCF_040675435.1. NCBI lineage: Bacteria > Bacillati > Actinomycetota > Actinomycetes > Micromonosporales > Micromonosporaceae > Actinoplanes > Actinoplanes sp. NPDC049598. The sequence continues at coordinate 384,667 of NZ_JBFAOX010000004.1, read as the reverse complement.
AGCTCGGTGAGCAGCTTGTGCACCACTTCGGCGATGGTGGTGCCGCGGGCGGCCAGCCGCTCGACGACCGGGTCGTCGCGGTCGAAGTGGCGCCGCAGACGGTCGCCGCTGAGGGCGTAGTCGGCCGCGATGGCGGCCGGCTCGACGCCGGCCAGGGTCAGCAGGAGCAGGGAGATCAGGCCGGTCCGGTCGCGGCCGATGCCGCAGTGCACGACCACGCCGCCCGGCTCGGCGCGGGCCACCGCGGCGAGGGCCTGCGCGCAGCGGTCCGCCTTGCGGTCCAGGAAAGGCCGGTAGTAGAGCGGCGTCCCGTCCGTCTCGTCGTCGATGCACCGGTACCAGAAGTCGGTGTCCGCGTTGTCGTCCAGCGGCACGTGCACCACCGCGATCCCGGCCGGGCGGGCCACGGTCGCCGATCGCTCGTCGCTCTCGCGTAGATCAACTACAGTTCTGACGCCGTACGCCTGCAGGTCCGCCCATCCCCGTGGGGTGAGCCGGTCCAGGCTGTCGGCCCGGACGACCGCGCCCCGCCGGGTGACCCGCCCCTCGCGTGTGGACAGGCCGCCCAGGTCGCGCACGTTGAGGCAGCCCGCCCAGTCCAGATGCCGTTCCATGCTGGCGACCCTCTCATAGGATCCGGGGATGCGGATGCCACCCTCCGGCCGCTGGGCGCTCACGGCCGCCGTGCTCGGGCTGCTCGCGCTCGGCTGTGCCCGGCCCGGCGCGGGCGATGGGGACTCCTCGCCGCTGCCGTCGGCATCGGCTTCCCTGCCTGCTTCTCCTTCCGTGCCTGCTTCTCCTTCCGTGCCGCCGGACGACGCCGGGGCCCAAGCCCAGCCGCCGGGTGACGGGGCGCCGCATCAGGCCGAGAACAACGGGTGGAAGCAGCGGCACGGGCTGACCGCCGAGGAGCAGCGCGTGGGGGACGCGCTGGCCGCCCGGATCCGCCCGAAGCTCACCGCGCTGAGAGAGGCCGGCGACTTCACGCCGGCCTCGACCCGGCTGGCCCTGGTCGATCTGGGCCTGGCCCCGGATCGCGTTCAGGTCAGCGGCATGCGGACGCCGCTGGACGCGAGCGCTCCCCCGCCGGGCGCGGTCTTCGCGGTCACCTTCCCCGAGGCCGGGTGTGTCATCGGGGATGTCCGGCCCGAGCGGGTGCTGGTCGAGGTGACCGGCGCCGGCGCGGAGTTCGGCTGTCTCGAGCCGTACACCCATTGAGCCCGGCATTGTCGATCTTTCCTAGGCATGCGACTATGGGCGGGTGCCCCGAAATCCCGCCCCGGCCGGCTTGTGGTTAGGTAACCTCGACACAGCGGGGCCGGGTCAGTGACCCGGCCTTCTTTCGGAGGGCGGATGGACGGCGCCGAGCAGGGCGAACCGGGCGCGGCGCGGTTGATCGACGTCACGCGGATCCCGTTGGATCGTCTTCTCTCCGACGACGACACCGTTCTGGTGAATTCGTTGCGCCGGCTGCTGGCCGGGATCGACCGGCCGCAGGAGATCCTCTCCGCTTTCGAGAACTACGCCGGCGAGCCCCCGGAGCCCGACCCGTTCCGGTGATCGGGGGGCTTGCGGGCCCGGCGGCTCGGCCGGGCCGGGCGCCACGCCCCGGCCGCCCCGGCCAGGATGGCCACCCCCTGCAGGACGGCCTCCCCGGTTATCCGCTTTTCCAATATCAACACCACGATGGTCACCAGGACCGTCAGAAAAGCAATCTTGGCGATCATTCGATCATTCGGCACCCACCGGCGGCCGTCCATTTCCATCCCTCCCGAATTACTGCTCGATACCTCCATGGTCGAGCGGCGGAAGGGTTCGGGAACGAAACCTGGCAATCATGACCGTTAGTTGACGGCTAGCGTCCCCTGCGCATTCATGAAATCCTGTCTGACACAACTTGACGTTTGTTGGCGGCAGCTGGAGGAGCGTGGCTGTGCCGGTTAATCTGCCCGGACCAGATCAATTATCCCCCGGCCCGCTGCGTGAACTGGTCACCACCCTGCACGACCTCTACGGCAACGCCGGCCGGCCGGGCGTCCGGGTGATCAGCTCCGAGATCAGACATCGTCAGGATCTCCGCGACACCGTCAGTCACGAGACCGTCAGCCTGATGCTGCGCGGCGAGGGCCTGCCCCGCTGGGACAAGGTCGAGTGTGTCGTCCGGGTGCTGGCCGCCCGCTCGGTGAGCCGCCAGGACGAGGACGCCGAGGTCCGCCGCTTCCACTCGCTGTGGCTGGCCGCGTCGGACGCGCCGCCGTCACCGCCGGCCGAGGCCCGGCCCGCGGCCCGGGCGGCCGACTTCATGCAGCCGGCCCCGATCCAGGAACCGTCAGAATCAGCCAGAGTTCCACAACTTCCGCGCATGTCCGGCCATCTCCCGGTTCGCAACGCCAACTTCACCGGCCGGGATCTCGTCCTCGACGAGGTGCGCCGCCACTTCACCTCCCAGTCGGGTTTCCCGGCCGTGCTGCACGGCCTCGGTGGCACCGGCAAGACCCAGATCGCGGTCGAATACCTCTACCGCTGGGCCGCGCCGGAGATGGACGTGCTCTGGTGGGTTCCGGCCGAGGACCCGATGGTGGCCCGGGCCTCGCTGGCCACGCTGGCCGAGCGCCTGGGCCTGCCCACCCACCGCGATCTCCAGCAGACCGTCCGAGCGGTGATCAGCGAACTGGAGCGCGGGCGCACGCGCTGGCTGCTCGTGTTCGACAACGCCGAGATGTCCGATGACCTGATCGCCCTGCTGCCCGCGGTCGGCGGCCAGGTGCTGCTCACCTCGCGCGACCCGGGCTGGGCCAGCGTCGGCGCGGCGATCGAGGTGGGCACCTTCGACCGGGCCGAGAGCATCCAGTTCCTGCGCCGCCGCGGGCGCGACATCTCCGGCGCCGAGGCCGACCTGCTGGCCGACCGGCTCGGTGATCTGCCGCTGGCCCTGGAACAGGTGGCGGCGGCCCAGAGCGCGACCGCGATGCCGGTCAGTGAATACCTCGCCCTGTTCGACGAGCACCTGCAGGAGCTGATCGCGGCCGGGCGGCCCGACCACTACCCGGCCACGGTCGTCGCCTTCGTCCGGATAGCGGTCGACCGGCTGCGGCCGGAGTCGCCCTCGGCGGCCCATCTGATCGAGCTGTTCGCCCATCTCGGGGCCGAGCCCGTCTCGGTGACGCTGCTGCGCAGCGGGCAGGACGCGCCGGTGTCGGCGCCCCTGGCCCGGGCCCTGCGTGATCCCATCCAGATGGGCCGGGCCATCCGCGATCTCAACCGCTTCGGCCTGGCCCGGGTCGACCAGGGCACGCAGCGCATCGAGGTGCATCGGCTGGTCCAGCTGGCCCTGCGCGAGGCCCTGGATCCGGCCGCCCTCGAGCGCGGCCGGGACAACGTGGTGCTGCTGCTCGCCGCGGCCAACCCGGAGGCGCCGGACGACGTACGGACCTGGGCCCTGCACGCCGACATCGCGCCGCACGTGCTGCCGGCCGGCCTGATCGACTCCGGCCACCTGCCGGCCTGGCGGGTGGTGGTCGATCAGGTGCGCTACCTGAGCCGTACCGGTGACTACGAAGGCAGCCGGCGGCTGGCCGACCTGGCCGTGGCCCGGTGGAGCGCGGCCGGGGAGGCCGCCCGCACCCAGCCGGCGGAAGAGCTGATCATGCGGGCGACCTTCGAACTGGCCGAGTCGTTGCGCGCGCTCGGCAGCTACGAGCGGTCACGGGCCCTCAGCATCGAGGCCTGGGACCGGCTGCGGGCGCACCCCGGCTACGGGCCCGGCCACGAGTTCACCCTGCGCGTCGCCGGCACGGTGAGCGCCCACCACCGGGTCAACGGCGACTACCGCGCGGCGCTCGACATCGACCGCGACATCCTGGCCCGCTACCAGGCGGGCTCGCCGCCGGACGATCCGCAGACGCTGTCGATGATGAACAACCTCGCCGTCACCATGCGGCTGCTCGGCGACTACTGGGGCGCCTACCAGGTGGACGAGGAAGTGTGGCGCAAGTGGCTGGAGCTGTTCGGCCCGGCGGACAGCCGGACGCTGGTGTCGGTCAGCAATCTGGCCCGCGACCATCTCGGCCTCGGGCAGTTCGAGCGGGCCCTCGAGCTGCAGCAGGAGGCCCAGCCCCGGTTCCAGGCCCAGGGCGGCGCCCGCCACCATCACGTGCTGCTAGGTGACCGGACCATCGCCGTCGCGCTGCGCAAGTGTGGCCGGTTCGCCGAGGCGCTGCGGGCGGCGCGGGCCAACCACGACGCCTGCCACAGCCACTTCGGCTCCGACCACGAGAACACGCTGGCCGCCACCATGACGCTGGCCAACGCGAGTCACGCCGACGCGGTGGCCGGGGGCCGGCCGCCGACCGAGGCCAAGGAGCTGGCGACGCTGGCCGCCGCCCGTTACCGGCGCATCTTCGGCGAGCGCAACCCGCTCTCGCTGGCGGCCGAGATCAACCACGCGATCATCCTGCGGGCTCTGGGCGACCGCCTGGCCCGCGAGATCGACCGCATGACGCTCGGCGAGCTGCGGCAGACGCTGGGCGACGAACACCCGTACACCCTCTCCGCCGCGACCAATTACGCCACCGACCTATCGCTCGATCGGGAATTCGACGCCGCGCGGGAGCTGCTGGAGCGTACGCTGGCGGCATCCGTACGTGTGCGTGGAGTGGACCATCCGGACACCCTGGCCTGCGCGTTGAATCTCGCTTTGGCAACACGCCGGTCGCCGGATGCTCTTGAGGTTGCTCAACAGCTCTATGACAATACAATTGGCAGGCTCCGGAGGGTCCTAGGGCCCCATCACCCGGCGACGCTTGATGCCGCTCGCGGCAATCAAGCGGAATGTGACATCGAACCGCCGCCGACATAGAAGCCGGCGTCCGGAGGAGGCAGCTATGGACGCGGATCGCGCCACCGGACCCGAAACGGCTTCGCCTCTCATCGACGTCACCGGCATTCCCCTCGATCAACTCCTGCCGTCCGACGATTCCGCCCTCGCGGTCTCGTTACGCGATCTCGTCACCATGACGAGCCGGCCCCAGGAGATCGTCGCCGCCTTCGGGAACTTCGCGCCCGATGATCCGCTCCCGACCTGAGCCGACGGTCAGCGAGCCCCTCTGGCCCCATCGCGCGCTGGACGTCGCCGAGCTGCGTACCGCCGGCTGGTCTCCCACCCCGTTCCGGGACTTCGTCCTCAAGGTCCATCAGCGCTGCAACCTGGCCTGCGACTACTGCTACATCTACGAGATGTCCGATCAGAGCTGGCGCAGCCGGCCCGCGGTCATGCCGGCCGAGGTGGTCGAGGCCACCGCCCGCCGGATCGGTGAGCACGCCCGCCGGCACGATCTCGACCACGTCCGCCTGATCCTGCACGGGGGCGAGCCGTTGCTGGCCGGCCGGCGCCTGCCGGCCATGGTGACGGCGATCCGGGCCGCGCTGCCCGAGGGCTGCCGCGGCGACGTCGGCCTGCAGACCAACGGGGTGCTGCTGCGCGAGCCGATGCTGGACACCCTGCAGGAGCTCGGGGTCGCGATCGGGGTCAGCCTGGACGGCCCGCCGGAGGCGAACGACCAGCACCGCAAGCTGCGCAACGGCCGGGGCAGCTCGGGCGCGGTGCACGCGGCGCTGACGCTCCTGTCGCGGCCGGAGCGCCGCTCGGCCTACGCCGGGCTGCTGTGCACCATCGATCCGTCCACCGACCCCGGCACGTGTTTCGACGCGCTGCTGGCCTACGACCCGCCGGCCATCGACTTCCTGTTCCCGCACGCCAATCACGCGACGCCGCCCCGGCGGCCCGAGCCGGGCGGCACACCGTACGCGGACTGGCTGATCACCATCTTCGACCGCTGGTACGGCGCCGAACGCCAGCCGGCCCGCGTGCGGCTGTTCGAGTCGATCATCAGCCTGCTCCTGGGTGGACACAGCCGCAGCGAACAGGTCGGCCTCAGCCCGGTGGCGGTCGCGGTGATCGAGACGGACGGCGCCATCGAGCAGGTCGACTCGCTCAAGTCGGCCTACGACGGGGCCTGCGCCACCGGGCTGAGCGTGCTGACCGACCCGCTGGACGCGGCGCTCGGCCATCCCGGCGTGGTGGCCCGGCAGATCGGCACCCGGGCGCTGGCCGGCGACTGCCTGGCCTGCCCGCTGCACACGGTGTGCGGGGCCGGCCATTACGCCCACCGCTACGATCCGGCCAACGGCTTCCGCAACCCGTCCGTCTACTGTGCCGACCTGGAACGGCTCATCACCCACATCCGCCGCCGGGTCACCTCCGATCTGGCCCGACTCGCCGAGGACAGCTCCCCATGATGCGTCGGCACCACCTGTCCCCGACCGAACTGGCCGTGCTGGCGCGCGGTGACGGCGGCCCCGGCACCGTACGGGAACTGGCCCGCGCGCAACTGAGCAAGCACCTGATGCTGATCAAGTTCGTGGCCGGCAGCTGGGCCGGCGATCCGGCGCACCGCGACGCCGCCGTCGACGCGCTGACCCGGGCCCAGGCGGCCCGGCCGGAGGCGGTGGCCGACCTGCTCACCGATCCGCTGATCGGGGCGTGGGCGGCCTGCGCCACCCGCCGGCTGCGCGGGCTCGAGGCGGACACGCCGATCGAGGTCGAGTGCAATCACCTGTCGGCCATCGCCGCCACGGCCGCCGCGATCACCGGGGTTCCGGCCCGGCTGACCGTGTACGCGAGGCCCGGCGGGGTGGCGCTGCCCCGCCTCGGCGTCGCGCGCCCGGCCGCGGCCGCGTGGGAGCCGGTGACCGCGGAGGTGCAGGACGGCCGCGTGGTGGTGGGCGGGGTGGGCGACTGGGCCGCGCCCTGGCCGCTGACCGCCGGCGACGCGCGGCTGGCGCTCGACGACGTCGACCCGTACCGCGGTGGCCACCACGCGCCGGCCGCTCCCCGCCTGTCCGAGGCCGAGGTGGCGCGGTGGCGGGCGGTCTTCGCCGACGGGTGGGAGCTGATCGACACGTACGCCCCCGAGCGGGCCGCCGAGCTGGCCGCCGGTCTGCGGACCCTGGTCCCGCTGAGCCGCACGGACGCCCACTCGGCACGCAGCGCGACCATCAGCGACGCGTACGGCGCCTTCGGTCTGACCTTGCCGTCCGACGGCGCCGAGTTCGCGGTGATGCTGGTCCACGAGTTCCAGCACTCGAAGCTCAGCGGGGTCCTGGCCGTGGTGCCCATGGTGGCGCCCGACTCGGCCGAGCTGCACTTCGCGCCCTGGCGCACCGACCCGCGGCCGGTCGGCGGCCTCTTCCAGGGCGTGTACGCGTTCCTGGGGATCGCCGATCTGTGGCGCCGGTTGCGCGCCCATCCCACGCTGGCCGAGACGGCCGAGCGCGAGTTCGCGACCGTACGCGAGCAGGTGCGCTGGGGTCTGGACAGCCTGGCCGGGTCCCGGGCGCTCAACCCGGCCGGTCGCCGCTTCACCGACGGCATGCGGGCCGCCTTCGACGATCTCGACGCGGTGGCCCTGCCCCCGGCCGTGGTCGAGCAGGCCAGCCGCCAGCTGCGGGAGACCCACAGCGGCTGGCAGAGCCGCAATGCGGCGGTGTTGACCTCAGGTCGGTGACGGCTCGAGGTCGCACTCGGCGCGCCGCCCCCGGGCCCGGTCGACGGTGTCCGGGTGGTCGGGGCCGAGGATGGCGGTCATCGAGGCCAGGGTCCGCTCGAGCAGCTGACGGCCCGAGTCGACCTCGCCCACGGCCATCCGGTCGAACGCCACGTTGCCCGCGATAGCCAGCGTGTGCGGGTGCTCCTCGCCGCGCTGCTCGACCATGACCGCGTACGTCCGCTCGGAGATCTCGTGGGCCGCCCGGGCGGCCCCGGCCATGGCCAGGTCGTTGGCCAGGTTGCTCTGCGTGCGCAGGGTGTACGTGTGGTCGGGGCTGAACGCCGTGCTGAAGCCCTCCACGGCCCGCTCGTCGAGGGCCCGGGCCTTGTCGCTCTCGCCCAGCAGCCGCAGGATCAGGCCCAGGTTGACCTCGGCGGCCAGGGTGAACGGGTGGCCGGGCCCGAAGTCGCGGTGGTACCGGGCGATCGCGTCCTCGGCCAGCTCGCGCGCCTCGGCCGCCTCGCCCACCGTCCGCAGCGCGTTGGCCAGCGTCATCGCGGCGGCCAGGGTCTGCTCATGGTTGGGGCCGAACCGGTTGCGCGTGCTGTTGTAGGTCTCGCGGGCCGACGCCACCGCCCGTTCGAACTCACCCAGCCGCAGCAGGGCGATGGCCTGGGTCCGCGACGCCAGCAGCACCTCGGCGTGGCCGGGCCCGAACTCGCGGCGCAGACCGGGCACCACCCTGGCCAGCAGGTCGAGGGCGGCGCCGTGCTGGCCCATGGCGAGCAGGTCGCGGGCGACGTTGGCCTCGCACTGCATCGCCTGGTAGCTGTTCGGGCTCAGCGTGCGGCTCCACTGGCGGACCAGGTCGGCGTCGATCTCGTGGGCCCGCTCCACCTCGCCCAGCATGCGCAGGTTGACGGCCACGTTGCGCCGCACGCGCAGCGTGTAGAGGTCCTCCTCGCCGAAGACGCGCTCGTGGCGGCGCAGGTTCTCCAGGTCGACCTCGAGCGCGGCCCGGTAGTCGCCCTGGATCCGCAGGTCCAGCCCGAGGCTGTTGGCGGTGATCAGGGTGTACTCGTGTTCCTCGCCGAACTGCTCGTTGCGCCGCAGCCCCTCGTAAGCGCTGCGGGTGAGCTCGCGGGCCCGGGCGCTCTCGCCCAGCGACCGCACCGCGCCGGCCAGGTGACGGGTGGCGAGCAGGGTGAACAACCCGTCCGGGCCGACCCCCTCGCCCTCGGCGGTGCGCCACACCGACAGGGCCGACTCGGCCAGCCGCCGGCTGTTCTCGTAGTCGCCGACCAGGTAGAGGTAGCGCATCTGGTCGATGACGACCTGCCGGGACTCGGCGAACTCGGCGTTGATCAGGTCGGCCGTCACGATGTGCGGGCCGATCTCGGCGTGCATGGCCCAGGCCTGCTGCTCGTCCGGGTCGCCGGGGTTGGCGAAGGCCAGCATCCGCTGCACGTTGGCCAGGCTGCGGGTCCTGTTCTCCTCCTCCAGGCCGTCGCGCAGCACGAGCTGCATCAGGCGGTGGACCTGGATCAGCTGGCCGCTGGGCTCGCGCCGGTCGGGCTCGCCGCCGGCGTTGACGGCCGCCGGCTCGGCCACCCGGGCCAGGCCGACCCGGCGCAGCTCGCGGATGGCCCGGTTCATCCGGATCGGCTCGCGCAGGGTGGCCCGCAGCGGCTCGGAGAGCTGGGCCCCGCGACCGGCCCGCAGCATGGCGGCCGAGACCGGCTCGGCTCCGAGGTAGGCGAACATCTCGAAGAGCTGGGCGGCGGCCGGGGCGTCGCGCCACAGCCGCTCGACGGCCAGCGCGAGGAACGCGGCCACGGTCATCGGGTAGGACGGCGGCTTGCCCTCGGACAACAGCTCCCGCACATGCTCGTCGAAGAGCAGGAGGTACTCCGCGACCGGCATCCCGGTCGCCGACTGCCAGGTGGCCGCCTGCTCCAGGGCCAGCGGCAGGTCGCCCAGCTTCTCGGCCAGCCGGTCGGCGTCCTCCTCGGAGATGCCGGTGCCGCGCTTGCGGATCAGCTCGATGCTCTCCGGCCGGTCGAAGACGTCGACCTCGAGCGCGTCGCCGATGCGGCCCCACTCCTGGTTGCGGGAGGTGATGATGACGTGGCCGCCGGCCGTGGGCACGAAGCGGACCAGCTCGTCGGGCTGGTCGGCGTTGTCGTAGACGAGCAGCCAGCGCAGCGGCGTGGCGGCCAGCGCGTCGAGCACCGAGGCCACCGTCTGCTGCAGGTCGTCGCTCTCGGGCACGTCGAGCCGGGCGCCGAGCCGGGCCAGCGAGGAGAGCACCGCCGGTGGCTGCTCGGCCGGAATCCACCAGACCAGGTCGTATTGGTCGACGAACCGGTACACGTACTCCACGGCGAGCTGGGTCTTGCCGACGCCGCCGAGGCCGTGCAGCGTCTGCGGCAGCACCGAGACCTGGCTCTTGCCGATCAGCGCGCCGTTCAGGTCGACCAGCATGGTCTCTCGGCCGGTGAAGTCGGGGTTGCGGATGGGCACGCCGCCCCAGATCGGCCGGCGCTCGGCCCGCTCCGTCTCGTCCCCGGACTCGGCCCGGGGCGGCAGGATCGGGCCGGCGACCAACGGCTCCGCGGCCTCCCGGGCTCCGGTGGCGGGCGCTTTCTCGACCGGTTCCTCCTCGGCGCCGCTGAGCACGCGGCGACTGGTGATGCAGAGATTCCGTACGGCCGCCTGGCTCAGACCGAGACCGCCGGAGACGAGGTCGACCCAGCGGTGCAGACTCAGCGCCCGCTCGCCGTCGACCACGTGGGCCAGCCGGTCGACGAAGGCCAGCAGGGCGGGCACGCCGTCACGCCCCATCGGGGTCGCCTCGAGCCGGCGCAGCAGCTCGGCCGGATCCTGGCCTTTCTCCCCCGCGCGGGCCCCGGTCGCGGTGGCCAGGTCGGCCGGGTCGACCGCGGACAGCAGCCGCAGCAGCTCGGCCCGGTCGGCCACCACCAGGACATGGCGCTCCACCTGCTCGACGAGGCGCTCGACGTCACGCACGGCCGGATCGTCGCCGCCGAGGTCGTAGACCACCCGGACCAGGGTCCGCAGACCGCCGGAGCGACTCAGCGCGCCGCCGAGCACCGACCACAGATCGTGCCGGGCCTCGGCATAACGCGGGACCTCGAGCAGCCGCCCCAGCCGGCTCTCCAGCTCGGCCACATAATGATTGCGGATGCTGGTGTCGCGCAATGATCGAATCGCAAGCATCGCCTCGAGCAGGCGCTGCTTGTCCTCCAGCGAGATCTGCTGATCAGGCACCGGCCACCCTCATTTCGGCGACGGAGATTTCATCCTACGGGACCGATCGCCGACACGAAACGGACGGAAATCCGTCAGCAAATGGGCTTGATGCATTCACGATCATCATTTCGCTCCTGCTCCGGGGTGATCGACACCCGCCACCTCGCGGCGAAGTTGCTGCCCTGCGTGCCGAAGGTCCACTCCCCCGGCCGGCCGGTCGGCTGGGCCTTCTGCACCAGGGCGGTGGCCGACGTCCCGGCGACGCCCTCGAGCTCGGCCGCGCTCGCCGGTTCGACGTCCAGGAACGCGGTGCCCCGCGGGTCGAAGGACGCGAGCTCGTCGGACGCGTCGCGGGCCCCCGGCACGCGAGCACCGCGTAGTTGTGGCGGATCGACTCCCACGGCCCCGCGGCAGCTGCAGAGAGAAAGGACAGGACGACCGTCAGCAGGAGCCGATAGAGGATGACCAGGCCGACCGCGAACCCGACGAGGGACAAAATCGGTCTAAAACGCCCTAACATTGCAAGGCACTTAGTTAACTATAAATCTGACGATTTCCCCGAGGCTCGTCACTCAGGTTAGCCTTACTTGATCTTTAAGTGAGGAGCTCGGCGGTTGTCCCGAAACGCGAAGCCCGGCACCGCGATCCTGCGCAGGGCGGTCGCCCGCAACGGCAAGCACCTCTGGAGCGGCACCGCGCTGGCCGGCGTCTACCAACTGTGCGCGGCGCTGGTGCCGGTCCTCATCGGCGTGATCATCGACCGGGCCGTCGGCCGCGGGGACCTGACCGCGCTGCTGGTCTGGATCGGCGTGCTGATCCTGACCTACCTGGTGCTGGCGATGACCTACCGCTTCGGGGCCCGCCACCTGATGCGGGCCATCGCCGAGGAGAGTCACGCGCTCCGGGTCGAGGTGGCGGCCCGGATCCTGCACCCGCGCGGCCTGCGCACCGAGATGCGGCCCGGTGACCTGCTCACGGTCTCGACCACCGACGCCGAGTACACGTCGTACTTCCTCGACCACATCCCGCGGATCAGCAGCGCCGCGGTCGCGGCCGCGGTCAGCGCCGTCACGCTGCTGGTGATCTCGTTGCCGCTCGGCCTGATCGTGCTGATCGCGACGCCGATCGTGCTGGCCGTCCTGAACCTCACCGCCCCGCTGATCGCGCGCCGGGTCGGCGACCAGCAGCGGCAGGCCGGCAAGGCCACCTCCGTCGCCACCGACCTGGTCACCGGTCTGCGCCCGCTGCGCGGCATCGGGGCCGAGGACGCCGCGGCCGAGCGCTACCGGACGGTCAGCCGCCTCTCGCTGGCCGCCACCGTGCGGGCCGCCCGTACCCAGAACGCCTACCAGGGCGTCTCCACGCTGCTGAGCATGCTGCTGGCCGGCGGCATCGCGATCACCGCCGGCTGGTTCGCGCTGACCGGCCGGATCACGATCGGCCAGTTCATCACCGTGATCGGCTCGGCCCAGTTCCTCATCGAGCCGTTCGGCGTGCTCGCCGTCGTCCCGAGCTGGGTCGCCACCGCCCGGGCCTCGGCCGATCGGGTCGCCTCGGTCACCCGGGCCGGGCTGGTCCTGCCCCCAGGAGACAAGATCATTGGCGGTACGGAGCACGACCTGCGCCTGGCCGGTGTGTCCCACGGGCCGCTCAACGGTCTCGACCTGCACGTGAAGCCGGGTGAGTTCGTCGGGGTGGTCGCGCACCGGCCGGCCGATGCGGAGGCGCTGGTGCGACTGCTGGCGGTTCCCGACGCGTACGGCGGGAAGGTCTTGCTCTCCGGAGAGCCGCTGGAAGAGGTGGAGCGCGCCGAGGCCCGCCGCCTGCTGCACGTCGAGCCGCATCAGACCGACCTTTTCACCGGCACCCTGGCCGGCAACATCGACCTGTACGGCGGCGACCGCCTCGACGACGCGCTGCGGGCGGCCGCGGTCGACTTCCATGACGACCTCGGCGCGCCGGTCACCGAACGCGGCACGAACCTCTCCGGCGGGCAGCGCCAGCGGCTGGCCCTGGCCCGTGCGCTGCTGACCGGGCCGCCGTTGCTGGTCCTGCACCACCCGACGACCGCGGTCGACGCGGTGACCGAGCAGGCCATCGCCGACGGGATCCGGACGATGCGGCACGGTCCCGGCTCGTCGTTCGCGACCGTGGTCATCACCAGCAGCCCGGCCCTGCTCGCCGCGGCCGACCGGGTCGTGGTCATCGGCGACGGTGCGGTCACCGCCGAGGGCCGGCACGCTTCGCTGAGCGTCCACGACGAGACCTACCGCCGGACGGTGCTGCGATGACCGACATTTCGGACGCCGGCGCGGGCGCTGCCGGCGCGGGCCCTGCCGGCGCGGGCGCTGCCGGCGCGGGCGCTGCCGGCGCGGGCGCTGCTTCGGCCGGTCTGATCCTGCCGGTGGCGACGCCGCTGGTGACCCGGGCCTGGCTCGGCGCCGACCTGCGGACCCGGAAGGCGGAGAGCGCGTTCGCCCTGCTCGCCGGGTTGCTGGCCGCGGCCGCTTCGATCGCGCCCGCGTACGCCCTGGGTCTGCTGGTCGACCGCATCCAAGCCGGCGGCGACGCCGGCGCCGTCATCCCCGTGGCCGTGGTCATCGTGGTCTCGGCCGTGGTGGGCGGCGCGGCCACCGGCGTGGCGGGCTTCCTGATCGGCCGACTGGGCTCGGGCATCCTGGCCGACCTGCGCGAGCGCACGGTCGCCACCGCGCTGCGGCTGCCCGCGCTCGTGCTCGACCGGGCCGGCCGCGGCGACCTCCTGTCCCGGGTCAGCGCGGACATCGCCGCCATCGACCGGGCCGTCAAGGAGGTCCTGCCCGGCATGATCTCGGCGCTGCTGCTGGCCACGCTGAGCCTGATCGCCATGCTCGGCATCGACTGGCGGCTCGGCCTGGCCGGCGCGGTCGCCGGGCCGCTCTACGTGATCGCGCTGCGCTGGTATCTCCCCCGCGCCGCCCCGTCCTACGCCGAGGAGCGGGTCGCCATCGCCGCCCGCTCGCAGCTCTTCGTCGAGAACATGCAGGGCCTGGCGACCGTGCACGCGTACCGCCTGGAAGATCGTCAACTCGGCGACATCGCGCTGGCCTCGGCCCGGGCCCGCGACATCTCGATCAACGTCTTCGGCTTCTACACCCGGTTCGTGGGCCGCATCAACCGGGCCGAACTGACCGGGCTCGGCGCCGTGCTGGTGACCGGGTTCCTGCTCGTCCGGGGCGGCTTCGTGACCGTCGGCGAGGTCTCGGCCGCCGCCCTGCTCTTCCACCGCCTGTTCGGCCCGATCACCCTGCTGATGGCCACCTTCGACCGGGCCCAGGACGCGGGCGCCAGCCTGGCCCGCCTCGTCGGCGTGCTCGGCCTGCAGGTGGAACGCCGCGAGGTCGTATGCCGGCCGGCCGGCCGGGATCTCGCGCTCGACCGGGTCACCTTCGGCTACGGCGGCGCACCCGTGCTGCGCGAGGTCACCCTGCGGGTCGGGCCGGGCGAACGGGTCGCGCTGGTCGGCGCCACAGGCGCGGGCAAAACCACTGCGGCGTCGCTCGCCGCGGGCATCCTCCGGCCCGACCAGGGGTACGCCACGGTGGGCGGCGTTCCCGTCAACGAGCTGCCGGCCCGGACGATCGCGATCGTGAGCCAGGAGACCCACGTCTTCGCCGGCCCGCTGGCCGAGGATCTGCGGCTGGCCCGGCCGTCCGCATCGGACGAGGAGATCAGCGCGGCGCTGGACCGCGTCGGCGCCCTGGGTTGGGCTGAGGCGCTACCCGACGGCATCAACACGGTCGTCGGCGACGGCGGCCACCAGCTGACCGCCGCCCGGGCCCAGCAGCTGGCCCTGGCCCGGGTGGTCCTGCAGGATCCACCGGTCGTCGTGCTGGACGAGGCGACGGCCGAGGCCGGCAGCGAGGGCGCCCGCGATCTGGAACAGGCCGCCACCGCGGCCCTGGAAGGCCGCACCGCGCTGCTGGTAGCCCACCGCCTCACCCAGGCCGCCGCGGCCGACCGCATCGTCGTCATGGAACACGGCCGAATCATCGAGGTCGGCCCGCACGCCGACCTGGTCACCGCGGGCGGTCGCTACGCCCAGCTGTGGGCCGCTTGGTCGGCCCGCACCTGACCCGCCAACCTTTGTCCAGCAGACGCACAGCGGTTCCATAGATTTCCGCACTACACCGGGAGACGGACGCGGTTGCGGCCGTGACAGAAGGAGACCCCGGTGAGCATTCCCGACCAGCACACGCCAACCCCGGGCCAGGGCGCCTGGCCCCCTCCCAGCGCCCCCGAGCCGAGCGGCGCACCCCAAAATGGCAGCGCGCCCTACAGCGGCGGCGCGCCGCACACCGGCGACACAGCTCAGTTCGGCGCCGCACCCCAGCTCGGCAACCCAGCCCACCCCGGCGCCGCACCCCAGCTCGGCAACCCAGCCCACCCCGGCGGCGCACCCCAGCTCGGTGGCGCTCCCCACGCCGGCGGGCCCTATTCCGGTGGCTGGGCACCGTCCGGCGGGTGGCCGCCGCCCGGTGGGTGGCCTCCGCATGGTGGGTGGCAGCAGCCGGCCGACCCGCATGGGCGTCCGCGGCGGACGCGGCGGATCGCGGTGGCTGTCGGGGCCGGTGTGGCCGCGCTTGTGATTGCCGCCGGGGGCGGATTTGCGGCCGGCTGGTCGCTGCACCCGGACACCGGCAGCGCTGCGTCGCCCGTGCTTCCGCTGGCCCCGGCGACCGGCTCGCAGTCCGGCGGCGGCCTTGGTTCCGGGTCGGGCGACGGCTCGGGCGGCGGATTCGGTTCAGGGTCGGGTGGCGGGTTCGGCTCGGGGTCGAGCGGCGGCTTCGGCAGCGGATCGAACGGGGGATCGGGCGCCTCGGGGACGACGGCGGCCGGTGGGGCCACCGATGCTCAAGTGGCTGCGGTCGCCGCCAAGGTGGACCCGGCACTGGTCGACATCACCACGGTCCTGGGCGCCCAGAACGAGGAGGCGGCCGGCACCGGCATCGTGCTCACCGCGGACGGCGTGATTCTGACCAACAACCACGTCGTCGCCGGGGCCACCAGCATCACGGTCACCGACATCGGGAACGGCAGGAACTACCAGGCCGCCGTCGTCGGCTACGACCGGAGCGCCGACATCGCCGTGCTCAAGCTTTCCGGCGCGTCCGGCCTGACCACCGCCAGCCTCGCGACGACGACCGTGAAGACCGGCGACCCGGTCGTGGCCATCGGCAACGCCGGCGGGACCGGGGGCACGCCCAGCGCGGTCGGCGGGGCGGTCACCGCGCTCGGGCAGTCGATCACCGCTTCGGACGAGTCGAGCGGCTCGTCGGAGCAGCTGACCGGCCTGATCGAGGTGAACGCCGACATCGAGGCCGGCGATTCCGGAGGCCCGCTGCTCACCACCGGCGGCCAGGTCATCGGCGTCGACACCGCCGCCTCGGCCGGTTTCCGCTATCAGGCGTCCGGCGGCGACGGGTACGCCATCCCGATCGCCACCGCCACCAAGCTGGCCACCCAGATCCGGGCCGGCCAGTCGTCCTCGGCGGTCCACATCGGCGCCACGGCCTACCTGGGCATCGAGACCACGGACAGCAGCGGCACGACCGGCCCCGCCATCCTCGGCGTGGTCGCCGACTCCCCCGCCGCCAAGGCCGGCCTCACCCGCGGCGACGTGATCACCTCGGTCGCCGGCACCCAGGTCGGCTCGGCCACGGCCCTGACCACTTTGCTCGACCGCTACCACCCCGGCAACAAGGTGAAGATCGCCTGGACCGATGTCTCCGGCCAGTCCCACACCGCCACCGCCACCCTGGCCACCGGCCCGGTCGGCTAACCAGCGGACAGGTGAATCAGCTCGACGGGGCCCTCCACGCGGAGCGGCCCCGCCGCGTACGGCACCAGGAGAGTGTCTCCGCGCCGTACCGGCAGATCGTCGTTCTCGCCGCGCAGGCGGCCCTCGCCGGACACCGCGACCAGTACGCCGAAGCCACGGGCCACCTCGTCGCCGCCGTAAAGACGGCGGGCCGCGAAGAACTCGTCGGCGGCCGCGGGCAGCAGCCGGTCGGCCGTGCCGCGGAGCCCCTCGAGCCGCGACGGGCTCCAGGCGCCGCGGTCGACGCAGGACAGGGCCAGGTCGTAGCCGAGCCCGAGATGCCCGTCGGCCAGGCCGAACTCCTGGTATTCGAGCAGCACCGAGAAGTCGGTCGGCTCCTGGATCTCGACCAGCAGGATCCCGTCGCCGATCGCGTGTGGCAGCCCGGCCGGGCACAGGATCGCGTCGCCCGCCGCCACCGGGATCTTGTTGGTGGCCCCGAGCATCCCCGCCGAGTCCTGGCCCTTCACCCACCCGGCCAGTTCCTCGCTCGTGACGTCACGAGCAAAACCCAGATGGACGTACGCGTCGGGGCGCGCCGAGACGATCACCCACGCCTCGGTCTTGCCGTACGGCGAGGCGAGATGCGCAGAAGCAAACGAGCGATCCGGATGGACGTGCAGCGGAAGCCGCTGGCCCGCGTCGAGAAGCTTCACCAGAATACCAGTGTCGGCCCGGTCCGGCCCGAGCCAATACCGCGGCTCGGACGAGATCGCGTCGGCCAGCACCCGCCCGTCGGCCAGGCTGGACAGCCCCGACGGCGCCAGCCCGAACCGGCTGGTCACCGACCCCACCCAGTCCTCGGGCCGATCGGCCAGCGCCGCCCCGTTGCGGAACTCGGCGATCCGCCCGGCACCCCGGTAGAACGTCTCCGGCTGGTTGGCGGCCAATAGCTCAACGGTCATGGTGCTCAGCCTTCAGGTCAGGTGTGCGCCGGCGCACGCGGGGAAAACGCCAAGCCCGACAGTAGTGGCATCGGACGCCGGCCGCCCTCAGCCGGCGAGGTCGATGACGAACCGGCTCGGGCCCTGTTTGCCCACGGTGACAGGCGCCGCAGACCCGGCGCCGCGGCGCAGGACGACGTTCTCCGGGTAGATCTTGCCGAGGAGAGCCAGCAGAACGAGGCCGTCGACCGCTCCCGCCTCCACCGCGACGTCCCCTTCCCTCGTCCAGAGCAGGCCGTCCGCGGCCAGAGCGGCTCCCGCGCTCACCTTGCTTCGACTCGGCCACTCCCCATCCGCCGGCCGTCCGCGATCCGCCTCGGGTCCGTCGGTTGCCGGCCGCAGGCTGACCTCCGTCGGCTGGTGGTAGGCGTAGCGGTGGCCCCGCAGAGCCTGGCCGAGGTCGACGGAGACCGTGCCCCTACCCTCCATACCGATTTCGATGCGGGCGGTCCGCACTCCGCCCCGAGCCGGTCCCGGAACGACACGGGCGGCGCCGGGCGGCGGCATCTTCCCAGCCGGGGCGGGGAGTTCCTCGACAAGCGTGCGCGGCGCCGCGAAGTAGTCCGCGGTCTCGGTGACGTAGGCGGTCGGGACAGCCCCTGGCGACGCGGGATGCCAGGTCAACAGATAGGCGGGCGCCGTCACCGGCGAGGCGCCGACAACCGCCGGGAGCACCGTGCCGCCATCGTGATCAAATCCGTACGCCGCCGTCCTGCTGTGCCCCGCCGGCTCTGCGTCGAGGCCGGCCGGCGTTTCGGTGTCGGCGGGAGCGCCGGTGATCGCCTGGTGGGCGAAGGCGACGACGCTGCCGTGCCGGATCTGGCGGAACAAAGCCTCGGCCAGGAAACGCTCGCGGGCCGGTTCGATGTGGCGCAGGCCGGCGGGCGTCACATGCAGCGGCACCTCCGCAGCGTTGGTGAAGGGCAGCAGCGCGTCCCGGAGCAGGACCATCTGGTGCAGCCACTCGTTGTAGAGCTGCATGCCGACCGGTCCGCCGCGCCGCCCGAGCAGCATGTCGGCCGCCTCGTGAGTGAGCAGGTGCCCGTCGCAGTTGCTGCGGATCGCGAGGGGTCCGCCCGGCAGCGCCATCGGCTTGTCGAGCAGCTCGTCCAGCGCCTCGGCCGCCCACCCGGCGATCAGGTCGCCGACCACGCGGGCCTGGGCCACGAGTTCGCCGTTGGCCCGTGAGCCCTCCGTCAGCGGCAGACTGCTCTCCCGCGTACCCGGGCTGAGCGTGGCCCGGATCTGGTCGTCGAGCACGCCGCGGTCGAACTCCAGGCTGGCGTCGATGACGCCTTGCAGCAACGGCGTACATCCGGCGAAGAACTCCCGGGCCGTCATCGAGCCCGCCGGCGGGAAGGTGTTCCAGGTGGCGCCTCCGAGCGGCATGGCCGCCTCCCTTTCTGGATCGTTCGTTACAGATAGCGGGCACAAAAAACTCAGTCGAGGACGTCCAGCGCAACCTCCACGAGCGGCTCGAGGGCCCGCCGGTCCGGCGTCGCCTTGGCCGCCACCAGCAGCCCGTTGAGAAAGGTGACCAGGAACTCCGCGAGCCGCCGGGGCGGCCGAGCCGAGGTGATCTCCCCCCGCTCGGCGGCCGCGGTCAGCACGTCGGTGAGCGCGTCCTGGCTGGCGGTCAGCGCCGCCCGGACCATGGCCCGGGTGGCGGCGTCGGCCGGCAGCCGCTCGGTCGCGGCGTTGACGAACAGGCAGCCCCGCCCGTCCTCGGTCGCGATCCGGATCCGCTCGACCAGCATGGCCCGGACCGCCGACCGCGCGTCCGTGCCGGCGTCGAGGCTGCGCAGCGCCTCGGCGGCCAGCGTCGACCGGTAGTGCCGCAGGGCCGCCTGGTAGAGCCCGTCCTTGCTCCCGAAGGCCGCATACAACGAGCCCTGCCCGACGCCGAGATGGTCGGTGAGATCCCGGATCGACGTGGCCTCGTACCCCCGCCGCCAGAACAGCTCCATCGCCCGCGCGACCGCCGCCTCGGTGTCAAACTCCCGCGTCCTGGCCATGCCAGGACGCTAGCAAATCTGTAACGCCCGTTCAAGAAAGGCCTTGGCGCAGCTCCTGAACCAGGGAGGCGACGACGGCCTTGAGGCTGCCGTCGTTGGCGTCGGCCACCCGGAGCTGGCGCTGGTAGCTCGCGCCGCCGGCGACGATGTCGCGGAGTTTCTCCAGCTCGGGCGTGCAGTCGAACGCCTCGGCAACCGGCGCCAGCGTGGGCAGCAGCTCCTCGAGGTCCTTGGTGACGAGCAGTTCGTCGCCGGCCGCGTTCTGGATGATGATGGCCTCCATGCCGTAGCGGGCGGCCCGCCACTTGTTCTCCCGGACGAACCAGGGCTGCAGCGCCGGCACCTCACGCCCGGCGTCGAGCTCGCGGGAGAAGTGCTCGACCAGGCACTGGGTCAGGGCCGCGATGGCGGCTATCTCGGCGGCGGTGGAGATGCCGTCGAAGGTACGGACCTCGATCGTGCCCCACTTCGGCGAGGGCCGGATGTCCCAGCGCAGCTCGTTCAGGTCCTCGATCACTCCGGTGTGGCTCAGGTCGGCCACCAGCGCCTCGTACTGCTCCCACTCGGTGAGCTGCGGCGGCAACCCGGCCGTCGGGAGCTGCTGGAACATCAGCGCGCGATTCGAGGCGTACCCGGTCCGCTCCCCCGCCCAGAAGGGGCTGGAGGCGCTGAGCGCCTGGAAGTGCGGCAGGTAGGTGAGCAACCCGTCGATGATCGGCAGCACCTTGCGGCGGTCGTCGACCGCGACGTGCACGTGCACGCCCCAGATCATCATCTGCCGCCCCCACCACCGGGTCCGGTCGATCAGGGTGTCGTAGCGCGGCTTGCCCGGCGTCACCTGCTGCTGGAACCACTGGCTGAACGGGTGGGTGCCGGACGAGATGAGGTCGACCCCCTTCGGCTCGGCCACCTCGCCGACCCGCTCGACCAGGCGCATCAGGTCGGCCACGGCGTCCCGCGCCCGCCGGTGCGGCGCGCTGACGATCTCGACCGTGTTGGTCAGCAGCTCGCTGGTGACATGCGGAAAGCCGTCGGCGGTCCCGATCTCGGCGAGCAGCTCGGGCGCGGCCGGGGCGAGTTCACCGCTGCGCCGGTCGACGCACGCGATCTCCCACTCGATCCCCAAACGCGATCTGTCCGACCGGGCGAAGTCGATTCCCATAACCACACTCTACGTAGTCAAAGTTGCTCGGAGCGTCATAGCAGCGTAGACGCAGATCTATGCGAGTCCGGTCGCTCGTCCTCGCCGCCACGCTGATCGGCCCGGCTCCGTCGGCGCCGGCCGAGATGACCAGCCTGCCCCCTTTCCCCAGTGATCATTTCACGGTGGCGGATCGCAGCAGCCCGGCCGAAGGCGACGTTCCTGTTGACCGGCAAGGTCATCGATGTCTGCCACAGCCGGGCCGGCCCGCGCATCTGACTTTCGGCCGAGGGCCGCCTTCGGCCATTAGGCAGAGATAGTCACCAATTTGTGCCACGTCCTGGGAACCTCACAGGTTCCTCACAGCCGTCCTCTTTGGATGTTCCGGCAGCGGTCACTTCACCGGTGGCCGCCCGACCGGAAGGACCCCATGACCACTCGTTCGCGCCTCCTCAGGTACGGCGCCGTCACGGCGACGCTGGCGCTGACCGCCGCCGGCGTGGGTGTGGCCCAGGCCGCGGCCACACCTCCCCCGCTGTCGTTCGTCGCCGCCACCCCGCAGGTGACCGCCGAGCGCTACAACTACGACGGCGACATCTACTTCTCGTTCGACCTCGGCCTGCACGTGATCGCCGGCAAGGACCCGTTCGAGATCTGGGCCAAGCGCAGCGGCTACGACAAGCCGATCGTGGCCGAGCGGACCGTCGTCCAGAACGGCAAGAAGAAGAAGGTGGCGCTGCCGGCCGGGCTGGTCACCGACTTCACCGGCCTCAAGGACTTCACCTCGATCTCGATCGCCGACGAGAGCGGCAAGGTGGTCACCGAGTACAAGACGTCGTTCTGCGGCAACTCGTGGTCGGCCCGGACCCGGCCCGATGCTCCCGCCACCAACCCGTACCCGGAGGGCTGCGGCGGCTACAACCCGTTCACCCTCGGCGCGGTCTGGGGCGTCCAGGCCGGCTGGGACGCCACGATCGCCGACCGGCCCGAGACCGAGGACTTCCTCCTGCCGGTCGGCAAGTACACCGCCACCGCGACGGTGAACCCGGCCTACCGTTCGCTGCTGGGCATCCCGGCCGAGCAGGGTACGGCCAAGGTCGAGGTCGAGGTGGTCGACGCCGAGATCGACAAGGGCGGGCTGGCCCGGGTCAAGGCCGCCTCCGCCAAGAAGGCCGTGCAGGCCCACGAGGAGCACACCGAGGACGGCGCGGCCCAGGTCTCCACGTACGTGCCCGAGCTGCGCGCCCCCGCCAAGCGCCCCACCCCGCTGAAGGCCGCCCCGGCCGCCGGCCCCCGGCCCGACCTGCGCTCCCTGCCAGCCTGGGACATCGCGCTGTCCGAGGAGGACGGCAAGTCGTACGTCAACTTCGGCGCCACCGTCTGGAACGCCGGCACGTCCCCGCTGCTGGTCGACGGCTTCCGCCGCTCCGGCACCGAGCTGATGGACGCCTACCAGTACTTCTTCGACGCCAAGGGCAACCAGGTGGGCAGCCGCGAGGCCGGCACCATGGAATGGGACCCGCGCGAGGGCCACAAGCACTGGCACTTCACCGACTTCGCCCAGTACAACCTGCTCGACTCGACCCAGAAGCTCGCCGTCCGCAGCGGCAAGGAAGCCTTCTGCCTGGCCAACACCGACGCGGTCGACTACACCATCGCCAACGCGAAGTGGCGCCCCGACAACACCGACCTCTCCACCTCCTGCGGCGCCAACACCGTGGTCGCCGTCCGTGAGGTCCTCGACATCGGCAACGGCGACACCTACAGCCAGTACCGCCCCGGCCAGTCGTTCGAGATCACCGACCTGCCCAACGGCACCTACTACATCCAGGTGCTGGCCAACCCCGAGAAGAAGCTGGCCGAGCTCGACACCACCAACAACTCGGCCCTCCGCCAGATCATCCTGGGCGGCACCCCCGGCGCCCGCACCCTGACCGTCCCCCCGGTCCACGGCATCAAGGGCTGACCTCCGCTGTACGCGCCCCGGTCCCTTCCCGGACCGGGGCGTCAGGCCACTTGCCGCCCGGACGCGTCCAGCTTGTGCCCGTTCCAGTACAGATCCCACTCGTCATCGACGTGCTGCGGCACCTTGCCCTCCGGGAACCGCACATACCCGGCTGGTGGTTGCTCGCTGTCCTTGACGCACGCCCGCCCGGTGTAGCTGTCCACCGCCGCGACGGGGGACTCGCCGTCGCTGCAGATCGCTTCCCGGTAGGAGCATCCGGCGGTGAGCCCAGCCACGAGAACGGCGGCGGCGAGCAGAAACGGCGTACGGCCCCGATGAGTCATGCCGAGAAGTCTTGTCGACTCCGCCGGGGCGGGCATGCGTACGCGTACTCAGGGATGCAGCGGCGTGCGCCGGGGGATCACCTTGCGATACGCGATACGCCATCCAGCCGCTTCCCGGCGCACGACGTCCTCGTAGACGACGCTGCCCACGCTGCCAGTGGTGGAGACCCCGATCCCCTTCGAACGCACCCGCACCGTGCCGTCCGGGTCCTCGGTCACGCAGACGTTCGTGACGTGATGACCGACGGGGTTCGCCTCGCCCACGGCCTGGCTGGCCTCGCTGATCGCCTCGTACCCGTGCAGCTCACCCAACCCGAACGCGGAGACGTCATAGACGACGTCGCTGCAGAACAGCTCGCCCATCCGGTCGAACTCGCCGTTGTCCATCAGGTGGCCGTGCAACGAGACCAGCTCATGCACGGCAAGCCTGTCTTCAACCGACAGCGTCATCGGCGGCTCTCCTCAACCCTCAGGCCGACAAACTTCAGCGAGCACGTCGCGTCGATCTTAAGAATCCTTGGTCAGGGGGCGATCGGCGGCTTCCGGCTGATCCGCCTCCCGCCCCGGCTGGGCCGGGGGGTGGTCACGATCGAGTTGAGGACCGCGTAGACGACGATTACCAGGAGCAGCAAGCGGAATGTGCGCAACACAACCGGCCAAAACGCCGAGGTCGCCTTCGCCCGGAGGAGCGGTCCGCGCCCGGTTGGTCGTCGCCAACGATCAGCGCGCCGCGCTCAGTGCCTGATCAACGGCGTCAGGTCTACTTCGATGTCGTGTCCGGCGATGGTGACGACTACGCGTGGGCGGTCACCGGCGGCCGCCAGATAGCTGGCGAGTGTTGACAGCAGCATGTCAGGGCGACTTTCGATGCGGCTGATCTCCGATTGCGCAACGCCCATGGCTTTGGCCAGCTCGACCTGCGTGAGATCTGCGGCCTTGCGTACTGCCGCGAGGTTCTCGGCGTAGATCCGGTCGGCCTCGGCCATCTCGGCGTGGATGCTGTCGATGCGCTCGGCGGCGCCGCGCCGTGACCGTAGGCGGGCGATGCGTGCCTGGGCAGCGTCGGTGCCGACAAAATCGATGGGCTGCTCGGCAGGCTGGTCAGTCATCGTCGCCTCCATCGGTCAGTCTCAGATAAGCCGCGATCACTTGGTCGGCGCGGCTGCCGACGCTGTTGTCGAACACATCGCCCATCTGAGCTTTGTCGTTGCCGAACAACACGATCACCGGTGGCGCGTCAGGCGGGAACCAGACGATGAGACGGATCGCGATGCCTTCTCGGAAGGGGTGCGAGACCCCCCAGACTTGATAGTTGCGGGATTGCCGAACACGCTTCAGAGTCGGTGTCTCGTCCGTCGGTGGGTCTTTGAGGTCCTGCAGGTACTCCAACATCGCATTGACATGAGGGCACGCCTCTTTGTCGCGGGGCCGACCGCCGGGCACCGTAGTGACAAGTCGGCAGTTCGTCACCGTCCTGCGCCGCATTCGCACAGCCCGGCGTAGGCCGTCGGCGGCGAGGTGATGTCACGCCGCAGGTCGAAGGACTTCCGCGCCGTTAATCCACCTTTAGGGCCGGTGATTCGTGGCGGCGTCGGTGAAGCCGGCCAGCCAGCGGGCGGACGGGACGGCGTCGATGAAGATGGCCTTGGCCAGGAGGCTGAGCGGGATGGCGAGGACCGCGCCGGCCGGGCCGAGGGTCCAGGCCCAGAAGGCGACGGAGGCCATGGTCACCGTCATCGACATGCCGACGGCGTCGCCGACGACCTTGGCCGGGACGATCGTGGTCACGATCGAGTTCAGGACGGTGTAGACGACGATCACCAGGAGCATGCTCGGCCAGCCCTGGGTGAGCAGGGCCAGCAGGGCCGGCGGGGCCAGGCCGATCAGGAAGCCGACGTACGGGATGAAGTTGCACACGGCCGCCAGCAGGCCCCACAGGAACGGCAGCGGGATACCGAGCAGGAGCAGGAAGACCGTGTCGAGGATGCCGACCGCGATCGCGAACGCCCCGGTGATGGCCACGTACCGCCGGGTGTTGGCCACGAAGCCCGTCAGGGCGCGGGCCAGCCGGGGATGGTCCTCGCGCAGCGGCGTGAAACGCCGGCCGATCTGGGACGACTCGACACCGATGAACAGCAGCAGGCTGTACGCGAGGATCAGGCTCGCGACGACACCGGCCACCGAGGGCAGGTGGGTGGTGAGCCAGCCCGCCGCCGTGGGGAGGTCGATGTCGCGGATGAGTTCGCGGATCTGCTCGCGGCCGATCCCGAGCTCGGCCAGGTGGTCGCTCAGCCGGCGGGTTGCCGTGGCCGCCTCGTCGAAGTACTGCGGCAGCGTCGTGGCCAGCCGGGCCATCGCGTACACCACGACCGCGACCAGGCCGAGAATCACCCCGAAGATCGTCAAGATGAGCGCGGCCAGGGCCACCGCCGCCGGTACGCCCCGTCGCCTCAGGCCGGTGTGGACCGGATGGACCAGGATCACGATGGCGAGCGCGAACGCGGCCGGGGTGACCAGCCAGGCCAGCTCCCGCAGGCCGAGCACGGCGACCACGATGCCGATGATCACCACGAAGACCGTGACCGTGCGCGGGAATCTCATCGCGGTCAGCATGGACCACCGGATCACCCGGGCACGTCACCCGGAACGGATGATCGGGTCGCTCTGACGACGAAGGTGCCGCGCGCGGAGGCCCCGCCGTACGTCACGGTCGCCGTGATGGTGGCGACGCCGGGCGCCCGCACCCGTAGATCGTGGGTGACCACCGAGGGGCGGTTGCTTTCGTAGCGTACGGAGAAGCCCGAACGCAGCAGGGTCTGGTCGGTCAGGGCGACCGTCAGGTGCGGCTCGATCCGGCGGCCGACGGGGAACTGGAGCCGCTGGGTGATGCCCCGGGCCGGGTCGTCCGGGGTGACGGGCTTGGCCGTGACCACGGCCGGGGTGGCCGGCGGCGGAGCGCTGACGGAGGCGTACAGCTGGTGTTTGACGTCGGCGCTGGAGGCGGAGAGCTGCAGCCCGTAGCGTCCGGGGTCGACCCGGAACGCCGTGCCGTCGAAGAATGCGAGGTCGGCCACCGCCACCGGCAGAGTGAGCCGGGCACTCTGCCCCGGCGCCAGCGAGACCTTCCGGAAGGCGACGAGCCGTTTGCGGGGCCGCTCGGCCGCGGCCGGGGCGTCGGGGGTGGTCGCGTAGAGCTGGGCGACCTCGGCGGCGGCCGGTGACCCGGTGTTGGTGACGGTGGCGGTGACGGTGACGGTGACGGTCAGCGTGGTCGGCGACTGTTCGAGGCGGACGCCGTCGTAACGGAACGTGCTGTAGCTGAGGCCGAAGCCGAACGGGTAGGCGATGTGGCCGGTGAAGTATTGATACGTACGGCCGGGTGTGCCGCGGATCGCGTACGACTCGATGGGTGGCAACTCGTTCTCGTCGGCGTACCAGGTGAACGGCAGCCGGCCGCTCGGCGTGACTTCGCCCGTGATGACATCGGCCAGGGCCTCGCCTTTGCGCTGGCCGTTGTACGAGCTCCAGAGGATCGCGCCGACTTGCCCGGCGAACGGCGTCACGTCGACCTGGCCGACCGTTTCGAGATAGACGACGGTGCGGGGGTTGATCCGGGCGACCTGCCGGATGAGATCGGCCTGCCCGGCCGGTAAGGCGAGCGTTTCCCGGTCGTTGTCCTCGCTCGCCGTGTCCCGGTCGGTGCCGGCGTAGACGATGACCGCGTCATATCCCGCCAGGGCGCGCAGGGCCGCCGGCTCAACGGCGTTGACCTCGCCGGGTGCGGCCCCCGGCACATATGCAGCGCCGGGAAGACCCTGCCGGCCGTTGACCGCGTTGGCCGTGCCCGAACGGGTCTGGTCGCTGGAATACCCGCCCAGATACATGTCGACCGGGTCGGCGTAAGAGCCGACGATCGCGACCTTCGCGCCGCGGCGCAGGGGCAGCAGATTTCCCCGGTTCTGCAGCAGCACAATGCTCTCGTCGGCCACCGCGCGCGCCATTCGCAAGCGCTCCGGGGTCTGCGTGACCGCGTGGTTGGCCTCCGAGTTGACCCACGTGCCCGGGTCAAGTCGAGCCCGCGCCGCCGCCACCCACGGCACCCGGTCCTCGGCGTCGAACTCGCCGAGCGCCATCCGCGCGGTGAATAACCGGACCACCGACACGTCCACGTCATTCTCGTTGTAGACGCCGTTGTCCGTACGCACCCCCGCGGGCCACCGCCGTTGGAATCGTGTTCCCGTAATGCCATTCGTCGTGGTAGCCCATGTTGCAATTGAGGTCCTCGCCGGCCGACTGGGCCCACGCCGTCCGCCCGTACTGGTCGAGCGGGGGCCGCCAGTTCTGCCCGGCCATGATTTCGTACACCGCGTCGCAATCGGACGTGAAATAGCCGTCGAAGCCGTACGTCTGCCGGGCCAGCGTCTCCATAAGGTGGGTGTTGGCGGCGGACGGGACCCCGTTGACGGCGTTGTAGGCGCTCATCATCGACCCCGGCCGGCTCCATCGGATGATGTCGCGGAATTGCGCGGTGTAATACTCCCGCAGCGTCCGCTCATCCATGTCGGACGATCCGTTGAGGCGATTCGACTCGCTGTTGTTGGCCGCGTAGTGCTTCAGCGTGGCCACCGTCTTGAGATAGGCGCCGTCGCCCTGCATCCCGTTCACGAAGGCGGCGGCCAGCTTCGCGGTCAGCCGCGGATCCTCGCCGAACGTCTCGTCGTTGCGCCGCCACCGCGGGTCCCGGGCCAGATTCACCGTGGGCGTGTAGAAGTCCAGGTCGAGCCGGTTGTCCCGGACCACCTCGCGGGCCTCGTCCGAGATCATCGAGGCTTCGCGGCGGACGAGCTCCGGGTTCCAGGTCGCCCCGAGCGACAGTGACACCGGGTACGAGGTCGTGTTGACCAGATCGGACGGCTGGTCGCCGTCGTTCACCTGCTCCCGGGCGACCCCGTGCGCGGCTTCGTTCCACCAGCCGTACGCGGCGACGCCGAGCCGCGGAACGGCCGGCGCCATGCTGCTGATCATCTGCGACGACTTCTCGGCCAGCGTCATCCGCCCGACGAGATCGGCCGCGCGTTCCGCCGGCGAGTACCGCGGATCGAGATAGATCACCTGATCGGCCGCCGCCCTGACGGCATCGCCCCCGACCACGCCCGACAACACCACGACCAGGACCACTGCGACCGTACGCCTCATGGCGACCCCTCCCCCGGGAGCGTTCCCAGCGTAGAACCCCCGGCCCGGGCCGTCGAGCACCCATTGATTGACATCGATCGATGCATGCCGGAGCATGGGAGCGCTCCCGAGAGGAGGGATCGTGCTCATGCGACGTCTGTGCACGGCTCTGGTGGCCGCCGGGGTCCTGCTGATCGGCTGGTCCGCGCCGGCTCAGGCCGCCATCGACGCCAACATCAGCTTCGTCGGGCGGTGGAACACCACCAACGCCTCGGCCTACGTGCCCTACTGGGCCGGGGCCTATCTCCGGGTCGGCTTCACCGGCACGACGGTCAAGCTCAAGCAGCGCAACACGATTCAGCTGTGGGCCAGCATCGACGGCAAGGCGTTCACGTCGTTCACCGGGAGCGGCACGATCAACCTGACCCCCACCCCGCTGGCCGCCGGCAACCACACGCTGATCGTCAGCTACCGGCAGGTGGCCGGCTCCTACACCGGCGACGCCGTCTTCCAGGGCCTGATCCTCGACGCGGGCGCCACCACGTTCAAGGCGCCGGCCCGGAGCGGGCTGATCGAGTTCATCGGCGACTCGATCACCGCCGGCACGACCAGCAGCCGGCTCGCGGTGACCGGCTACGGCTTCAAGACCGGCGAGCTGCTCGGCCGCGACCACACCCAGATCGCCATCGGCGGCATGTGCCTCTCCGAGACCACGGACGGCTGCTGGGCCCACGAGACCCGCTACTGGATGTCCAGCGGCGGCCAGGCCGGCGCGGACCAGTGGAACTTCGCCCGCTACACGCCGACCACGGTCGTGATCAACCTCGGCACCAACGACAAGAGCCACGGCGTCAGCGCTCCCGACTTCCAGGCGAAGTACACCAGTTTCCTGGCGAAGATCCGGGCCAGATTCCCGAGCGCCCGGCTTTTCGCCCTGCGCACCTTCATCGGCCGCTACGCGGCAGAGACCCAGGCGGCCGTACGGGCCCGAGCCGCGGCCGGCGACTTGAACGTGTTCTACGTCGATACCACGGGCTGGCTCCCGGCCGACGGCCTCAGCGACTCCGTGCACCCGAACGACAAGGGCCACCAGGCCATCACCGACCGACTAGCGCAGGTGATCCGATGAAGACGCTTCTGGCCGCCGCCATGATCGTCGCCACCACCGGCTTCGGCGGCGTCGCCACCGCCCAGGCCCCCACCCCCGCCTGCGCCGCACCCCCAGCGGCAATGACGTCGACGGCCGGGGCGGCGGAAAGGATGGCGGCGGCAAAGGTCGCGGTGGGCGCGGAAAGGGCCGTCGCGCCCACCAAGGTGTGGATGGCCGGCGACTCCACGATGATGAACGCGAGCGCGTGCCCGATCGGCTGGGGCAGCCAGTTCGCCTCGTACCTCACCGCCGACGCCACCGTGCAGAACAGCGCCGTCGGTGGCCGCAGCATCCAGACCTGGCTCTACGAGGGCAACGTGACCTCGACCAAGAACGCGGCCGGCGAGTGCACCCTGAGCTCCACCTCGTACAGCTCCCGCTGGACCACCATGCTGAACGGTTTCCGCAGCGGCGACCACCTCATCGTCCAGTTCGGCATCAACGACGGTGACTCGGCCTGCCCGCGGCACGTCGGCCCCGCCCGCTTCAAGGAGCTGCTGGGCGTGATGGCCACGGCGGCCAGGGCCCGGGGCGTACAGCCGATCTTCGTCACCCCGGTCGCCGCGATCACCTGCAGCGGCGGCACGGCCGTCGGCAACCGCGGTTTCGTCGCCGAGACCAAAGCGGCCGCCACCGCCAACGGCGTACCCGTCATCGACCTGCACGCGCGCAGCGTGGCCCTCTACAACTCGCTCAAGCTCTGCCCCAACAACGGCGACTACACGACCGGCGCGGTCGGCGCCTTCTTCTGCAACGACCACACCCATTTCGAGGCGGCCGGCGCCCGCCAAATCGCCGCCCTGATCGCCACCGCCCTGCGCGAGCAGAACATTGCCCTCGTCGCCTACCTCCGGTAAAGCCCCCACAGTGGGATAATTCGGACATGATTCTCGTCGACTGGTCCCGCCTTCTCACCGAGGCCGACGGCTATGAGACCCGGCCGCCGGTCGAGGAGGACGAGCTGGCCGCCTACCCGGAGCTGCCGCCCCAGCTGCGCAAGCTCTACCTGGTCAGCGACGGCGTCTTCAACCGGTACGGCCAATGGTTCCTGGTCTGGCCCCTGGCCGAGCTGGCCGCCCGCAACGAACTGAGCCGCGCCGAGCCGGCCGCCGGGGAGGAGCCGAGCCGCGCCGAGCCGGCCGCCGGGGAGGAGCCGAGCCGCGCCGAGCCGGCCGCCGGGGAGGAGCCGGCCGCGCGCAAAAAAGCCACGAAGCTGCTGGCGTTCGGTGACGACGGCACCGGGGGCCGGTTCTGCGTGTTGCGGGACGCCGCGCCCGGCGTGTTCCTGTGGGACCCGTTCCTCGCCACCCCCCGCTGGCTGGCCAACGACCTCGGCGACTTCTGGCTCGGCTGGACGACCGGCACGATCACGACGTTCGACCAGGCCGCCTGACCCCGGCCTAGACGACCAGCGCCTTGATGCTCACGGTGGCCGCGCCGCGGGCCCACTCCTCGAACGGCAGCGGGCGGATCGACAGTGGGCAGTCGGCGGCGGCCCCGAAGGCCTGGCGCTGGAAGCCGGCCCGGATGTGCGGCTCGAACAGGTCGTAGGCCGACAGGCCCTCGCCGGAGACGACGATCCGGGCCGGGCCGACCAGGTTGGCCACGGCCGCGATGGCCGAGCCGATCGCGTCGCCGGCCCGGGCGAAGGCCTCGCACGCCGCCACGTCGCCCCGGCGGGCTCGCGCCACGGCGTCGTCGAAGGTGAGCGCCCCCGGGACCTGCCGGACGATCGCGTCGGCGCCGGCGATCGCCTCCACGCAGCCGCGGCTGCCGCAGTGGCAGGCCGGGCCGTCCGCGTCGATGCCGATGTGCCCGATCTCGCCGGCCACGCCGTGCGCGCCGGAGATCAGCCGGCCGCCCACGACCAGGCCGCAGCCGATCCCGGCGCCCACGGTGACCAGGGCGAACGACTCGGCGCCGACGCCCTCGCCGAACCAGTGCTCGGCGATGGTCAGCGCCTTCACGTCGTTCTCGACCGTGACGGTGAGGCCGGTGATCTTCTCCGCCCGTTCCCGCAGCGGCACGTCGTGCCAGCGCAGGAAGGGCGAATAGCGGACGAGGCCGGTGAGGTGGTCGACGTCGCCGGAGACGGCCAGCCCGAGGCGGCGGGTGCGTGCGCGGTAGTCGCCGGGACCGTCGAGCAGCTCGTCGACGAGTTCGCCAAGCTGGGTGAGCACGCTGTCGACGTCGGCGCCGGACAGCCGCCGGTGGGCCGACGTGCGTACCGCCGCCTTGAGATCGCAGACGACGCCGATGAGCTCGTCGCCGGTGATCTTCACGCCGACGAAGAACTCGCAATCGGCCCGGATCGCGAGAGGACTGGCCGGGCGACCGGCGCCGGGGCCGGTGCGCTCGGTGGCGGCCAGCTCCTCGAGGTAGCCCATCTCGATCAGCGGCCGGGCCGCCTTGGTGACGGCGCCGGAGGACAGGTCGAGGCGGCGGGCGAGGGCGACGCGGCTGAGCGGGCCTTCGGTCAACACGGCCGTGAAAACCGCTGTAACTGCGGGCGCGAGCGCGTCAGCCTCGGGAAACATGGCAGAAATCTAAGCTCAATAATTTCCTTCGTCAAGTATTGATTTGGCCGTATACGCCGACCTACGCTCGCCGCACTCACGAGCGCAATGAAGGGCTGACGCATGGCCATGTTCGACCTCCCCCTTTCCGCACTTCAGGACTATCGCCCGGCGCTCACCGAGCCGGACGACTTCGACGGCTTCTGGCGGCGCACCCTCGCCGAGGCCCGCGAGCACGACCTGGCCGCGGAAGTAAACCCATTCGACGCCCTGCTGCCCGGTGTGCGCGTGTTCGACGTGCGCTACAGCGGATACGACGGCCAGCGGGTGGCCGCCTGGCTGCTGATCCCGGCCACTGCCCTCCAAAAGGTGCCCTGTGTCGTCCAGTTCATCGGCTACGGCGGCGGCCGCGGCCGCCCGCACGAGTGGCTGCTCTGGCCGGCCGCCGGCTACGCCGTGCTCGTGGTCGACTCCCGCGGTCAGGGCGACGGCGACACGCCCGACCTGGCCGGCAACACCACCCCGCACCACAACGGCCTGATGACCCGCGGCGTGCTCGACCCGGAGCAGTACTACTACCGCCGCCTGTTCACCGACGCCGTCCGCGCGGTCGACCTCGCGGCCACCCTGGCCGAGGTCGACCCCACCCGGATCGTGGTGGCCGGGGCCAGCCAGGGCGGCGGCATCGCCCAGGCGGTGGCCGGCCTGCACGACGGCGTCCGGGCGGCGCTGATCGACGTGCCGTTCCTGACCCACTTCCGGCGGGCCACCGAGCTCACCGACTCGTACCCGTACCGTGAGCTGTCGGCCTTCTGCGCCGAGAACCGCGACCGGGTCGAGCAGGTCTTCCACACCCTGGGCTACTTCGACGGCGTGCACTTCGCGGCCCGGGCCACCGCGCCCGCCCTCTACTCGGTCGGCCTGATGGACGACGTGTGCCCGCCCTCGACGGTCTACGCCGCCTACAACCACTACGCCGGGCCCAAGCAGATCCAGGTCTGGCCGTACAACCGGCACGAGGGCGGCGGCTCGTTCCAGGCGCCGGTCCAGCTGCCCTGGCTCCGCGACCAGCTGGCCTGAGGAGACGAGTCACATGCCTTCCACGGCCTTGTGGTACGACCGTCCGGGCGAGCGCTGGTTCGAGGCGCTGCCGATCGGCAACGGCCGCCTCGGCGGCATGGTGTACGGCGGCGTGCCCACCGAGACCATCCGGCTCTCCGAGTCCACCGCGTGGTCCGGCGCGCCCTCGGGCACCGACGTGAGCCCGACCGCGCGGGCGCAGCTGCCGGCCATCCGCCAGTTGCTGTTCGACGGCCAGTACGCCGAGGCGCAGCGGCTGGCCGAGGAGCATCTGCCCGGTCATCCCACCTCGTTCGGCACCAACGTGCCCCTCCCCCGCCTGCGCCTCGACTTCCCCGGCGGTTCCTTCGAGAACTACCGTCGCTCCCTCGACCTGGATACCGGCCTGGTCCGGGTCGAGTTCGATCAAGAGCAGAACCATGCCGTACGCGAAGTGTTCGCCTCCCATCCGCATGGCGTCATCGCGATGCGCCTCGCCGGGCCCGTCACCCTCTCGGCCACCCTGGACGACACCTCGCTGCCCGGCACCACCACGGCCACCGAGGCCGGGCTCGCGTTCAGCGGCCGGGCCGTCGAAACGCTGCACAGCAACGGGAAGGACGGCGCCGCGCTGGAGATCCGCGTCCGGTTCATCACCGAGGGCGGCACCCAGCGGTACGCGGATGACACGTTCACGATCACCGGCGCCGACTCGGTCGTCGTGCTGATCGCCGTCGGCACCGACTTCAACGGCGACGACCCGGTCGCGCGGGCCGAGAAGTTGTTGGCCGACGCCCCCGGCTACGACGATCTGCGCGCCGCGCACGTCGCGGACCACCGGCGTCTCATGACGCGGGTGTCGCTCGATCTGGGTGAGCCGGTCGCGCTTCCCACGGACGTACGCCGGGAGCGGCTGGCCCGCGGCGAGCGGGACGACGACCTGATCGCGCTGTACTACCAGTACGGCCGCTATCTCACCGTGGCCGGTTCGCGGGCGGACTCACCGCTGCCGCTGGCCCTGCAGGGCGTGTGGAACGACGGCTTCGCCAGCAGCATGGGCTGGAGCAACGACTTCCACCTGGACATCAACACCCAGCAGAACTACTGGGCGGCCGAGTCCGGCCACCTCGCCGAGTGCCAGACCCCGCTGTTCGGCTTCCTGCGGCGACTCGCCGACGCGGGGCAGAGCACCGCCCGGGAGATGTACGGCGCGGGCGGCTGGGTCGCGCACACGGTCACCAACGCCTGGGGTTACAGCGCGCCCGGGGCCGGCATCGGCTGGG
Organism: Actinoplanes sp. NPDC049598; assembly: GCF_040675435.1. NCBI lineage: Bacteria > Bacillati > Actinomycetota > Actinomycetes > Micromonosporales > Micromonosporaceae > Actinoplanes > Actinoplanes sp. NPDC049598. The sequence goes on along the minus strand of NZ_JBFAOX010000004.1, from coordinate 350,415 downwards.
GCCTGAACGTCACCGGCGGCGCCTGGATGGCCCTGCAGCTGTGGGAGCACTACGAGTACCAGCCCGACGAGGAGTACCTGCGCGAGCACGCCTACCCGGTGCTCCGGGGCGCGGCCGAGTTCCTGCTGGACTATCTGGTGCCCGAGCCCACCCACGGCTGGCTGGTGGCCGGCCCGGCCGAGTCGCCGGAGAACGCCTATCTGGCCCCCGACGGCACCCGATGCTCGGTCGCCATGGGCACCACCGCCGACCGCGCCTTCGCCGAGGCGATCCTGCGCATCTGCGGCCAGGCCGCCGCGATCCTCGGCGTCGACCCTGAGCTTCGGTCTCGGGCCGAGGCGGCCCGCGCACGACTGTCGCCGTTCCGGATCGGGCGGCACGGTCAGCTGCAGGAATGGCTCGACGACTTCAACGAGGCCGATCCGGCCCACCGGCACACGGCCCACCTCGTCGCGCTCTTCCCGGAGCGGCAGGTCTCGCCGCGGCGTACGCCCGAACTGGCCCGCGCGGCGGCGGTGACCATCGAACGCCGGCAGGCCGCGCCGGGCTGGGAGCAGACCGAGTGGGTGGAGGCCAACTTCGCGGCGTTCTACGCCCGCCTGCTCGACGGGGACCGGGCCCTGGCCCACGTGACCCGGCTGATCGGCGACGCCAGCGAGGCCAATCTGCTCAGCTACTCGGCCGGCGGCATCGCCGGGGCCGAGCAGAACATCTACTCGTTCGACGGCAACTCCGGCGGCAGCGGCGCCATCGCCGAGATGCTGCTGCAGTCCGACGGCGAGGAGATCGAGCTGCTGCCCGCCCTGCCCTCCACGTGGCGCGACGGCTCGGTCCGCGGCCTGCGCGCCCGCGGCGGCTTCACCGTCGACCTGTCCTGGAGTGACGGCCGGCTGGCCGAGGCACGCCTGCGCTCCGACGGCCCGGCCACCGCCCGCGTCCGCTACCGGGAGACGACCAACGATTTCGTCTGGGAGCAGGCGAAGGAGATTCAGGTCAGGATCTGACCGGACCCCGGTTTAGCCTTCTTCCATGGCTGAACCGGGGTCCGTTGCGCTGCCCGAGCTGATCGTCGCCGACGCCGAGGAGTTACGGGCGTGGCTGGCGGAGAACCACGCCACCTCGGCCGGCGTGTGGCTCGCCCTGACCAAGAAAGGTGGCACGGTCACCACGCTGACCTGGCAGCAGGCGGTCGACCAGGGCCTCTGCTTCGGCTGGATCGACGGACAGGCCCGCAAGCGCGACGAGGGGTCGTCGTGGATCCGCTTCACCCCGCGCCGGGCCCGCAGCTCGTGGTCGCGGCGCAACGTCGGGCACGTGGCCCGGCTGGAGGAGCAGGGGCTGATGCACCCCGCGGGCCGGGCCGCGGTCGAGGCGGCCAAGGCGGACGGGCGGTGGGACGCCGCGTACGCCCCGCCCTCGGAGGCCGAGCCGCCGGCCGACCTGCTGGCCGCGATCGCCGCCGAGCCGGCCGCCCAGGCCATGTTCGACGTGCTGACCAGCGCCAACCGGTTCGCCCTGATCTACCGTCTCAACGCCGTCAAGCGCGCCGAGACCCGCGAGCGGAAGATCGCCGAGTTCGTCGCCATGCTGGCCCGCCACGAGACCCCCCACCCGCAGAAAGCCCGGCCCTCGGCCTGAATCAACTCCAGATGTGGAGATTGGCGCCGGGGCAGCCGGTTTCGCACCAGATCTGCGCCTCGTAGCTGGACCAGACGTTGCCCAGGGTCTTCTCGAGCGGCGCGTTGACAGTGACTCGGTGAATGGTCTTGCCGTTGTTCACGTCGATCACGGTGAGGGTGTAGTTCCCCCGGGTGCCGGCGGTGGAGACGAAGATCTGGTGCGACGAGTTGGCCGGCGTGTTGCCGGCGCTGCAGTAGTTGGTGGTCACCGAGCACCAGTGGTCGTTCGCCGCGAGCGCCGCCCCCGGCGTGGCCACCAGCATCGTGCCGGCGATGGCCGTGCCGGCCACCGCTGCCTTGATCGCGTTCCGCATGGGTCCTCCTCGGTTGTGTCGGAGCCGGTCCGGCACTTCCGCGTCCCTCGCACGCGGCGCGCGCCGCGACCGGCCCGCCCAGCTTCCGGGACGCCGATTGTCGGTCAGTTGCTTTTGGATTGCATCGGCCATATCCACGTGCTTCGCTCGACAGCGTGGACAGACCCGCGGAGAACGGGGCTCCGTGGTGTCTGCTCGGTCCACCGCGCTGGCGGGTGGACGGTGTGGACGTCGATCTGGGTCCCGCCAAACAGTGCTGTGTGATGGCCGTGCTCCTGTTGACGCCGGGGCACAGTGTCCCGGTCGCGACGCTGGTCGACCGGGTGTGGGGCGACGATCCGCCGCGGGCCGGCAACGCCGTCGCGCCGTACGTGGCGCGGCTGCGCCGGATCATCGAGCGGGCCGGCGGCGACCCGGGGATGCTGCGGTTCGTCGCGGGCGGGTACCGCGCCGACGTGGCCGCCGAGGACGTCGACCTGCACCGGGCGCGGCGGCTGGCCGCGGCGGCCCGCGAGGCCGGCGACGACGACCGCACCGCCGTCCTGCTCGGCCGGGCCCTGTCCGGCTGGGAACCGGTCGCGCTGGCCGGCCTGCCCGGGGACTGGGCGGCCCGGGTGCGCGAGGCCCTGCACCGCGAACGGCTCGACCTGCTGGCCGAGCTGGCCGAGACGCAGCTGCGGCGGCATCGGGCGGACGACGTGGTCGAGCGGCTCCGGCCGGTCGCCGCCGAGCACCCGACGGCCGAGCGCGTGGTCGCCGCGCTGATGCGGGCGCTGGCCGGCAGCGGGCGGGTGGCCGAGGCCCTGGAGTGCTACGCCCGGCTGCGGGCCGCGGTCGCCGGCGAGTTCGGCAGCGAACCCGGCCCGGCGGTCCAGGAGCTGCACGTCGAGCTGCTGCGCCGCGAGGCCCCGGCCCCGGGCCCGGACCCGGGCGGCCCGGCCCAGCTGCCGGCCGACGTGGCCGGCTTCACCGCCCGCGACGCCGAGCTGCGCCGGCTCGACGAGGCGCTCGGCGACGACCGCCCGGTGGTGCTCTCCGGCACCGCCGGCGTCGGCAAGACGACCCTGGCCGTGCACTGGGCGCATCGGGTCCGGCACCGGTTCCGCGGGGGTCAGCTGTTCGTCAACCTCGGCGGCTTCGGCCCGGCCCCGTCGGTGGTGCCGCCGGACGAGGCGCTGCGCGGCTTCCTCGAGGCGCTCGGCGTGCCGGCCGGGCGGATCCCCCGCGACCTGACGGCCCGCTCGGCCCTGTTCCGGACCCGGGTGGCCGGGCACCGCCTGCTGATCGTCCTGGACAACGCCCGCGACGCCGACCAGGTGCGGCCGCTGCTGCCCGGCGCGCCGGACTGCGCCGTCGTCGTCACCAGCCGGGACCGGCTGCTGAGCCTGGTCGCCATCGAGGCGGCCCGGCCGGTCGAGGTCGGCCTGCTCACCCGGGCCCAGGCGCGCACGATGCTGGCCCGCCGGCTCGGCGAGCGGCGCGTGGACGCCGAGCCGGCGGCCGTGCGGCGGCTCGGCGACGCCTGCGCCCACCTGCCGATCGCCCTGGCCATCGTGGCCGCGCACGCGGCCGGCCGGCCTGATCTCCCGCTGGCCGAGCTGGCCGGCCAGCTCACCACCGGCGACGGGCTCGACCTGCTCGACGGCCACGACGCCAGCAGCAACGTCCGGGTCGTCTTCTCGTGGTCGTACCAGGGCCTGACCCCCGCCGCGGCGCGGCTGTTCCGGCTGCTCGGGCTTCATCCCGGCCCGTCGTTCACCGCCACCGCGGCGGTGAGCCTGGCCGGTCAGCCGGCCGGCCAGATGCTCGACGAGCTCGTGCGGGCCCACCTCGTGGCGCCCGCCGCGGGCGGCCGCTACGAGCTGCACGACCTGCTGCGCGCGTACGCCGGGGAACTGGCCGGCGCCGGCGAGCGGGACGCGATGCACCGGCTGCTCGATCACTACCTGCACGGCGCCTGCACGGCCATGCGGCTCAACCACACCCCGTCCACGCTGACCCCGCCACCGGCCCGCCGCGGGACGGTCGTCGACGAGATCGCCGACGACGGCGCCGCGCTGGCCTGGCTGATCGCCAACGACCCGGTGCTGATCGGGCTCATCCGGCGGGCCGGGCCGGCCGGCTTCGACGGGCACGCGTGGCGGCTGACCCGGGCCCGGGACCACTTCGCCGTGCGGCAGGGCCGCTGGAGCGACCTGATCGAGCTGGGCGAGATCGGGCTCGGCGCGGCCCGGCGGACCGGGGACCGGGCGGCGGAGGCGCAACTGCTGCGGAGCCTGGCCCGGGCCCATCTGATGCGCGGCGACCACGACGAGGCCCGGCGGCGCGCGCTGACCGCGGCCGGGCGCTTCCGCGAGCTGGGCGAGCGCACCAGCGAGGCGCAGACGCACCACTTCCTGGCCGACGTCTTCGACCGGATGGGCGAGCCGCGTACGGCGCTGCGGCACGCCCGTACCGCGCTGAGCCTCTACGAGTCCACCGGCGACCGGGCCGGCACGGCCCGGGCCCTCAACGCGGCCGGGTGGTGCCACGCCGTCCTGGGCGAGCACCGCCTCGCCGTCGAGAACTGCGAGCGCGCGCTGACGCTGTTCCGCGAGGCCGGCGACCGTGACGGCGAGGCGGCCACCCAGGGCAGCCTCGGGTACGCCCGCGAGCAGTCGGGCGAGCGCGACCACGCTATCGGGCACTACGAGCAGGCGGCCCGCCTGTGCCGGGAGATCGGCGAGCGCTTCTACCTGGCCGACACCCTGAGCCACCTGGGTGACTGCCGCCGGGCCGCGGGCGACCGCCGGGCCGCCCGCAGCGCCTGGGCCGAGGCCCTGGACATCTTCGACGAGCTGGATCACCCGGCCCAGGACCTGCGGGCCAAGCTGGCCGAGATCCCCGCCGGCTGACGGACGGCCGGCGGGGATCCCGCGTCACTTGTTGGTGGACTTGTACCGGTCGTACGCCTTCTGGTTGAGCTCCAGGTAGCGCTTCAGGCCGATCCCGTCCAGGCCCTTGACCCAGGTGTCCCAGTCGGTGTCGATGTTCTTGGAGCCGGTGATGAAGGCCAGCTCGCCCTGGCTGACATAGCTGTCCAGGTTGGTCTTCAGGGTGGCCAGCTCGGAGACGTCACCCGGGTCGACCCAGATCTGCGCCTCGGGGAAGACCTTGGCCTTGTCCACGTGCGGCTCGTACAGCTTGGACGCCTCGAACAGCCGGCGCTCCAGGCCCTGCTCGGAGTAGATGTCCTTCGGCACGGCCTGCTCGTTGCGCAGCTTGGTCGTGACGTTGTACTGCGACATGGACGACCAGGCGACGTTCTTCGGGACTTCGGCCGAGTCCTTCGCCTTCCAGGTGGGCTTCACGCTCTCGTCGAGCGCGATGTCGCCGGCGGCGGGCTTGACCCAGGCGACGTTCTCCGGGCCGGCGTTGACGGTGAGCTGCCCCTCGTCGGTGTAGATGTAGTCGAGCATCTTCAGGGCCGCGATCCGGGCCTGTTTGCTCGACTTGTTGGTCAGCATGAAGGTGTAGCCGGTCGAGGTCGGGTTGTTGTAAGCGGTGTAGCTCTTGCCCTCGGGCCCGGTCAGGGGCGGCACGGCGTCGTACTGCTTGTCCCGGCCGTCCTTCTGGCCCAGCTGGACGAAGATGCCGGGGTAGAGCACCGGCGAGGAGCCGACGCGTACGGCCTTGGGGTCGTTGCCGGTGGCCTGCAGGGCCTCCGCGTTCTGGGTGAACGAGGCCCGGTCGATCAGGCCCTCCTTGTAGAGCGAGTTGATGTACTTCAGGCCCTCGCGCCACTCCGGCTTGTCGACCGGCGTCTGCACCGTGTCGCCGTTCAGCTCCAGCAGGGACGGCACACCGTTGCTGGCGCCGAACGGGGCGTACGCGAACGCGCCCATCAGGTAGCCGATCAGCGTGCTGTCCTGGGTGTCGGTGGTCATCGGGATCTCGTCGGCCTTGCCGTTGCCGTTCGGGTCCTTGGTCTTGAACGCCCGCAGGACGGTGCGCAGCTCCTCGGTGGTCTTCGGCATCGGCAGGTTGACCTTCTTCAACCAGTCCGAGTTGATCCAGAGCTTGTTCCAGTACGTGCAGTGGTAGCAGTCGGACCACTGCGGCAGCGCGTAGATGTGCCCGTCCGGCGTGGTCGACATCGCCTTGAGCACGGGGTTGCTGTCGAGCGCCTTCTGGACGTTCGGCGCGTTCTCCTTGATCAGATCCTCCAGCGGTACGGCGACGCCCTGCTGGCCGAGCTTCTGGACCTCGGGCTTGGTGAACGCGTCGATGTACGGCGTCAGCAGGAACAGGTCCGGGTAGTCGCCGCTGGAGATGGCGATCTGGCGCTTCTCCTTGGCCGGCCCGCCGTCCATGGTCGTGGTCGTGAACTGGAACTTGATCTTGAACTTGTCGCTGAGCATCTTGGTGGTGGCGTTGGTGTCCAGCTTGGTGTCGGCGTCGGCCGCCGCCATGGCCGTGATGACGACCTTGTCGCCGTCCATCTTGGCCTGCGGGGCATCTTCCTTGCTTCCGGAGCAACCAGCCGCGGTCACCAGCGTCGCGGCAACCCCGAGGGCGATGAATGATCTTCTCATGGTTCCTTATCCCTTGACGGCGCCGACGAGGACGCCCTTGGTGAAGAAGCGGGCGACGAAGGGGTAGATGATGAGTACCGGCAGGCTCGAGATGACGATGAGCGCGTACCGCAGCACATTGGCCAACTGCATTTGACGCATCGACTCGGCCAGATCGACGGAACCGGTCCGGCCGGGGCTGTTGAGAATGAGGATGTTGCGCAGCACGATCTGCAGCGGGAACAGATCGGGGTCCTTGAGATACACCAGGGCGTCGAAATAGGTGTTCCACTGGTAGATCGTGTACATCAGGGCGAGGACGGCCAGCAGCGGCTTGGAGAGCGGCAGCACCACCGACCACAGGGTGCGGAGCCCACCCGCCCCGTCCAGCTGCGACGCCTCGTAGAGCTCGTCCGGGACGGTGTTGGCGAAGAACGTGCGGGCGATGATCACCTGCCACACGCCGATCGCGTTGGGGATCAGCAGGGCCCAGCGGGTGTCCAGCATGCCGAGGTCGTGCACGACCATGTAGGTCGGGATCAGGCCGCCGGAGAACAGCATGGTGAAGATGAGCAGCGTCATGATGACGTTGCGGCCGTAGAAGGTCTTGCGGGACAACGGGTACGCGATGGCCACGGTCAGCGTGACGCTGATGATGGTGCCGGACACCGCGTAGATCAGCGAGTTGTAATAGCCCTGCAGGACCTCGGAGTTGTTGAGGGCCGAGCGGTACGCCTCGAGCGAGAACTCGACCGGCCAGAAGCTGACCCGGCCCGCGTTGACCGCCTCCGGGCTGCTGAACGAGCTGGCCACGATGTAGATCAGCGGGAACAGCACCAGGGCCAGAAGCACGACCAGCATGATCGTGATGACGATCAGGAACATCCGGTCGCGGAAAGGCTCGCGAACCTTGGCCGGCTTCTTCGCGATAGTCGTCGCTGTCATCGCCACAATCCGTTTCCGGTGACCCGCTTGGCGATGAAATTGACCACCAGCAGCAGGCAGAGATTGACCACCGAGTTGAACAGGCCGACCGCGGTGGCCATGCTGAAGTCGGCGTTGATCAGACCCGTCTTGTAGACGTAGGTCGGGATGATTTCCGACTGCGCGAGATTCAGGCTGTTCTGCAGCAGATAGGCCTTCTCGAAGCCGATCGCCATCATGTTGCCCACGCCCAGGATCAGCATGATCACCGCGGTCGGCATGATCCCCGGCAGGTCGATGTGCCGGATCCGCTGCAGCCGGCTGGCCCCGTCGACCTTGGCCGACTCGTGCAGCGCGGGGTCGATGCCGGCCAGCGCGGCCATGTAGATGACGGCCGAGTACCCCGCCGTCTGCCAGACGTCGGACCACACGTAGACGTGCCGGAAGAAGTCCGGATCGCCGAGGAAGTCGATCGGCCCGCCTCCGACGTGCCCGAGCCCGTCGTTGACGATGCCGTTCGGCGCCAGCAGCAGGATCGTGATCGAGACGACGACCACGGTCGAGATGAAGTAGGGCGCGTAGGTGACCATCTGCACGGTCCGCTTGAACCAGCCGTTGCGGATCTCGTTGAGCGCGACGGCCAGCAGGATCGGGATCGGGAAGCTGGCCAGCACCAGGTAGAACGCCAGGATGAAGGTGTTCTTCAGCAGCGTGCCGAAGACCGGGTTGGTGAACAGCCGCTGGAAGTTGTCGAACCCGACCCAGGGACTGCCCCACGGCCCCAGCACCGGGCTGTAGTCCTTGAACGCGATGACGTTGAAGGCCATCGGGATGTACTTGAAGATCACGAAGTACGCGATCGGGATGAGCGCCAGCAGGTAGAGCTGCCAGTGCAATCGCCAGGACTTCTGCGCCTGCGACCAGCGGCTCCGCCGGCGCACGGCCGGGGCGGGACGCCTCGGCTGCTCGGTCGCGCTCGGCGGCGCCACCGAGTGCGTTGTCGTGGTCGCCATCAGGCGCCGATCTCGGGAAACATGGCCGAAACCTAGGCTCAATAATTTCCTTCGTCAAGTATTGATTTCCGTGAGTCGCGGGTTCTAGGCTCGGCCCACTCTGTGCCGCCTCCCCGCTCTGACCAGGAGGTCTTTTCCGTGACCCGTCCCCACGCTCGTCTCGCCGCCGTCCTCGGCGCGACGATGCTGCTGGCCCTGAGCGCGAGCGCTACCGCCGCGCAAGCCGCCACCGGCCCCAGGCCGAGCCCGCCCCCCGCGGCACGGGCGCTGCCCGGCCCGGTCACCACGACCGCCGAGGGGCCGTCCGCCTCCACTCCGGACCCATGGGCGGTCAAGCCCTACATGGGGTGGAGCAGCTACAGCATGCAGGTCTACTCCGGCAACGGTAAGTGGATCACCGCCGACCAGCTGATCAAGCAGTCGGACGCGATGAAGAGCAAGCTGCAGAAGTACGGATACAACTACATCAACGTCGACGCCGGCTGGAACGACGGGGTCGACGCCAACGGCCGCCCCAAGCCCAGCGCCACGCTCTACCCGCAGGGTCTGCAGAAGGTCATCGACCACGTCCACAAGAACGGCCAGAAGTTCGGGCTGTACATGATCCCGGGCATCTCCCCCGAGATCTACAACGCGAGCCTGCCGATCGCCGGCGCGCCCGGCTGCACCACCCACGACATCGTCAAGCAGCCGATCCAGCAGGCCGACTACTGGAACATCGGCTACCGGCTCGACTTCACCAACCCGTGCTCGCAGAAGTACATCGACTCGATCGTCGACAACTTCGCGAAGTGGGGCGTCAACTTCGTCAAGTTCGACAGCGTCACCCCCGGCTCGGGCATCAGCGACCTGTCGCTCGACGCCCGCGACGACGTCGCCGCCTGGTCGTCCGCGCTCAAGAAGCACAAGATCTGGTTCGAGCTGTCCTGGGCGCTGGACCCCAAGTACGCCGACTACTGGCGCTCCAAGGCCAACGGCTGGCGGATCGACTGGGACGTCGAGTGCTACTGCGCCAACGAGGCGCTCACCCAGTGGCAGAACATCGCCCGGCTCTTCCCCGACCTGGCCACCTGGTGGCGCCACGGCGGCAACGGCGGCTGGAACGACCTCGACTCGCTCAACGTCGGCAACGGCAGCATGGACGGCCTGACCCAGGACGAGCGGCGCACTGCGATGACCCTGTGGGCGATCTCGGCCGCCCCTCTCTACCTCGGCAACGACCTGACCAAGCTCGACCCGTACGGCCTGAGCCTGCTCACCAACCCCGAGGTGATCGCGGTCGACCAGGCCGGCACCCCCGCCCGCCCGGTCTCGGCGACCGCGCAGCAGCCGATCTGGTATGCGCTCAACCCGGACGGCAGCTACACCGTGGCCCTGTTCAACCTGGGCCGCACCGACAAGGACATCACCGCCACCTTCGCCGACTTCGGCCTGACCGGCGCCGCCACCGTCCGCGACCTGTGGGCGCGCAAGGATCTGGGCAGGTTCACCGGCTCCTTCACCGCGGACACCGTGCCGATCCATGGCGTACGCCTGCTGAAGGTGACCCCGCAGCCCGGGGCCAAGGTGGCCGTCAACGACGACGCCCTGCGCGTCGGCTATCAGGGCGACTGGACCCGCAACGGCGGCAAGGAGGTCGCCGCCACGTCGCAGCCGCTCGACCTGACGGTCACCGACACCGGCACCCCGGCCCCGCCGGCGACCAGCGGCCCGGTCCGCATCATCACCCACGACGACAACGACACGGGCATCGCCTACGCCGGCACCTGGTCACAGAGCACCGGCCGCGGCCTCGATGACTACAACGACAACGTGCACTACACCGAACGCAACGGCGACTCGTTCCAGTACACGTTCACCGGCACCGGCGTCTCGTACGTCACCGAGATGGACAGCTCCCAGGGCGAGGTCGACATCTACCTTGACGGCACCCTCGTCAAGACGGTCAACGCGGGCCGCGCCGAGGGCGAGCCCCGCCTGTCCCAGCAAGCCGTCTTCTCGGTCAACGACCTGCCCAACGGCAGCCACACCTTGATGGCGGTCAAGAAGTCCGGCTCCTTCATGCTGCTCGACCGCATCGACGTGCTGCAGCCCAGCCTGCTCGACCCGCCCACGGCGTCGTTCGACAAGAAGGCCCCGGCCGACATCCAGGTCAAGCTGCTGCAGTCCGGCTTCCTCGGCATCACCGGGCTCAAGGAGGGCACCGACTACACCGTGTCGGGCTCCACCGTCACGCTGCGCTCGGCCTACCTGGCCACCCGCCCGGTCGGCGCGACCCGGCTCGACTTCTCCTTCCGCGGCGACTACCTGGACGACATCCACGCCACCACGAAGAACGGCGACGCCGTCACCTACACCTTCACCGGCACCGGCGTCGACTGGATCACCGCCACCGCCCCCGACCAGGGCCTGGTCGACATCTACATCGACGGCGCCCTGGCCAAGCGGGTCAACACCAACAGCGCCACCCGAACCACCCAGCAAACCCTCTTCAGCGTCGCCAACCTGAAGAACAAGCAGCACACCTTCAAGGCCGTGAAGGTCTCCGGCGACATCCTCCGCACCGACGTCATCCGCTTCACCACGAGATAACCCATGCATGAAAGGCCGGGAAGCGATGACGCTTCCCGGCCTTTCGTCTACAGAAGCGTACTTCTCAGAACTACGGTTCTGTGACTCACAGCACTCCTCCGGGTCGGCCTTCCGCCGTGGTCAGGTAGTTCTCGAGCGTCGCGGTCATCAGGTCGGCCAGCGTGCGGTTGTTGCCCGGCTGGTTCCAGTGGTTGCGGGCGACGAAGAAGATGGCGACCGCGGTCCAGGCGGCGACGGCCGCGGCCGGCTCATTGGTGTCGCGGGCGCGGAGGGCGGCGGCGATCGTGTCGGCCAGGGCGGCGCGTTTGACCAGCTCGCGTTCCCGCAGTTCGGGGCTGGCGGCGATGACCCGGCCGAGCAGGACGGCGCCCTCGCGGTACTGCTCGTAGAGGGTGTCGGCGGCGTGGGCGAGCCCGGCCACGGCGGCGGGCAGCGGCGGCACCCCCTCGGGCTGGGTGCGGATGGCGGTCGCGATGAGCTCGTCCGAGGTCTCCTGGCCGGCGAAGACCACCTCGCGCTTGTCGGCGAAGTGGTGGAAGAACGTGCGCCGGTTGAGGCCGGCCCGCTCGGCGATCTGGGCGACGGTCGTCTTCTCGAAGCCCTGCTCGTCGAAGAGCAGCAGCGCCGCCTCCCGCAGGCGTTCCTCCGCGCCGGGTTCCCATCTCGCCATGACGGCCAGCCTACGTGATTGCACTCAGTGGCATCACGGGCGTACGGTGATGCCACTGAGTGCAATCACCTGGGGAGCCCGTCATGAACGACCTGTCCGGCCGCACGGCCATCGTCACCGGCGCCAACTCGGGCGTCGGCCTGGCCACCGCCCGCGCCCTGGCCACCGCCGGCGCCCACGTCGTGCTCGCCGTCCGCGACCTGAACAAGGGCCGGGCCGCCGCCGCCACGATCCCGGGCCGCACCGAGGTCCGCCGGCTGGACCTCGCCGACCTCGCCGCCGTGCGCGCCTTCGCCGACGGCTGGGCCGGCCCGATCGACCTGCTCGTCAACAACGCCGGCGTCTCCGTGCCGGAGCTGCGCCGCACCGCCGACGGGTTCGAGATGCAGTTCGGCACCAACCACCTGGGGCCGTTCGCGCTGACCAACCTGCTGCTGCCGCAGATCACCGACCGGGTGGTGACGGTGGCCTCGCAGGCCGAGCGGATGGGCCGTCTCGACCTCGACGACCCGAACAACGAGCGCCACCGGTACCGCCAGACCGCCGCCTACAACCGCTCCAAGCTGGCCAACATGCTGTTCACCGCCGAGCTGCAGCGCCGCCTGGACGCGGCCGGCTCCAAGGTGCGCGCCCTCGCCGCCCATCCGGGCCTGGTCCGCAGCGAGATCTACACCGACGCCGGCCCGATGGCCAACCTGATGGTCCGCACCCTCGGCCAGAGCCCCGAGCAGGGCGCCCTCCCCGTCCTCTACGCCGCCACCGAGGACCTCCCCGGCGACAGCTTCACCGGCCCGAGCCGCCTCGCCCACATGCGCGGCGCCCCCGAGCTGATCAACCGCTCCGCCACCGCCCGCGACGCACAGCTGGCCACGCGCCTGTGGTCCCTCTCCGAAGAGCTCACCGGCACGCGGTTCCCGCTCGGCTAGGGGGCGCCCGTGGCGATGGCGGCCAGCTTGGGCAGCAGCCACGGGGCGATGACCTGCTGGACGCCGGACGGGGTGTAGTGCAGCCCGTCGCTGCGGACCCGCAGGCCGTCGACTTGCCAGGCCACCCCGGCGTGGAACAGCACCACGGACAGGACCGCGAAGGCCCGGATCCCGTCCAGCGCGGGCCGGTGACCTCGCAGCGGCAATGGTCTCGGGTCGTCCTTCGTGGTCATCGCGCGGGCGTACCCGCGACCGGTCCACTCATTCCGGGGGATCGTCCGGCTGCACCGCCGTCGCGTCGCCGTCGTCGGTGGCCAGGTCGTCCGGGTGGCCGGTGGTGCTGGTCGCGGTCAGGGCGGCGGCGAACAGGACCATCTGGTTGACGGCGCTGAGGAAGATCAGCAGCCCGACCGAGCCGGCGACGAGGTGATAGGCGGGATTCGCCTCGGTGCTACGGACGTACAGCCGGCCCAGGGTCTTGAGGAGTTCCAGGCCGAGCGCGACCAGGACGGCCGGTCCCAGGACGCGGCGCAACCGCATCCGCAGCCGCGGCAGCGCGGTCAGCATGCCCGCCGCCAGCACGGTGTTGACCCCGATGGCCAGCAGGAGCCCGACCGTGGCGGGCAGCCACGGCGACACGGCGACCAGCCGGTTGGCCGCCTCCGTGGTCACGTAGGCCACCAGCAGCGAGGCGATCAGCAGGACGCCCAGCCCGGCCAGCATGACCAGGTCGACGAGCACGCGGACGACGAACCGGCCCGGGTACTCGGGCAGCTCCCAGATCTTGCGGATGGACGAGCGCAGCACGTCGGCCCAGAACCAGGCCGTGACCGGCAGGCCGATGAACGCGATGACGCCGGCCGTGTCCCGGGCGTCGCGCCACGTCCGCACGTCGACGTACGGCAGGTTCTCGGCGACGTAGCGTTCCACCGCGCGCAGCACCGCCGGGTCGTCCAGCACGAACCCGAAGACCGCGAAGCCCAGCAGGCCGAGCGAGAACGCGGCGAAGAACGAGTAGTAAGTCACCGCCGCGGCGAGCCGGCCGCCGTCGGCCTCGTCGTACCGCCGCCCGGCCCTGATCAGATGGTCGAGCCAGCCGACCCGGCGCCGTAAGCGCTGCCACATCACGGCGCTCGGGTACCCCGGAGACCTCCCCGCTACGCCGACGTCAAACAGGGACAACTTGTCCTTGGATAACGGCGGCCTTCTCCGGGGCGGCCGGGCGCGCGATGCTTGATCCAACGAACGGGGAGGGCGAGAGATGGACCGGGCGCAACTGGCCGACTTTCTGCGGGCGCGGCGTGAGGCGCTGCAGCCGGAGGACGTCGGGCTTCCCCGGGGGCCGCGGCGCCGGACCGGGGGTCTGCGGCGTGAGGAGGTGGCCGCGCTGGCCGGCATGTCGGCCGACTACCTCGGGCGGATCGAGCAGCAGCGGGGGCCGATGCCGTCCGAGCAGATGCTGGCCTCGCTCGCCCGGGCGCTGCACCTGAGCCTGACCGAGCGGGATCATCTTTTCCACCTGGGCGGGTTCTCCGCGCCGCAGCGGATCCTGCGGGACGACCACATCAGCCCGATGATGATGCGCATCATCGAACGCCTCTCGGACATGCCGGCGATCGTGATGTCCCGGTTCGGCGAGACCCTGTTGCAGACCCGGCCGGCGGTGGCCCTGCTCGGCGACTACACCCGGTTCACCGGGATGTCGCGTTACCTGGTCTACCGCTGGTTCACCGGTGAGCCGACGACCCGCTACCTGTTCCCGGAGGAGGATCACGGCGCGCGGGGCCGGGTGTTCGCGGCGGAGATCCGGGCCGCGTACTCGGCCGACCCCACGGGGCGGCTGCAACTGGTGAGCGCGCTCACACCGTAAGCCTATTGCTTCGAATTCGAAGCGAGGTATTGTCAAGAAGTGCTTCGAGTTCGAAGCAACAAGCCAAGGAGAGTCGTCATGAAGGCAGTGCGTTTCCACGAGTACGGCGACCCGAGCGTCCTGCGTTACGAGGACGTGGAGCAGCCCACCCCCGGCGCCGGCCAGGTGCTGGTCAAGGTCGCCGCGACCTCGTTCAACGGGGTCGACGCCAACATCCGCGGCGGCTTCATGCAGGGCCCGATCCCGGTCACGCTGCCGCACACCCCGGGCATCGACGTCGCCGGCACGGTCGAGGCGCTCGGCGAGGGCGTCACCAGCGTCCAGGTGGGCGACCAGGTGATCGGCTTCCTGCCGATGGACAAGCCCGGCGCCGCCGCCGAGTACGTACTCGCCCCGGCCGAGGTGCTGACGCCCGCGCCGAAGAGCATCCCGCTGGCCGACGCGGCCGCGCTGCCGATCGTCGCCCTGACCGCGTGGCAGGCGCTGTTCGAGCACGCCGGGCTCAAGGCCGGTCAGCGCATCCTGATCAACGGCGCCGGCGGGGCGGTCGGCGACTACGCGGTGCAGCTGGCCAAGCGGGCCGGCGCCCACGTCATCGGCGTCGCCAGCGCCCGCACCAGCGGCAAGGTCCAGGCCGACGAGGTGCTCGACCCCACCGCGATCACCGTCGGCGAGCCGGTCGACGCGGTGCTCAACCTCGCCCCGGTCGCCCCGGAGCGGCTGGCCGCGCTGGTCCCGCTGATCCGCGACGGCGGCGTCCTGGTCAACACCACGGTCTGGATGCCCGCCCCGTCCGACGAGGCGCGCGGCGTGCGCGGCATCAACCTCTTCGTCCGCAGCGACGCCGCCCAGCTGGCCCAGCTGGCCGGTCTGGTCGACCAGGGTGAGCTGCGGGTCGAGATCGCCTCGCGGGTGCCGCTGGCCGAGCTGGCCACCCTGCACGCCGACGCCGCCGAGGGCAAGCTGCCCAGCGGCAAGACCATCATCTTCGCCTGACCTGCACCGAAGGAGAGATCCGCATGATCCCCGACGACGACCCGGCCCGATCACTGACCATCGCGAGCCCGGACGACCCCGGCACGAAGTTCATCTCGCTGGTCGGTAACACCTACGCCATGCTGATCACCGGCGAGCAGACCAACGGGCAGTACTGCCTGATCGACATGCGCGTCCCGGACGGCGGTGGCCCGCCGCCGCACCGGCACGACTTCGAGGAGATGTTCACGATCCTCGAAGGCGAGATCGAGTTCACCTTCCGCGGCGAGAAGCACGTGGCCAGGGCCGGCACCACGGTCAACATCCCGGCCAACGCCCCGCACAACTTCCGCAACGTCTCCGGCGCCCCGGCTCGCATGCTCTGCATGTGCACCCCGGCCGGCCAGGACGAGTACTTCACGCGGATCGGCGACGAGGTGGCCGGCTGGGACGCCCCGCCCCCGTCGCTCTCCCCGGACGAGATGGCCGAGCGCCGCCGCCGGGCGGGCGAGCTGGCCTCGACCTACCGCAGCGAGTTTCTCTAAGTCGCCGGACGGGGCGGGGCGGTCTCGGCCAGGCTAGGAGGGTGCGGTCATGGCGCGGGTACGCCGCCGGGATGGTGCTGACCATCCTCGGATATCTCGCGCTGCCGCTCGGGGGATGGCCCGCGGCGGGCTGGGCGGTCGTCATCACGCTCGGCCCCGTGGCGGCCGTCGTGACCGCCGCCCGCCGGCTGCCCCGCACCGCCCGGGCCCCCTGGCACCTGCTCGCGCTGGGCATCTTCGCCAACGGCGTCGCGGTGGTGCCGTTGACCATCGCCGGCAACGACTCGTACCCCACCGTGGCCGACGCGTTCTATCTGGTGTTCTACCCGGCCGTGCTGATCAGCATCGGGCTGATGATCCGCCGCTGGCCGCCCCCGCTGATCCGGCCGGCCCTGCTCGACGCGGCCACCATCACCGCCGGCATCGGCGTGCTGGCCTGGGTGTACGCGATCGAGCCGGCCCTGCGCGACGACGCCTACACCGTTTTCGGGCAGCTCGTCCGGGTGGCGTACCTGGTCGGGGATCTGCTGTTGATCTTCTTGGCGCTGATCCTGGTCCGCAGCGGCAACTCCACCGGCGCCCGCCGCGGGCGCCGGGGCCTGACCCCGCCCTGGCTGGCCACCGGCCTGCTCACCTTCCTGGCCGGTGACCTCGTCTGGCTGATCGTCGGCGACCGCGTCGTGCCCGGCTGGGTGGAACGCGGCATCGACGTCGTCTACTTCGCCGGGTTCGTGATCCTCGGATACGCGGTACGGCACACCACCACCACCGACGAGCAGCGCGCCACCGCCACGCCCCGGCCGCCGGGCATCCCGCTCATGTCGATGTTGCTGCTGGCGCTGCTCATGGCGCCGGCCGTGCTCGTGCTGCAGATGTCGCGGGGCTCGTTCCAGCACGGCGCGGCCATCGCGACCGGCTCGACCATCATGTCGATCCTGGTCGTCACCCGGCTGACCGTGCTGCTGCGCTTCGTCGGCCGGCAGACCGACCAGGTCCGCGAGCTGGCCCGCCGCGACGAGCTGACCGGTCTACCCAACCGGCGGGCCTGGACCGGCGAGCTGCCCCGGGTGCTCGAGCAGGCCCGGCACAGCGGGCACCCGGTCAGCGTCGGCATGGTCGACCTGGACCACTTCAAGAGATTCAACGACACGTACGGCCACCCGGCCGGTGACCAGCTTCTCCGGGAGGCCGCCGCCGCGTGGCTGGGGGTGTTGCGCCAGTCGGACATCCTGGCCCGCTACGGCGGCGAGGAGTTCATCCTGCTGCTGCCCGGCACCGACGTCGACACGGCGGCCGCGGCCATCGAGCGCCTGCGGCCGGTGACGCCCGCCGGCCAGACGTTCTCCGCCGGCATCGCCGCCTGGGACGCCACCGAGACGTCGGACGAGTTGATCGCCCGCGCCGACGCGGCTCTCTACGCGGCCAAGGCCGCCGGCCGCAATCGGAGCGTCGTGGCCGAGCGGACCGGAACCGCTTCCTTCCAATCACAATCTTGAATGTATGGGAGCGCTCCCGTAACGTTCTTGCCATGGTGTGGAAACGGTTCGTAGTCATGGTCGCGCTCGTGGCGGGCGCCCTCGGAATCATGAGCGGCGCCGCGGTCGCCGCCGGCCCGGCCTCCCAGGTGGCCGCGGGTTATCTGCACTCCTGTGCGATCAGGAGCGGCTCTCTGTGGTGCTGGGGTGGCAACGGCAGCGGTCAGGTGGGGGACGGCACGACCACCGGCCGTACGGCCCCGGTCCGGGCCGGAAGCGCTTCCAACTGGGCCGCCGTGGACGCCGGGACCAGCCATACCTGCGCCACCCGCACCGACCGCTCGCTCTGGTGCTGGGGCAGCAACCGCCGCGGCCAGCTCGGCGACGGCACGACCACCAACCGCACCTCCCCCGTCCAGGTCGGCACCGCCACCGCCTGGGCCTCGGTCAGCGCCGGGGACGCGCACACGTGCGGCGTCCGCACCGACGGCAGCCTGTGGTGCTGGGGCTTCAACCGGCTCGGGCAGCTGGGCACCGGCAGCGCCGACTACTACGCGACCACCCCGGTCCGGGTCGGCACGGCGAGCACCTGGGCGAGCGTCGCCACCGGCTTCGGGCACACCTGCGCCACCCGCACCGACGGCACGCTGTGGTGCTGGGGCGACAGCAGCAGCGGCCAGCTCGGCCTCGGCGCCGTCGCCTACACCACGACCCCGGCCCAGGTCGGCACGGCCACCACCTGGTCGCAGGTCACCACGGGGTACGCCTACACCTGCGCCGTCCGCACCGACCGCACCCTCTGGTGCTGGGGCGAGAACGGCTACGGCCAGCTCGGCGCCAACGTCACCTTCCAGCGGTCGCCCCTGCAGATCGGCTCCGGCGCCGCCTGGACCGCCGTCGACGCCGCCTTCGACACCACCTGCGCGACCCGCACCGACAACACCCTGTGGTGCTGGGGCAACAACTCGGCCGGCCAGGTCGGCGACGGCACGACCACCAACCGGTACGCGCCGACGTCCGCCGGCTCCGCCGCCACGCGCGACTTCGCCGTGGCCTACCACGCCTGCACGATCCGCACCGACGACAGCCTCTGGTGCTGGGGCTACAACGCCGCCGGCCAACTGGCCGACGGCACCACCACCAACCGCGGCACCCCGGCCGCGGTGAGCTTCCCCGCCTGAGATGGGGGAGGCTCACCGCGCCGCGGTCACTCCTTGACCGGGATCGACTGGGACTTCAGGGTGGCGATCGTGCTCGTCTGGGCCGCCTCGAGGGCCTGGACGAGCGTGCCCTGGCCGGTGACGGCCTTCTTGAAGCCGTCGGAGGCGTCGGCGTAGGTCTTGGTCATCGTCGGGCCCCAGGTGAAGTCGGGCTTCACCTGGGTCGAGGCCTCGGCGAAGACGTCGTAGATGGGCTGGTTGCCGTAGAAGGGGACGCCCTCCTTCAGGGCCGGCAGCGACGCGCCCTCCTTGGTCGCCGGGTAGAGCTGGGCTTCCTTGTTCAGCAGGGTCAGGGCCTCGGTGGAGGTGTTCAGCCAGAGCGCGAACTTGGCTGCCTCGTACGGGTGCTTGGAGTTCTTGAAGACCGCGGTGGACGAGCCGCCCCAGTTGCCGGCCACCTTCTCCCCCGCGGTCCACTGCGGCATCGGGGCGACCGCCCACTTGCCGGAGGTCTTCGGCGCGCCGGCCAGGATGGAGTTGGCCCCCCACACGGCCGAGACCCAGGTCCAGGCGCTGCTGGAGTTGTACGCGTTGTCCCACTCGGGGGTCCAGGGCGGCACCGAGGAGACCTGCTTCTTGTCGATCAGGCCCTGCCAGTAGCCGGCGACCTTCTTGCTGGCGTCATCGGTCATCGAGACGGTCCAGTTGGAGCCGTCGTTGGCGAACCAGTGGCCGCCGGCCTGCCAGACCAGGCCGGCGAACTGGTTGATGTCGCTCTGCGAGAAGTTGGTGATGTAGCCGCCCGCGGCCTTCACCTTCTCGGCCGCCGCCGCGTACTCCTCCCAGGTCGCCGGGACCGGGATGTTGTTCTTCTCGAACAGGTCCTTGCGGTAGAACAGCGCCATCGGGCCCGCGTCCTGCGGGATGCCGTAGACGTGGCCCTGCTCGCCGAAGGTGACCTGGTTCCAGGTCCAGTCGATGAACTTGCTCTGCGACTGGGTGACGATGTCGCAGCCGCCGAGGTCGGTCAGGCCGTCCTGGACGCGGAAGCTGGGCAGCGCGTCGTACTCGATGTGGCCGAGGTCGGGCGCGTTGCCGGCCTTGAGCTGGTTGAAGAAGTTGGCGTAGGTGCCGCCGTTGCCGTTCGGGCCGGTCTGCACCTTGACCTGGATGTCGGGGTTGGCCTTGTTCCAGACGTCGACGACCTTCTCGATGTTGGGGATCCAGGTCGTGTAGGTCAGGGTGACCGGGCCGCTCGCCGGGGCGCACGAAGCGGCCGCCGCCGGGGCGGAGTCCGGCGAATCGGATGAACACGCGCCCAATGACAAAGCTAGAAGAACTGCGACAGAGCCCGCGCGAATGCGCATGATTCCTCCTATTTAAGAGAGCCGGCACCCAGGCCGCTGCGCCAGAAGCGCTGAAGGGAGAGAAATGCGATGACCATCGGAACGATCGAGACGAACGCTCCGACCAGGACCAGGGCGCGCAGCTCCGGATGCTGGTTGACCTGGGAGTTCCACGAGTAGAGACCGAGGGTGACGGGGAACAGCCGCTCGTTGCCGAGCATGATGAGCGGCAGCATGAAGTTGTTCCAGACCGCCACGAAGTGGAAAAGGAAGATCGTCACGAAGGCCGGCGCCATCAGGCGTACGGCCAGGGTGAAGAAGGAACGCACCTCGCCGGAACCGTCGATCCGGGCTGCTTCCAGCAGCTCGTCCGGGACGCTGGCGGCGGCGTAGATCCGGCCCAGGTAGACGCCGAACGGGTTGACCAGGCTGGGCAGGAAGACCGACCAGAACGTGTTGGCCAGCTCGGCCTGGCTGAACATCAGGAACAGCGGCAGGGCGAGCGCGGTGGCCGGCACGAGCACGCCGCCGAGCACGAGGTTGAAGATCAGCTCCCGGCCGCGGAACACGTACTTGGCCAGGGCGTAACCGCACATGCCGGCCAGCAGGGTGCCGAGCGCGGCCGCCCCGACGGTGTAGGCGATGGAGTTGAGCATCCAGCGCAGGAAGACGCCGTCGTTGTAGCGGAACAGGCCGGCCAGGTTGTCACCGAGCGCGAAGTTGTCCGGCAGCAGCGCACGACCCTCGGTGACCTGGCCGTCCTTCTTGCCGGAGGCGACGAACAGCCACCACAACGGGGTCAGGAAGTAGAGCGTGAAGACGGCCATGACCAGCATGGCGGCGTACCGCGGGACCCTGAAGCCGGCCATCACTGCACGCCCTTGCGCTGGGTGAACTTGAGGAAGGAGAACGACAGCACGAACGTCGCCAGGGCCAGCACCACGGAGAACGCGGCGGCCAGGTGGAAGTTCGGGATGCCGGCGGCGCTCAGCACGGTCAAATTCGGGGTGTACGTGCTGGAGACGGCCGAGCTGAAACTGCGGAACACCTGAGGCTCGGCCAGCAACTGGAGCGTGCCGATGATCGAGAAGACCGTGGTCAGCACGATCGCCGGCATCACCATCGGGATCTTGATGGACCAGGCCGTACGGAACACGCCGGCCCCGTCGAGCTTGGCCGCCTCGTAGATCTCGGCTGGCACGGCCAGCAGCGCCGAGTAGATGATCAGCATGTTGTAACCGACGTAGACCCAGGTCACAACGTTGGCCAGCGCCCACAGGACCAGGCTCGGCGAGAGCAGGTCGGCGTTCGAGGTGACCGCGGTGAACGGCGACAGGTTGGGCGAGTAGAGATAGCCCCACATGATCGCGGCGACCACGCCCGGCACCGCGTACGGCAGGAAGTAGGCCAGGCGGAAGAACCGCCGCCCCTTGACCAGGCCGGAGTCGAGCAGCAGGGCCAGGAACAGCGCCAGGCCGAGCATGACCGGCACCTGCACGACACCGAAGAGCAGGACGCGCCCGACCGACTGCCAGAACGGCCCGTCGTCGAAGACCTGCCGGTACTGCGTCAGACCGCCGAAGACCTCGCGGGCCGGGCCGAACGTGCCGGTGCGCTCCACGGTGAACAGCGACTGCCAGACCGCGTAGCCGATCGGGATCAGGTAGAAGAGCGTGAACAGGACGCCGAAGGGCGCGATGAAGAACAGGATCGCCTTTCTCACGGCCGCGGCTCCTCCCGCACGACGCGTACGCCTCCGGGTGGCACCCGCAGCCGGCCGCGCACCTCGTCCCCGGTGATCAGGTCGCACCCGGTGACCTCGTGCTCGATCTCGTGCTCGCCGTGGTTGATGACGAAGACGTACGTGTGGTCGTCGCTCTGCCGCCGGACCACCTCGCCCTCGGTCTCCTGGGCCCCGGTGATCTCCTTGAGCACGGCGCGCATCGCGTCCGGGTCGAGGGCGGTCGCGATGTACCAGGCGTTGCCGTTGCGGGTGATCGCCGGAACGCCGGGCAGCGGGCCGTCGACGTACCGGGCCTCGGTCTTCGCGGTGGTGGTCCGCAGCCGCTCCGTCCACAAACCGGCGCGGCCGCCGTTGTCGAGCGTCACCGTCGTGCCCGGGGTGAGCGGCACGAACTCCTCGGCGGTGACGCCGAGCAGGTCACGGAACGCGCCCGGATAGCCGCCGGGCCGGATCCGGTCGTCACCGTCGGCGATGCCGCTGAAGAACGTGACGAGAAGACGGCCGCCCCGTTCCACGTGCTTCGTCAGGGCCGCGGCCTGCTCGTCGGTGACCAGGTAGAGGCAAGGGACAACCACGAGGCTGTACGCCGACAGGTCGCCGTCCGGGCTGATCACGTCGGCCGTGACGCCCAGATCCCGCAGTCCCCCGTGCACGGCGTGCACCTGGTCGAGGTAGTTGACCGCGGTCGACGGCCGGCCCTCCTGTTCGGCCGCCCACCAGGCCTCCCAGCTGAAGATCACCGCCGTGTCCGTACGCACGGTCGAGCCGGCCACCTCGGCGAGCTTCTCGACCGTCGACGACAGTTCGAGGACCTCGCGCCACTGCTCGGTGTCGGTGCCCGCGTGCGGCAGCAGCGCCGAGTGGAACTTCTCGCTGCCCTGGGCCGAGGCCCGCCACTGGAAGAAGCACACCGCGTCGGCGCCCCGGGCCACGTGGGTGAGGGTGTTGCGCAGCATCTCGCCCGGCGCCTTGGCCAGGTTGACCGGCTGCCAGTTGACCGCGCCGGTGGACTGCTCCATCAGCATCCACGGCCGGCCGCCGGCCAGGCCGCGGGTCAGGTCGGCCGCGAAGCTGAGCTCGGCCGCCGGGTGCCCGAGGCGGTGGTCCAGGTAGTGGTCGTTGGCGATGACGTCCATCCACGGAGCCCAGCGCCAGTAGTCCATGTTGCGGATGTGCGCGGTGACCATGAAGTTCGTGGTCACCGGGACGCTCGAGTGCCGGCGCAGCACCGCCGCCTCGGCCTCGTAGTGACCGAGCAGCTCGTCCGAGGAGAACCGGTGGAAGTCGAGCATCTGGGCCGGGTTGCGCAGCGACAGCGCGGCCCGCGGCGGCAGCACTTCCGACCACGCGCCGTAGCGCTGGCTCCAGAACGAGGTGCCCCACGCGGCGTTCAGGGCCTCGACGGTCTCGTAACGATCGGTCAGCCAGGCCCGGAAACGCTGCGCGCTGGCGTCGCAGTAACAGAGCGCGTTGTGACAGCCGAGCTCGTTCGAGACGTGCCACAGGGCCAGCGCCGGGTGCCCGCCGTAGCGCTGGGCCACCTGCTCGACCAGGGCCAGGGCGTGCTCGCGGAAGACCGGCGAGCTCGGGCACCAGGCCTGCCGGCCGCCCGGGTAGCGGCGGGTGCCGTCGGCCGCCATGGGCAGGATCTCCGGGTGGCGGGCGGCCAGCCACGGCGGCGGGGACGCGGTCGCCGTGCCCAGGTTGATCCGGATGTCGTTCTGGTGCAGCAGCTCGACGATCCGGTCGAGCTGCTTGAAGTCGTATTCGCCGGCCCGCGGTTCCAGGTCCGACCAGCCGAAGATGTTGACGGCGACCAGATTGATGCCCGCGGCCCTCATCAGCGCGGCGTCCTCGGCCCACACCTCGGCCGGCCACTGCTCCGGGTTGTAGTCGCACCCCAGAGTGATCACAGGCTCTCCTTTGTCTGTGCACGTGCACACATTTCCGATGGGTAAAATCACCGGCTCGAATGTGTGAACGTGCACACACTAGGTTTGTTGAAGGTCACCGTCAAGGGCGAAAAGCTAGGCTGATCACGTGAGCTCGCCAGGACTGCCGAACAAACCCGGCAAACGAGCAACCGTGCACGACATCGCGGCCGCGGCCGGGGTCTCCCGCGGCACCGTGAGCCGCGTGCTGAACGGTGGCTACGTGTCGGCGGCGGCCCGCGACGCCATCGAGGAGGCCATCCGCCAGGTCGGCTACGTGCCCAACACGGCCGCCCGCAACCTGGTCATGCAGCGCTCCCACGCGGTCGGCTTCATCGTCCTCGAGCCGCACTCGCTGTTCCTGGAGGACCCCAACATCGGCGGCATCCTGCTCGGCGCCAACGCCACCCTGTCCGCCGCCGACTTCCAGATGGTCAACCTGGTCGTCGACTCCGAACGCGACACCGCCCGGATCACCCGCTACCTGAGCGGCGGCTTCGTCGACGGCGCGATCATCGTCTCGGCCCGCAGCCACGACCCGATCATCCAGGTGGTCGGCGGCCTGGCCCTGCCCTCGGTCTTCATCGGCCACCCGCGCGACCTGCGCGCCGAGATCCCGTACGTCGGCATCGACAACCTGGCCTCGGCCGAGGAGATCACCACCCGCCTGCTCGCCACCGGCCGCCGCCGCGTCGGCATGATCGCCGCCGCCGTCGACCGCGACTCCGGCGCCGACCGCCTGGCCGGCTTCCGGCGGGCCCTCGGCCCGCTCTTCGACGACAACCTGGTGGCCGAGGTCCCGCTCTACGACTTCGCCTGCGGCGCCAAGGGCATGCGAACGCTCCTGGAGCGCGACCCGGACCTCGACGGCGTCTTCGCCGCCTCCGACGCGGTCGCCGCCGGCGCCCTGGAAGCGCTGCGCGAGGCCGGCCGCAGCGTCCCCGAGGACGTCGGCGTGGTCGGCTTCGACGACAGCTCCTGGGCCACCCGCACCCGCCCCCACCTGTCCACAGTCCACCAGCCGGCCGCCGACCTGGGCGCGCACGCCGCCGACCTGGTGCTCCGCCAGCTCAAGGGCGAGCAGATCCCCCAGCGCGGCGTCCTGCTCCCCTCCCCCGTCGTCTGGCGCGACTCGGCCTGACCCCCGAGCGCCCGCGCGATGGCGCAAGTAGCCCGGCCGGGCGGGTCAGCCGACCTCCGCGACGATCAGCCGGCCGACCCGCCGGCGCAGGACCGACTGCGCCCGCTCGGCCAGCCCGGCGTCGGTCACGACCACGTCGGCGCGCTCGAGCGGGGCGATCAGGGCGGCGCTGCTGACGCCCCATCTACCGTGGTCGGCCACCACCACGGCGCGGCGCGCGGCCGCGATCAGCGCGGCGCCGGTGCGGGCCTCGGCGGTGTCCGGCGTGGTGAAGCCGGAGCCCACGGCCATGCCGTGCGCGCCGACGAAGACCACGTCGAGGTTGAGCCCGGCCGCGGCCCGCTCGGTCAGCGGCCCGGCCAGCGCCCCCGACCGGGTGCGGACCCCGCCGAGCAGCAGCACCATCTGACCCGGCGGACCCGCACGGTGAAAAGCGTCGGCGATCGGGATGGCGTTGGTGACCACGTTCAGGCCCGGCACACCCAGCAATTCGCGGGCCACCAGGGTGGTGATGCCGCCGGCCAGCAGCCCGACCGCCTGAGCGGGCTGAACGAGCTGGGCGGCGCTGCGGGCGATGGCCGCCTTCGCTCGCCGCCCGGCGACCGGCGGCCGGCTCGTGACCGCCGACCCGGCCGCCCGCGCCATCGCCCCACCACGCACCCGCGTGACCAGACCCCGCTGGGCCAGGACCTCGACATCGCGTCGCGCGGTCACTTCGGAGACGCCGAGGCACCGGCTCAGGTCGGCGATCCGGGCCCCACCCGTGCGGTTGATCTCCGCGAGGATCCGGGCCTGTCGGTGCTCGGCGCCTTTCACACCGCCGCGAGGCGGGTCGCGTCGGCGGTCTCGTCGTCGGGCTGGTCCTGGGCGGCCAGTTCGGCCGCCACGCGCGACTCGTAGCGGGCGATCTCCTTCTCCGTGTCGGCCCGGGACCAGCCGAGCGGGACTGCGATCAGCCCGGCCGCGGCGCGGGCGGCCGTGACGCCGCGGTCCGGGGTCTCGATGGAGATGCGGGTGCGGCGGGTCAGCACGTCGTCCAGATGCCGGGCCCCCTCGTGGGTGACCGCGTACAGCACCTCGGCCGTCAGATAGTCGGGCGCGCCGGCCAGCGGCTCGCCCAGCGCCGGATCGGCGGCGACCATCGCGAGCAGTTCGTCGGCCAAAGTTCCGTACCGCTTGAGCAAGTGCTCCACCCGGTCCTGTCCCAGGCCCGACCGCCGGCCGAGCTGGCCCCGCCGGTTCCACGCAGCCCGGTAGCCGGCCGCGCCCAGCAGCGGGACCTGCTCCGTGCAGGACGCCGGCACGCGGGTGTCGAGGTCGGCCACGGCGGCGTCGACCGCGTCCTTGGCCATCACCCGGTACGTCGTGTACTTGCCACCCGCCACCAGCACGAGGCCGGGCGCGAGCCGGTCGACCGCGTGCTCGCGGGACAGCTTGGCCGTGCTGGCCGCGTCCGCCGAGAGCAGGGGGCGCAGGCCCGCGTACACGCCCTGCACGTCCTCGCGGGTCAGCGGCGTCGCGAGGGCCTTGTTGACCTCGTCGAGCAGGTAGTCGACGTCGCGGGCGGAGACCGACGGGTGCTCCTTGTCGAGGTCCCACGGGGTGTCGGTGGTGCCGACGATCCAGTGCCGGTCCCACGGGATCACGAACAGCACGCTGGTCGCGGTGCGCAGGATCATGCCGGTGGTCCCGCTGATCCGGTCGCGCGGCACGACGAGGTGGATCCCCTTGGAGGCCGTGATCTTGAATTGGCCGCGTTCGCCCTTCATCAACGACTGGATGTCGCTGGTCCACACCCCGGTCGCGTTGATCACCGTCTTGGCCCGGATCTCGAACTCGGCCCCCGTCTCGTTGTCGCGGGCCCGGACGCCGACGACCCGGCGCCCCTCCCGCAGGAATCCGGTCACCTCGGTCCGGGCGGCGACCTGGGCCCCGTACGCCACCGCCGTGCGCACCAGGAACATGGTGTGCCGGGCGTCGTCGACCTGGGCGTCGAAGTACCGGATGGCCCCGACCAGCGAGTCCGGCTTGAGCGCCGGGAACGCCTTGAGCGCCTCGGTCCGGCTCAGGTGCCGGTGATGCGGCAGCCCCGCGCCCCACCCGGACAGCGCCAGCGTGTCGTACAGGGCCAGGCCGGCGCCCATGTAGAGCCGCTCCCAGGCCCGGTGCCGGAGCGGATAAAGAAAGGGCACCGGCCGTACGAGGTGGGGCGCCAGCCGCTGGATCAGCAGCCCCCGCTCGCGCAGCGCCTCGCGGACCAGGCCGAAGTCGAGCATCTCCAGGTAGCGCAGGCCGCCGTGGATCAGCTTGCTGGACCGGCTGGACGTGCCGCTGGCGAAGTCGCGGGCCTCGAGCAGGCCGGCCGACAGCCCGCGGGTGGCCGCGTCGAGGGCCGCGCCCGCGCCGACCACGCCACCGCCGACGACCAGCACGTCGAGCTCGTCGGCGGCCATGCCGGCCAGGGCGGCCGTGCGCGCCTCGGGTGACAGAACTCCGGTGTTCATGAGGATCTCCGATTCAGCTGACCCAGTCGAGGGTGCGTTCGATGGCCGCTCGCCAGCGGGTGGTGCCTTCCTCGCGCCGCCGCGGGGACCAGGTCGGCTGCCACCGCCGGCCCTCCCGCCAGTTGGCGCGCAATTCCCCGGGTGACTGCCAGAAACCAACGGCCAGACCGGCGGCGTACGCGGCCCCGAGCGCCGTCGTCTCGGCCACAGCCGGGCGGCTCACCGGTACGCCGAGAATGTCGGCCTGCAGTTGCATGCACAGCGCGTTGGCCGTGATGCCGCCGTCGACCTGCAGGCAGTCGAGCTCGGTCCCGGAGTCCTGGGCCATGGCCGCCACGACGTCGCGCGTCTGATAGCAGATGGCCTCGAGCGCGGCCCGGGTGATGTGGGCCGCGGTGTGGTAGCGGGACAGCCCGACGATCGCGCCCCGCGCGTCGGGCCGCCAGTAGGGCGCGAACAGACCGGAGAACGCCGGTACGAAGCAGACGCCCTCACTGTCGTCGACCCGCGCCGCCAGTTCCTCGCTCTCACTCGCCGACTCGATGACGCCGAGCTGGTCCCGCAGCCACTGCACGGCCGACCCGGTGGCCGCGATCGACCCTTCGAGCGCATAGACCGGGGCGTCACGGCCGAAGCGGTACGCCACGGTGGTCAGCAGCCCGTGCGTCGAGCGCACCGGGGTCGTCCCCGTGTTGAGAAGAACGAAGTTCCCCGTGCCGTACGTGCATTTGGCCTCGCCCGGCTCGAAACAGGTCTGCCCGAACAGCGCCGCCTGCTGATCGCCGATGGCCGCCGCGATCGGCACGCCGGGCAGGACCGTGCCGGCCGTCCCGTACACCTCGGCCGACGACCGGATCTCCGGCAGCATGGCCCGCGGAATGCGGAACAGCTCGAGCAGCTCGTCGTCCCAGTCGAGGGTGTGCAGGTTCATCAGCTGCGTACGGCTGGCGTTGGTGACGTCGGTCAGATGCTTGCCGCCGGTCAGGTTCCAGATCAGCCAGCTGTCCAGCGTCCCGAACAGCACCTCGCCCTTCTCCGCGCGCCTCCGCAACCCCGGAAGGTTGTCGAGCAGCCACTGGACCTTGGTGGCGGAGAAGTACGTGGCCGGCGGCAGCCCGGTCCTTTCGCGCAGCAGCTCAGCATCCAGCCCGGAGATGGCCGCTGCGGTCCGGGTGTCCTGCCAGACGATCACGTTGTGGCACGGCTTACCGGTGTCGCGCTCCCAGACGAGGACGCTCTCCCGCTGATTGGTGATGCCGATCGCGGCCAGGTCGCCCGCCCCCAGCCCGGCCCCCGCCAGCGCCACGTCGATCGTCTTGAGCGTGTTCTCCCAGATCTCGTCCGCGTCGTGCTCGACCAGCCCCGCCCCCGGCAGGATCTGCCGATGCTCCAGCTGATGCCGCCCGATCTCGTGCCCCGCCCGATCAAAAATCATGAAGCGCGTGCTGGTGGTGCCCTGATCGATAGCCCCGACGAACCCCGCCACGCCGCCACCCTTCCCTTCGCCACCAGCGTCGGGCTGACCTGCCTGTCGCCGCCTTAGCGGGGCCACCCCGTCCTGCGTGAGCGACGCTATGAAGCGGTCCGGCCGGTAGCAACGGCGAGCGTGCGACAATGTCGCACGTTGTCGCGGCGCCAACAGCGGGGTAGTCTCGCGCGGTGCCCGGGATGATCCAGTCGGTGGAGCGGTCGTCGGCCGTGTTACGCCTGATCGCGGCCGGTCCGGGTCAACTGCGAGTCAAGGAGATCGCCGACGCGCTGGGGCTGCCCAAGTCGACCGCGCAGAGCATCCTGCGCACCCTCGAACACATCGGCTTCGCCGAGCAGGACCCGCGCACCGCCCGCTACCGCCTCGGCCGCGGCCTGATCGAGCTGGGCAACGGCGGCCTCGACGTCAACGAGCTGCGCTCGCGCGCCTTGGACTGGGCCGACGCCCTTGCTTCCCGCACCGCCGAGTCAGTCCGGATCGGCGTCCTGCACGGCACGACACCAACCGGTCCGGCGCCGACCACCGGCACCCGGGAGGCGATGGCGGGGACCGGCCGGGCACCGGCCACCAGCGCCCGAGACGCCACAACGACGACCGGCCCAGCGCGGGCCACCAGCGCCCGAGACGCCACAACGACGACCGGCCGAGCGCCGACCATCAGCGCCCGGGTGATCCACCACGTGTTCCGGCCGGACGACACCGTCCAGTCCATGGACATCGGCCTGGTGATCCCGGCCCATGCCACCTCGCTCGGCAAGGTCCTGCTGGCCTACGACGCCGCGGCCGCCGATGCCGCCGCGCGGGCGGGCCTCGACGCGTACGCCCGACGGACCTTGACCACCCGCCGCGAGCTGGCCGCCGCCCTGGCCGAGATCCGCCACCAGGGGTGGGGCGCCGCGGTCGAGGAGTGGGAGCCGGGCCGGGCCGGCATCGCCGCCCCGATCCGATCCATCGGCGGCCTGGTCGTCGGCGCCATCGGCATCTTCGGCCCGGTCGAGCGCCTCTGCGACACCCGCCTGCGCCCCCACCCCGCCTTGATCGCCCAGGTCCGCGCCACCGCCGAGTCGATCAGCCGCGACCTGACCGGCCCCCGCTCATGACCACGCCCGCATCCTCGGCCACGACGGCCACCTGGCCCGTGCTGACCGCGACCTCCCCCGCGACGGTCACCGCCTCCTCAGCCGGCCCAGGGGCCGCGACTCCCTATGCCAACACCGTCACTTTCTCCGCGGAGGTCGCCTCCTCCTTTGCCCCTACCCGGGCCGCTACCCCCTCCGCCGAGATCGCCGCCTCCCCCACCCCACCCAGTACCGCCATTCCCTCCGCCAAGATCGCGGCGACCTTGCCCGCGAACGGGGCGCTCTGGAGCGCGCCGATCGGACGGCACTCGTGACCGAGCGTTACATCTTGGCCATTGACCAGGGCACTACGTCGACGCGGTGCATTTTGTTTGATCGGCGGGCGACTGTGGTGGCGGTGGCGCGGGCTGAGCATTCGCAGAGCTATCCGCGGCCGGGGTGGGTGGAGCACGATGCCGCGCGGATCTGGCGGGATACGCAGAGGCTGATCAAGCGGGCGCTGGCCTCGGCACGGATCGGGGCGGATCAGGTGGCCGCGGTCGGGATCGCCAATCAGCGGGAGACCGCGGTCGTCTGGGATCGGCACACGGGGGTGCCGGTGGCGCCGGCCATCGTCTGGCAGGACACGCGGACGTCCTCGCTGGTCTCAACCCTGGACGCTGATCTTGTTAGGGCGACGACCGGGCTGCCGCCGGCCACGTACTTCTCGGCGGCCAAGGTGCAGTGGCTGCTCGACAACGTCGCGGGGCTGCGGGTGCGGGCCGAGAAGGGCGATGTGCTGTTCGGGACGATGGACAGCTGGCTCATCTGGAACCTGACCGGTGGGAAGCAGCACCTCACCGACGTCACCAACGCCAGCCGGACGATGCTGATGGACCTGGCGACGCTGGAGTGGAGTCCCGAGCTCGTCGATGTGTGCACGATCCCACACGCGATGCTGCCCGAGATCCGTTCGTCGTCGGAGGTCTACGGGGCGGCCGATTCGGTGCTGCCGGGGGTGCCCATCGCGGCCGCCATGGGGGATCAGCAGGCGGCGCTGTTCGGGCAGACCTGTTTCGCGCCGGGTGACGTCAAGTGCACGTACGGCACCGGGGGTTTTCTCCTGATGAACACCGGCCCGACACCGGTGCGGTCGACGCACGGGCTGCTGACCACGGTCGGTTACCGCATCGGGAGCGAGCCCGTCGCGTACGCCCTGGAGGGGTCGATCGCCATCGCGGGCTCGCTGGTGCAGTGGGTGCGCGACGGGCTGGGCCTGATCGGCACCGCGTCGGAGATCGAGACGCTGGCCGGCACCGTGAGCGACAACGGCGGGTGTTACATCGTGCCGGCCTTCTCGGGGCTGTTCGCCCCGCACTGGCAGAGCGAGGCGCGGGGTGTGATCGTGGGGCTCACCTCGTACATCCACAAGGGCCATCTGGCCCGGGCCGTGCTCGAGGCGACCGGGTGGCAGACGCGCGAGGTGGTCGACGCGATGAACGCGGACTCGGGGCTGGCGCTGACCGCGCTCAACGTGGACGGCGGGATGACCTCGGACAACCTGCTCATGCAGATCGTCGCGGACGTGCTCGACGTGCCGGTCGTACGCCCGATGGTGGCCGAGACGGTGTCGCTCGGCGCCGCCTACGCGGCCGGGCTGGCCGTCGGATATTGGTCGGACCTGCAGGATCTGCGCAACAACCGGCACCGCGCGGGCCGCTGGCTCTCGACGATGGACGCCGGACGGCGCGCCGCCGAGTACAAGAGGTGGCAGCGCGCCGTCGACTGTGCGGTCCTGTTCGCGGATCAGGGCCAGACGTAGGGGGACTTCGCCGGGCGCGGCTCCTTCGGCTGCTTCACCGGGTGCGTACGGAACTGGTCGCTGTGCAGGCCGAACGAGCGGTCCAGCTTCGGCATCCAGTACGAGTCGGCGTGGTTGCCCGCGCCGAGCTGGTAGTCGTGCTTGATGCCCTTCGAGGCCAGGGCCACGCTCATGTTCCTGGCCGCCGTGCCGAACCCGTACTCGTCCTGGTCGCCGCCGTCGAAGTAGTAGGTGTGCCGGCTGAGCTCGGCCGGCGTCATCGACTGGACCAGCTTGATCGGCTGCAGGTTGGCGTTGGCCGCCCGCTCGGCGGTCGTGCCGGCCAGCGGCGCGAAGCTGAGCGCGCCGATGTGGCTGGCGATCGAGCTGAACAGGTCCGGGTTGGTCAGGCCGACGGTGAACGCGCCCTGCCCGCCCATCGACACGCCGGAGATGCCGCGGTGCTCCCGATCGGCGATCGTGCGGTAGGAGCGGTCGACCAGCGGCAGCACCTCGTTGACGATCATCGACTTGTAGTTGCCGGCCGACGTGTCCACGTACCAGCCGCTGCCGCCGTCCGGGAAGACCACGATGGTCTCCTCGAGGCCCTTGTCCTTGATCAGTTTGTCGAGGACCGCGTCCATGTCGCGGGCCTCCCACTCGATGTTGCTGCCGTTGATGCCGTTGAGCAGGTAGACGACCGGGAAGCGCTTGGCGGTCGTACGGGTGTAGCTCTGGGGCAGGTAGACGTTGAACTGCACGCGCTTGTTCATCGCCGCCGAGACGTAGCTGTCGCGGAAGAACCGGGAGTGGTCACCCAGCTCGACGCCCTTGCGCGGGTCGAGATGAAGCAACTCGCGGGTGGGCACGTCGGCCGCGGACCAGCTGCGGATCGTGTCGACCACGAGGCGGCCCTGAGCATCGACGAACACGTCGGCCTGGGCGTCGGTCAACTTGACGCTCCGGCCCCGAGCCTTGATCTCGGCCAGCCGGCGGGCGGCGGTGTCGCCCTGGTGGAAGAAACCGTCGGCCAGGGTCGAGGCGTACGCCCGCAGGTCGCCGGCGGCGATCGCCTTGTGCTGCTTGGTGAGCAGGGCGCAGGCGTACGCCAGCTGGCTCCTGGTCGCCGCCTTACCGGTCAAGCCGGCGAGGGTCCGCAGGTGGGCCTTGGTGTAGAGGCCGACCGGCCCCGCGTAGAAGCCGCCGCCGCCCGTGCCGTCGTAGACCCGGACCGCGATGGTGTTGGTGGCGCCCCACTTGAGCAGCCCGTCCGCCGGGTAGTACTCGCGCGGCACCTCCCAGGTGGAGTCGAAGGTGGGCGGGAAGCCACCGGTCCTGCCGATCTCGGTGCCGTTGAGGAACGTCTGGTCGGCGTCGTCGATCTGCCCCAGGGAGGCCACGATCGCCGAGTCGGTCACCCCGGCCGGCCGGGCCGGCAGCGTGAAGGTCTTGCGATACCAGGCAAAGCCGTCGTACGCCTTCAGGTCCGCCTCGTTGTTCCAGTTGTCCGGCACACTCCACGACTTCCAGCCGGCGTCGTCGAACGAGGGCGCCGCCCAGGCGACGTCGTCGCCGGTGGTGAACTTCCAGCCGTCCCCGGCCAGGTCGAATCCATAGTCGACCGCCCCGGTGGTGGCACACGAGGTGTCCCCACCCCCGGTGGCCAGCGCCGGCTCCCCGGCGGCGACGGCCAATGAGCCGCCGGCAACAAGGGTTATGGCCAGTAGGGCACGTGAATAACGCATGCACCCGCTCCTTGCCTGCACAAAGTCAAACACGAAACATGACGGACGCACACTCGCAACAACCCGACAGGGGTGTCAATACGTCAATCTGTTGATCCATGTTCGTTTGTGTTGGCAATATCTAAGCGAATGTCAGCATGACGTGCCGACCGGGTTGATGATGACCAGGCGGTTCTGCATGGCCAGGGAGGGAATCAACGAGCCGTCCGGCCGGGTGTCGGGTTTGAAGCCGCTGAAGCCGGTGCCCACTCCTCCGGTGATCATCGAGTCGGGACTGACACCGAGATCGGCCAGGGTCTCGGCGACGCGCTTGGCCCGCTTGGTCGACAGCGGGAACGGCGGGTCCTCGGGCAGCGCGGTAGTGCCGATCACAGAGACATTGACCTTCTGAACTTTCAGGTCGGTGGCGATCGGGGTCAGCACGTCCCGGGCCGCCGCCTCGTCCCGGAAGACGTCCTTGCCGGGCAGGAAGCCGACTTGGTCGTCCCGGATCCGGTAGCACTTGCCGTCCGGCCGCGGCTTCTCGTCGAAAACGACCGGCGTCACCTTGGGCTGCCCGGCCACCGGGGCCAGATCGTCATTGAGATCGTTGGGAATGACCGTCACCTCGGCGCCCGCCTTGGTAAGTACGGTCTGCCACAGCTTCTGCACCCGTAACTGCACCGGACGGCCGAGCTCGGGCTGCGGGTCGAACCCGGCGCCGAGCCCGGCCATCAGCACGTCGACCTCGTCGAGCGAGGGCAGCGACTGGCTCTCGAGCACCGCCGCCGCCTGCTCGTCCGGGTCCACGGCAAGCGCGCCGGGCGCCTGCAGCGGCATGTCGCCCGAAGTCTGGAGCCCGTTGTCGATCATCAGGATCTGGCGCGGTCCGTCGTCGGTCAGGGCCCGCAGGTGGTCAGCGGCGGTAGCGATCGCCGCGAGCTGGTCGGCCTCCGGGCTGTCGGCGACCACGCGGGTGAGCAGCTTGTCGACCTTGCCGAGGTAGGAGTCGGCGGCCGCGTCGCAGGCGCGCTCGGAGTCACAGCCGTTCTCGATCTTCTCGGTGTAGAGCAGCTTCGGACTACCCGAGACGCCGACGATGAAAAGCGTGTCCTTACTGCGAAAGGCCTTCTCGACTTCGTCCCGGGCCCGACCGGCGAGCACCGGCCGGGGCATGTTGCTGCGGCCACCTACGACCAGCGCGATCCCTCCCGCGGTGTGCGGGGCCGACGGGCCGTCGCTGCAGCCGGCAAGGAAGGCGGCCGCCCCGAGCGCCAGGACGCCGGACAGCCGGGCGTATCTATTCATCGTCGCTCCGTAGGTTGTCGTCTGATTTGGGAGGGATCAGCTCGCTGGTCGCCGACGGGCTTCCCATGTTCTTGGCGATGTCCTGCGCGGCCTGTTCGTGCAGCGCCTGGCCGAGGTACTCCTTCTCACCGACCCGGCGGTCCCGGGAGGCCCGATGCATGTGCTGGATCTCCACCTGGGCGGCCAGGCCCTCCTCGGCCAGGTGCTTCTCGTACTGCCTCTCGGCGACCAGCCGGACGAGCCGTTCCTTCTCCTTCTCGGCGTCGCGCAGCTCGGCCGAGCGGGGGTCGCGGTACTGGTAGGCGTGGGTCATCGCCAGCACCCCGGTGAGGACGTAGAGCACCAGCAACAGGGCGGCCGCCCACAGCGAGCTGTCGTCGGCGCCGCCCGTCGCCGGCGCGGCCAGCGGGCCGCTGGCCTCGCCGGAGTCGGTGATCGGGTTCCGCACCCGGATCCACATGAGCGTGGCCCCGGCCGCCAGCCAGCCGATGGCCAGGATGGCCATCCAGATCAGGCTGCCCTGGAAACCCTCCCGGCGGGATCGCGCCAGACGGCCCAGCTCGTGCGCCGCGGCCACGGTGCCCAGCGCGATGGCCACCACGAAGACGAGCAGGAAGTCGGTGTCCTGCTGGAACAGCTTGATCAGGGTGATCCAGAAGCCGTAGGCGTCGGCCAGCGCCATCAGCGTGAGCACAGCCAGCATCACGTACTCGCGGGTCCGGCTGCGGGCCTGAGTACGCTGCCGCGATTTGCCGCTGTACTCACGCACGGAATGGAAGGTCACCGTCTCGTCGTTCGGGCCGCCGACCCGTGCGGTGGCCCGACCGACCGCTGACCGGTCCGGGGCCGGCGCCGGGCGTGGTCCGGGAATGTCCTGGTTCAGCCCAGTCATCTCTTCTCCGATCGGCCGAGCCGGCGCCGCGGGACGGCGGGCGGGTCCGGCATCTGGAACTCCCGGTTCAACTGGTCGTACCGGGTCTCGGACCGGCGTAGCTCGGCCTCGGCCCGCTCGACCAGATAATCGCGGCGGCGTACCTCGGCCTCGGCCTCGGCCACCCTCAGGCGCAGCTCGATGAGGCGGTCGTCGTACTCGTCCTGGACCTCGTCGCACCACTGCTCGACCCAGAGGTTGATCAGGTCGTCACAGACGTTGCCGTTGCCCTCGTCGAGGGCCCCGGAACGGGCCAGGTCGTCGATCCGTTGCCGCAGCACGTGCGGGGCGTCGTACATCTCCGGGGCCATGGTGTGCCGTTCATGGTGGCCGCCGACCGGGTTGAAGACGAGCCGCGGCGGGTCCCCGGTGCGCCGGCGGATGACGTACTCGGCCATGTGCCGCAGCACCCGGGCCGGTCGTCGCCAGCCGTCCGGCGGGGCGACCGGTGGTGCCGGCTCGGACTCGGGCTCGGCGCTCATCCGTTCGTCCTCTCACGATCGGTCGCGGTCAGCTCGTGCTGCCATGGCTGTAACGGAGGTAGCTTGTTGTCGAGCAGAAGGCCGACGAGGTCGCCGAGCGGGTGCCGGCGGAGCAGGGCCCGGTCGTAGATCGCGCGCTCATGGACGAACGTCGCCGCGAACCGGTGCTCGGACTCGAGAGCCTTACGGCGCAACGTCTCCATCCGCGCGATGGTCTCCTCCCGCTGGCGCCCGTTGTCCCGCAGTCTCCGTTCGAGCCGGCGGCGCTCCGCGGTCAGTTCGGCGACGCGTTTCGCGTGCTCCCGGGTACGCCGCGTGCGGGTCATCGTCGCGTCGTAGTACTGGTCCCCCGGCTCCCGCTCCGGCGGCCCGGCGGCGGACGGCTTCTCGCGCTCGGCCCGCTCCAGCCGGCGACGGGCATCCGCCAGCCGCTCCTGGAGATCGCGGGCGTCGTACCGCAGCCGCCGAACGGTCTCCTCACCCTGATCGATGGCCTCACCGCAGGTTTCCCGAACGCGGCTCACGTTTTTCACGAACCGGCCCGCCAGCATGTCCCGGGTGGCCGTCGAAACGCGCCCGTTCACGGGAAGCGGCGAGGGATGTCGTCGTCGGCCGTCGGATCGGCCCTGGTGGCTCAGCGCAACCCGCCGGTAGAGGGAACGGGCGACGTCGAGCACGGGACCGAACATCGGCGGCCGCTTGGTGTCGTCGTCCAAAGATGGGCCTTCCCCGGTGTCTCAGCGCTCGTGCGGATGGCGATCGGACCGAGTGTGAGCAGCCTTTTCGCGCGCGCGTCGCACACCGGGGCCGTCGTCGAGCGGTACCACCCCGGCGGGTGAATCCGCGCCTCGACCGGGTGATCGGCACGACCGGCTATCCGCACACGACGGAAATTTCTGGCGTTTCGGACGGCCTGGCCTGGCTAGGGTCGCCGGACACGACCCTCGAGGAGGAGCGATGACCGATGGCTTCCGGTCGGCGGCGGGGGCTCCGACCACCAAGGCGCGGACGGCGACCCTACGGCCCTTCGGCGACGGTGAGCCGATCACGCTGGTGGTCAACCAGCCGCTGATCCTGGGACGCGGATCGGCCGACCCGGCAGTAGGCCGCCTACTGGCCGACTTCGGCGACGTGAGCCGCGAGCACGCCGAGGTGACCCTGGGCGAAGACGGCACCGTCAAGATCGTCGACATGGAGTCGGCCTGCGGGACGTTCGTCGGCGGCGCCAAGCTCGGGCCGGGCCGGCCGCGCCTGGTCCAGCTTCCGGTGAAGATCCGGCTGGGCGGCCAGTGCTATCTGAACCTGGTCGGCAACCCGGCTCACGGGGAGCAGTGACCGCGGCTCCCGGGCCCGAGCCGGCCGCCAAGCCGGCGAAGACGGGCCCGGGCGCGGGGTTCGGCGTCCACGAAGGTCCGTTGCGGTTCCCGGCTCAGCTGACCGGCCGGGTCACCGAACTCGAAAAGATCGCCTGGGAAGGCGATTCGAACCTCTACCGTGGCCTGCTCAGCGACCGGCCGGTCGTCGTGAAGGTGATGACCGTCCCCGAGGCGATCGACGAGTGGGCCGAGATCTGCGCCTTGTGGCAGAGCTGCGATCCCCGCTTCGTCGTTCCCCTGATCGAGTACGGACGGACCGATCAGCCGCCCACGGTCTACGAGATCACCGAGTACGCGCCCGACGGTTCGCTGCACGACCTGTTGGAGAGCAACCGGACGCTGTCGGAACCGGAGGTCCGCCTGCTCCTGCGGCAGGCCGCCACCATCCTGCATCACCTGCACGAGGGCCTTCGCCAGCCGGTCATGCACCGAGATGTGAAGCCGGCGAACTTCCTGGTCGATGCGAGCGCCCGGCCGCGCCCGATGCTCCGCATCCGGATCACCGATTTCGGCAGCGCCATGCGCTATCCGCCGGCCGAGGGGGTACGAGAACTCGGCTTCACCCGGGCCTACGGGGCACCGGAGATGTTCCGCCCGCACAGCCAGCCCGTATCGGACTGGTGGTCGCTGGGCGTCATGTTGCAGGAGATCGTCCTTCGCCGGCACCCGTTCCGGGATGACTTCGAAGACGACAGGCGGCTCGCCGATCGGATGTCGGAGAAGACTCCGCCGGCACTCGACGACATCCCCCCGGTGTGGCGGGATCCGGTCTCCGGCCTGTGGCAGCGCGACCTCGAGCACCGCTGGCGGTTCGCGAACGTCGACGCCTGGTTACGCGGCGAGAAGCAGCCGGTGCACCGCCAGACCGGCCCGGACGAGGCGCCAGGGGCGGCGTTCCATTTCGCCGGCCGGACCGTCCGCAAATTGTCGGAGCTGGCTGCCGCGATGGGCGAGAACTGGCAGGAAGCGGCGGGCCTGTTGATCGGTGACCGCTGGCCGGCTCTGCTGGACTGGTGCCGCACGCTCAGCGAGGGGGCGGCCAAGGACCTGACCAGCATCGTGGACCTGGTCCGGCTACCCGGCCTCGACACTGAGCGGCCGCGGATCGATCTGCTGGTCACCGAAGTGATCGCACGATTGTCCCCGAGCGCCCGGCCGACGTTCCGGCGACATGAGGTGACTCCGGAGAACCTGGCCGAGATGGCCCGGTCCGCCCGCCACGGCGACCCCGACGCGGTCTCCTTCGTCGCCTCGCTCTACCGGTCCCGGGCGTTGTCGGCGCTCAGCGAGCATGTCGAGGGCTCTGCACTGCGGCGCATCCACGACGAATGGCAGTTCTGGTACCAGAAGGGGCAGCTGCTGGCCGCGCGGCATGTGAACGCGGCCGAACAGGTGCCGGAGGAGGAGCGTTTCCTCGCCCTGCTGCTCGAGGCGGCAGCCGACCCCGACGGCCGGAACCGGCTGGCCGAGCGGGCCGCGCTCTGCCTGAACCGCAGGACCCGGCGGGTGGGCTGGTACCGGGCACTGTTCGACGATGCCGTCGACGAGAACGCCCCGGCCCACCACGCTTTCATGATCGTCACGGAGAAGCTGGTGTCGAAGCCCGAGCTGCGGATCACCCGAGAGGCTCGGGCGTACGCCCAGGAGCAGTACCGCATCTTCCTCGAGCGCCCACCGAGGCCGGGCGGGCGGGCGCCGAAGCGCCGCCCGCGTACCGGGCCCGGGCGGTTCGGCGCGGTGGCCGTGACCGGCCGCACCCCGCCCTGGTGGCGCCGTCTGGGCGGCCGGTTCGGCCGGCTCACCCCGCTTCTGGCCTATCTGATCTTCGCTGCGGTGGCCGGGGCGGGTGTCGCCGACGGCACCACGGATCGTCAGGGCGTCCTGGTCGGGACGGTTCTGGCCCTGGCCGGAGTCATGTTCACAGTCGCGCTGAGCGCGCCGGTCAACCGGATGTCCAACGCCGTCCTCGGCGCCGGACTGGGCTGTCTCGGCGGCCTGTTCCTCGGTGCCGCCGGTGCGGTGATGGTCAATGGATTCGGCGGGCCGGCCGCTGCCTGGCCCACTTTTTGGACAACGTGGGTGGCGGCCACCGCCGCCACCGGGATTGCGGGGGCCGCGGAATGA
This sequence comes from Actinoplanes sp. NPDC049598, assembly GCF_040675435.1. Taxonomy (NCBI): domain Bacteria; kingdom Bacillati; phylum Actinomycetota; class Actinomycetes; order Micromonosporales; family Micromonosporaceae; genus Actinoplanes; species Actinoplanes sp. NPDC049598. The sequence continues at coordinate 310,760 of NZ_JBFAOX010000004.1, read as the reverse complement.
CTCATGAGCTTGTCGTCTCGATCGCCACCGGCAGCCGCGAGCGATCCAATCGGGACGCGATCGGGCTGCGCGGCTGGGTACTTTATGCCTCGCACAACTCCCTGACCGTTCGGCTGACGCTGCGAGCACACCATCCCGTCCGTGTCGCCCTGGCCGCCGGGCGGGAGACCACCGACGGCCACCGGGATGCCCGCCTGGCCGTCGAGCGGCTGTCCGCGCCGGACAACGAGCCGGTGATGTCGGCCCGGCAGGCGCTGACGTCGTTCCAGGAGGCCGACCGGGCGATCCGTGAGCAGCGGGAGACCGGGCGGCCCGGCGGCTGTGCGGCCGCACTGCTGACCGTCGCGGTCTCCGGTCACGCGGTGGCCGCGGCGGCGGGCGGAGTGCACGTCTACCGGATGGTGGAGGGTTACGCCGGCCGGGTGACCAGTGGTGACGGCCCGGGCGGACTCGGCGGGGCGGAACGCAGCGATCCAGGACCACCGTACGAGTTCCGCGCGCTGCCGGGCGACCGGCTCATCATGTCGACCGGCCGGCTGTCCGACGCCGACCTGGACGGCGCCGGCGACCGGTCCGGTCACGACCAGGCCGGGCGCCTCGCCTTCCGGAGCGACGGCCGGCCCGACCTGACGGTCTGCGTGATCGACGTCGTGCGGACCGGGCCCGGCGACCGGACGCAGGCCGAGGCCGGCCGGTCGGCGCCGGCCGACCGGCCGGCGGTGCGCGGCCCCTGGTCCGCCGAGGAGCGTCTGCCCGATGTCGTCCGCTGAGGATCGGGTCGCCGAGGCCATCGCGAGCGGCGCGACCGAGATCAACCTCGCTTACACCGGACTGACCGAGGTGCCCGCGGTCCTGCGTGAGCTGACCGGCATCACCCGGCTCGACCTGAGCTACAACCGCATCGGCGAGCTGCCGGAGTGGATCGCCGAGATGAGCTCGCTGACCGAGCTCGACCTCAACCACAACGACCTGGGGACCGTGCCTCCCGTCGTGTCCGACCTGACCGGCCTGCGCGGCCTGGGCCTTCTCGGCAACCGGCTCACCGGCCTGCCCGCCGAGTTGCACCGGCTCACCGGACTGCGCTGGCTGGCGCTGCGTGGCAACCAGTTCGCCGCTGTCCCCGAGGTGCTGCGGGAGCTCGGCCGGCTCGAGTTGCTCGACCTGCGGCACAGCTCGATCACCGAACTGCCGGACTGGATCGCCGAGCTCAGCCGGCTGCGCGATCTGAATCTGGCCGACGCCGCCCTGACCGGGCTGCCCGGCACGATCGGGCGACTGACCGACCTGCGCCGCCTGGATCTGCGCGGCAATCATCTGACCGGCCTGCCGGCCGGTGCCGCGAGTCTGAGCCGCCTCGAGTCGCTCTGGCTCAGCCGCAACCGTCTGACCGACCTGCCCGGCGCCGTACGGGGTATGACGGCGTTGACCGGCCTGGCGATCCGCGACAACCAGCTCACCACGGTCCCCGCCTGGATCGGCGAGCTGAACAATCTGACCTGGCTCGCGGTGGCCGGCAATCGCCTGACCGAGGTACCGGCTGCGCTCGGCGACCTGCCCCGGCTGACCGAGCTCGACCTCGCCGGCAACGATTTGACCACGGTGCCGGGCCGGCTCGGCGACCGGGTGTACGAGGTGTTCGACCTGTCCGACAATCCACTCGACCCGGCCCTGCGGGCCGCCTGCGACGCCGGCCCGGCCGAGCTGAGCGCCTATCTGAGGTTGCTGCACCAGGACTCCGAGGAGGTCCGCGAGGCCAAGCTGATCCTGGTCGGCGAGGGCGATGTGGGGAAGTCCTGCCTGCTCGGCGCGCTGCGCGACGAGGCCTGGCGCAGCCGGGACACCACACACGGCATCGAGATCAAGCCCCTCGACGTCCGTGACGGGGACGGCCCGCCGCTGCGCCTGAACGGCTGGGACTTCAGCGGCCAGAAGGAGTACCGCCCGACCCATCAGCTCTTCTTCACCGCACCCGCGGTCTATCTGGTGGTGTGGAAGCCCAGGGTCGGTGTCGAGCGCAGCTACGTCCACTACTGGATCGACCTGATCCGCAATCGGGTCGGCGCCTCGGCCCGGATCATCGTGGTCGCGACGCACCGGAGCCCGGACGAGCCGGCCGCGCTGCTCGACCAGGCCGAGCTGACCGCCGAGTTCGGCAACCTGATCTGCGGCTTTCACCATGTGGACAGCCGTAGCGGGAATCGCATCGGCGAACTGAGCGCTCACATCGCCCGGGTCGCCGCGGCCCTGCCCGGCGTGCAGCGGCGCTATCCCCGGTCCTGGCAGACGTTCCGGGCCGGACTGAAACGGCTCGACGCGCCTTATCTGCGATACCACGAGTACGAGCAGCGAGCCGGGGAGGCCGGCCTGGGCGACTCGGCCGCCCTGCTGGCCCGCATCGCCAACCGGCTCGGTCAGTGGATCACCTTCGGCGACTCCGACTCCGACCCTGACGCCGCCACCGATCTGGTCATTCTCAAACCGGACTGGCTCAGCACAGCGATCAGCCTGGTTCTCAACGACGAACAGACGTACGCGGCGAAGGGTCTGCTGCCGCACCGGCGGCTGCCGGAGATCTGGAACGACCCGAACCGCCGGCACCACTACCCGCCCCGCTTGTTCCCCGCGTTCCTGGCCCTGATGCAACGCTTCGAGCTGAGCTACCCGGTGACCGACCCGACCCGGGGCGGCGAGCAGATCAGCCTGATTCCGCTCCTGCTGGCCGCCACCCGCCCCGACCTGTCCGTGGCCTGGAACGACTACCGGCCGGACTGGCCCCGGGCGTCCCAGGTCTGCGAGATCACCGAGGACGACGGCGGCCCGGCCCGGCTGCCGGAGGGCTTGATGTGCCGGCTGATCGCGCGGTTCCATCCGTACTCGTTGGGTCTGTCGGACGTACGGGACAGCGTGCACTGGCTCAACGGGATGGTGCTGCAGGACTCGTACCAGGGCCGGGCGCTGGTCGAGGCGCGGGACAACCTGATCTGGGTAACGGTCAGCGGCGTCTCCCCGGGCTTCCTCTTGTACCGGCTGACCGACGAGATACGTCAGGTCGTCGACGACTGGAAAGGGTTCCAGGTCACGGTGAAGGTGCCGTGCCGGACCTGCCCGCCTGGGCAGCGCAACCGCGGGCTGTTCGCCATTCGGCTGCTGCTGCGGATCCGCGAGACCCACCCCGAGCTGCATTGCCTGACCTGTGGCGAACCACAGGTCATCGACGAGCTGCTGACCGGGGTGAGCCCGGCCCAGCTGGACCGCCGGGCCGACGCCCGCACGGCGGCCGAGTTGCGTCAGGTCGTTCGGGAGGAGCTGGAACCGCTGGCCGAACTGATCGCCGGGATCGGGCCGTACGCCGAACGAGCCCTCCAAAGCCTCGGCCGGACACAGATCAGTCATCTCGTGGCCCGCGACGAGTTGTTCCTGCAGCTGCTCGAGGCCCTCGACGACGAGGTCCGCGACGGCCCCTGGCTGGCCGGCATCGACAAACTGCCGGCCACCGTGCTCCGACCCGGCTGGACCCGCGCCCGCCTGCGGCTGAGCCTCTGGTGCGAGCACGCGCGGCTGCCGCTGTCGGTGCTGCGCGACGATCCCGGGGCCGGCGTCTACGAGCTGGAGGTTCCCCGGGACTGGCTGATCAAGGCGGCGCCCTACCTGCGCGTGGGCCTGGCCCTGTTGCGCACCTTCACCCCGATCGTCGGCGAAGGGCTGGACGACGTGCTGTCCGACACCGCCCGGCAGACTCTCGGCGACCAACTGAAGGCGGCCGGTGAGTCGCTCGAACCGATGCTGAACGAGGCCGCCTCGTACCACGTCCTGGAAGCGGCTCCCGGTGACCGGGCGGCCAGCGCCGTCGCTGTCGACCGGGCCGAGCGTCCCGACGCCGCCGTGCTGCGCGGCCTGCAGCAACTGATCGCCGATCAGGACAAGACTTTCGCCGGCCTCGTACGGGTCCGGAACCACATCGGTGGCCGCTTGCGGTACCAGTGGGTCGACGCCCGGTTCGTTCCGCTCTACCGCAACTGACGCTCGGTGGCGCGGCGTCATCGAGGCCGGCGGCGCGGATCGGGTGATCGCCGCGGGCTCAGGTCAGGTCGTCCGCGGCCAGCAGGGCGGCCAGGCCGAGGAAGACGACGCCGGCGCCGAGGTCGACGCGGCGCTGGGTGCGGGCGGGGATGCCGGTGGCGCCCAGGCGGGTGCCGGCGGCGATGTAGAGCAGGCCGATCAGCAGCTCGACCAGCATGTAGGCGAGACCCAGGACGGCGATCTGGAGGCCCGCGTCGCTCGCGGCCGTGTCGGCGAACTGGGGCAGCAGCGCGGCGAACAGCAGCAGGGCCTTGGGGTTGCTCATGGCCACCGCGAACTCGCGGACGACGATCGCGCGGGTGCCGCCGCGGGCCGGCTCGACGTGGGACGGGCCGGGATCGCGGGCGGCGCTGCGCAGGCTGGTGAGGCCGAGCCAGACGAGGTAGACCACGCCGACCCACTTGATCGCTTCGAGGGCCGTGGCCGAGGTGGCCAGCACCGCGCCCAGGCCGGCCACGACCAGACCGATCAGCACCACGAACGCGGCCAGCCGGCCGGCCACCCCGGCCAGGGCGCGCCACGGCCCGTACCGCACGGCGTTGCTCAGCCCGAGCAGCTGGTTCGCCCCCGGAATCAGCGAGACCAGCACGGCCGCCGGGATGAACCCCGCCCAATCGATCATTGAAGGGAAGATACCCTCGGCCCATGGTTGACCTCGGCCTGGCCACCTGGCGGCGTGATCCGGGCACCGCGGAGCCCCCTACTTCGTTTGGCTGGTGCGCCGGTCCCGAGCTTAGCTACCTCCGTGAAAGGCGAGAGCCCGGCGCGGTGGGCGCCGGGCTCTCGTCAGCAAAGGCCGGTGTGCCGGTCGCCTGAAGGCGAGTGGCGCGACGCGGCTCCGTCCAAAAGGTATTCCGCGAGGGCAATGGGTGAGGCCCTGGGACACAGGATCACACCGGCTTCTTTCACAACCACGGCGGACCGCAATCCAGTCCCTCTCCCGAGGTGACGCCGGTCATAGTCACCGCCGGCCCGGAGACCGACGACACCGCGCCCTGACAGGTGGCCGCCCGACTCAGACTTCGGCGAGGTCGTAGTAGCGCTCCGCTTCTTCGGGATGACCTTCCGTGTGCAGCATGTCGCCGAGATCGGCGTACACATCGGCGTAGCCGGCCTCAATCGCCTCGCGGCAGTAGGCCTCGGCTCGCTCATCGTCATGCTGCAGCGCATACAGCATCGCGAGGTTAAGCAGCCCACGCAGGTTGCCTGCCTCCGCCGCCTGGCGATACCAGGACTCCGCCCCGGGCAGATCCCCTCCGTTCTCGAGGACCAGGCCGAGCCCGATCATCCCCTCGGTGTGGCCCCACTTGATCGCACGGTTGTAGTGCTTGATCGCGCCGGCCCGGTCGTCGCGTTGGGCGGCGATGTCGCCGAGCAGGACCTCGGCGTTGGGGAAACGAGCCTTCGCGGCCTTCCGGAAGTTCGCCTCGGCGAGATCGTGCTCGCCGCGCTCCTGCTCCAGCAGACCGACGTTGACCAATGATCCGAGATGACCGGCGTCGGCGGCCCGCCTGTACAGCGCTTCAGCTTGCCCGGCATCGCCTTCCTCCTCCCGCAGTGACGCGAGTCCGTACCAGCCGAGGCCGTGACCCGCCTCAGCGGCACGCCGGTACGCCACTTCCGCTCCCGCGATGTCATCCAGGTCGTGCAGAACCGATCCAAGACCGGCGTACGCCGCAGTGGAGCCGCTGTAGACCGCACGCTGGAAGAGGTCGGCTGCCTCCTCGAGGTCGCCGTCTTCCGCGTTCCTTTCGGCGTACTCCAGGAGCGCATAGGTGTTGCCGTGGTCGGGAGATCGCCGGACTCCGTGGTGACCGTCCCGCTCGGCGCGGTTGTACCAGATCTCCGCCTGCTCATCCTCGTGCAGCTCCGCGTGCAGCTCGCCGAGACGGAACGCCGCCTCGGGCTGTCCGGCCTCGGCGGCCTGCCGGTAGAAGTGCGCCGCCCGCGGAAGGTCACCCAAGGCGTCGGCGACAAGGCCGCGGTGGAGAGGAGCGCCGCCGGCCCGCTCGGGTACCGGGCCGAGCATAAGGCCGGCGAGACCGAAGGAGTGGCTCTTCCACTGCATGGCCGCTCCCTTGCGCATCATGTCGAGGTTGAGCCGGCGGGCTGCCTCGACGACACCCTCGACGTCCAGCAGGCGCATGAAGTTTCGGGCGCCCTCGACCGACAGTTGAAGCACGCCCGGGCGCACTCGGTAGAGAGTGTCGGTCACATACGCGGCTCCGAAGTCGTCGACCAGATCTCCGAGGTTCGGCCAGTACCGCTGCATCGTGGCCAGGTCCACGTTCAGCACGAAGATCGTCCGATGCTGTTCTTCGAACGGCGCATAGACGAACAGCGTCTCCAGCGTGTGCACGGTGACGGTGAACAAACGCGGTGACGAGTTCTTGTTGGTGTCCGGGACGGCGCTGATCGACCACCGGGAGAACTCGGTACGCCGCGGGAACGGAACCGTCCGGGCGAAATAGCGGCGGACCGCAGGCAGCAGTGCGGCCGTACGCGGATCAGCGGCGACCCGATCGAACCTGCCCTGATTGGCGATGCGGACCTGGGGCCGGTCCGGGCGCACTTCGTCGCCGAGATGGTCGGAAGCGGCGGACGCCAACCACTCCTGCTGTTCCAGCGACGAGACGATGTCGTCCAGGCCGCCGGCGCCGAGCCGGCCGGCCGCGTAGGTCACGTTGCGCAGGAGGAAGCCCTCCCCCTGCAGGATCCGGATGGCGTGCTGCTCGAAAGCGTCGAGAGCCGGGAGGGGAACCGGCCAGAAGTGCGCCTCGACGATGTCGGTGTACGTTTTGCGGTGGTCGCCGAGGCGGCTCACCACGTTGACGGCCTGACCGACGTACAGCTGGCCGTCGCTGAAAGACAGCACGTAGATGCCGCATCGGCTCTCGGCCGCCGGCAGTTGCTCGGCGATCGGCGGCGCGTTCATCACCGCGACGTGCTGGGCGCTCGTCTGCGGCCACTGGCCGTCAAGAAGGGTTACGTGCTGCCGCAGGGGCGTCTCCACCGACATGGTCGTTCAGTCGGTCAACGCCGGCCGCGGATGAGAATTCCAGGACCTCAACCATGCTGCGCACCTCCGTGTGCAGGTGGCGCAGCTCGCCCGCCGTCAGGGCGAGCTCGTACCCGTGATGGTGCCCGGCCCGCGACAGCGCCCACCACAGGTACGCGGCGCGGCTGGCGGTTTCCGCACCGGTGTACTGGCGCAGCATGAGCAGCTGAGCCCGCCGACTCCGGCATTGCGCCACCGACGGTGCCACTGTCGTCCAGAAGCGGTCGAGGGCGGCCTCCAATGCGAGCCGCAGCAGCCAGGCGCTGGCCCGGGGCCACAGGCCGCGGGTGCCGGTGGCCGGCTTGGTCATCAGGCTGGCCGCGTTGAGGAGGTAGTTCTCGGCGGTGATCACTTGAGCCTCGCTACGAGTCGGGCCACGTCGGCGACGAGTTGTTCGGGATCGGCGACTACCGCGCCGTGGGCGCCCTCCTTGCAGACGCGCAGGGCGGTCGCGGCCCAGCCGCCGTGGGCGCTGTTGAGCTTGGTGAAGACCTGGCCGCCGGCGTCCAGGTCGTCGAAGAGGGCCAGCGCCGCCACCTGCATCGTGGTGCGGGCGCGGCCGATCAGCGCGTCGACGTCGCGGTGGGGTTCGCCGCGGGCGATGCGCCGGGCGCGGATGATCTGGTGGAAGCGGGCCTCGAGGGCCGACCGGCAGTAGGTGACCACGACCGGCGCGCGTACCTCCGTTGGCATGTCTGTTGTCCTGGCCAGTGACCCGGCGTCGTCGAGGTAGCGTTTCACCGGGTCGATGTTCTTGCGGATCTCCACCGTGGAGTTCTCGCGCCGGGCGACCTCCCAGATGGTCGCGTCGATCTCGAGGCGGCGGACAGCTTCGGGCAGCCGGTCGTCGTGGGTGAAGACGATGACCTGGCGGGTGGCGGCAAGCGTGGCGAAGACACGGGCGAGACCGTCCACCTTGGCCGGGTCCATGCTCTGCACCGGGTCGTCGATGATGAGGAAGCGGAACGGGCTGGCGTCGGCGCTGGCCCGCGGCAGGAACACGGCCAGGCCGAGGGCCTGCATCTCGCCCTGGCTCATCACCGACATCGCGCTGGTCGCCGTGCCGTCCACGGTGGCCGGGAAGGCGACGCGGCGCCGGGTGCTGGAGCCGTCGAGTTTCATGCCGGCGAGCTCGACGTTGCTCTCCTGCCGTAGCTCTTCCCAAATTTGCTGCGACCGGGCGGCGAACGGGGCGAGCTGCGAAGCGCGCAGGTCCTCGACCACCGGCCGGAACCAGTCGAGCGCCGCCTTGACCCGGGCCAGCGGCGCCTCGTGGACCCGCGCGGCCGACGCGTCCGCGTGCCACTGCTGGAGCTGGGCGGCCAGGTCACGCCATTGGTCGTGCCGTGCTTGCAGCCACGCGGCCGCCACGTCGCGGACCGCGGCAACGGTCTCCGACAAGGCCGGGTAGGTACTGGTCAGGTGGCCGGCGACCGCGGCCGGGTCCGCGTCGGCGGTCAGGCTCGCCCACGCGGACCAGGCCGCCCGCAGTCGCTCACGGAGCTCAGCCGGGACGTCGGCGGGCAGGCTGTTCGGCACACCCGGCCCCACCGGAAGTGCCTGGACGCCCCGACGGGCGGCCGCCAATCCCTGGGCGGCTTCCCGGTGCACCGCCGCGTCGGTGCGAATGCGATCCAGCTGAGCCGCGGCTTCCGTACGCCATTGCTGGTCAAGCGTGCCGGAACCACACAGCGGGCAGGCGCCACCGCCGTGGCGGTCGTAGTGCTCGGTGGCGGCCTCGAGCAGCCGCGCCATGCCCTCCGCGACGCCGGTGTCCGGGGCCGATCGCACCCGCTCAGCCGCCGCCAGCAGCGCGTCGGTCACCGCGGCGATCTCCTCGACCGGCGGCAGGTCGGGCAGGCTGAGGAGCTTGCGGTACGCCGCCACCTGCGGGTCGAGCTCGTCGGTGCGCCCGAGCAACCGGTCCACAGCGTCAAGGTCCGGCCGGGTGGACGCCAGCAACTTGGCGGCCGCGCGGGCCCGGTCGTCGTCAACATCGCCGAGCAGTTTGCGAAGCTCCCGCCGACGCTCCGAGACGGCCTTGCCCTGCGTTTCCAGCTCCCGCTTGACGCGCTTGAGCAGCGCTTCGGCGTCGGTCACCGGTTCGATGGCGAGCAGCGGCGCGAGGGCGTCGAACAGGTCACTGGGCCGTGACGAGATCAGCCGCCCCAGGTCATTTGCGGTCAACAGCGGGCGGTACGCCTCCAGGGGCTGCCGCCATCCGAGCGCGTCGGCGTCGGCGTACTTCTGGTCGCCGTGCCGGACATCGGCCAAGGCCTGGCCCGGCTCGGTGGCGTCGTCGCGCCAGCGACGGCGAAGGTGCACCGGCGCCGCAGCGCCGTCGAGCCGCGCGGTGACCTCAATCGAGGCGTTGGCCGGGTGATGCAGGTTGCGCCAGCCCTCGCGGAAGATGCGATTGTTCTCGGCCCAGCGCTTGCTGTCACCGGTGAGCGAAAGCTCGACGGCCTCGGCAAAGCTCGACTTGCCCGACCCGTTGCGCCCGATCACCAGCGTCAACCCGGGCCGGGCCTGCAGGTGCAACGCCGCAGTGGGCCCGATGCCCCGGAAACCGGTCACGCTGATCCGCTCCAGGAATACGTGCCGCTGCTCAGCCGCTTGCGGCTCGCGAACGGGCAGGTCGGCGGGGTCGCCGTCGAGCACAGCTCGAAGCTGCGTCTCCCCGGCGTACGCGCCGAGGACGACCTCGGCGGTCTGATCGGTGGTGCCCAGCTCGGTCAAACGGTCGAAAAGATGCTCCAGAAGTGCGTGAGTCGTGCTCACCGTCTGCCTCCATGCCGACGTTACGGTGTGCTGCCCTGGGGGTGGCGGCCAGTTCGCATTACTGGGGATTGCTGGAACTTGCTGGGAGACTGTACGGTATCGCCATGGACCAAGTCGAGGCCCTCGATCGGCGGATCGAAGCCCTGCGCACCGAGGTGCGGCGGGCGCTGACCGCCGGCGACCGCGAGCGCGTCACGAGCCTGCGCAAGCAGTTGCGCCAGGCCCAGCGCGAGTGGGAAGCGCTCCTCGATGAAGAACTGGCGGACGAAACCCCGTTCGTCCCGGCTCCGCGGCCCGCTTCCGGGCCACTTCTGCCCGTACGCGAGCAGGTGCACCAGGCATTGACCCTGCTCGGCGCTCCGGCGGCCCCCAAACTGGTGGTTGCCGTGCACGAGGCGTTCGCGACCGGCGAGCTGACTCCCACGAAGCTCACCAGCCTGCGGCGCGACGAGGAGCGCTCGTTCCAGTCCGCGCCCTACTCACGTCCGTACTATCTCTGCGCCGCGCTGACCGCCGACCACCTGGCGCCGGCCCGCGGCCTGATCGCCGTCTCGTCGTGGCCGATGGCCACCCGGATCATCGGCCCGCTCAGCCTGCGCGTCGATTTCCTCACCGCGGCGGCCCGTCTTGCCGATCATCTGGAACGGCTCGGCGACACGGGCCCGAACGCCCGGCGGCTGCTGTGGCGCTTCGCCGCCACCATCCCCGGAGCCGCCACCAGCGCCGACGCCATGACTCCGGCCGCCGTCGCCGCGGCCGCCGAGGCCGAGCTGGCCATCCACCTCGACGCCGACCGGTCGCACCGCGAAGCGGCCGCGAAGCGCGCCACCGACCAGCTGACCTCGGCCCAGCAACTGTTCGGAGCCCGGCTGGGCCGCGCCGCGGCCACCGGCTCCTGACCCCCGCTCTCCCGTTCTGCCGCGAAGGAACGCACGATGCCCGACGACACCCCCCACCGCCTCCGCCAGCTGCGCGGCTCCGCTCCCGCGAAGCGGCACAACGCCCGTACGGTCGCCGCCCTCACCGGGAACCCGGGCTGCGCCCGGCGGGCCGTGCTGGACGCGGCCGGCGTCGACAAGGACGCGCTGGCCAAGCAGATCGGTTACCCCGCGAAGTTCGGCCAGTCCCAGTTCGCCATCACCCGCGGCAACTCCTTCGAGGCCCAGGTCAAGGCCAACGGGTACGCGGAGTTGCTGCGCCTGCTGCGCGAGGTGCTCGGCCTGGAGATCGAAGAAGTGGGCAGCACCGACCTCAACGAGGTCGGCGGCAACGCGACCCAGGAAGTCCGGCACACCCGCGCCCGCCAGGCCCTGAAGGCCGCCGTCGAGGGCCGCGAGCCGCTCACCTTCCTCGACCACCCTCTGCTGCGCCTGGACGTCGGCGGCAACGACGTCTACCTCGAGCCCGACCTGGTCGCCTTCCACCACGACGGCGTCATGCACGTCGTCGAGATCAAGTCGTTCGCCATCATCGACGAGCAGGCCGACGGCGCGAAGGTCGCCGCCGCGGCCCGGCAGTCCGCGGTCTACGTCTTGGCGCTGCGGCGCCTGCTCGGCGACGACGCCGTCTCGCACGAGGTCGTACTGGTCTGCCCGAAGGACTTCTCCAACCAGGCCACCGCGGTCAAAATCGACGTACGCAAGCAGCTCATCACGCTCGACCACCAGCTCACCCGCCTGGCCCGCATCGACACCCTGGTCGAACAGCTGCCGGACGGGCTCAGCCTCGACCTCGGCACCCACACGGCCGAGGAGCTGGTGTCGACGTTGTCCATCATGGAGGCGCGCTACGCGCCCTCATGCCTGAACAGCTGCGAGATGGCGTACTTCTGCCGCCACGAAGCCGCCGGCTGCACGTCCGCGCTGGGCACGACGGTCCGCGAGGAGCTCGGCGGCGTCGAGTACGTCGCCCGCGCCCTCGACCTGGCCCACGGAACGGCCGTCGCGTCGGTCGAGGAGGAAGAGGCCGCCGCGATGCTACGGACCACGGCCCAGATCTACGGGTCGGTGGCGGCATGAGCGCGATCTCCTCGTACGCCCGCGCGCTGGCGGTCGACGGCGGACGCGCGTACCCCATAGCCACCCGCCGCCACCTGCACCTGAGTGACCACCCGCTGGTCTTCGTACCCCTCACCATGGCCGGCGAGGCCAACGCGCCGCTCGCCGCGATGATCGGCACCGACCGCGATGCGCCGACGATGCTGTTCGTGCCCCAGCCGCGCAACCGCGACCTGCGTTTCGCCTTCGCCGACGAGCTCGCGTCGATCGTGCTGCGCTACATCGAGGACCGCCCACGGCAGGGCCTCGAGACGTACGGCAAGGAAGCCAGGGCCCGCTACCTGGACGCGCCGCAGATGCTGGTGCCGAACCCCGCCGGCGCCGCCTTCGTCCGCCTTTTCGGCCGGTCGACCCGGTTCCGCCGCACGACCGGCGAGTACGCCGTGGCCCCACAGGTCCCGCTGCTCGGCCGGTGGCTGACCTGGTGGGGCGAGCGCTCGGAGCACCCCGGCTCATCGGCCCTCGTACCCATGACGTCCGCCCTCGGCCAGCACTGGGCGACCGGGCAGAGTGCGCTCGAGGACGCTAACCTGGCCGCCCTGGTCGGCTGGATCGCTTCTGGCGCCGAGGCCGCCCGTGACGCCGAGGACCCTACGATCTGGCCGCCGGCCGGGCCGAGCACCGACCCTACGTTCGACAACGAGATCCTCGCGCCGGCGATCCGCCTCTACGACCAGGGCAAGCACGAGCGCGCCCTGGTCGTGTTGGAGCGCGATCTGCGCTCGCAGCTAGAGCCCACCTGGCGGCTGATGTGGCAGGCGATCGACCTGCTGCGTGCGCTGCCTGCCGGCGACACCGTGCCGGATCGCTGGGCCGACGACCGCATCGAGTTCACCAATTACCACCAGTACGTCGGTGGGGGCGGCTTCCCGCAGGCCCGCCGCGACGGTGCGGTCGCCGCGGCTCGCCGCCTGCAGCGCCTGGAACGCGAGCAGAACGAGTACGACGCCACCCGCGCCCTGGACGACCCGCTGGTGATGGCGAACTTCCGGGTGACCGGCGAGGCCTTCACCGGCACGGTCGTCGAGGTCGAGCCCGACCGCCGGATCGTGTCCGACAAGGGCCGTCGCATCCTGCGCCCACGCGTCGTCGTCCGCACCGGCGATCCCGTGCGGCTCACCGCCGGAACGACACTGCGCTCCCCCAGCCGCCCGAAGCAGAACGCCACCATCCTGAGCATCACCGGCGACCGCGTGGAGCTGCAGATCGAGAACGACATGGGCCGCGGCGCGACCGCCGCACCCGGCAGCGTCCCGTTTCTGAGCGACGAGCTCACCTACACCAGCGTTTTTCCGGAAGGCATGCGCTCACCTGCACTGCCGGCGCCGGAGGACACGCCGTGGACCCATGGCGGACCGCCGCGCCCGTACCAGCCCACCGACGACGACGCCCGCGAGGTGTGGGAATGACCTTCGACCCCGCCCAGACCGCCGCCGAGGCCACGCAACGCATCCTGTCCGACTTCCGTTCAGGCCAGCACCGCGGCGTGGTCGTCAACTCCCCACCCGGCGCCGGCAAGTCGACCCTGGTCGTCCGCGCCGCCGCCGAGCTGGTTCTCGACGGCCACCGTTTGATGATCGTCGCTCAGACCAACGAGCAGGTCGACGACCTGACCGCCGCACTGGCCGCCCGTCTGCCCTCCGCGCTGATCGGCCGCTTGAGCGCCGGCGGTTACGTGCCGTCGGCCCGCATCGCCGGCCTGTCCAACGTCGCCTGCGACAACGACGCCGGCAACCTCGCCGGCTGCGCCGTCACCATCGCCACCGCCGCGAAATGGGCGTACGTGAAGGACCGCTCCTGGGAGTGGGCGATCGTCGATGAGGCCTACCAGATGCGCTCGGACGCCCTGCTGGCCATCGCCCGCCTGTTCGAGCGCGCTCTGTTCGTCGGCGATCCGGGCCAGCTCGACCCGTTCTCAGTGGTGGAGAACGACCGCTGGCGCGGTCTGAGCTGGGACCCGATGCAGTCGGCGGTGGCCGGCCTGCTCCGCAACAACGACGGCATACCGGAACACCTGCTGCCCGTGTCGTGGCGCTTGCCGTACACCGCCCAAGAGGTGATTGCGTCGGCGTTCTATCCGTTCTCGGGTTTCCGCACCGGCACCGGCCCTGGCGAGCGCGAGCTGACGTTCACCACGCGGGCGCTCGGGCATACCCCCGTGGATGCCGTCCTGGAGGAAGCCGCCACTTCGGGTTGGGGCTACCTTGAGCTGCCCGCCCGGCACACCATGCGCACCGACGCCGAGGCGGTCGACGCCGTAGCGGCCGTGGCGCGGCGCTTCGTCGAGCGTGGTCCCGTCGCCCGCTCCGGCTCCACGTCAGCCCCCGTCACCGCCTCACGCATCGCCGTCGGAGCCGCTCATCGCGACCAGGTCGCCGCCTTGCGAGCCGCCCTAGCCGACCAGCCCGACATCACGGTAGACACGGCGAACCGCCTGCAGGGCCGCGAGTACGACGTCACGGTGATCTTGCATCCTCTGTCGGGCCGCCGAGACGCCACCGCCTTCCACCTCGAGGCCGGGCGCTTGTGTGTCTTGACTTCCCGCCACCGCCAGGCTTGCGTCATCGTCGGCCGGGCCGGCATTCACGAGCTACTCGACGCCCACCCGTCAACAGAACCAGTCCACATCTACGAGCCCGTGAAGTTCCCGGACGGCTGGGCCGCCAATCAGACCGTGATCACACATCTCGAACGACACAAGCAGTCGATGTAGCAGGCAGTCGAAGCTTAAGGATGAGCGCCGATGGGTTTCCAAACACCACTGTACGAACTCGCCGACTACCTGAAGTGGACCACGAGCGGGAAGATCCAGCTGCCTGACTTCCAGCGCGGCTACAAGTGGGAGGACGAGCGGATTCGCCAGCTGCTGGTCACGGTTCTCCAAGGCCACCCCATGGGCGTCGTGATGCTGCTCAAGACAGGCAATGACCAAATTCGCTTCAAGCCGCGGCCTGTCGAGGGGGTGGTACTGCCTCCCGGTACGGAGGCGGAAACGCTGCTCCTGGACGGTCAGCAGCGCTTGACCTCGCTGACACAGGCGTTGACCGGAAAAGGCATAGTCTCGACCAAGGACAGCCGCGGCAAACTGATGGACCGCCGCTACTACATCGACATCAAACTTGCCCTACAGGGCGAGGACCGCATGGATGAGGCGGTCGTGTCGATCCCGGGGGACGGTGTGGTGCGCACCAACTTCGGCAAGGAGATCGTGCTCGACCTGTCGACGGAGGAGAAGGAGCGAGCGGCGGGCTTCTTTCCGCTGCGGTTGCTCTTCGGCGGTGTCACCTGGCTGTTCGCGCTTGAGGACAAAGTCCAGGCCGGTCAGCTTCACGAGCGCGTGATCCAACCGGCCTCGACGTACAACATTCCGGCGATCGAACTCGACAAGGAAACCAGCAAATCCGCGGTCGCAACCGTCTTCGAGAAGGTCAACACCGGCGGCCTGACCCTCAATGTTTTCGAGCTGCTCACGGCAACCTTCGCGGGCGACAAGGACTACTATGACGCTCACGGGGAGGACTTCCGCCTCAACGATGACTGGCTGCGGACGCAAGAGGCTTTCGCCGCTCACCCGGTGTTGCACGCCGTTGAGAACACGGATTTCCTCCAGGCAGTCACCATGCTGGCGACGCTCAAGCGCAACAAGGCCGACACGTCGGACCGACCGCCGGCGGTATCGGCCAAGCGCGACGACGTCCTCAAGCTCCGCCTGAGCGACTACCTGGAGTGGGTACAGCCGCTGCGCCAAGGTTTTCTGTGGGCCTCCACCTTCCTGGCAGATTTGCACATCTTCGACCAGCGATCGGTGCCGTACGCCAAGCAACTGGTTCCCATGGCAGCGCTGCGGGTGGCCCTCGGCGAGGACATCGACCTGCACGGCGTCCGCGAACGGATCACCCAGTGGTACTGGTGCGGCGTTCTCGGTGAGCTCTATGGCAGCGCCAACGAAACCCGGTTCGTCCGCGACCTGGAACAGGTGCCGGATTGGGCTAGGGGCCACGACGGCGCCATAACTCCCCGCACGATTCAGGACGCCGCGTTCGTCGAGTCGCGCCTGCACTCTCTACGCACTCGTGGTGCCGCCGCTTACAAGGGCATTCACGCGCTGGTCATCGCCGACGCAGTGGACTGGATGTACGACAAGGCTTTCGACAAGATTCAGTACATCGACATGAGCGTCGACATCCATCACATCTTCCCGTACAAGTGGTGCGTTGATAACAAGATCGACGCCGAGCGGCGCGAGAGTATCGTCAACAAGACCCCTCTTTCAGCCCTCACGAACCGCAAGATCGGCGGAGCCGCGCCGTCGAGATACCTGGCGACCGTCGAGAAGGCCGCGGGGATTCCGTCCGACAAGCTGGACGCCCTGGTGTCATCCCATCAATGTGACCCGCACGCGATGCGCCTGGATGATTTCGACGCCTTCTTCACCGCCCGCCGGGAGGCACTGGTGCGGCTCGTCGAGAAAGCGATGGGTAAAGCTGTGCAACGTGACGCCTCGGAAGGCACGATGCAAGAGGCGGTCGACCAGTTCGACGCTGCGGACAGTGCCGTAATCCCGGACGAGGACGAGTCCTACAGCAATGAAGCTGCTTGACGACTACCAGACCATGCCAGGAAAGCGCTCCAGGGCGCTGACCGGCATTGATTCCGCCGTTCAGCCGACACTGCATCGGTTGAACGGTTCACCGGCAATCAAGAACGCGCCGGAGTGCTCTCGTGGCGATCAGTATACGATCGGCCGCACCCTTGGCGACTGAATGGAACGTGGGGACAACCGTGGAAGACATCCGTTCCGGGAAAAAGCTGGATGTGGCGCCGGGTTCGGTGGTGGTCATCCGCGACGAGGAATGGCTTGTACAGGCCGTCGAAGAAACCACGGATGGACCGCTGATCCACGTCCGCGGTCTCAGCGAATTGGTCCGGGACTCTACGGCCTCGTTCTTCGACAACCCGGACTTGGACGTCATCCAGCCGATGGATCCGGCGGCCGCCGATGTGGTAGCCGACGACAGCCCGCAGTATCGCCAGGCTCGCCTGTGGTTGGAGTCCACCTTCCGCAAGACGGCCGTGCCGCTCGGCGACCGCTCTCTGACCGTGTCCACGCAGGCCCTCGCCCGACCGCTTAGCTATCAGCAAGCCGCCGTACGCAAGGCGCTCGACCCGACGAACCTACGGCCGAGGATCCTGCTCGCCGACGCGGTTGGTCTCGGCAAGACGCTCGAAATCGGCATGATCTTGTCGGAACTGGTTCGCCGGGGCCGAGGGGACCGGATTCTTATCGTCACGCCACGTCACGTTCTCGAGCAAATGCAGCAGGAACTGTGGTCGCGGTTCGCGCTGCCGTTCGTCCGGCTGGACACGGCGGGTATTCAGCGGGTCCGGCAGAAGCTGCCGGCCAACCGCAATCCCTTCACCTACTTCCGGCGAGCGATCATCTCGATCGACACGCTGAAGTCCGAGCGTTACGTCACGAGCCTGCGCCGTCAGCGCTGGGACGCGGTCGTCATCGACGAGTCGCACAACCTCGCCAACGCCTCGACGCAGAACAACAAGCTCGCCCGTCTGCTGTCCCGCACCGCCGAGACGCTGATCCTGGCGTCGGCGACGCCACACAACGGACGAGCCGACTCGTTCGCGGAGTTGGTCCGACTGCTCGATCCGTCCGCGATCCCGCCGAGCGGTGACCTCGTTCCGGCCGAAATCGAGCGGCTTGTCATCCGGCGGCACCGACACAGCCCCGAGGTCGCCGGAGTGGTCGGCGCCGACTGGGCTGAGCGCCGCGAGCCGGAGAACCTCCTGGTGCCGGCGACACCCGCCGAGAACAAGGTCGCACACGAGCTCGAAGACGTGTGGCTATGGCCGGCCAACAAGCGCACGCCATACTCCGGACAGAACGCGTCGCTTTTCCCTTGGACTTTGGCCAAGGCGTTCCTATCTTCCCCGGAGGCGCTCGCCGAGACGATCCGGCAGCGCATCAACCGTCTTGGTGCCGATGCAGCCGCAGATGCCGAGAAAGATGCGCTCAATCGTCTGGCCGGGCTGAACGCGGATGTCATCGCCAAGGGTTCCGCAAAGTTCGCCCGCCTGGTCGACAGGCTGAAAGACATGGGTGTGGCGGCCGGCTCGCCGGAGCGGGCGGTGGTCTTCGCGGAGCGCGTAGCCACGCTCACCACGTTGCGCAAGCAACTGCCCAAGGCCCTTGGACTGCCACCCGAGGCCGTCGAGATCTTGCACGGCGGCCTCCCTGACGACGAGCAGCAGCGCATCGTCGATGCGTTCAAGCAGGAGCACACGCCGGTACGCGTACTGGTCACCGGTGACGTGGCCTCCGAGGGAGTCAACCTGCACGCCCAGTGCCACGAGCTGATCCACTTCGACATCCCGTGGAGCTTGATCCGGATCGAGCAGCGCAACGGCCGCATCGACCGATACGGCCAGAAGTTCCCTCCGCGTATCACGGCGTTGCTGCTGGAGCCGACGAGCGACCGGTTCGCCGGCGACATCCGGGTGCTGACGAAGCTGGTCGAGAAGGAGAACGAGGCGCACCACGCGCTTGGCGACGTCGCGTCCCTCATGGGCAAGTACGACGTCAAGGGCGAGGAGGAGGCCATCCGCGCCGTCCTCGCCGGGCAGCGGGACCTCGACGACGTCGTACGGACGCCGGATGAGGTGCTGGACGGCGACGACTTGTCGGCGATGTTCTTCGGCTTCGACGACGATGACGACGACGCCGGCCAGGCGGCGGTTCCCGAAGACACCGCTCCCGCCGGTTCCGGGCTCTACGCCGATGACGTCTCCTACCTCGAGGAGGCCCTGCACGCCGCGTTCGTCGACCCGACCAAGCCGTTGAGCAACAACGGCGTCGCCTGGCGGCGGGACGCGGCGTTCGGCACCGCCGAGCTGACTCCCCCGCCCGACCTGGTGCAACGGCTCGACGTCCTGCCGCAGAGCTACCTCGCGGATCGCCGGGTCACCGAGAAACTCGTGCTTGCCACGACTGTGGCCCGCGGGATGGACCGGCTCACCGAGGCGCTCCGCGACGACAACGGGTCAAGCTGGCCGGACGCGCACTATCTGAGCCCGCTCCACCCCGTCCTCGATTGGGCGTCCGACCGCGCCTTGGCCGGTCTGGGCCGCAACGAGGTCTTCGCCGTCCGCGGTGACGTCGAAGATCCGACCGTCCTGCTGCTGGGCACCCTGACCAACCGGCGGGGGCAGGTCGTGTCTGCGACGTGGCTGACCGCGGCCTTCCCGGCGCCGGCTGACCTGTCTTTCGCCCTGATGGAGGTCCACCCTTCGGCGGCCGCCGCCCTGGCGCATCTGGGCTGGGACACCGCGCGCGCCAACCCCGGTCCGGTGGCCGATGCCGCCGCCCTGCGCCGGCTGATCGAACCGGCGGTCGAGAACGCCCGCAAGCAGATGTTGGACGTGTTCAAGGCGGCCGAGACCGACGTCGCCGAGCGGATCGAGAAGTGGTCAGGCCGACTGGATAAGTGGCAGGAAGCCGCGAGTAAAGAGGCCCAGCGCCTCGATCTCAAACAACGCCGAGTCAGCATCGAGCAGGAACAGAAGCTCGTCGCCGAGATGAATCCCGACCGCCAGCTCGTCCGTCCGCTGCTGGTCGTCACGCCGCTTACTGGAGTGCAGGCATGAGTGTTTCCGACGCGATCCTCGTCGGCGAGGGCTGGATCTCCGAGCATTACTTCACCACCGACGCCACCAAGGAGTCGTTCCACGCGCGGGTCCTGGCCCGCCGCAAGGAGTGGGACGCCGAGGCCGCGGAGAAGCGCCCCACGCCGCGCAGCCGGTTCACCGAGAAGCGCCAGGAGCTGGAAGCCGACCTGGCCAAGTTGACCGAACTGGCCCAGACCGAGGCCGGCGTCGGCGCGACCGACACCACCACGCTGGCCGACGCCGTCGCGTCGATCTACGACCGGATCATCGGTATCCTGGAACTGCGTGAGCACGGTCTCTCCGTCCACGAGAACGGACCGGTGCTGCGCATCTCCGCGCCCGGCATCATCGACCGCTCGCCGCTGGCCGTCGTCCGCGCCCAGCCGGTCGAGGACGTGGAAGACGTCATCGCGAAGGACGCGGAAACTCTGGCCCAGCCGGTTCAGCTGCACGATGACGGCGACGAGCTCACGTCGGCGGCCCGTCTGGTCTCCGCCCTGTTCGTCGACGACGACGCTCCCGACCTGGTGCTGGTCCTGGCCGGCCGCTGGGCCGTGCTGACCGAGGCCTCCCGCTGGGCCGAGGGCCGCTACCTCGCCATCGACCTCCAGCTCGTCTGCGAACGTAACGACACCAAGCGCGGCGGCGAGATCGACCGTGCCCTGACCTGCCTGAGCGCCGCCTCGATCGCCCCGGACGCCGACGGCAACCTGTGGTGGAGCGGCGTCCTCGAAGAGTCCATCAAGCACACGGTCGGCGTCTCCAAGGACCTGCGCGACGGCGTACGCCTCTCCATCGAGATCATCGCCAACGAGGTCGTCACCCGCCGCCAAGCGAAGGGCCTGGAGCCGCTGCCCGGCTCCGAGGCCCAGCCGCTGGCCAAGCAGTCCCTGCGCTTCCTCTACCGCATCCTGTTCCTGCTGTACGCCGAGGCGTCCCCTGAGCTGAGCGTCCTCCCGGCCGGGGTTGCTGCTTACGACCAGGGCTACGGGCTCGACCGGCTCCGCGAATTGGTCCAGGTCGAGCTGGCCACCCCGCGCGCCCGCAGCGGCACCCACCTCTACGAGTCGCTGGGCACCCTCTTCCGCCTCGTCGACCAGGGCCACCGCCCGGAAAGCATCGGCGACGAGGAGAGCGTCTCGGCGGACGGCCTGGAGTTCAACCCACTGCGCGCCGACCTGTTCAAGCCCAGCGCCACCGCCCACATCGACGAGGTCGGCCTCGGCAACGCGGCCCTCCAAGAGGTCCTCACCCATCTCCTGCTGAGCAAGGAGAAGCGCGGCAAAGACCGAGGCTTCATCTCGTACGCCGAACTGGGCATCAACCAGCTCGGCGCCGTCTATGAGGGCCTGATGTCGTACACCGGTTTCTTCGCCGAGACCGACCTGTACGAGGTAGCCAAAGGCGGCGACGGCAGCAAGGGCTCCTGGGTCGTCCCGGTCGACCGCGCCGACGGCATCTCGGCCGACGACTTCGTGAAGCAGCCCCACAAGGTGACCGGCGAGATGCGCCCGGTCGTGCACGAGCAAGGCTCGTTCGTGTTTCGTCTCGCCGGCCGCGAACGCCAGCAGTCGGCGTCGTACTACACCCCCGAGGTCCTGACGAAGTTCACCGTCGGTCAGGCCCTCGAAGAGCTGCTTACAGACGACACGCGCGCCGAAGAAATCCTCGAAATGACGATCTGCGAGCCGGCGCTGGGCTCCGGCGCCTTCGCCATCGAGGCGGTACGCCAACTCGCCGAGCAATACCTGAAGCGCCGCCAGGACGAGTTGGCCGCCGAAGGCAAGCGCATCGACCCCGACGACTACCAGCGCGAATTGCAGAAGGTCAAGGCATACCTGGCCCTGCACAACGTCTACGGCGTAGACCTGAACGCCACCGCCGTCGAACTCGCCGAGATCTCCCTCTGGCTCGACACCATGGTCGAAGGTTTGTCGGCCCCGTGGTTCGGCCTGCACCTGCGCCGCGGCAACTCGCTGATCGGCGCCCGCCGAGCCGTCTACCGCCGCAGCCAGGTCACTGACAAATCGTGGTTTGGTGCCGTCCCCACCGAGGTCCCGCTGACCTCCCTGGTCGAGGACATCGACGACGATCGTGTCGCCACCGACGGCATCCACCACTTCCTGCTCCCCGCCGAGGGTTGGGGTTCGGCGGCCGACGCTAAGGAGGCCGCCGCTCTCGCCCCCGAGGCCGCGAAGCGGCTCAAGACGTGGCGCAGCTCCACCAAGACGAAACCCACAAAGCAATCCGTTGACGCCTACGCCGAACTCGCCCATCGCGTCGAAACACTCTGGCAGATCGCCTACCGCCGCCTGGACATCGCCGAAAAGCAGATTCGCCGGCACATCCCCGTGTGGGAGGCGGGCGAGCTACCGGTCGGCGGGAAGGTTTCGCGGGAGGAGATCGAGCAAGCGCTGGCCGACGAAAACGGCGCCTACCGGCGACTGCGGCGCGCGATGGACGCGTGGACGGCGTTGTGGTTCTGGCCCCTTACCGAGGCCTCGGCCACCGTCGACGGCGAGGTGATCGCCCCACCGACGACCGCGCAGTGGATTGCCGGTCTGCAAGCGCTGCTAGGGCGCAACCCCGACTTACGCAAGCGCACCGCTCCCGGCCAGACGCTCATCTCGGCCATGGGCTGGAGCGAACTCAACGAAGCCGAGAAGGTCGAGATCGGCTTCGCGGGAGCTCGGGAGATCGAGACGGTCCTCCGTGACCACCCGTGGCTGGTCGTCTGCGAACGCATCGCCCAGCGCCAGGGCTTCTTCCACTGGAACCTCGACTTCGCCACCGTCTTCGCTCGCAGCGGCTTCGACCTCCAGGTCGGTAATCCACCATGGGTTAGGCCGACCCTGGACATGAACGCTCTGTTCGCGGAGGGTGATCCGTGGTGGCAACTCGCGCTGAAACCGACTCAGTCGCAGATCAGCACCAAGCGCTCGGCCACATTGGCGTTGCCAGGCATGAGGGAGCTCGTCGTCGACGGGACCGTCGACGTGTTGTCGGTTGCGGCCTTCGTCGGCGCACCAAATCAATACCCGCACCTTGCCGGTCTGCAACCCGATCTCTATCGCTGCTTCATGGAGACGTTGTGGCGTCACGGATCGCAGCGCGGAACCATCGGAATGATCCACCTGAACTCGCACTTCACCGATGAGAACGCAGGCCTGCTTCGCTCCGAACTGTATCTTCGACTCCGCCGACACTGGCACTTCGTGAACGCTCTCATCCTGTTCGAAATTAAGGACAGCAAGTTCTTCGGTGTAACCGTGCACGGCTCCCGGCGCGATGCGCCCGCCTTTGCCCAGGCGAGCTGGCTTTATCATCCCGATACAGCGGTGCGATCCCTAGTTCATGACGGATCCGGACCAGAACCGGGCTTGAAAGACGACGACGGCAACTGGGACGTACGACCTCACCGCTCCCGAATCACCCACGTCACCGACGAGACCCTCCGCGCATGGCACGCGACCATGGAGAGCGACAAGGTCCCCGTCCGGCAGACTCGGATGGTGTATGCGGTTAACCAGTCGAGTGCGGCTGTTCTGGAGAATCTTTCTCGCCGTCCGCGCATCGGTGATCTTGGATTAAATTTTTCCGCCGGCTGGCACGAGAAGAGCGACCGAACGAAGGGGTATTTCGAGTCGGAATGGGCCGTTCCATCATCATGGAACGACGTGATTCTACAAGGGCCACACCTGTTCGTGGCAACGCCGCTATACAAGATGCCGAACCCCACCATTCGCAACAATCAGGATTGGTCGGCGACGGACTTCGAACAGTTGCAAGCTAATGCGATCCCGGCCACCGCCTACCAGCCCACCGGCGACCGATACGCGTACGACTGTGACTACACCGACTGGGGCGACGAGGCTCATCCCGATCCCGCGCGCGACCATTACCGCATCGCTTGGCGGACTATGGCTGCCAACCAAGGGGAGCGAACCCTCATGCCGGCCTTGATCCCCCCAGGGTCAGCGCACGTCGATGGCATCTTCTCTGCCGGTATCCCGGACGGCGACCGTCGCGCCCTAGTTTTAGTACTCGGGTACATGTCCTCTTTAATCACCGACTTCGCGGTCAGAGTAGCCCCAAAATCGACTATTAGAGCGGGTGCCATCGCCCGGCTTGCTATCGCGCAGCGCAACGTTCTCGAATCAGAAATTCTTCTGCGTACCTTGAGGCTCAATGTCGTTACCAACGCCTACGCCGACTTATGGAATAAGTGCCATGAGCGAGACTTCTCGCATGACTCCTGGACAAACGAGTCGGCAAATTATCGAAGACTACCCATTGGGCAGGTCGGTGCAGAGTGGGACACCACAACGCCTCTGCGAATTGCCGCAGACCGACGTCAGGCTCTCGTCGAAGTCGATGCGCTGGTCGCTCTGACACTCGGGCTCACCGCAGACGAGCTCTGCTCCATCTACCGCACGCAGTTCGCGGTCCTACGGGGCTATGACCGGACTGTCAGTCTGTATGACGCCAACGGGCGGCTCGTGCCGAACTCGGTGCTCACGGCGTGGAGGAAGAGAGGCGAGCGGATCACCGTGGACGAGCGAACCGCGACCAATCAGTCTGGATTCACCTACACATACGAGCTGCCATTTGTCACTCTGGACCGGGAGGCGGACATGCGGCAGGCGTATGCGGCATTTGAGCAGCGGTTGCGGGAGCGGTCGTGACCGAGCTTCTGCCGACCGTTCAAACGGGCAATATCAGGCAGAGTCTCACCGCCTACCTGACGACAACGTTCGCGCTGACCGACACTGACGCGCGGGACGGGCTTGACCAGTTCTTGTCGGATCCGGTGACCGGGATGTTCAAGGGGCCGTATGTGCGGCTTCGGCTGCCTTTCCGGCCCGCGGCGGACGGGTGGCGTGAGCATCTCGGCTGGTATGAAGGCTTCACCCCGTACGGCCATCAAGCCGCAGCTTTCGCCCGGCTGTCGTCCGTGGGTGACCGGCGACCCCAACCGACGCTGGTCACCACTGGCACCGGCTCAGGTAAGACCGAGGCGTTCCTCTACCCGATCCTGGATCACGTACGACGGGCCCGGCTGGAGGGAGTCACTGGCACAAAGGCGCTGATCCTCTACCCGATGAACGCGCTCGCCAACGACCAGGCCAAACGTCTCGCTGACATGCTTACCAACCATCCCGAGCTGGCGTCGATCACGGCCGCGATCTACACCGGCGAGAAGGGCGCGCCGCGGACCATGGTTAGCAAGGATGGGCTGATCACCGATCGAGGCATCATCCGCGACTCAGCGCCGGACATCCTGCTCACCAACTACAAGATGCTCGACCAGTTGCTGCTGCGGCATCAGGACCAAGACCTGTGGCAGAAGTCGGCGACCAGCCTGCGTTACCTGGTGCTGGACGAGTTCCACACCTATGACGGCGCGCAAGGCACCGACGTGGCCATGCTGCTACGCCGACTCGGGCTCACGCTGAAGAGTCATTGGCGCGACGACGACCCCACTCTGACCGACGAGGATCGGGCTCGGCCGCTCGGGCGGATGACCCCCATCGCTACCTCGGCCACGCTCGGCGACAAGGGCGATCCCGGCGTGATGCTGGAGTTTGCGGAGACCGTTTTCGGTGAGCCGTTCCCGGCGGACGCGGTGGTCACCGAGTCGCGGCAGGACCTCGAGGAGTGGGTGGGTGACGCGGACGCCGTGGTGCGGGAGGCCGGGTTCACGCTTCCCGACGACTTCCACGTCGCTGACGTCTGTGAGCGGGTTCGGGATCTCGGCCCCGACCCGGAGGGCGCGCTCCTCGCCCGTACCGTGATTGATTGGCTCTGGACCGGCACCGAAGAGGCAACCGGACCGGAGCTCCTGCTGGCGTTGTCGAAGGCGCACCCGTTGGTGCAGGAGCTGGCGTACGAAACGCGGGACGCGGTCGGCCTCGACGATCTGGTACGCCGGATCGTGGGCCGGGACAGCCGGCGCACCACATCGAGCGTCGCCGCGGGCGGGGTCGACGAGGAGTGGCGGCAGGCTATCTCGGCCATCATCGCGATGCTCGGGCACGTACGCGCCGTCGCCGGACGCGACGCCCTCTCCGTTGACGTACACATGTGGGTGCGGGAGCTGACCCGAGTGGACCGGGCGGCCGACACGACGGCTCGGTTTCGTTGGGGAGACGACGGTCCGCCCTCCAGCAGCGGCGACACCGAGGACGTACGGCCGTCATTCCCGGCCATCTACTGCCGGCATTGCGGCCGTTCCGGGTGGGGTGTAGCGCTCGCGCCGGTCGGCTCCAGCCTGGCCGTCAACGACGAGACGATCCGCCGCAACCACGCCTCCCGTGAGGGCCGGTTCCGGGCTCTGCTGTACGCGCCGGCCGAGGCCGACTCGGTCTATCGCGGCGACGCGCGGGCCGAGGGCTTGGCCTGGTTCGCGGTACGCGGTCGGGAACTGCTCAACAACGCGCCGGCCGACGATGACGCGGACCTGCGCGACGGCTGGATTCTGCCAGTGCTCACCGCCTCCGGGCGCGACGCCGACGAGGCGGCCCGCGACGACACCTGCCCGTCGTGCGCGCAGGCGGACGGGATCCGTTTCCTGGGCAGCGCAATCGCCACCCTGCTGTCGGTGTCTCTCTCGACGCTGTTCGGGTCGGCCGCCTTGGACGCACGGGAGAAGAAGGCCCTCGTTTTCACCGACTCGGTGCAGGACGCCGCGCACCGGGCGGGCTTCGTGCAGGCCCGCTCACACACGCTGACGTTGCGTGCCGCACTGAACGCGGCCATAGCGCCGGGGCCGCTGTCGCTGGACCGCCTTGTAGAGGAAGCAATCCAGCGGACCGGAACCGATCCCTTCCAGCGGTACATGCTTCTGGCGCCCGACTGCGCCGACCGTGATTCCTTCAGCGCCTTCTGGAAGTCACCGACCTTGCGCGGTGCGCCGGCAGTGAGGTCGCGGGTTCAGAAGCGCCTGGCCCTCGACGTGGCTCTGGAGTTCGGGCTGAACTCCCGCATCGGCCGCACACTCGAACTGACGGGTTCGGTGGCGGCGGAGGTGGAGGCCGGCACGCCGGCGCGGATGGCCGGCGCGGCGCGCACCGTGCTGCGCGGTTTCTCCGTACAGAACGCCCTCGGCTCTGACAACGACGAGCCGGACGACAGGTCGCTGGTGCAGTGGGTCCGCGGCGTGCTCGACCGGATGCGGGCCCAGGGCGCGATCGATCACCCCTGGTTCGACAAATACCGGCAGGAGGACGGCAACCGCTGGTCGATCTGGGGTGGCCGCCCCCGGGCCGACGGCATGCCGGCTTTCCCCCGCGGCCGGCCCGCGCCGGGATACCCGCGCGTCGGCGGCGCCGGTGACCCGGTGCGCGACAGCAGCCTCGACGCCGTCACCTCCGCCCAGTCCTGGTACGCCCAGTGGACCTCACGGGTGCTGCCGGTAAGCCCGGCGGACGGCGGACGGCTCGCCCGGCTCCTACTCGACCGGCTGGTGAAGGACGGCGTGCTGACCGCCACCACCAGCCAGAGCGGGGCGTCCGTCTTCGCCATCCCAGCGTCGGGCGTGGTCGTCTCGCCCACCCGCGCTGAGGACCTCGAGGCGGGACGGCACATGCTGACTTGCACCACCTGCCGGTCACTGACCCCCGGCAGCGTGGCCGTTGTCGACCAGCTCGACGGCGCGCCGTGCCTGCTGGCGCGCTGCGGCGGGCGGCTCGTCCGGGAACCGCTGGACGACAACTTCTACCGGCGGCTCTACACATCGTCGGAGACCCGGCGAATCGTCGCGCGCGAACACACCAGCCTGCTCGATGACGCCACCCGCCTGAAGTACGAGGAGGGTTTCAAGAGCGCGACGACCGAGCCGGACGTCCCCAACGTTCTAGTGGCGACACCCACGCTGGAGATGGGTATCGACATCGGCGACCTGTCAGCCGTGCTGCTTTCATCGTTGCCGCGGACCGTTGCGTCCTACCTGCAGCGAGTCGGCCGGGCCGGGCGCCTCACTGGCAACGCCCTCAACCTGGCCTATCTGACCGGCCGTGGTGACCAGCTGCCAAAGCTGGGTGATCCGCTGTCGGTCATCAACGGCGAGGTACGCCCTCCGGCCACCTACCTTCAGGCCGACGAGATCCTGCGGCGGCAGTACACGGCTTCGCTGGCTGACGGCATGGCCCGTGATTCGCGTGCCAAGCATCCGGGTAGCGCCTCCAAAGCGATCGGTTCCAGCGACCCGGATTCGTTCCTCGGCGAGCTCATCAGCGCGGCCGAGGCCGCGGGCGACGAGGGTGTGCAGCGGTTCGCGGACACGCTTGGCCCACTCCCGGCCGACGTCGTCGACGGCCTGAAGACCTGGGTCCGTCCGATCGCCGGTGCTGGAACGAGCATGTTCGCCGCTTATCTCCACGCGGCCAGCCGCCGCTGGCAGATCACGGTTGAGACGTTGAAGCGGCGCGAGGCCGATATCGGAAAGGTGCTCCCGGAGCTTGAGGCCAAGAAGGAGTCGCCGGCCGCGACCGACGACGACCGGCGGGCGTGGCGGTCCGCGAAGGCTACCCTGTCGCTGACCAGGGGTCAGCTGGCTCATCTGCGCGGCGAGTACTGGATCGGAGTCCTGGAGGAGTACGGGCTGTTGCCCAACTACACGCTGCTCGACGACACGGTCACCCTCGACGTCGGGATCAGCTGGACCGATCCGGACAGCAGCGAATTCCGCAGTGAGCATGCCCAGTTCCAGCGGGGCTCTGCTCAGGCCATCCGGGAGTTCGCGCCGGGCGCGACCTTCTACGCGCGCGGCTTCGAGATCGCCATCGACGCCATCGACCTGGGCATTGACGGCGAGTCGATCCGGCCGTGGGCGTACTGCCCGGCCTGTGGATTCGCCGCCGACCTCGCCGCCTCCGGGCAGGAGCAGCGGATCGACGCTTGCCCACGCTGCGGAAGCCCGGGAATCGCCGACACCGGCCAGCGCATGGACGTGGTCGAATTGGCCCACGTCTCGGCCGAGGTGCGGCGCGACGAGGTGATGATCTCCGACCGGCGCGATCAGCGGGACTACATAGCATTCCAGGTCGTCACGGCCGCCGACGTCGATCCGGCCAACATCGGGCGGCAGTGGTTCGTCGAGGGCAGCGGCCTCGGCTGTACGTATCTGCGGACGATGGACCTGCGGTGGATCAACATCGGTGTGCCCGGCCACGGCGCGTCCCGCATCATCTCGGCTGACGAGCGTACGGGTGCGCTGTTCCGGGTGTGCAGCGGCTGCGGGAAACTCGACACCGACTCCGGGCGCAACCGGCCGCACGAGCATCGAGCCTGGTGCCGGTACCGCACATCGGCCACCGAGAACACCACCACGGTGGCGTTGTCGCGGACCCTGCGCACCCAAGGGCTTCTGGTGCGGCTTCCGCACGCGATCACCCTCGGGGACGATTTCGCGGTGCCGAGCCTGGGCGCGGCCCTACTGCTCGGTCTCCGGGAGCAGATCGGCGGGCACCCGGATCACATCCGGATCGAGCACGTCGTCGACCCGACCCACAGCGACGGCACCGACAACCACGAGGCGCTGCTGCTGCACGACGTGGTGCCGGGCGGGACCGGTTACCTGGCCGACCTGGCCTCCCCGGAGCAGCTGCGAGAGCTGTTGACGCTCGCCTGGAACCGGGTCAGCACCTGTGAGTGCCAGTACGAGGAACGGCTCGCTTGCCACCGGTGCCTGTTGCCGTTCGCCCCTTACACGGCGATCAACCGGACGTCCCGGGCCTCCGCGGTACGGCACCTCGCCCGGCTGCTGGGTCTGCCGGAGGACGCCGAAACGGCGGACGGGCCGCCGTGGACGGTCACCGAGGTCCCGCCGCAGGAAGACCCCGAGTCGCACCTGGAGCAGCGATTCCGCAAGCTGATCGTGGAACGGCTGAAGGCAGCCGGCGCGGCCCTGACCGAGGTGCCGAAGGCCTGGGGCAACGCCCTGCGCTTCACATTGCCCGGCACCCATCGGCAGTGGACGCTGACGCCGCAGCTGAACCTCGAGAACTCGCGTCCGGACTTCGTCCTTGAATCGAACGACACATCGATCCCGACGGTGGCCATCTTCACCGACGGGCGAGCATTCCACGCCGTTCCGGCCCACAACCGGCTCGCCGACGACGCCGAGAAGCGCGAGATCCTGCGTGGCACCGGTCGCATCGTGCTCGGGATCACGGCGCAGGACGTCGCCGACGCAGAGCGCAAGGTGACGACCAAGCCGGAGTGGTTCTCTCCCGCGAGCGTCGCGAAGCTGATCAAGATGCCGCAATTCATGACCACGCCGATCGCGTACGAAGGGCTGCGCGCCGGGCCGATCTCCTGGCTGCTCAACTGGATCGCCGCGCCGAAGCCGGACGACATTCGCATCGTCGCGCGAGCCGTGCCGATGTTCTTCGTCGGCAAGCAATTCCAGCGCCGGTGCGCCGAGGACGTATCGCTCGCCGCCGCTGGACGGTCGGTGCTGCTTTCGGAGGAGATCCCCGCCGGGAGCCGGACCATCGTCGTACAGCGCTTCGGTGCTCTCGCCGTCGTGGCCGAGCCGGGCGCAGGCACGGTTGATGTCGCGGTTGTGCTCGATGACCGCGACGGCGTCCTGGACAGCGCCCACGCGACCGCTTGGCGGTTGTGGCTGCAACTGTCGAATGCGCTCGCACTGCGCGACTGGCCGACCGTCATCACCACGACGAGCTTGGTTGGCGCGCCCACCGTGCTGACGCCCGCGCCGACGGGCGGATTGCCCGAAGGCTTGGACTCCGCGTGGGTGTCCGCCTACGAGACGGCCTCGTCGGGCGTCGAGCAGACGCTCATTCGCGCGCTGGCCGAGCACGGCGGGCTGGAGGCGCCCCGTATCGGTGAAGAAGGCCCGCAGGGCATCCCCCTGGACATCTCGTGGCCGAATCTACGGATCACGGTCGCCGTGCATGACATGCCGGACGAGGACCGCGACGACCTGACCGCCGCCGGATGGCACGTGGTGAAGCCCGACCCGGATGCCGTCTTCGCGACGGTGGCGGCTCGGGCGAACGATGCAGGAACCAACGACAGCGGGGAGCTGTGATGCCGACCATCATCATGACCAAGTGGCCTGTGAAGCTCGATGGGTCGGTCAAGTCCAAGGCGATGACCTTCCTGCAGAAGCTGTCCGCGGACGACACCACGCCCGGGCTGCACGTCGAGCCGATCAGCAACGCGGTCGATCCACGTGTCCGTACCGGACGGGTCGACCAGTTCTGGCGCGCCGTGATGTTCCGGCTCGAAGGTCAGGGCGAAAGCCACTACGTGATCCACGGGGTGTGGCCGCACGATGACGCGATCGCCGTCGCGAGCCGCGTACGGCTGAAGGTCAACCCGATCAACGGCCTGCCCCAGATCGAGGAGATCGCGGCCACTCCTCCCCCGGTGCTTCCGCCGGAGCCGGTCGCGCCGCATCCGGTTGAGCCTCTGCTCGTCCGGCTCGGCCGCACTCGCAAGGATCTGGTGGAACGTCTGGGCATCCCCGAGGACGTGGCCGATCAGGCGCTCGCCGCGCCGGATGACGATGTCCTGCTCGATCTGGCGCAACGTCATGACGGCTGGATCGGCCTGCTGCTGGTCGATCTGGCCAGTCACGACTCGATCGACGACATCGCCGACCGCATGCAGCTACAGACTCCCGAGCAGTCTGGTGACGCCGATGCCGACTTGCTGACGTCCCTGCGGCAGCCGGCGGCACGGGCGCAGTTCGCCTTCATCGAAGGCCAGGAGGAACTGCGACGGGTCATCGAAGCGGACGACTTCCCCGCCTGGCGAGTCTTTCTTCACCCGGAGCAGCGCCAGTACGTCGAACGGGCGTACAGCGGCCCCTTCCGGCTCTCCGGGGGGGCCGGCACCGGAAAGACCGTGGTCCTGGTCCACCGTGCCCGTACCCTCGCGGCCCAGCACAAAGACGCCCGCATCGTCTTGACCACGTTCACCACCAACCTGGCCGACTCGCTGCGCGACAACCTGGCGCTGCTCGACCCGAACGTCACGCAGTCCACGGCCCTCGGGCAACCCGGTGTCTACGTCGCTGGAGTCGATGCGCTGGCTTCGGCCGTTATCCGCTCTGCCGGCGCTTCGATCGCGGATGCGGTGCAGGCTGTTCTCGGCGATACCCGATCGGCGCCGACCTCTCGTACCTCGACCACCCGCTGGCGCGAGATCGTCGAGTCCGCCGGCAGCACCCTGCCACCGGAGATCGCCAACGAGACGTTTCTCAGCACCGAGTACTCCTTGGTCATCCTGCCGAACCGGGTTAAGAACGAAGCGGAGTACCGCCGAGTGCGCCGACCGGGACGTGGCGTCGCCCTGGACCGAGCTAAGCGTGACAATGTCTGGGCGCTAATCGCGGCCTACCGAGCACAGAGCCGCCTCGACGGGACGCTCGACTTCGCGGAGGCGGCCGCGATCGCGGCGGCACATCTGGAGACCACCGGCGGTCAGGCTGATCATGTGCTCGTCGATGAGGGTCAGGACCTGTCGCCCGCCCATTGGCAGATGCTGCGTGCCCTGGTAGCCGAAGGCCCGGACGACTTGTTCGTGGCCGAGGACTCTCACCAGCGCATCTACGGCAACCGAACCGTTCTCGGCCGATACGGCATCCGTATCGTGGGCCGGTCCCGCCGTCTCACGCTCAACTATCGGACCACCGCGCAGAACCTCAAGTACGCCATGGCGATTCTCGAAGGCGGCGACTACGTCGACCTGGAGGAGCAGGCCGAGGCAACCGGCTACCGCTCGGCCCGGTCGGGGCCCGAGCCGCTGGTCGAGAAAACAGAGTCGCTCGTAGCCGAGCTCGACGCCATTGCCGATCGCGCCCGGGCCTGGCTCGACCAGGGCGCCAAACCGGAGACCATCGCCGTTCTCGTACAGGACAGGTTTCAGCGCGAGCGGGTGGTCAACGCGCTCAACGAACGGGGAGTGCAGGCACGAGCGGTCGATCGCGAGCAGCCCGCCGCCGGCCGAGTGCTCGTCATGACAATGCACCGGGCCAAGGGAATGGAGTTTTCCAAAGTCGTGCTGGCTGACGTCGGCTTCCAATCACCGGCCGAGAAGGCACGATTGAGCGGCTTGGACGAGAGCGAACGGCAGGACGCGGAGTTGCGGGCTCGGTCGCTGGTCTACGTCGCGGCAACTCGGGCTCGGGACGAACTGGCCGTGGTGGGGCGGCAGTAGGAGGGCTTACGCAGCGATCCGGCCGGCTAGCTCCTCCGGAGTCCAGTCGCCGGCCGGTCGCGCATCCCAGCCGGCCCGGCTGAAAGCTTCGTCTTCGGTAATTCGCTCGCCTGTCAGCAGCACCGCCACCTTGTGGTCCGGCCAGGCCAGCGTCGCGTCCTGTCGCCGCCCACCAAGTTCGACGTTCCTGATCGGCACCGGCAAATCTTGTACGGCCAGGCTTCGCAGTAACGACGAGGTAGCGGGCTCGCCCTGGTCGGTGTTCCGAATTACCTCGCGCCACTCGGGAGACATGAAGGCGGTAGCCAGATGGTGCCGGAAAATGGCCATGTCCGGGTCGTCGGGTGTCGGGGAAGGCGCCGGAGTCGGATTGTCGGGAATCTTGGCGAGCACAGCCGCGTACAGCCGAGCGGGGCTCAGGGTGCCGGAGGGATGCAGAGCCCCATGCAGCTGACCAAGATCGGCTACATGGGGCAGCAATCGTTGGTAGACCGCATGCGCCCCCGAGGGACGATCGTGCGGCTTCTTCTCCAGCAGATCGAGAATCAGTCGTTCCAGCTCGGCCGGCGCGTCCGGCCTCAATGACCGAAGTGGTGGTGGCGTCTCGTTGATCTGCTTCGTCATCACCGAAAATGACGTGGGGGCGCTGAAGACAAGTTCTCCGGTGAGCATCTCGTGCAGGGTGCAACCAAGCGCGTATAGATCCGTTGCCGGTTCGCTGTTGCCTCCTTCCACCTGCTCTGGCGCCATGTAGGCGGGGGTGCCCAGCGATTAGTGAGTGTTGGTGATCCTCGAGAAATCGGCGAGAGTCGGGGCCACCGCGAGACCGAAATCGAGAACTTTCACCGAGCCGTCAGGCCCGAGCATCAGATTGCTCGGCTTGAGGTCCCGGTGCACGAGCGCCGCCGTATGAGCAGCCACGAGAACTGCGCAGACCTGAGCGGCGATGGCGGTCGCCCACCCGATCGGCAAAGGACCCTGCTCCGCGACGAGATCAGCGATGCTGATGCCGTGTACGCGCTGCATGATCAGGAAAGGCCGCCCGTCATGGACGCCGACGTCGTAGACCGCCGGTACTCCCGGGTGTTCTAGCCTGGCGGTGATGCGTGACTCGCGGTCGAAGCGGCGCACCAGAGCCTCGTCCGGAACCCCGTTGGGGAACCGCAGGAACTTGACGGCGATCTCACGGTCGAGCCGCACGTCGCGGCCGAGCCACACATCTCCCATGCCGCCGCGCGCCAGCGGAAGGCGCTCCAGTTCGTAGCGGCCGTCACCGAGCTTCACCGTCACTCCTTGAGCGAGTCCAGCAACAGCTGACTCAGTAGTTCTCCTCAGTGGGACGAAGCTTGCCAAACGCCAATCCTTCGACGGTCAGCCGAGTCATCTCGGCCGAAAGGTCCCTTACCTGCCTGGCCGTTCGGTTCAACTGGTAAAGCTGCTCGAAGGCCGCCCCGTGGCGGCGTTGCTCAGCTATCGGAACCCGTGGCACTTGCGCTTTCCTAACGTCAAAGCGCAGAAGGCCCGAAAGGCTGGTCGCCTGACGCTCATTGGCGGAGGTGCGGAGGTGGGCGGCCAGGAACCAGGGGTTCAGCACCTGCGGGTCGCAGCGGAGGGCGTAAAGGTTGCGGCCGAGCAAGACCTCGCCTTGCAAGTCACGTTCCTCGACCACCGTGCTCGCAAGGCGGCGGGCCACCATCGGAATGACCACGTCTCTGGCCTTGAGCAGAATGCGCTGGTTCAGGCGTTCATCGCTGCCGCTTGCGAGCTTCTCCCGCAGAACGTCTTCGGCCGTGAGCACCCGCACGTCGGCCGGGTCGCCGTCGTCGCCTCGGATTGGCCCGAGGATCTCCAGCGCTCCGCTACGCGCGAGGTCAGCGATGGAGATGGTGGGCGGCGGTGACGAGTCGTCTGCTGAGGCCTTGAGAGGGGTCGGCACGTGTTTCGCCAGCCACTGCGCCTGCAGTTCGAGGGTGCGATGGTTGGCGACCAGTTCCCGGACGAGATCGGCGTGTTCCAGACCGGCGGGCGCATGGCGGGCCGGGGTGAGATCGACCTCGTCGTCCAGGAGGTCGATCACGGGGATCTCGTGGGCGAACGTCGACTGCGTGAGGTCGCCACCGTCGAGGAAGGTCTCCGCCGCCTGAGCGATCCCGTCGAAGGTCTCGGGCAGGTCCATCGAGTCGGGCGAGGCGATTGCACGGCCGTCGGCGAGCAGGATAGTCGGAGCAGGAGCGCCGACGGCGCGCTGGAGGATCCACACATGGAGAGCGCCCGCGATCGCGGTGACCGCGCCCGGAGGAAGGGCGATGACTGCCCGCAGCGAGCCCTTGCGGAGCAGCTCCGCCCGGATCCGCCGGCCGGCCCGGCGTGCGGCGGCGGAGGGCGGCATGAGCAGCACGGCGAGGCCGCCCGGCTTGAGGTGGGCGTGGGCGTGCTGGACCCAAGCCAGCTCGGGTTCCGTGCGTGGCGGGACGCCGAATTCCCACCGGGCGTCGTAGCCGAGTTCCTCCTGCCCCCAATTGGTCTGCCCGAATGGCAGATGGCCGAGCACAGCGTCGACGGCGAGCCCCGGGAAAGCGTCGGCGCGCAGGGAGTCACCGGTCCGGATCTGGCCGGTCACGTCGGCGACGGCGAGCCACGCCGCGGCGAGCCGAGCGGTGGGCTCGTCGATGTCCTGGCCGAAGACATCGGTCGCCCCGGCCTTCGCCGCCGCCCTCAGCAGCTGGCCGTTTCCGCAGGCCGGGTCGAGAACAGTGCCGGCGTTGATCCTGGCCAGCCGGACCATGAGAGAGGCGAGATGGTCGGGTGTGCTGGCGGCTCGCCGGGCGGGCGTGTCGGCGAACTGTGCCCACAGCTGGTGCAGCACTCGGCGGGCGCCTCCCCCGTCAGGCCGGGCAACCAGCGCGTCAAGCTCGGCTCGTAGCGTCGCGTCGGCCAGGGGCCGGGCGCCGCTGAGTTGCTCGGCCGCCCGGGCTATCGCCTCGGCCGGATCGGTCTGCGCTTCGACCAGGTCGCGCCAGAGACGGTGCTCGTCCGGGATGGCGAGCGCCTTGCCGTTCTCGGTGAGCCAGCGGTCGACCTCCTCGAGATCGAACTGAGGGCTCGCGGCCGTGCCTCCGACCGGTGCGGGGAATGACTCGTAGCGCTTGCGCCAGTTGCTGACTGCCGCCCGGCCCACTCCCGCGAAGCGCGCGATGTCGGCGGCGGTGACTCTTGCTCGTCCTGCCACGGGAGTAGTGTACACAATCGCTCCCTCAATTCTCTGTTGACACTAGCTACGGACGATGCTTACATAGCCCTCGTCGCCGCAGCGAGTTGCTGTGTACGCATCCACCCCTCGATTCCTGGGAGCATCCATGTCCTCTTTGCAGCAGCCCCGCTCGGCTACGCGCCGTACCTGGTCGTGGATCGCCGGCGGGTCCGCGGTCCTGATGCTTCTGGCCTGCGGCGTCAGCGCGGGCGACGACAGCACCGGCGCGGCCGAGGAGACGACCACTGCAGCGCCGGCAGCCGAAAAGACCGGCGCGAAGAAGGCCGAGACCAAGAAGGACAGCGCGCCGGGGCTGAACCAGCCGGCCAAGGACGGCGACTTTCAGTTCACCGTGACCGGTGTGAAGTGCGGCGTGGCCAAGGTCGGCAACCAGTACCTGAACGAGAAGGCGCAGGGTCAGTTCTGCCTGGTCAGCCTTCAAATCAAGAACATCGGCAAGGAGGCGCAGACGATGGTCGACTCCGTGCAGAAGGCCTACGACGCCAAGGGGACCGAGTTCTCCGTGGACTCCGGCGCCGCGATCTACGCCAACGAGGATCAGCAGGTCTTCTTCGAGGAGATCAATCCCGGTAACACGGTCAAGGGCAAGCTCGTCTTCGACATCCCCCAGGGCACCAAGCTGACCCGCCTCGAGCTGCACGACTCACTGTTCTCCGGCGGGGTCAAGGTGGCCCTCCGATGACGCGCAGACTCGCTCTAGGCGGCGCCGCAGCTGCGGCGATCCTCGTCCTCGGCGGCGTGGCGATCGGAACGGCAATCGCTGAGCCGGACTCGCCTGTAGCCGCGCAACCGGCCCCCGCAACGACCGCACCTACCACAAGCGCGCCGACCACAACGCCCACGGCAGCCCCGACGACGGCCCCGCCCATCACCACGAAGCCGGTGGCGACGAAACCGCCGCCGTTCAAGAAGCTCACCGCACGGCAATGGAAGACGGTCGCCAAGTCGCCCGACGACCACATCGGCGAGCGGTATGTGGTCTACGGCGTCGTGACCCAGTTCGATGCGGCGACCGGGGAGGACGCCTTCCGGGCGAACGCCGATGGTGTCCGTCATGCCGAGTCCTACGACTACGACACCAACACGCTCTTCTCCGGTGATGCGACCACGTTGAAAAGCTTGGTCGAGGACGACCAGTTCCGGGCCAAGGTGACCGTCCTGGGCTCGTACTCGTACGACACCCAGATGGGCGGCAACACGACGGCGCCGCAGCTCATCGTCGAATCGATCGAAATTCTTTAGGAACCGGTGATGAGACTCGAACGTCGAGACCTGGACCTTTACGTCGTCGCGGAGTGGGAGGACGGGCAGGAAGCCGCCGGCCCGCGGCGGCTCGCCATCGAGGTGGCCGACGGCATCACCTCCGGGACGATGCGTCGCGCCACCCACCACCTCGGTGACATGACCGACGAATACAACAGGACTCCGACTGTCGGCGCCTACGCGACCATGGTCAGCCGCTACGTCGAGGACCGGGTCGCCGCACTGCCCGACGACGGGGACGACTACCACCGCGGGCTGCTCGACATCCACGCCGATCTCGTCGGCCGCGGCTACGACGAGCCCGAGAAGGCGCTCGCGCGTGCAATGCGCGTACCGCAAGAGACCGTGCGGGCCTGCTTGCAGGTCGCGCGGCAGCAGCTCAGCCCCGGCGCGTAATCGCGCCCTTGAATTTAAGAGACTTCCTCACCATGATCAACACTCGTAAGCTCGTCTACGGCCACGCTGAACTGCACGACTGCCTCGCCTTCGCCGACGGCGAGACCGCGGCCGAGGAAGCGCGGGAGATCGTCGCGATCGCCTCCGCGCGGACTTGGGGTGAGGCGCGCGCTGTCGAGAGCCGGCACATTTGGAACCCTGCGGCCCCCGAGTTCGACGACGAACACGACGACGATGCCCCGTTCAAGATCAATGACCTGGGTACGGTCATCGAAGGCAACTGGCCGCCCATGGTGACGGCCCGGGCGCTCAGGCTGGTGCCCAAGGACCTGCGGGAACAGTTCGGCCACCTCATGGACACCGTGCACAACGGGGACTACCTGGAAGTTCCGCTCACCGCCGAGGCTGGGCTCGTCGCGGCCCTACGGGACCGCGGCTACGAGGTTGTACGCGACGACAAGCTCATCAATACGCTCGACGGACAGACGTTCCGCAGCTGACTTCTCGCGCTGCGACGCTCCGCCATACGGCTCTGACATCAGCTACGAACGACCGGCACCGACTGTCGCGGTTGCGCTCTAGGTTCGGATCAGCGTGCCCTCATCGCACCGAAAGGACCCACTTTGACCGCCGTCCCCGCGAGCCACCTCGATCGTGCAGTGCGCCTTTTCGAGTTCCTGGCCCAGGTGCAGCAGTCGGCCATCTCGACGCCGCGAACGTACGACCGATACTGGCAGCTCGCCTGGGCGCACGGCATGCCCCGGCACCGTGCCGTGCATTTCGCTCATTGGGACGGGACGCCGGAGCCGGGTGACGAGATCGGCCACATCGATCGCATCGA
The DNA here is from genome assembly GCF_040675435.1 of Actinoplanes sp. NPDC049598. Lineage (NCBI taxonomy): Bacteria > Bacillati > Actinomycetota > Actinomycetes > Micromonosporales > Micromonosporaceae > Actinoplanes > Actinoplanes sp. NPDC049598. The sequence continues at coordinate 272,142 of NZ_JBFAOX010000004.1, read as the reverse complement.
TCGGATGCTTCCGCCGGAACCCAACGAGGTCCTGACTCTCTGGCTGACCGGCGAGCTGGACGACCCGGACGTCGTGCCGGAGCTTCTTACGGAGATTCCTGATCTGGACGGCGAAGAGGGGCCAGACGAAAAGGAGCTCCTCGAGGACCACCCCGAGGTGACGAGCGCCTATAACGCCTGGCTGCCGAAGTGGACCGCGTGGGCCGAGCGGGAGCGGATCGAGCGACCGGTCAGGGACGCGTACGGCCTGTTCTTCGAGATGCATGCCCAAGCAGATCTCAACCCGGAAGAGCTGGAACTGGTGCTGGCGGTGGGGTGCCTGGCGTGGACGCCGGAGGGCCACGCTCCGGTGCGCCGGCATCTGATCACCACGCCGGTCAGCATCGACCTGGATCCGATCAGCGGCAGCTTGCGGATCACCGCGGTCGAGGCGCCCGACCCTGTGCGGCTGGAACTCGACATGCTCGATTCGCACTTGACGAACTCACGGCACATCACCGCCGTACGGGAAGAGGCACGCGACTACGACGCGCACCCGCTCGACCGAGCCGCCGTCGGCGAGCTTCTGCAGCGCGTCTCGCACAGCCTTGATCCAGACGCCGTGTACGAGGACGCGGAGCAGCCCGCTCGGGGAACGCCGACCACGGCCGTCGTCGCCCTGGCCCCAGCCATCGTCCTGCGCAATCGCGACCGGTTCGGGCTGGTCCGGCTGCTGGAACGAATCCGGCAGCAGCTGATCGACACTGGCGTCGTGCCCAACGGCGTCCTGCCGCTCGTGGACCCCGACTACCGGCCACCGGTGGAGACCGATCCGACGCCCGGCGCGCTGGTCACCGTGGACGATGACATCTACCTGCCCCTTCCGGTCAACGAGAAGCAGCTTGAAGTCCTTAAGCGGGTAGGTCGGAACGCGCAAACCCTGGTGCAGGGTCCGCCGGGCACGGGCAAGACTCATACGGCTGCCGCGTTGCTCAGCCACTTGCTGGCCCAGGGCAAGCGCGTGCTGGTGACGGCACAGACCGATCGGGCGCTCAAGGAGGTGCGGGCCAAGCTTCCCGAGGCGATCCGGTCTTTGTCCGTCGCGGTGGTCGGCGCATCGAGGGAGGACATGGCGGACCTCAAGGTCGCCGTCAACACGATCTCCCAGCGAGCCATCGACTTCGATGCCGACGAATCGCGCGACGCGATCGACGGTCACCTCGAGGCCATCGACCGCCTGCGACGGCAGCGAGCCGCACTGCACAAGCGTCTCGTGGACGTGCGTTCGGCCGAGGTGGCCCAGCACGATCTCGGCGCCTACCGGGGAACCATCGCGGCGATCGCGACGGCGCATCAGGAGGTCGAGCCTCGGTTCGGATGGCTACGGCCACTGACCGACCGCGGAAGTCGGCCACCGGTGGCCATGGCCGAGGTGGTCGAGTGGCTGAGTTTGTTGCGCGATGACACCATCCGCGCGGACGAGGAAGCGGCCCGCGACGTCCTGGGTGATCCTCGGGCGTTGGTCGCGCCAGCCGAGTTCGCCGCAGCGGTGGCCGAAGAGCAGGATGCCGATGCGGGACTGCGGACACATGCGGCGCAACTCGGGCATCCCGCTTTCGGCGCGGTCCGCGCTCTGCCACCGGAGGAGCGGGCGCGACTGCAGCAGGATTTGCATCGGCTGGCGGACACCGCCGACGAACTCGCCGGCCGGCGCGAGGCCTGGATGTCAGAGGCGATCGCGGATGTGGTCTCCGGCCGCGGCCGGATCTGGCAGGAACGGGCCGCGCAGCTGCAACAGCTCATCGGCCAGGCCCATCCCCACGTCCAGCGGCTGGGCTACACCGACGTAACCGCACCGGAAACCGAGCTGGCGGCGCTCATCTCCGTAGCTCAGCACCTGCATCAGCACCTCGCCAACGGAGCGAAAATCAAGGTCGCGCCGGACGGCACGCCGCAAGTCTCCATGCTGGCCGCGAAGCCGGTGAAGGCGGCCAAGGACCTGTTCGCCCGTGTTCGCGTTGACGGCCGCCCACCCGCCACGACCGACGCGGCCGAGCGGTTCCTGGCCTGGACCGAGGCGAACCGCCTGCTGACGAATCTCGATCGCGCCTGGCCCGCCACCGTGGCCATTCCGGCCGAGGACACGCCGCAGGAGCGGCTTACCTGGCACGCCACCGAGCTGGCGGTGCTTCAGCGGGTCCTCGGCCTTGGCGCAGCCTTGGCCGAGCAGGACCAGCGGCTCGCTCAGCTGCGCCTGCCCCGGACGCAGTGGGGAGACCTCCACGCCGTACGCGCCTATGCGGCCCTGGCCGACTCGGCCGCGGCCCAGGATCGACTCGCGGTCGCCCGCTCGCGAGTTGATGCCACGGCGGCGGGTGTCGCTCCCCTGCTGCATGATCCGGCGGCCTCGCCCACGTTGGGCGTTCTCGCCGGGGCGGTCGCGGACCGCGACGTGACCGCGTACACCCAAGCGGTGCGCCGCCTGATCCGCTTGGAAGAGGTAGGTGCCGCTATCGGCCGGCGGGACGAGCTCGGCACCCGGCTGCGGCTCGTCACCCCGCGACTGCATGATGCTGTGTCGGGTGATCCCTCCGACCCGGCCTGGGACCGTCGGTTCGCCGGATGGGACGGGGCTTGGGCCTGGACGGCGGCGGATGACTGGTTGGCCGACCGGCAGGTCGCGGACCTGAACCTGCTCCAGGCGGAAGTCACGGAGACGGAGAACGCCATCCGCCGCCACGTGGAAGAACTCGCCGCCGAGCGCGCCTGGCGGCACGCCGCCTCCCCCGATCGCATCAGCGGCTCCGCCCGGGCCAACCTTCAGCAGTACGGCCAGCTGGTTCGCCGCCTCGGCAAGGGCACCGGGAAGTACGCCGTTCAGCGGCGCGCCGAGATTCGCCAGGCCATGGACCGCTGCCGCTCCTCCGTACCGGTCTGGATCATGCCGATCTACCGGATCGCCGAGCAGCTGCAGGTCGAGCCGAATATGTTCGACGTCGTGGTTGTCGACGAGGCCTCACAGGCCAGCCTCGCCGCGACGTTCCTGCAGTATCTCGCCCCGAAGATCGTGGTGATCGGCGACGACAAGCAGGTGTCCCCGTCGGCCGTCGGTGTCGACCAGCAGCATCTGCGCAACCTGGCCGCGCAGTACCTGCACGACGACCCGTACCGGGCCTCCTGGCTGGACCCGACGCGCAGCCTGTTCGACGAGGCGAAGATGCGATTCAGCGGCCTCATCCCGCTGGTCGAGCACCGGCGCTGCGTACCGGAGATCATCAACTTCTCCAATCGGATCGCGTACGAGCCGGAGAACATCCGCCTCATTCCGGTGCGCCAGTACGGCGCCGACCGCCTCGAGCCGATCAAGCCGGTGCTGGTCGAGGACGGGTACGTCCGCGGCACGACGTACAAGACGAATCCCCCGGAAGCCGAGGCGATCGCCGACCAGATCGAGGCCTGCATCGCTGACCCGCGCTACGACGGCCTGACCTTCGGCGTCATCTCCCTGCAAGGGACGCACCAGGCCAAGCTCATCGAACGCCTTCTGCTGCAACGACTCGACCCGGCCGAATGGGAACGGCGCGAGTTGCGCTGCGGCGACTCGGCCGACTTCCAGGGCTCGGAACGCGACGTGACGTTCCTGAGCATGGTGGCCGCGGCCGAGCCGGGAGTGCGGTTGGGATCGGCCACGGCGGACATGTACGTGCAGCGGTACAACGTCGCGGCGTCCCGGGCCAAGGACCAGATGTGGGTCTTCCACTCGATCCGCGTCAGCGACGTGAGCAATCCCGCGGACATGCGGCATCAGCTGCTTGACTACTGCTACGGGGTGGCAGCGCGCCCAGAGACGTACGGAGGCACGGTGGTGCCGACGGCAGTGCCGGAGAATGAGCGTGTCGAGCCCTTCGATTCACTGTTCGAGCAGCGGGTCTTCAACCGGTTGACCGGGCGCGGACACACCGTGGTTCCGCAGTATCCGGCGCTCGGATACTCCATCGACCTGGTCGTCGTCGGGCCGCACAGCCGGCTCGCCGTCGAATGCGACGGGGACACCTGGCACGGCCCGGACCGATACGAGGCCGACATGGCACGCCAGCGCGAGCTCGAACGGTGCGGCTGGCAATTCTTCCGAATCGCCCAGTCGGCCTTCACCGTCGACGAGTCGTCGGTGCTGCAGGATCTGTGGGCGGCGTTGGAACGCCGCGGGATCCGCCCGTCCGACTGGTCAGAGGCCGGGGATGTCGTGCACGAAGCGGAGACGCCCGCATCGGCTGAACCGCTGCTGCCCACCGAAGCGCCCACGATGATTCCGCCCGTCACGGCACCCGTGCCTTTCGTTCGGGAAGCTCAGCAGTTCGAAGCCGCGATCACGACGGAAGCAGGTCTCAAGCCGTACGAGGTGTATCACGGCTCAACGCCTCGCCCAACGGAACCCGCGTCGGCCGACATGCGTGAAGCCCTGGTGGCCATCGTCGAAGCCGAAGGGCCAGTATTGGGTACGCGGCTGCAAACGGCCTACGTCCGCGCCTCCGGCGGCCAGCGTGTCACCCGGCTTTCGGCCAGCGCCGTCAACAAGATCATTAGCTCTGCCGTCCGTCGCGGTCTGCTCGTCGAAGACAACCCCCTCGGTGAGAGCGGCATTCAGCCGAAGACGTATCGGCTGCCCCATCAACCCGACACGCTGACGCGCGAACTGGGCCCGCGCACCCTCGACGAGGTTCCGCCCACGGAGCTGGCGTTGGTGATGGCGAGGCATGCCGAAACGCTTGGCTGGCATGACGAGCCCGCCGTCTACCGGGCAACGCTTCAGACGTACGGCCGGAAGGCCTTGACCGAGGTTGCAGCAGCCCGCCTGGCCAAGGTCGCCCCCTTGGCCAGAACGATTACGTGATGATCGGAGTGTCGATATGAGCTTGAACGACGAAGAAGAAGTCAAGAAAGCGCTTGATATCGATTCTTGGCGCAATCTCTCCAAAGAAAAGGTGATGAGATTCGCGGCCATGATGCCCGATATGAGCAACGAAGTGCGCATGAAGATCATCGAGCAGTTTCCCAATTTCAAGGAGCTTGCTCTCGGCACGCTAAGCACGCTCAAGGGCGCCCACGAATCAACGCTCGGATCAAATACACAAAATCAAGAAAACATCCACAACGCCTACCAAGACATCAGGAACGCTCTCAAGGAAGAACTCAAGCGGGATGACTTGAGCGCGGAGGATCGCCGGATCATCCATGACAAATTGATGGAGACTGGCCAGAGGGAATCCGAGAAAGACACCGAGAACAAGAGATTCCTGGACGGCCAACTCAACAAGGTGCTGGCTGGGGCCGGTGCCGCTATCGCCGCCGGTCTGGTGTTCGTGGGCGCGAAAGTAGCTATCGAGCATGGGATCGCCGGCAAAGACTCCGCATAGTAGGAGCGCCGCTGATCGACAACCTGCTTTTCGATCTGCGTCACCCGGCTGGGCGACCACGGAGCCCAGCCGCTGCCCGGCGACCACTAGCATCCTGCGCCATGGTGCGTGCCGGTGTTCAACGGGCGGAAGCGATCGAAGCCGACGCCGTCGACTTCCCCGAGGAGCGTGAGGAGATCCTGCTCGAAGCGGCTGATGCCTGGCAGCGCGCCGGGCATCCGGACCGTGCCCGCGCCCTGCTGGAGACCCTGATTGAGGGCGGCGGCGAGTACGGCTGCGACGCCCGCGTACAGCTCGCCGATCTGCTCCTGGAAACCGGTGAAGCCGATGCCGCCTACGCCCAGCTGAAGACCATGGCGAAGGACCCAGCGCTGCGCGACCGGCAGTGCGAGCTCGCCGCCGAGCTGCTGGCCACCCACGGCGACCTGGACCAGGCGGCCCGCTGGTACGACCGGGCCGCTGCCCGCCTGACCGACGAGCAGCTCGACGCGCTCCGCCGCGGCGACGAGTGGATCGCAATCGGCACCACCATCATGCTGCGCAACCGCCAACAGCTGCGCCAGCAGCTCGGCCGCCAGCCCGACATGCTGGACAGCCTCGTGCCGGACCTCCCGGACCCGGAGCAGCCCACCACGTCCGAAGAACTGCTCGACTCCGGCTTCGTCCCCCGCCAAGTCCGGATGCTGACCTTCCAACGCGATCAACGCCGCCTGGCCCAGCAGCGTTGGCCTGGCGAGTACGAGCAGCCGGAGGACGAGTACTACGCAGCCGCGGAACACAACTGGCGACAGGTCCGCGACAGCGGCGTCGGCTCGATCACCGTCGTCGCCGCCGTGGTCGACGATCTCGCCGCCTTCGCCGAGAAGCACGGCGTATCACCCACCGATTCGTCGATCAAGCAGCGCTACTGCCACACCGTGCCGGAGGACCTGACCATCGCCTGGCCACCGGAGCGCAACGCTCCGTGCTGGTGTGGCTCCACCCGCAAGTACAAGAAGTGCTGCAGCCGCCCCCGATAGCTGAAAGTAATTGACCCGTCTCGTTAGCGTGGTCGGCACGGGGAGGTTCCTCCATGTCTGATCAATTGAGCGTGCGGCACACGGAGTTGGCCACGCATGCCAGCCATGTCGAGGCGGTCGCAGACGGGGTGGCGACCGCAGCCGGGGCCGGGCGTGCGGTTCGCGCCGGCGACGGGGCGTACGGGCAGCTCTGTGTCATGGTCCCGGCGATGCTGAACGCGCTGCAGGACATCCTGGTCGACGGCCTGGACCGATGCGCCGAGTCTCTGCACGACACCGGTGCCAAGCTACGCACCACCGCCACTGAGTACGAAGCCTCGGACACCTCCAGCGCCGCGTTGTTGGAAAGCGCCGGATGACCGGCAACGCGTTGGTCTCCGGCCCGATCGAGCAACCGAAATCGGCCTGGGCCGGGGTGTGGTTGGCTGAGGACATCGAGCTCATCGCGCGCGGAGTGCAGAACCAGAGCTGGGTCGACGGCACGCTGGGTGGCGTCGGCGCTGGACTTGACGGGCTGGCTCTGGTGTCCGATCCGGTGGGCGCACTTCTGCAATATGGCATCGCGTGGCTGATCGAACATGTGAAGCCGCTCTCCGAGGCTCTCGACTGGCTGGCCGGTGATCCAGGCGCGATCGCCGGTCACGCCCAGACCTGGCGCAAACGTGGCCGAAAGCCTCCAAGGTGAGTCGGATGAGCTGGCCCGCGCGGTTCGGTTCGATGTCTCGGAGTGGCAGGGCGCGGCCTCCGACGCGTACCGGATCTGGGCCGACCAGCGCGACCAGTCACTGCAGGCGCTGGCCAAGGCCTCCAGCACGATGGCGCTGATCACCGAGGGCGCCGGCTTACTCATCGCCACCGTACGCATGATGGTGCGGGACGCTGTCGCTACGGTCGTCTCACGCCTGATCGTGTACGCGGCCGAGCTGATCGCTTCGCTCGGTACGGCCACGCCGGTAGTGGTCGAGCAGGTGACCACGTTGTGCGCGGCGTGGGCCGCGAAGATCGCCCGCTGGCTCAAGGATCTGATCTCCAGCCTGCGCAACCTCAGCACAGAGACGCGCAAGCTCGGCGGGATCATCCAAGACCTGATCGGCAAATTGCGCGGCACGCAAGGGCTGGAACGAGGTCTTTTCCGCGAAGGCGACGGAATCGTCCGCAACGGCAAGAAGATCCTCATGAGCCGGGACAACGTGCTGGCCCTCGCGCACAAGTACGGCATCGACATGGAGGGCGTGACCTTCAATATCGACAAGCTCCGTCGCGGTGAGGGCCCGGGCCGGGAGTTCTACGGTGTGACAATGCCGGATGGCTCGATCAAGCTGGTGCGAGACGCGTTCATGAACGAGGAACAGCTGGCTCGCACGCTCGCGCACGAGCGTTTCCACCTCGACGAGCTACGGAACGGCCTGCCGTTCCCATGGGCGGACGACGCACGCGACGCTTACGAGGCGCGCGCTTACGCCTATGAGGAACGCTGGTGGCAGGAGAACAAACACCTGCTCGAAGGGGAATGACGTCGACATGCCCGAGATGACTGCGGCGGAACGCCGCTGGGAATCGTGGTACCAGGCAACGATGAAGATGTTCGCCGTCGCTCCCCAGCCGATCGACGTGCCGTGCCCGGAGGGCGACAGCGGCCACCTGCACCTCACATTCTTCGGCCTTCCCGGAAGCCGCACCGGCTCGGTAAAAGCCTGGTGCGACCGAGGCCCCCACGGCATCTGGCTGGGGCGAGTAGGCCTTCCGGCGGGCGTCGAGGTGCACCCGTTCGGCAGCCGGCCCGGAGGAACGCCCGAGATCGAGCTGATCCCGGAGGCCTGGTACACGCCGGACATCGATGATGAGGACGACGACCTCGTGCCCTGAGAAGTACCGCGACGATTAGGGTGTGACGCTCGGCCCGCTGGCGACAGGTGAAGGGTGTGGACCAAGACGACGCCGCGGAGGAGCGCTTCCGCTCCTTACATGCGGCCTCCTACACCGATCTGCTCCGCTTCGTAAAACGGCGGATACCGGACGACGACGCTGATGACGTCGTATCGGCGACCTATCTGATCGCCTGGCAGCGGTTCAGGGAGCTACCAGACGACGTACGGCCGTGGCTATTCGGCATTGCCCGCAATCTTCTCGCCAATCAGGCGCGGAAGCGACTGCGGCGCAGCGCGGTAGACGTTCGCATGGTCGCCACCGCCGAAGCCGACCGCTCACCCGGCATCGACGCGCGGGTCGATCTCGTCCGGGCCTGGTGGGCGGTAAGCGCCGCCGACCGCGAGGTGCTGGCGCTGGTCGCCTTCGACGAGCTCACCGATGTACAGGCCGCCGCCGTGCTGGGCTGCCGTCCGGCCACCTTCCGCATGCGGCTCAACCGGGCACGGAAACGCCTGCGCGCCGCGATGGGCCCGACCCTCCCGACCGCTGTCGAATCCTGGAGCAGAACATGATCACCGACCTGGACCAGTTGCGGTCCCTCGATCCGGCCCGCGACTACGAGCCCACCCCCGAGCGGCGCGCCCGGGCCACAGCGGCCCTCGACCAAATGTTCCACCGGCCGCGGCCCGCTGGCCGGCGGCTCGCTTTCGGCGCGGCGGCGCTTGCTGCGGCGGCGGCCGTTGCGTTTGCGGCCGTGCAACTCATGCCGACCGGGCACGGCAACCGGGCGTACGCCTCCTGGACCCCCACTCCGCGAGCCGCCGCCGGCGCCGAGGTCCTCCCGCAGGCCCTCCAGTGCGCAGCCGGCTGGACCGACTGGAAGACCCCGCCCACCGCCGCCGATGTCGTCCTGGCCGAGAAGCGCGGCGACACCTCGCTGCTGCTGATCAGCAAGGACGGCACCGACCTGACCTCCTGCCTGATCCTCGACCCGGCTCAGGGCCCGGCCGGCGCCGAACTGCTCGACCGGTCCGCCCCGCCGCCCGCCGCCGACCAGGTCAGCACCCAGACGATGAGCGCGACCGAGGGCACGCACGGCTGGTATTCGGCGGTGGTCGGCCGGGCCGGCGCCGACGTCACGCGGGTCGAGATCAAGCTGCCCGATGGCACCGTCGTCCGGGCGACGGTCAAGAACGGCTGGTGGGCGGCCTGGTGGCCTGGTCACGAGGGTGGGGAGGCCGATGCCGTACGCGTCGTGACGCACGCCAAGGGTTAGCGTCGACGATCAACACGCTCAGCGCCCCCACGACGAGCACTCCCCCGATCAGCGCGAGCGGCCGTGCCCCCGCCCCCGGGAGCACGGCCCCGCCGAGCAGCGACCCGCCCGCGATCCCCACGTTGAACGCCGTGCCCAGCCACGCCGACGCCATGTCGGTGCTGCCCGGCGCCACCTGCAACATCCGGTGCTGGGCCGCGGGCGCATAGGCCGAATACCCACCGCCGGCGGCCGCGATCAGCGCCACCGCGGCCACCGTCACCGTCCCCAGCGGATACAGCGCGAGCAGCGCGACCGCCACCACCGCGGCCGGCGCCAGCCGGGCCACCACCGGTCGCCGGTCGAGCTGGCGCCCCACCAGAACCGTGCCGATCACCCCGACCGACCCGGAGACGAACAGCAGCGGCGCCAGCGCCGTCGACGGCACGCCGGTGACATCGAGCAGGAACGGCGTGACGTACGTGGTGAAGGTCAGATACCCGCAGACGGCGAGGGCCGTGGCCGCCACCAGCCGTTGGAAGGCGGCCCGGTCCGGCGCGCTGCCCCGGGCTGCCCCGCCGGACTCGGGCGGATACGACGGCACCAGCGCGATGACGGCCACCGCGATCGCCAAGCCGATCACCGCGACCACCGCGAACGCGGACCGCCACCCCGCCTGCTGCCCGAGCCACGTGCCGGCGGGCACCCCGAGCACCGGCGCCAGCGCCGCCCCGACCGAGAACACCGCCACCACCCGCCCGCGGGATGCCGGCGGGAACGGATCGTTGACGGCGGCCGCCGCGATCGACCAGAACAGCGCCTGGGCCAGCCCGATGAGCAGCCGCGCCCCGGCCAGCACCCCGAACGTCGGCGCGAGCGCGGCGACCAGGTTGGCCCCCGCGAACACCGCGAGGGTCACCCCGAGCAGCGTGCGCCGCGGGATCCGGCGGGTGATCCGGGTCAGCGGCACCGAGCAGACCACGACCACCACCGCGTACCAGCTGACCAGCTGACCCACCTGTGAGCGGGACCGTCCCAGGTCGTCCGCCATCAGGGTGAGCAGCCCGATCGGCAGCAGCTCGGTCGTCACGAACGCGAACGCCGCCAGCGACAGAACGACGACGGCGGCCCACGCCCGCCTCAGCGAACCTGCTTCGCGTCGAACTGCATCCGCGGCGCCGCGTAGAACTCCTGCGCCTCCACCAGCTGCAACTCCCGCTGGCCGGACTTGTAGGTCGTCTCGATCAGGTCAAAGACGCTTGAGGCCGTACGCTCCAGAGCGACCCGCGCATCCTTGGTGGCCACATAATGCGCGGTGAAGAGGGCGGCCGTGACGTCCCCGGACCCGTTGGCCTTGAACGGCAGATGCGGCGTGGTGACGATCCAGGCCCCCGAGTCGTCCACGACGAGCATCTCGATCGTGCCCTCGGCCCGGTCCGGCCGCTCCACGCTGGTGACCAGCACCGTCGACGGCCCCATGCCCCGCGCCAGGTCGGCCGAGGCCAGCGTCGACTCGATGGTGTCCGGCTCGGTCCCGGTCAGGAACCCCAACTCGAACTGGTTGGGCGTGATGATGTCGGCCACCGGCACCACCCGGTCCCGCAGCAGCACGGGAATCTCCGGCGCCACGAAACACCCCGACTTGGCGTTACCCATGACCGGGTCACACGCGTACACCGCCGCCGGGTTGGCGGCCTTCACCCGCCGTACAGCGTCGACGATGACGTCCCCGATCCCGACGCCACCCTGATACCCGGAGAGCACCGCGTCGATCTGCGGAAAGACCCCGCGTTCCTCGACCCCGAGCAGCACCTCAGCCACATCCGCGGGCGAAATGAGCGGCCCGCGCCACGCCCCGTACCCCGTGTGGTTGGAGAAGTTGACCGTAAGAACCGGCACCACCTCCACCCCGATGCGCTGCAGCGGAAAAACCGCCGCCGAATTCCCGACATGCCCGTAGGCCACCGCCGACTGGATGGACAGAACCTTCATTACCCCAGCCTAGAGACCTGTCCGGGTGGCCATGTCGTCAGCCCGCGAGCGTCTGGCGTCGCCCCGTGCGAATGTCGTGGTACTCGACCTGGAACCGGCCGGCGACCTCGGCCGCAAGGCGCTGCGCCAGCCTGAGACCACGCTCGGCGAAATCCTCCTCGGCCGCCGCATCGGGAAAGCCGGAGGAGGCAGGGTCGTCGAGGACGAGGGTGGCGTCGTACTCGTCGCCCCAGGCGTTCAGCTCATCGGCCAGCTCTTTGGAGATCGGCAGCTTCTCGGGGTCGACGTTGTACTCGCCGGTGCCCGGACGCCACGTCGGGTAGGACTGGTAGTCCGGCATCACCCGGATCACGTCAGTGGCCAACTGGATTCGCTCCCACGATGAAGCCGTTGTTTCCGACTGTGACGGCCACCTTATAAGGCCGGCCTTCGAAGATAAACTCGTAGATCGGCCGGCCGGTGCCCTTGCCCTGATGTCCGATCACGTTCCCGGTGGTCACTGCGTCGAAGACGAATTGGCCGACCTTGTCGCGGGGAACGCCGATGTCGGCGAACTGGTCGGCGTGGTCCATGACGTGCTGGAGCCCGGCCTTGGCATTGCCGCTCTCGAGGAAGACGATTTTCCCGTCGAGGTCTTTACCGATCAGGATCACCTTCTCGGGGTCATGCTTGACGCCGGCGTCGGCCAGCTCCTCGAGAAGCTCGTCACGGGACGGACCGCCCGACTTGTGGACCGGATCCTTGCCACCCTTTCCCGGCTTGTTGCCCAGCTTGCCCAGGATGGACTTGATCTTCTCGATCAACTCCGCGATCTTGCTCGCTGCGCCGCGGAGCCGGCTGAGGCTGGCCACCAGGTCCTTGAGCCACCTGGCGATCCTCGCGGCCCAGGAGGCGCAGAGCGTCGACACCTGCTCGATGACCAAGGGCGTCGCCAGGCCCAGCGACGCGACCTCCTCGGCCGCGTAGACGATCAGCCGGGAAACGAGCGTCGCGATGCCGTCCCGCACCAACATGCGTACACCCGCCACCAGAATGCCCGCAGCTTCGGTGATGGACGCAAGGGTCTCGGCCGCATTGGCCAACGCATCCACGGCCGCCTTCTGCTGGCCGGTCCAGGTGCGGTAGGCGTCCGCCGCCGCGCCAGTCCACTCGGTCGTGTCCCACCGCACGGCACGATCCAGGTCGGCCGCCCGATCGTGCAAAGCCCCGGCCACGTTGGTCCAGGTCTGCGCATGAGCCTTGATCTGGCCCGGATCACCCGCAAGCCAGTCGAGCGCCTCCCGTAAAGGCTCGACGTGCTCGATGATCCACGCGACACCGTACTGAAGGAGCGATCCGATCGGATCGGAGACGAGGGCGAGCGCATCAAGGCCCGCCGACACGCCTCCGAGCGTGCCCTCGATCCAGCTGCCGTCCTTGACACCCCGGTAGATGCTGCGAATGTCCTCGGCGATCCACACCCCGGCCCACGGGTCGGCCGAGGAGCCCGCCGTGGCGACGAGCGGATTGCCCGTGCTCACCGCGTATTTTCCATGCGGTCGGCGGCGTTGCCGTCGGCGGCGTCGTAATCGGCCGCCGTCGAGCGCAGCGCGTCAGCGGTGTCGCGCGCGGCGTTCACCGCGCCGCCGATGCCGTCGATCAGGCTTGTCTGCAGTCCATCCAGCAGCGCTGGAACGAACTGGCAGAGCTGACCGTAGGCGCCCGCGCCGACGCGCACTGCTTCGCCGGCGTGCTTGGCGGTGGCCAATCCGTCGCCGATTCCGTCCACCTCGCGGGCGTGCATGACGAGGTCTGACGAGCGGACCTGGATCTGGCCTCCGCTCACCGCGCGGCCGGCCCTTCCGGCGGTGTGCCGGCCAGGCCGAGCCGGTCGTTCAGCGACTTCATCATCGCCTGCCCGGTGGCGCTGTCGAGCCCGACCGTCTCCGCTGTGACCTGGGCGAAGTCCCGTGCCAGAGACGCCTTGGCGGCGGCGATGGCAGCCAGGATCTGCCGAGCGGTGGTGGCGGCGGGCTGGCGCTGAATCTCATCGTCGAGCCTGAGGTCGGTGATCTGGCCACCCGATCCCACGGTGACCTCGATGATCCCGTCTGCCTCCCGAGCGGTGGCCGACAGCCCGGACGTTCGCTCGGACAGCGTCCGCGCCCGCGCGGCGCGCTCCTCGAAGCCCTGCTGCCATTGCTCGATCCGCTCCAGCGCAAGCCCATCGATCAGCTCATCACTCACCAGCTCACCATAGAGACGGACGTCAACGTCACTGGCACACCGACCGGGGAAGGGTCAGCGGTTGACGTACGCGGCGAGCCCGCCCAGCTCCTCGCTCGCGATGAACACCGAGCGCACGTTGATGATGGCCTCCTCGACATGGTCGGGGCAGCCCCAAGCCGAATCACCCCAGGAATCGGCGATCTTCAGCTCGGCCGAGGCGGCGCAGCCCTGCGGCCCGCCCAGCTGGCAGTGCTCCGGATGAGGGGCGGCCGCCTGAGCCGCCGCGGCGGCGCGCATCTGCGTGGCCAGTGCGGCGGCGGCGGTGGCGCGCTCCTCGGCGGCCCGGACCGCCTTGGCCAGCTCGTCATTTGCGGCCTTGGCCCGCGCCTCGGCCGCCAACCGGGCCTGCTCGGTGTGGTGGCGCTCGATGGCCAGGGCCGCCGTCCCCGCGAAGACCCGGGCCAGGGCCAAATCGGCGTCCTGCGGGACGCGTGGGGTGCGGTGGTACATGGCGAAGGTGCCGAGGAGGCTGCCGTCGCGGGCCAGGATGGGGGTGGACCAGCAGGCGGCCACGCCGGCGCGGGTGGCCAGGTCGCGGAAGTCGTCCCAGAACGGGTCGAGCATGATGTCGGTGACGATGACCGGTTCGCGGCGGTGGGCGGCCGTGCCGCAGGAGCCGACGCCCTCGCCGGTGGCGATGCCGTCGATGGCCTCGTTGTAGAAGGCGGGCAGGCTGGGGGTGGCGCCGTGGCGCAGGTGCCGGCCGTCGGGGTCGGCCAGCAGCACGGAGACGAGGACCTCGTGGGCCGCCAGCTCCTCGATGCTGCGGGCCATGCCGTCGAGCACCTCGGCCAGCGGCGCCTGGCGGGCGATCTGCTCCAGCAGGGCGCGATGCTCGGCCATCAGCCGTTGCGCCTGCTTGATCTGGGTGGTCTCCACGCCGATCAGGTAGACGCCGGTGGCGTCGCCGCGCCGCTCGCAGATCAGGTCGAAGGACGCGTCGCCGATCTCCAGGTCGCGCACGGTGACGGTCCGGCCGGTGCGGTACGCCTCGTCGAGCTGGGCGAGCGGCAGCTGCTCGCCGATGGTGGCCGAGAACGCCGGGTTCGCGGTCTCCACCTCGTGGGCCGGCCCGGACAGCGAGGCGAAGACGACGGTCGCCTGCCCGAACAGCGCCCGCTGGTCCTCGTTCGTCTCGATCACGGGTACTTGTCTACCAGCAAATGTTCAACTACGCCCGAGTGGGGCCGATCGACCCGCATATGAGAAGCGACGGGCACCGCCACGCCTTGGAGCGGGTTGCGTTGTGGGCCCGGGCAGCCGTGATGATCCTGGTCGGGGTCGTCGTCGCCGGCACGCCGGAGGACATCCGCTGGACGACTGGCTGGCAGCCGGCGTTGTGGCAGGTGGCGGTGCTCGCGCTCATGTCGGCCGCGACCCGGCACAAGCTGACCGGCGTGCTGATCGCGTGGACGGTGGCGGCGTCCGCCCTGGTCACCGGCGTCGTCCTGGGCCCGGCGGGCGACGGTTCCCGTTTCGCCGACCTTCTGCGGACCGCGGACCGGCGTATGTATCACCACAAGCACGACAAGACCGGCCGGCTCAGGCCGGCTGGGCCGGGTGACTGGCGAGGACCTTATCCAGCAGCGATCTGAGCTGCTCCCGCTCGCCGTCGTCGAGGGCGGCGAGCAACTCGTCCTGAACGTCGAGGGCGAGCGCGTCCAGCTCGCGCAGGCGCCGCAGCCCGGACTCGGTGGCCGCGACGATGTTGCGGCGGCGGTCGGCCGGGTCGGCCCGCCGCTCGATGTGCCCGTGCTGATCGAGGCGGGTGACGATGCCGTTGACGTTGTTGCGGTCGAGCCCGAGCCGGCGGCCGAGCTCGGCCTGGCTGAGCTCGCCGTACTCCTGGAGGGCGGCCAGCACGGCGAAGTCGGAGCGGGCCTCGAGCGGCATTCGGGCGGCAGTGAAGCGGGCGCCCAGCGTCGAGACGCGGCCCGTCTGCCAGCTGGCCAGGCGGCGCAGCAGGGCCGGCGCTCCAGGGTCGGTCATAGGCCGATCCTACCGATCGTTGGTCAGACCAACGTTCGGTGATACGTTGGTCTGACCAACGAAGGAGCGACATGACCGATCACATGACTCGACGAGTCCTCATCCCCGGCGGCAGCGGCGCGGTGGGCGAAGGCGCGGTGCGCGCCAATCTGGCGGCTGGAGCCGACGTCGTCGTGCCGACCCGGACGGCGCAGCGGGCGGACGAGGTCCGCCGGGTGCTCGGTGACGCGGCGACCGACCGGTTGCACCTGTTCGAGCACGACTATTCGACGTTCGACGGCGCCGAGAAGCTTGCCGCGACGATGCAGGACCGGCTCGGTGGCATCGACGACGTGGTGGCGCCCATCGGCGGCTGGTGGGCCGGCAAGCGGCTGTGGGAGATCGACGAGACCGACTGGGGCAACGCCTTCACCGGGCTCGCCACCACCCACATGGCCGTCGCCCGGGCGGTCCTGCCGCGGCTGAGCGGCCACGGCGCGTACGCGGTCGTCGTGGGTGAGTCCTCGGCCCATCCCGTGCCCGGCAGCGGGCTCGTCAGCATGGAGCAGGCCGCCGTCCTCATGATGCGCAAGGTTCTGGCCGCCGAGGCCGGCGCCGCGCAGCGTGTCCATGCCCTGGTGCTCGGGCCGGTCCGGACCCGCCTGGCCACCGGGAACCCGTCCTGGGTGAGCGCCGATCAGGTCGGCGCCGTGGCCGTCGCCCTGGCGACCACGCCGGCCGCGGCGAGCCGTGAGGTCCTGCTGCGCACCGGGGTGGAGGCCGAGCAGGTCCTGGCCGGGCTGGCGCGCAGGTATCGGGCACGAGGTGGAAACCGCTGAAGATCGGGGGTGGCGGGCCGATAGGGAACGCATGAGACGTGTCCCGGCTCCGGCGGTGCCGCTGTTCGCCGCGCTCGCCGGCTCGGTGTCCGTGTTCGCCCCGGGCACCGGGGCCGCTCACGACGCGTACCTCCTGGGCTTTGGTGTTGTGGTCCTGAGCGCCTGGCTGGGGCTGCGGAGGATCACCGGGCCCAGCAAGGGTGCGTACCGGCTGGTGGCGGTCGCGCTGACGGTCTGGCTGACCGGCGACGTCCTGTACGACCTGCTGGACCGGTTCGCCGGGCCGCCCGGCGACGTCTCCCCGTCCGACCTGCTCTGGCTCAGCGGCTATCCGCTGCTCATGGCGGCCATGGTCAAGCTGGTCCGGCTGCGGGCGCCGGGCAAGCTGCGCGACGGCATCCTCGACGCGGCCGCCATGACGACGGTCGTGGCCTGGCTGTTCTGGCAGTTCCTGATCCTGCCCGCGGTCGAGACCCAGCAGGTCTCGCTGGGCATGGTCGTCGGCGCGCTCTACCCGTTCGGCGACGTCATGTTCTTCGCCGGCACCGCGATCCTCGTCCTCGCCCCCGGCTCGACCCGCGGCTCGGCCCGCTACCTGGTCTCGGCGCTGACGCTGACCGTGATCGGCGACGTCAGCATCTCGCTGCTGCCGGTCCTGTTCGAGAACCTGTCCCGCTCCGGGCAGGCCGACCGGTTCGACGGCCTGCTCCTGCTGGCCAACAGCCTGCTCGCGGCGGCCGTCGTGCACCAGGACGCGGCCAAGGTGGCCCAGCCGGACAGCGCGGCGGCGGCGCAACGGCTGCACCCGGCGCGCGTGGTGTTCCTCGGCATCGCCCTGGTGGTGCTGCCCACGGTGACCGGCCTGCACTCGTTCGGCACGACCGTCAGCCGGGTCTCGCTACTGGTCTCGATCGCCCTGCTGACCGGCTTCGTCCTGGTCCGCTTCGTGTTCGTGGTGCGCGAGCAGGAACGTATGAAGATCGCGCTGGCCCACCGCGCCGAACACGACCAGCTGACCGGGCTGGCCAACCGGGCCGCGGTGCACGCGCAACTGGAGCTCGAGCTGCTGCGTAAACCCGATTTCGGGCCGGTGGTCCTGTACATGGACCTCGACGGCTTCAAGCAGATCAACGACCGGTACGGGCATGCGGCCGCGACCTGGTCCTGGTGGAGTTCGCCCGCCGCCTGACCGCCTCGATCCGCCCGTCCGACACCGCCGGCCGGCTCGGCGGCGACGAGTTCGTCGTCCTGGCCACCGGCGTAGACGACGAGGCCGCCGCCCACCGGCTCGCCGCCAAGCTCCGCGCCCTGGCCGACGAGCCGATCAGCTGGAACGGCCGGACCCTGCCCTTCGGCGTCAGCGTGGGCCTGGCCGCCTGGAACCCGGTCGACCGCCCGACCGCGGACACCTTGTTCGCCACGGCCGACGCGGCCATGTACGCGGAGAAGACCGCCCACAAACAGGTCGCCGCCTGACGATCGGGGTCAGGAGCAGGGCGCGCGGTACGGAGTGACGACCACGTTCTGGTCGGAGCTGACGAAATGCTGGATCGGGCCGACGAGGTCGGACCCGCGGGTGCCGTCGACCTTGATCTGATGTCGGTCGCCGCTTGCGCGGCGGCGGGAAGACCGAAAACCGCTCCCGCCACCATCGTCACAGCGGCCAGGGCCTGGCCCACCACGAACGTCACCCCGCCTGTGCGAGTCAATCGATGCCGGGAGGCGCCGTCACGAAGCCGAGGTTCTGCGGCCCCCGGAAGGGGAACTCGACCCGCTCGTAGCGGACGTGGTTCTGCTCGTACCACTTGGTGATCGACTCGGCCAGGGCGTTGCGGCCGAGCCGCTGGTCGTCCCGCCAGAAATTGCAGCACGGGACGACGACGGTGGCTGTGCTCAGCGCCGAGTGGACGACCTCGCGCAACGCCTGGTCGGGGTGAAGACCGACAACGAGATCGTAGAAGGCGGCGTCCTGCGCCAGGTAGGGGACGGCGCGGGACTCGACACCCTTCAGCGTCCACCCGCGCGGGTCGACGACCTCCACCCGGTAGTTCAGTCGTTTGCGCAACTCCCGCGCCAGCATCCCCTGGCCGCCGGCCACGTCGGCCACGAACTCGACCGAGTTGCCGAACCGCTCGCCGATGAACTCGGCCAGCAAGGGAAACCGATCCGGGTCCCCGTGGAACCGGTGCCCGTTGGCCTTCGGTGGGTGCCGCCTCCCCTTGACCCGATCACCCACCGACGAACCGTACCCCGCCGGTCACCGGATGGGCGTGTCGCGCACCGGGACGCCGCCGCGGTGGGTGGCGATGGGGGTCAGGGTGGGCGTGGCGATGGGCGTTGCGGTGGTGGCGATGTAGGCGATGGCCAGGGTGTTCCGGCCGGTTTGGTGGAGCGGGCCGGCGGGGAGGACGAAGTCGGTCTGGGGGCCGATGTCGGCGCCGTACTGGCCCAGCTGCCAGCCGTTCAGGTAGAGGATGGCGCGGTAGCCGGCCGGGGGCGCGGCGGAGAAGCGCAGGGCCACCGAGGTGTCCTGGCCGGGCTTGAGGGCGAGGGTGAACGAGGTGCGCCGCCAGGTGACCCCGGCGGGGACGGCCGGGGCGGCGGGGGGCCAGGAGCGGTCGGCGTGAGTGGGCAGGGTCCAGCCGGCGCGCTCGCCGTAGAGGCCGCCGTTGTTCAAAGGGCCGCGGATCGGGTCGATGGCCGCCGTGCCCTGGATGCGCCAGGTCACGGGGGCCGTTGAGCCGTTGACGCGGGCGCCGACCAGGCCACGGGGCTGGCGGAACCGGTTGTCGTCGGCGGTCCAGTCGTCGTTGTGGCCCATGTTCTGCACCAGCACCGACAGGACGGCCGGCTGGCCGGGCTTGAGCAGACCCGGCGGTACGGCGAACTCGCCCGGCCCGGGTGACGGATTGGCGGGCTCGTCGGAGTCGGCCTGGACGCCGCCGGCTGCCGAGCCGAGGTACCGGCCGTTCAGCCAGACCAGGTAGTTGCCGCGCTTGCCGGTGATCGCGTTGAGCGCCACGGACGTCTCGGCGCCGGTGGCGGTGAACCGGCCGCGGTACCAGACGCTGCCGGTGTGGAAGCCGTACTCGTCGCTGAACAGCACCGGCTGAGTGAGCGGAACGAACGGGCTGAGGCTGGTGGACTTGTCGGCCACGGGCCAGCGGGAGTCGTCGAAGCCGGGCGCGGCCTCGGGCGCCTCGGCGTGCTGCCGCCAGCCGGTCAGGGCCGGCAGGGCGACCGGGCGCGGCCCGGGCAGGTGCCCCAGCACGGACCCGCTGCGCGTGGGCCGGGTGGCGATTCGCTCACCGTTGACGGTCACCGCGCGCCCCGCCGAGAAAACCTCGACCGGACCGGCGACGGCGGTATCGGCGCGCAGCGCCACGAGGCCCGGACCGGCGGCGCTGCCTGCTCGTGGCGCCTCGGTGGCCGAGCGCAGCAGGGCCGTGCCGCGCACCAGGACCGGGCCGGTGGCCGTGTCGGCGCGCCAGAACGACGCCGCCGTCTCGGGTGTGCCGAGCAGGAGCAGCAACGGCCGCCGGCCCCCACCTTCGATCAGCACCCGGGCCAGCCCGTTGTGCGTGTAGTCGAGTCGCAGCTCGCCGGCGCCGAAGCTCGACGCGACCCGGCCCTCGAGCACGGTCACCCGCGGCCGCGACGAATAGCTGAGCACGGTCGCGCCGGGCGCGTCCTGGTTGCCGTACAACACCGCGACGTCCCGGCCGCCGATCGCCTCATGGGTCAGAATCTCCGAAGTGGACGCGACGAGCCGCTGGCCACCGAGCGCGTACCCGCTCACGAGAACCTTGGCGTCCCGGCCGGCCAGCGTCACCGGCAAGCCCTCCAGGGTGCTCGACACGGGCGAGGTCCCCGGGTTGCGCACGAGCACGAACCGGGTGCCGTCGTCCGGGTTGACCCGCGCGAGCGTCTCCAGCCCGGTCACGGTGGGCGCGGCCGCCGGGTCGGTCTTGGTCAGCGACCCCGCCACCGCGTGCAGGAAGTAGCCCTGCCGCTTGTACTCGTCGTACTTCGCGGTGAGCTGCCGGCCCTCGGTGATGGCGGCGCCGTAGTCGTAGGAGGTGTAGACGTCGTTCGGCTGGGCCAGCCAGCCCCAGTTGGTGCCGCCGAAGCCCATGTAGTAGTTGAACGCCGTGGCCCCGCTGGCGATCAGGTTGCTCTTCTGGAAGTACCGGGTGTACGCGACACCGGTGAGCTCCCGGCACGCCTCGTACCCGGCGTTGTTCACGTCGATCGCGCCCGCCTGGTACTCCGCGGCGAAGACCGGCGCGTCGTCGCGTACCCGCTCGGTGACCCCGGCCCCCCACGGACCCCAGACCGTCGCGGCATTGCCGCAGTCGAAGGACTGCGGGTAGTCGTCCACGCCCGGAATCGGCACCGCGCCCGGCCCCGACGCCCAGGTCGAGGTCCATGACGCCGCGTCGCAGCACAGGTTGGTGGTGATGGGCACGTCGATGCCGGCCGCGCGGGCGGTGTCCTGCAGGTCCTGCATGTAGGCGGCGTCGGTGTCGACCGCGTACTCGTTCTCGACGTTGTAGAGCAGCACCGATCCGCCGCGGGTCAGCTGATGCCGGGCGATGATCGGGTTGATGTGGGCCAGCCACTCCCGGTAGGCCTCGGTGTAGCCGGGCGCGCTGCTGCGGGCCCGGCCCGGCACCAGTTTGAGCCAGCCCGGGAAGCCGCCGCCGGTGGTCTCGGCGTTGATGTACGGGCCGGGGCGCGCCACCACGTACAGCCCGACCTGCTCCGCGGTGCGCAGCAACCGATCGACGTCGCGCACGCCGGTGAAGTCGTAGACGCCCGGGGCGGGCGAATGGAACGCCCAGTCGAAGTAGACGGAGATGGCGTTGAAGCCCGCCGCCTTCTCCTTCTCCAGGATGTCCCGCCACAGATCGGGGCTGGGCAGCCGGAAGTAGTGGAACTCGGCCGCCTGCAGCAGCACCCGCCGCCCGTCCACCATCAGCGAGTGCTTGTCGTAGCTGACCTGATGCGCTGGCTGGGCGACGGCCGGCGGGGTGCCGGTCAGGCCGCCGCCGGCGAGCACCAGGACCAGGACGAGCAGGATGCGGCTGAGCTTCATGCTGGGCCTCTCCGCGTTTGTATTGACACGTGTCAATTTATGATTGCACGATGGGAGCGCTCCCGGAAGGTGGTTCCGCCATGCCAAGAGGCCGTACGCTTCTGCTCGCCGCCCTGCTCGGCTTTGTCGCGGCCGTACCGACGGTGACGACGGCCGCCGAGGCCGACGCTCCGGTGCGGATCATGCCGCTGGGCGACTCGATCACAGCCGGGCCCGGGTGCTGGCGGGCCAAGCTATGGAACAAGCTGCAGACGGCCGGCTACTCGAACATCGACTTCGTCGGCACGCAGACGGATGGCGGCGGCTGCAACCCGGGGTTCGCGTACGACACCGACCACGAGGGACACGGCGGGTTCTCGGCCACCGGCATCGCGGCCAACAACCAGTTGCCGCCCTGGCTGGCCGCGGCCCGGCCCGACGTGGTGCTCGTGCATCTGGGCACGAACGACATGTGGGGCGGCTACATCCCGCTGACCGACAAGTTGACCGCGTTCACCAAGCTGGTCGGGCAGATGCGGGCGGCCAACCCGGCCGTGAAGGTCGTCGTCGCGCAGATCATCCCGATCAGCGCCGCCGCCTGCTCCACCTGCCCGGCCGACGTCAGGGCGCTGAACGACGCGATCCCGGGCTGGGCCGCCGGCCTCAGCACGGCCCAGTCCCCCATCACCGTGGCCGACCTGTGGACCGGCTACGACGCCGTGGCCGACAACACCGACGGCATCCACCCCAACGACACCGGCTTCCGCAAGATGGCCGACGCCTGGTACCCGGCCGTGGCCCGCGCCCTGGGCGGCCCCACCCCGACAACCCCACCGACGACGCCACCCACTACGACACCACCGGTGGGCTCCTGCGTCGCGACGTTCGCGGTGACCAGCCAGTGGACCGGCGGCTTCCAGGGCGAGGTGACGGTACGCAACGCGTCGTCCACGGCCGCCGCGAGCTGGACCGCGGCGTTCACCTTCACCGCCGGGCAAACCATCAGCCAGGCCTGGAACGCCACCGTGACCCAGACCGGCGGCGCGGTGACTGTCCGGAACGCGAGCTGGAACGGCCGCCTGGCGCCGGGCGCCTCGACCTCGTTCGGCTTCACCGCCTCGACGACGACCGCCAACCCCATCCCATCGGCGACCTGCGCCTTGAGCTGAGGCGAGCCCACCCCGAGCCAAGGCAACCCGCCCCAAGCCAGAACGACCTGCACGCAAACTGCCTGGCCGGCTCCGACGGCTGGGACCCGGCCGGGTGACGCGGCGAGGGGCCCGTCCGGGAAGACGGGCCCCTCGCGGCCTCACCGCGGGGAGATCCGGGTCGGGTCCACGCCGAGGCGGCCGGCGCCCTTCACCGGCTTGCCGTCGTTCGCCTTCACCCCGGCCGCGCTGGCCGTCCCGCCGAGGCGGACGATCATCGCGTCGGCGTCGCGGATCAGGGTGTCCCGGATGTCGGTCTCCGGAGAAGCACCGGTGACGAGAGTCTTGAACGCGTTGAGCTCTTTGATCGCCTTCGCGTCCTTGCCGGCCGCCTCGGCCGCCCGGACCGCGTCCAGTTTCGCCGACAACTGCTTGTGCGCCTTGGCCGCGAGCCGCCCCGTCGCCTTGAACCGGTCCAGCAAGTTCTGCATGTCCCGGAACGAGGTGGCCACGTAGAACTGCACCGTCGTCGTCGTGCGGTTACCCGCCTTGTCGGTCGCGGTCGCCGTCAGGTCGTGCAGGCCGAGCGGCAATTCGTACAGGGCGAGCAACGAGCCGTTGGTGTACGCAAGACCATTCAGCGTGGCCGAGGTGCTCTGGATGCCGGAACTCGGGTCGACTGCCTGCCACGAGATCCGTACGTCCTGGCTGTCGCCGTAGAGTTGGCCGTGGGCGACTCCCGCCACCAGCAGGGTCGGCTTGCTCCCGTCGATCCGGAGGATCGCCGACTTGAGCGTCTCCGCGTTGCCCGCCTTGTCGGTGGCCCGGTAAAGCAGTTCGTGCTGCCCGTCCCCGGTCACGTCGACCGGGGCGGTGTACGGGGTCCACGCGCCCCCGTCCAGCGACCACTCCACCTTTCCGGCCCCCGACCCGGCGTCGGCCACGGTCAGCGTGACCGGGATGGCCCCGGCGTGCCAGCCGTTGTCGTTGGCCGGCGCGAACTGGGCGGTGGTGAGCGGCGCCGTACTGTCGATCTTGACGGTGACCGACTTCGCCGTCTCCACGTTTCCCGCCCGGTCGGTCGACCGGAACCGCACCTCGTGCGGGCCGTCCCCGGTGACCGTCACCGGTTCGGTGTACGCCGTCCAAGCGGTCGCCCCGTCGACCTGGTACTCGGTGCCCGCCACGCCACCGCTGTCGGTCGCGGTCAGGGTGACCGTGACGTCCCCGGTGTGCCAGCCGCCGATCGGGCTCCCGGAGACGGCGGCTTCGGTCACCGGCGCCACGGAGTCGTTGGTGAGCCGGAAGTAGTCGAACGCCACGGTCTTCGAGGCCGTCTGGGCCGCGCCGAGACTGTAGAGGCCCACCTTGGGCGTGGCCCCGATCGCGGCGTTGGTCAGCGCCGGGAACTCCGTCCAAGTCGTGCCGTCGGCCGAGTACGAAGCGGTGTAGACATTCCCGGACCGAGCCAGCCGCAGGTGCCAGACCGCCGACGTCAGGCTGCCCACCTGCGGTTGCGGATCCTGCACGGCCGCGCCGATCTCGCTGCGGAACTCGATCCGCCGGCTGAGCGGCTGCCCGGCCGTGTTGTCGAGGACGAAGTCGAGCTTGAGGTAGTTGTCGTCGTCGCCGTAGACGATCAGGCCGCCCTGCTGGTACTGCTCGTTCAGCAGGGTGCCGTCGACCTTCGTCTCCGCCGTCCAGTCGCCGGACGGCGCGGTCTGCAGGATGAAGTTCGCCGGCCCGGTGTTGCCGCTGGTGTAGATGTCCCCGTTGGGCACGTCGATCCGCAGCGCCCCGTCCGCGATCCGGTAGCCCGCCGCGTCCTCCCGGACGAGCGCGTTCCACCGGCACTTGTCGAGCGTGGCGCCGGTGAACTCGTCCGAGGGCGTGACGGGTTCGTCCGGGGTGAGAAGGAACCAGTCGAACGCCGCGTCCACCACCGGGGCGGTGGTGCCGCCGTTGAGCGCGAAGAGTCCGACGCGCGGGTTGGCGATGCCGGCCAGCGCGGCCGCCCGCCCGACCGGGGTGAAGGTCTGGCCGTCGGCCGACGCCGCCGCCGTCAGGTTCGTCCCGTCGCTGGTGAGCCGCAGGTAGAACGTGTCACCGGCCGGGGCCGCCGTGCTGTCGCCGCTCTCGTTGCGCGGCGTGCCGGCGTTCTCACGGATGAACTCCACCGTGCGGGCGCCGTTGTAGAGCAGGTCGAGCTTGGCGTAGTTGTCGTCGTCGCCGTAGACGATCAGCCCGGCCTGCTGGTAGTTCGCGGTGACGGGCAGGGTGATCTTCGTGGTGGCCTGCCACGCTCCGCTCGGCGCGGGTTTGAGCACCAGGTTGGTCGCATCGTTGCGGGTGCCGTAGAGGTCGCCCGCGGCGGTCGGCAGGCGCAGCGTACCGCCGGTGACCGAGAAGGCCTGGTTCTCCCGGACCACCGACCAGCGGCCGCGGTCGAGCCCGTCACCGAGGAAGTCGTCGGAGCGCGCCCCGAAGCAGGCGGTGTCGGGCGCGTCCACCTTCACCGGCACATTGACGTATCCCTTGGCGCCCCGCTTGTCGGTCACCGTCAGGGTGGCGGTGAAGTTGCCCGCCGTGCGGTACGTGTGCTCGGCGTCCAGGGTGGCCGCCGTGCCGCCGTCGCCGAAGTCCCAGGCATACGTCAGCGGGGTGTCGTCCTCGGCGTCGGTGGCCGTGCCGTCGAAGGCGACGGTGACCGGCGCGGTGCCGGTGGCCGGGGTCGCGACCGCGCTGACCTTCGGCGGCGCGTTCTCGGTGACGCCGCGGCCGAGGAAGTCCATCCAGTTCACGTTGAGCAGGGAGCCGGCGCCGCCGGCCGGGTCACGGACGACGAAGAACAGCGACTCCGTGTCGGCGGCGGAGACGTCGGCCGTGACATCGATCCAGTTCTGCCATCCGCCCGTGCCCGGCACTGTGGCCACGGACACCAGCGGGCCGTCGGCCGCCCCGGAGCGGACCTCGATCCGGCCGCCGGAGACATCCGAGGCCACCCGGAAGCGGATGGCGTCGACCCCGGTCAGGCTGGCCGGGTCGAGCGACCACCAGTCGCCGTCCTCGATGAAGCCGATGTTCTGGCCGCCGCCGGCCGGGTCGGTGGTGGTCTCCTTCTGCACGCCGGCGTCGCCGCCGCCGGTGCCGCCGGGGATCCGCCCGGTGGCTGTGTAGTACTCGGCCTGCTTCCGCTTGGGCTGCAGCTGCTCGATCGCCCGCCCGGTGAGCGGCTCGGCGCCACCGGCCCCGCCGTCGTCGGTGTAGGTCGCCTCGAAGACCGCGAAGACGTTCGCCTCGGCGCCGTGCCCCGCCGCGAGCGCGGTCTGCACGGTGCCGGTGCAGCCGGTGTGCTGCTCCAGCGGGTGGGCGTGCTCGTCGTGGCCGAGCAGCACCTGCAGGCGTACCCGGTCGCAGTCGATCGCGCCGTCCTCCGGGTCGGTCACCTTGATCGTGTACTTGACCTGGTCGCCCCAGTCGAAGAAGCCGCCGTCGGGCGGGAACTCGATGGACACCGTGGGTGCGGTGTTGCCGACCGTCACGGGCACGTTGGCCACCGCCGTACGCCCCCTGAGGTTGGTAACGGTCAGTTGGGCGGTGTAGTTGCCGGCCTCGGTGTAGGTGTGGGTGGGGTTGGCCTCGTTCGAGGTGCCGCCGTCGCCGAAGGCCCACGCGTAGGTCAGCGCGCCGCCGTCCGGGTCACGGGAGCCGGCGCTGGAGAACTTCGCGGTCAGCGGCACCGGGCCCGAGGTCGGGGTCGCGCTCGCGGCGGCGATCGGGGCTCGATCCCCGGCCACGTAATCGATCCGGTAGACGCCGGAGTCGTCGTTGCTGCCGCCGAAGCCGCTGCCCCACTCGATCAGGTACAGCGCGCCGTCCGGGCCGAACTCGAAGTCCATCGGGCGGATGAAGCCCATCCCCGGCAGCAGCTGGTTGATGTCGACCAGCGACTTGCCGTCGGCGGTGAGCTGCATGGCGTACATCTTCGACTGGTTCCACTCGCCGAACAGCGCCTTGCCGTCGTAGTAGGCCGGCCACTTACGGTCGGAGGCCGAGGCGGCGTCGTAGCGGTAGACCGGGCCGCCCATCGGGGCGCCACCGCCGCCGATCTCCGGGAAGCGCGGATTGCCGCCGTAGTCGTAGTCGACGGTCGCCGCGACGGCCGGCGGCAGGTTGGTCAGGCCGGTGTTGTTGGGCGAGTTGTTGACCGGGGCCGCGCAGTCGAACTGGGCGCCGCTCGGGCCGGACGGGAACTGATAGTCGTTGTAGGCGTAGTTGGCGCCGGTGCAGTACGGCCAGCCGTAGTTGCCCGCGGTGCTGACGATGTTCCACTCCACCGTGCCCTCGGGCCCCCGGTTCGGGTTGGCCGTGCTCGCGTCCGGCCCGTAGTCGCCGACGTACAGGACGCCGGTCTTCGGGTCGGTGCCGATCCGGAACGGGTTGCGGAAGCCCATGCCGTAGATCTCCGGACGGGTCTTGGCGGTCCCGGGCGGGAACAGGTTCCCGGCGGGGACGGTGTACGTGCCGTCGTCCTCGGGGTGGATCCGAAGCACCTTGCCGCGCAGGTCGTTGGTGTTGCCCGCGGAGCGCTGGGCGTCGTAGTCCTGCCGCCCGGCCCGCTCGTCGATCGGCGTGTAGGCGTCCGACTCGAACGGGTTGGTGTTGTCACCGGTGGCCAGGTAGAGGTTGCCGTTCTTGTCGAACGTCATGCTGCCGCCGGCGTGACAGCAGGTGTTGCGCTGGGTGTCGACCTGCAGCACGACCTTTTCGCTGGCCGGGTCGATCGTGTCGCCGCTGACGGTGAAGCGGGACAGCAGGTTGCGGGTCACGCCGTCGTTGCGGGCGTAGTAGAGGTAGACCCAGCCGTTGGCGCTGAAGTCCGGGTCGAGCCGGAGCCCGATCAGCCCGTCCTCGTTTCCGGTGAAGACGTCAAGGTCAACCGCGGTGGCCGTACGCCCGGTGTCGGGCCGGATGACCTGGACGCGCCCGTCGCGCTCCACATAGAACACCCGCCCGTCGGGGGCGATGTCCAGCTCCATCGGGTTGCTGGTGTTGCCGTCCAGCGCGACCTTCTCGAAGCTGCCGGTCAGCGAGGCGCCGCAGTCGGCCTCGAGCTCGCCCGCCGCGGTCCGGATGCCACCGAGCAGGTGGGCCAGGAACTGCGGGTCGGCGTACGACTCCTGGGTGTGGCCGCCACCGGTGTACCAGGCCCGGCCGCCGTCGTAGTCCTGGCACCACGCAGTCGGGTGGTCGCTGCCCATCGCGCCCGCGCCCGGGGTGTACGAGGTCTCGTCCAGGCTGGCCAGCACGTGCACGTCGCCGCGCGGGTTGGTCCGGAAGTTGTACCACTCGTCGTAGCGCGACCAGCGCTCCGGCAGCGTGGCCGTGGACGGGTGGGCGTGGTCCTCGACCTTGACCGTGGCCTGCTGGTTGGCCGGGTGCGAGTTGAAGTAGGCGCCGACCAGCTTGCCGTACCAGGGCCAGCTGTACTCGGTGTCGGAGGCGGCGTGGATGCCCGCGTACCCGCCGCCGGCCTTGATGTAGCGCTCGAAGGCGGCCTGCTGACCCGCGTCGAGCACGTCGCCGGTGGTCGACAGCCAGATCACGGCTCGGTAGTTGGCCAGGTTGGCGTCGGTGAAGGCCGCCGCATCCTCGGTGGCGTCGACGGTGAATCCGTTGTCCGCCCCCAGCTGCTTGATGGCGGCGATCCCGGCCGGGATGGAGTCATGGCGGAACTCGGCTGTCTTGGAGAAGACGAGAACGGAATAAGCGTCAGCGGCGACGGCCGCCGGCCGGGCCGCGGCTGGACGCGGAGCGGCGAGAAGGGCGCAGATCAGCAGCACAACTGTGAACAGCCCGCGGAAATGTGGACGGGGCACGGAGTCTCCTTGTCCTTACCAGACAGTGATCACTCGGGCGGCCCGCCGAAAAGCCCTCCCTTTACATAGATGTTTGTTTATTCGCTGCACTAATCCAGGGCAAGGGATCGCCGGGTAACGGTTTGATAACTGAGGGTACGATCTGATCATTGAGATCTGTCGATTATTGGGTCAGGATGGCGGGATGACGAGCGCGCGACGCCTGGTCTCGACCCTGTCCGTTCTCACGTTGGGCGCGGCTCTGGCCGCCACACCGGCTGTGGCCGCGCCGCCGGGTGGGGTCAACCCGGACACGCCCTGGCGGATGCGGCACTGGCCGCAGACCCAGCCGTGGCAGGTCGACGAGGCGGCCGCGCTGAGCGGTAAGGGCGGCGGGCCGCAGCCGATCGACCCGCAGCGCTACGAGCTGCCGGACACCATGACGTGGTCGGACTACAAGGCGGTGCCCGGCACCGACTGGGCCAACCCGGCCGTACGGGGGTCGGAGCGCACCTTCAACGGCGCGCTCGTGCTCGTCGACTACCCGAACCAGCCCTTCGTCGTCACCCAGCCGGCCAACTCCACCATCTACGGCAACCCGTCCGGCGTGCAGAACCTCGCCCGGGCCGACGTGCCGCAGTTCTACCGCGACTTCCTCAACAAACCAGGGAAACTCAACCGCGGCCACACCATCCACGAGTACTGGATGGAGGACTCCAACGGCCGGTTCGGCATCGAGCTCAGCTCGTTCGGGGTCTACCAGATGCCGGCCGACAGCCACGAGTACGGCATCGAGACCCAGATGCAGCGCGGTCAGGGCTGCCCGGCCGGCGACACCTGCGCGCGCAACCTGCGCACGGACGCCCGGGCCGCCTGGATCGCCGCCGTCGGCGAGACCGAGGCGGCCAAGTACGACTTCGTCTTCTTCCTGTCGGCCGGGCAGGACGAGTCGGCCACCTGGCAGGAGTTCGGGCCGATGAAGTTCACCACCAAACAGGACGTGACCGACGAGTGGGGGCCGCCGGACGCCGCCCTGCCCAACTGGAACGCCACCCGCTACGTCGACTGGACCTCCTGGCAGGCCTCGGCCAACATCTGGCCCAACGCCACCCAGGGCAGCTCGCTGCAAGCGGAGAGCTCGGGCATGTCGACGTACGCCCACGAGTTCAGCCACATCCTGGGAGTCGGCGACAACTACAACAACCCGTACGGCGTCCCGGCCCGCCGTGACTACAGCGGCCCCTGGGAGATGCTGAGCCGCGGCACGTTCAACGGTCCCGGCGGCCCGCACAGCCGCTGGCTGATCCCGGGCACCTCCGGCTCGTCGATGGGCGCCCAGCACATGCTGCGCAACAAGATGAAGCTGGGCATCGTCTCCTCCGACGCGGTGCTTCGCCTTTCCCGCGAGTCCTTGGCCGCCTCGGGCGCCGTCGTGACCCGGGTGACGGCCCGAGCGGTCGACCGCGGCCTGGCCGGCATCAACGTGACCCTCGACGGCGGGGACCGCTCCCCCGCCTGCGACGCGGCGACCGACCCGGTCTGCGACGGCGGTGGCTACGACAACTACACCCTCGAAGTGGTCGACCGGATGGGCTTCGACTCGTTCACCCCCGACTCCGGCGTGCTGCTGGCCAAGACGAAGAACGCCGATGCCGCCCCGTTCATCTGGACGATCGACGCCAACCCCCAGGACATCGACAAGGTCGATTTCGTCCTGCCGGACGGCACGCCGCAGAAGATGACGATCGGCGACTACCGCCAGCTCTCCGACGCCCTGTTCCACGCCGGCACGAACTCCGGCAGCGAGTTCGAGTACGTGGACACGGCTAACCGCCTGCACTTCTACGTGCTCGACCGCAAGCGGGACGGCAAGGGCGTCCTGTCGTACGAGGTGGCCGTCCGCTCCCTCGACGGCAGCGGCCCGGCCCGGCGCGCCGTCCGGGCCTACCCGGCCATCGGGCTGTCCCGCTGTCTCGTCCCCGTCCGCAACACCGGTCAGGCCACCGACGTCTTCCGGGTGACCGCCCCCGGCGCCGCCCTGCCCCGTACGGTGGTCAGCATCCCGGCCGGTCGCACGTCCTTGGTGGAGGTCTGGCCGAAGAACACCCGCCGCACCGCGGTGACCGTCACCTCGGAGAGCAGCCCGGCCGCCAAGTCGACGACGTTCTGCACGACCCGATAATCGAGACGTGCTGATAGCCGTCGCCCAGACCGAGATCACCACGGATCCGCTCATGAACGGCCGGGCGATCCGGGCCGCGATGCGCCAGGCGGCGGACCAGGGCGCGCGCCTCGTTCACTTCAGCGAGGGCGCCCTGTCCGGCTACGCCGGCGGCGCGAAGTCGTACTACTGCGGCTGGCGCATCGACTGGGCGCCGGTCACCGACGAGCTCCGCCGCACGATGGCCCTCGCCGGCGAGCTCGGCGTCTGGGTGGTGGCGGGCGGCAACCACCGGCTCTCCGGCCGCCATCGGCCGCACAACTCGCTCTGGGTCATCAACGACCGGGGCTTGCTGGCCGACCGGTACGACAAGCGCTTCGTGTCGCACTCCGAGATCAACGGCTACTACACGCCGGGCGACCACCCCTGCACGTTCGAGGTCGACGGCTTCCGCTTCGGCTGCCTGATCTGCATCGAGGTCAACTTCCCCGAGCTGTGGATGGAGCAGCGGGCCCTCGGCGTGGACTGCGTGCTCTTCTCCACGTTCTCCGAGGATCCCGTCTTCGAGATCCTGGCCCGGGGCCACGCCGCCGCCCACAACTACTGGGTGAGCATCGCGGTGCCCGCCCAGTGCGCCCCGGCCGCCGCCTCGGCGGTGATCGGCCCGCACGGTCATCCGCTGCGGCACGCCCGCGCCGACGGGCCGGACGTGATCTGCGTCGAACTGGACCGGGCCGACCCGGCGCTCGACGTCGCCCTGAACAAGGCCCGGCCCTGGCGGGACATCGCCCGGGCGGGCGAGCTCTACGCCGCGGCGCGGGTCAGCGACCCGCGCAGCACCGACCGCAACCATCCGTGACCGAGTGTCCGTGATTTGGCTGACGCCGATGCCCTCCCGGGTCAACGGTGAGGGTGATGGTTGGCCTGCTGAACCGAGTCGTCGCCGCGATCGCGTTGCTCGCGACGTCGGTCGCGCCTGCCGTGCGGGAGGCCCGGGACCCTGCCTTCACCGCGCACCCGAAGCCGGTCGTCGGCCTGCCCGGCGAAGCGATCCACGTGGAGTTCACCTACAACGAGCCGCCCATCGTCAACACCGAAGCGGCGGACTCGCCCGCCACCATCACAAGCTGCGAGTTCAAGCTGGACAAGGACGAGAAGACCACCCGGTGCACCTACGTTGCGGAAGACGACACCTGGACAATGGTCATGCCCAGGCCCCTGAAGCCAGGCCGGCACGACGTCCACTGGACCGTCTATTACAAGATCAACAACGATTCGATAGGTACGCCCGACGAAGGCGACTTCACCTTCGACAGTGTGGAGCCGTTGTTCCGTACGACGGTGAAAGCGCCTTCGCCTCACCCGGGGCAGTTGGTCGACGTGCGGTTCACCAGCGAGACGGACGGCGTGACCATCACCGGCTGTCTGGTGCGGGACATCAAGTGCGGCGAGGACGACGGCGGGTGGTTCGCGCGGGTGCCCGCCCCGGAGACCACCTCGGCCGTGCCGTGGAGCGTCGGCTACACCGGCGGGCCGGGAACCGAGGACACCGCGCCGGGCCGGGTCGAGATCAAGGTCGAACCGTGGCCGGCGCCGGAGTTCCAGGTCGGGATCGCCGGATCGGCCGAGGTCGGGCCGGGCACGCCGGTGTCGGTCAAGTTCGAGAGCCTGACCACCGGCGTGGACGTCAAGACGTGCTTCGTGACCTATCGGGGGAAGCGCATCGACTGCGGCGAGACGGACCTGGCCACGGTCACGATCCCGGGCGACGCCGAGACGGGTCCGGTCGAGATGCCGTGGGAGCTGGCCTTCGAGAGCTCCCGGCTGGGCGAGAAGGACGACGTGCGTACCGGATCAGTCAAGATCACCGTGGTGGTGGAGGAGCCGCGCTTCTCCGTGGCCGTCCAGCCCGAGAAGGCACGGCCCGGTGACATCGTCACGCTGACGTTCACCTCGCTCGTCCCCGGGGTGAGAGTCGTCGACTGCGTCGCGTTCTTCCCCCACGCGATCGGCGACACCTGCCGGCGGTCGCCCCAGCCGCGGGTCGTCCGCACCCGGATCCCCGGCGACCTGCCGCCCGGCGTGACGCTGCTGCGCTGGGGCGTCGAGTCCAGGGACGCCGCCGGCCGCCGCGGCGCGGACGACGACGTCATCCCCTACCTGGTCCTGCCGCCGCGGCCCGGGACCACACCGACCACCAAGAACCCGACCCGGCCCACCACAGCCACGACATCGTCACCCGGCAACGACAACGGCAACGGCTCAGGCACGAGCAACAGCACGGGCACGGGCAACGGCTCGGGCACGGGAAACGGCAATGGCTCAGGTAGCGGCAGCGGCAACGGACCCGGCGGCGGCAACGGCAGTGACATCGGCGGCGGCACGGATACGGGTCAGGTGACCTCTGTCGCCGGGCCGGCGCCCGAGTTTGTGGCCGAGACGCGGCCCGAGACCGCCCCGCCCGGTGCCCCGGTGACGGTCGTGGTCTCCCCGCTCGACCCGGACGTGCGCATTCTCGGCTGTGCTGTGGTCTTCACCGGCGGCGGCGACCGCGCCTGCCGAGCCTCAGGCGACCGCTGGTCGGCCCGCACCACCGTCCCCGCCGGAGCGTCCGCGGGTGAGACGCTGCCCCTGGACTGGCGGGTCAGCTTCGTCGCGGCCGCGGGCACCCGGGCCGACGCCCGCGGCACGACCGACTATCCCGTTCGCGGAAGCGCCCCGGTCACCCCGGTCTTCGAAGTTGTCGCCGACCCGGCCGCCGCGGCCATCGGCAAGCGGGTCACCGTCTCGCACAACTCCGAGGCCACGGGTGTGGCCATCACCGGCTGCCAAGTGGGCTTCGCCGGCAAGAGTCTCACCGACTGCCAGCGGTCGCCGGGCGGCTGGACCGCCCAGGTCGAGGTGCCACCGGCCATGCCGGCCGGTCCGAACCCGCTGCATTGGACGATCGCCTACGCCCGCTCCGGTGGCCCCGGCGGGACCGCCCAGGGCCTGTCCTCGTTCCGAGTGCTGCCGCCCGATCCGGACGATGACCATTGGTGGGAGAACCCGTGGGGCCTTCTCGGCCGGATCGCGCTCGGCGGCGTCCTGCTGGTGGGTCTGCTCGCCTTCCGCGTCGCCGGCAAGCCGATCCTGGCCCGGTTCCGCCCCCGCCCGGCCGCCGCCGGGGCCGGGGATCGCTCGGCGGCCGACGAGCCGGCGGGCGACGAGACGCCGTCCGTCGTTCCGGTCGGCGGGCCCGAGGACATGTCCGTACAGGTCGACCAGCCGGACGCGCTGCCGGCCCGGGACATTCGACTCGAGACCCGCCGCCCCCGTCTGGCGCCGCACGTGCCGGAGGAGCTGACATGACCAACACCCCGATCAGCGCCGTCTTCTTCGACGACCCCGACGGCGCGGCCCGCGCGCTGACCGAGACGCTGCGCTCCACCGACTCGGCCGGGGAGATCCGCGACCGCCTGGGCCGGACGGCCGATCTGGCCCAGGACGCCGTGGTCGACGAGGTCGGCAGCGCGGCCGGCGAGATCCTCGAGATGAGCGTCGGCACGATCTTCGAACGGTCCTGGTCCAAATACCGGGCCCTGGTGCTGGCGGCCGAGGAGACCGCGGGCGACCCGGACGCGGTCCGGCTGATCGAGCTGATCACCCATGACGTCTCGGTCGGCTACCAGCCGCGGGTCGAGGTGTATCTCGGCGCCCAGCGGGTCGCGACGGTCCCCCTCCAGCTCACCCTCGATCTGACCCTGCGCGGTGTCCTCGTCCGGATCCGCGACGGCTGCGTCACCGGCGTCCAGGCCGGCGATTGCGCGATCAAGGGCGCCCTGGCGATCGCCGGCCAGGAGGTGACCAGCGGGGAGCGGACCTTCGACCTGGCGCGCGACATCGCGTTCCCCACCCCGATCCGGCTGGCCGCCGGTTAGCACTCCGGCTTGTCGTGTTTGAGGGCCAGCGAGGCGACGGCGCCCCGGACGAAGGTGAACCGGTAGTGGACGTTGGCGTACTCGTCGGTCTGGCCCCCGTAGGCCAGACCCTCGCCCCAGGTGCTCCCCCGGTCGGCGGCCTGCCCGCTCAGGTCGGCGTAGGTCCGCTCCGCGTCGGCCAGCGAACTGCCGATCCGGATGCCCTCGGGGGTGGCGATTCGGCCGTACGCGGGGATGGAGACCACGCCGCGGGAGGTGTACCCGACCGTCGCGTCACCCGCGCCTTCCTTGTTCAGATACCAGCTGCCGCAGCCGGCGTCGCCCTCGCCGGCCCGGACCAGCCCCGTGGCCTCGGCCTCCTTCGGGGTCATCCCGATCTGCAGCTTGCCCAGGCCGGTCGGGCCGAGCACGTTCGCCGGCCCGATGACGCGCGTGACTTTCGGCTTCGGCTTGGCCGACGTGGTGGACGGGCGAGGTGAGGACGCCGGGCTGGATGAGGTCGGCGAGCTGGGCGTCCTGGTGACAGTTGGAGCGGCGATGGCGGACGGGCTCGGCGAGGTGCCGCCGACCGGGAAGGCCTCCCCTCCCACCTGCTGCGGCTTCTTGGTGCAGCCGGTGGCCGCGATCAGACCGGCGGCCGCGAGGATGGTGATGGTGCGTCGCATCGGCGCCACTCTCCGAATCGATCGGCCGGGTGGGCCGACCATACGTGCCGCTGTCACGCGCGTACGGCCGGCCCTTGACCTGCTTTGTCCTCAACCGACGACGTGGTTCTTCCCCGGGCCGCCGCGCAGTTTGTCCTTGCCCGGGCCGCCGAAGAGGCGGTCGTTGCCGGCGCCGCCATAGAGCGCGTCGTTGCCGGCCTCGCCGTGGAGCGCGTCGGGGCCGCCGTTGCCGTAGGCCGTGTCGGCGCCGCTGCCGCCGTGGATGACGTCGCCGCTGGACGAGCCGCGGATCGTGTCGTTGCCGGTGCCGCCGTAGGCGATCAGGCGCAGCCGGGTCTTGTTGACGATGCTGTCGCCGCGGTCGAACGTGCTGACCTGGACCCGCTCGGTGAGTTCGCCGGCGCCGCAGAGCACCCGGGTCCGGTCGCCCTTGACGGCCTTGCAGCCCTTGCCGGCCCGGATCGGGAACTTGTCGTCGATGCTGATGTAGTAGGGCGGCCCGCTGGCCACGACGACCCGGTTGGCCTTGCCGGTGGCGGCCTTGTAGACGATCACGTCGCCGTACTGGTCGGCCACGGTGTAGGCGACCGCGGTCGAGGCGGCCTGCGCGGGTGTCGCGAAGGCGGCGGTCAGGCCGGCGCCGGCCAGCACCGCGGCCAGGTAGATCTTGCGCACTGTCTTCCCCGTTCTCGTGTCTGCATTGCTCCGACACTCGGTGCGATGCGCCTACCGCCGGCGCAGTTCTCGATCAGAGGTCACGGGTTGGTAACGAGCAGGCTCGAGGCCGTCCAGCCGCGCCGGGTCGGCCACCCCGAGCTCGGGGCGGTGGCCGTCGAAG
This sequence comes from Actinoplanes sp. NPDC049598, assembly GCF_040675435.1. Classification (NCBI taxonomy): domain Bacteria; kingdom Bacillati; phylum Actinomycetota; class Actinomycetes; order Micromonosporales; family Micromonosporaceae; genus Actinoplanes; species Actinoplanes sp. NPDC049598. The sequence goes on along the minus strand of NZ_JBFAOX010000004.1, from coordinate 235,872 downwards.
CTCTGGGCGGCGCTCAGCCGTAGATGACGGTCAGCGTCAACGGGGCGATGGCGCCTTCGGCGTTGCCGATGACCATCAGCATCACCGGGACGCAGGCCGCGGCCGCGAGGATCGCCGCCGCCAGGGTCGGCCGGCGTCCGGTGGGCCGGCGGAGCAGCGATCGCCACAGCGCGACGGTCAAGGCCAACAGCGCCACGAGCAGGATGGCGCAGATGACGGCCTTCGGCCGCTGCCACGCGAGCCGGTCGTCGATCGCCTCCTGGAGAAGCGGGGAGACCTCCGCGCGGCCGGCGTCGAGCCACTGTTGGCCGACCGGGGAGAAGGTCGTCCCGGCCAGCGTCTGCCGTGGGTTGACGACGCTGGTGATGTTGGCCCAGCAGGCCACCAGCATGAACAGGCCGAGAATTAAGCTCGCCAGGCCGAAGCCGAGATAGGTCCGCCGCTCGAAGGTGCGGCGCGGGGCCCGCCGGAAGCGCCTCCAGGCGAACACCGCGAAGGACAGCAGCAGCACGGTGAACAGGCCGCCGGCGACCAGGAACACGATGTGGTAGTTCCGGTCGTCGGCCAGGACGCGGTCGTAGGCCGGGGTGGTTTCGAAGGACATGGATCCGACCGTACGAAGCGTGGGGTGGGCGGGCCTCGCTCGGAGTGACCATCTTCTTCGGGGGCTCTACGACCAAAGGATGAGACGAAATTCGGCACGGAGTCGGATTCGGCCCGGCGACCGGATACCTAGGCTGGCCGACATGAAGTGGTGGCACACCGCAGCGGGCGACGTGGTGCTGGCGGTGGTCGTGGCGGCGGCGACGGTGCCGCAGATCTACTATCACGCCACGCACGCCGACCCGCAGCTCCCCGCGTACGTCCTGTTCAGTGCCCTGCTGGTGATCCCGCTGGCCTGGCGAGGGCGGTCTCCGCTCCCGGTGTTCGGCCTCGCCGTGGTGGTGGCGCTGGCCCAGTGGCTGACGGGGATTCACCTGACGGCCGACCTGGCCCTGCTGATCTACCTCTTCACGGTGGCCAGCCGCTGTCCGATACGAGTGGCGGCGGTCGCGGCCGGCGTGATCGAAGTGGGGGCCCTGATGGCCGCCGTCCGCTGGCCCGAGACGGGTTCGTGGGCCGGGACCGAGACCTGGACCGGGACGTTCCTGCTGATCTCCGGCCCGGTGATCGCCGTCCTGCTGCTGGGCGTGAACGCGAGGCAGCGCAACGACGCCCTGCGCGCCGCCGTCCAGCAGGCGGCCGCGGCCGAGCGCGCGCGGATCGCCTGGGAGATGCACGACATCATCGCCCACAGCCTGTCCGTCATGGTGACGCTCTCCGAGGGTGCCGCCCGCAAACAGGCCACCGAGCCGCAACGGGCCGCGGAGGCGATGCGCCAGGTCGCGACCACCGGCCGCCAGGCCCTGACCGAGACGCGGCGGCTGCTCGGCGTCCTGCGGGCCCCGGCCGACCGGCACCCGCAGCCCGGTCTCGCCCAGCTCGACGACTTGCTGGACCAGGTACGCGCCACCGGCCTGACCGTCGCTTCGGAGGTCACCGGCGCCCCCGCCGACCTGTCTCCCGGGGCCGAGTTGACGGTCTACCGCATCGTGCAGGAGGCCCTGACCAACACCCTCAAACACGCGACCGGGGTCGGCCGGGTCAGCGTCGCCATCACCCACGACCCGGGCACGGTGACCATCGAGGTCCACGACGACGGGACGCCGCCGGCGGGCCGCCCGCACGGCGGTCACGGCCTGGACGGCATGCGCGAACGGGCCGCCGTCTACGCCGGCACGGTCAGCGCCGGCCCCGGCCCCCACGGCGGCTGGCACGTCCACGCCGAGCTGGCCCGGCCGGCCGGGAGCGCCCGATGACGATCCGTCTGCTGCTGGTCGACGACCAGGCGCTGATCCGCACCGGCTTCCGGATGATCCTCGAGGAGACCGGCGACATCGATGTCGTCGGCGAGGCCCCGGACGGCGCCGAGGCGGTCCGGCTGGCGGCCGAGCTCCGCCCCGACGTGACCCTGATGGACGTCCGCATGCCCGGGGTCGACGGCATCGAGGCCACCCGCCGCATCGTGGCCCGCCACCCGGCCGCCCGCATCCTCATCCTGACCACCTTCGACCTGGACGAGTACGCCTTCTCGGCGCTCCGGGCCGGCGCCGGCGGCTTCATCCTCAAGGACGTCCCCGCCGACGAACTGGCCCGCGCCATCCGCGCGGTGGCCCACGGCGACGCGGTCGTCTCCCCCCGCATCACCCGCAGCCTGCTCGACGCGTACATCACCCAGCGCCCGGCCCCGCCGCCCGACCGCACCCAGGCGGTCCTGGCCCAGCTGACCCCGCGCGAACGCGAGGTCCTCCGCGCCGTCGCGGCCGGCCTCTCCAACACCGAGATCGCCGAGCAGCTGGTCGTCTCCGACGCCACCGTGAAGACCCACGTCGGCAGCGTCCTGACCAAACTCAACCTCCGCAACCGCGTCCAGGCCGTCATCCTCGCCTACGACATCGGCCTCGTCCGGTAGCGCGCCACCGGCCGCCGCACGACCGGGCGCTCGGGCAGCACCGACTCGTAGGCCGCCAGCTGAGCCGCGGCGACCGCGTCCCAGTCCAGGTGCCGCACCGAGTCCGGCCCGGCCGACCCCAGCCGGGCGCACAGACCCGGATCGTTGGCCAGGCTCACCAGGGCGCCCGCATAGGCCCGCACGTCGAACGCCGGGACCGGCACCCCCACCCCGGGCCGCACGAGCGCCCGCAGGCACGGAATGTCGAACGCCACCACGGGCGTGCCGACGGCCAGCGCCTCGGCCGCGACCATGCCGAAGGTCTCGTACCGGCTGGGCATGCAGACCACCCGGGCCGAGGCCAGCACGTCGAACCGGGCCGTGCCGTCGACGCGGCCCAGCCAGTGCAGGCGGTGGGCGATGCCGAGCCGGCCGGCCATCTCCCGCAGCGCGGCCTCGTCGGGCCCGTCACCGACGATGACCAGGTCCGAGCCCGTGTACGGCGCGATCTGGGCGTACGCCTCCAGCAGCAGGTCCATGCCCTTCTGGGCGATCTCGAGCCGTCCCAGGAACAGCAGGTGGTTGCCGCGCCGCCGGGGGAACGTCTGCCAGGCGGCGGGCTCGAGGCCGTTCGGGATCGCCCGCACGTCGGCCCGCGGGTTGCGCTCACGCAGCTCGGCCGCCAGGTCCTCGCTGACCGCGACCATCGTGTCGTGCGCGCCCACCCCGAGCCGTTCGATGTGGTGGAACGGCAGGTGGTACTGCTTGGCCTTGTCGGCCGCGAAAAGCCACTGCACAACCCCGACCACGGGCGTACGGGTCAGACAGGGCACCGCGATGCTCGAGAACGGGGCCGCGAAGTCCTCGACGATGACGTCCGGCCGCCAACGCCGTTCCATCCCGGGCAGACCGGTGAGCACCGCGCCGAAGTACGCCAGCAGCGACGGGAAATGCCCGGCGGTGAGCGGGCCGAGCCGCCAGCCGGCCGGCACGTAGCGGACCCCGTCGCGGACGTGCTCGGTGAAGCCGGGGTAGCGGCTGCACGCGACGACCACCTCGACCCCGGACGCCGCGAGCCGGCGGTTGACCTCGTGGGTCCGCACCGACCCGCCGCCCGCTCCGGGGCGGGCCGGGTCCTCGAAGCCCAGGTGCAGCACGCGTAGCGGGCCGTCGGGGCGGGGACGGGCCCGCGCCGAGCGCAGCGCCAGCAGCCCGGCCACCGTGGCCGCCGCCAGCCAGAGGGCCGGGTGAACGGTCAGCAGGTGCAGCACGAGCCAGGTCAGCCCGACGGCGGGCGCCGCGCCGAGCACGGCCGGACCGACCCGCACCCCCCGGCCGGCCCGCTGGACCTGGACGGCCAGGCCGGTGGCCGCGCCGAGCACGACCACGGCCGAGGCCCAGGCCAGCCGCAACGGATCGGACGCGGTGAGCGCGTAGGCGAACCCGCCGATCAGGGCGGTCACGCCGAGCAGGACGGCCGCGGGCCGCAACCGGCCGCGGGCCTGCAGATAGGCGACCAGCAAGGTGGCGAGCGCGCCGCCGAAACCGGCCAGGGCGAGCGGTGGCAGCAGTTCCAGCGCCGACACGTACCGGGCCGGCAGCACGAGCTCGACCAACGGCGCCGGCACGGTGGCCGCGCCGGCCGTGACGATGCCGCCGAGCACGAGGAACGTGCCGAGGGTGGCCCGGAACGCGCGAGCCGCCGCCCGCCCGTCGGCCGCCTCGACCAGGCGGGGGAAGACCGCGGTGGCCAGGGCCGTGGCCAGGAACAGCGGGATCCGGGCCAGCACCAGCAGCGCCTGGTACCCGGCCAGGCCGTCGCCACCGCGCTGAATTGCGGCCCCGACCACCACGTCCAGGGTGAGCAGCAGGGACAGGGCGGCCTGCCCGGCGGCCATGCCGGCGGCGTGGCGGGCCAGCGCGCGGCGCTCGGCGCCGGAGTCGTCGGCGCCGGGCCGGCCCAGGGCGCCCCACAGGTCACGGCCGAGGGCGAGCAGGCTCCACGCGGCGGCGACGGCCGCCCCGGCGGCGAACGCGCCGATCACGCCGCCGCTCCCCCAACCGGCCGTTGCGGCGAGCACGCCCAGGGCGACCCGGACGACGACCTCGACCATGCGGACCCCGGCCAGCGCCCCGAACGACTGCTCACCCTGCAGCACGCCCGCGCCGACCGCGGTGAGCAGGATGAGGGTGGCCGCGGCGGCCTCCGCGAACAGCAGGCCGGCCCCGGCGTACGAGGCGGAGGCCGCGGTGACGGCGACGACGGCGACCACCGCCAGGCCCAGGCTCGCGCCGAGCCCGAAGCGGACGGCCCGGCGCCGGCGGACGTCGCCGCGGCGGCTGAGCGCGGCCTCGCGGGCCATCACCCAGGGCACGGCGGCGCTCGCCACCGTGCCGACGGTGAGCAGCAGGGTGGAGGCGGCGGCGAAGCGGGAGAACTCGGCCGGGGTGAGCAGGTGGATCAGCACCAGGGACAGGCCGTAGTTGGCGGCGCCGGTCAGGCCGGTCGCGACCAGCAGCAGGCCGGCGCCGGCGGAGGACGGCACGCGATGACGGCTCATCGGTTGCGCGCCCCCTCGGCGACCAGCCGGCGGACGTCGTACACCCGCAGGTCGCCCATCGTGCGGCCGTGGGCCGAGAAGACGACCCGGGCCCCACGGTCCAGGCCGGCCACGAAGTCGGGCCGGGCCAGCCCGTAGCCGCGGTCGGCGAGGGCCGTGGAGACGACCACGAAGTCGACGTCGTGCGCCCGGAGCGCGGCCAGGTCGGCCCACTGCCCGAGCTTGACGTCGGCCAGCACGAACTGGGTCACGTCATCGGTCACAGCGACCGTGCTGCCCTCCGGAAGCCCGCGGGGCGCCCAGGCCAGCAGCTGCCGGTACGTGTCGTCGGGTCGCGTCCGGATCCCGGCCCAGATCGCGCCGTCCCCGGCCAGGACGGCGAAGGCCGCGACACCGGCGATCACGGGCGCCCAGCGCCGGCCGGTGGCCCGCTTGGCGGCGGGCGTGCGCAGCGCCAGGTCCAGGCCGGCCGCGCTGAGCACGATGCTGCTGACCAGCACCGGGTAGAACATCTGCTCCTCGAGGGTGCCGAAGACCACGGCGTACCCGATGAAGGTGAAGGCTCCGACGCCCAGCGTCAGCAGGACCGGCGAGCTGCCGCGCCGCCGGGCGGCCAGCAGGGCCACCGTGGCCAGCCCGCCGAGCGCGATCAGCAGGTAGGACGCGCCGAACATGGTGAGGTTGGCCAGCACCCGGCTGTGCAGGGACTCGGCGCCGGGCTGGTTGAAGCCGGTCACCTGGTCGGCGCCCGAGACCCGGGCCAGCCCGCTCGCCTTCTCGGCCCACCACGCGGGGAGCATGCCGAGCGCGGCCATCGAGGCCACATAACCGGCGTACGCCAGCACGAGCGTCGCCATGGCGGCGATCCGCATCCTCCGCCGGGCCCGGTCGGGGGTGAACAGCAGGAGCAGCAACGGGAACGCGGTGACGAAGGCGTACCACTCCTTGGTCAGGATGGAGGCGCCGAAGAACAGCCCGGCCAGCACGCCCCAGCCGAGGCGGGGCCGGAAGGTGAGCACCACCAGGCCCAGCGCCGCCCAGGCCATGGCCGGCGCCTCCAGCATCACCCGGCTGTCGAAGCGCAGCATGAACGGGTCGACCGCGAGCAGCAGCCCGGCCCCGGCCGCGATGGGCAGCCGTACCGTCCGGACCAGCAGCAGCGTGATGGCGGCACACCCGATCGCGCCGGCCACCGCGGCCACCGGGCGGGCCGCGAGCACCAGCGACGCCGTGTCCGCCGGGAGCCCGAAGAGGTCGAAGAAACCGGCCAGCACCAGGAAGAAGCCGGGCGGGTGCAGATGGAACGGGCCGCCGTTGAGAGTGAGGCCGGCGCCGGTCACGAGGTTGCGGCCGACCGAGGCGTAGGAGACCTCGTCGACGAAGATGTCGTAGGCCCGGCCGATCGAGATCAGCCGGGTGGCCAGCGCGAGCAGGAGCACCCCCACCGGCAGCAGGACCATCGCCCCGCCCCGCGGCCGCGGCAGCGGGTCCGGCGCGGGCCGCTCGATCTCGGCCCGGGCGGGCGGATGGGCCCGCCAGCCGAGCAGGTCGCGATGCCGGGCCAGGCGCACCCGGACGTCCGGGCCGGAAAGACCCAGCCGGTCCAGGACGCCGTGGGCGTCCTGCTCGTCGGCCCCGGTGAGCAGCAGGGCCGCCTGCCGGCCGTCCCGGTCGACCAGGTCGGTCACCCGCAGGCCGGTCAGGTCGGCGCGATCGAGGTCGTGGGCGGGCAGGGTGATCAGGGCCGCGCTGTCCGAGCCCGGGCGCCGCTCGGTGGCGGCCAGCGTGACCCGCTGCCGTTCCGCGGTGAGCACGGCGACCAGGTGCTCGGCCGTGGCGGCCCAGGTGAACCGGCTCGCCCAGGCGACGCAGCGCTCGGCGTACCCCTCGGCGGCCCGCGGATCGGCCAGCTCGTTCAGGGCGGTGACCAGGGTACGGCTCAGCCGCGCCGGCAGTTCTTCCTCGGCTCCCGGCTCGACCAGCCAGCCGGTCTCGCCGGGCCGGATCGTGTCGCGCAGGCCCGGCACCGAGAACGCCACCGCGGGCACGCCGGCCGCCGCCGCCTCCATGACCGACAGTCCCCAGCCTTCGCCCATCGACGCGCTCGCGGTGAGCCAGGCCGAGTCGACCAGCGCGTCCCGCACCACGTCGCCGATCCGGCCGTGGAAGACCACCCGGTCGCCGAGGCCGAGCTCGGCGGCGAGGTGCTGCAGGGCGGGACGGGCGTCGCCGTCACCCACCAGATGGAGCTCGACCCCCGGCGGCAGCGCGCGCATCAGCAGGTCGACCCGCTTCTGGGTGACCAGCCGGCCCACGCAGACGATCCGCGGGACCCCGTTGGGCCGGCGCGGCCGGGGCGGCGGCAGCTCCTGCCCGCAGGGGGCGAGGTGCACCGGGCCGCGCAGGGCGAGCCGCCGGCGGATCTCGGCCCGCGAGGACGGGGACACGGCGGCCAGCGCGCGGTCGCCGTACACGAAGGCGCTGGCCTGGTTCTCCAGGAACTGGCCGACCCGGGCGGCCGGCTGGGGGAAGTGCACCAGGAACTGGTCCTGGTGGACGTGGTGGATGAGCAGGGCGATCGGGGTGCTGCGGCGCACCGCCAGCGGGGTGAAGAACGGGATGCCGTTCTGCGAGTCGATGACCCCGTCGATGGACCGGCGGTTCAGCAGCAGCCAGAACAACACGAACAGATAGACCGTGTACGTGCCGCCGCCGCGCACCACGGCGCCGAAGGAGGCTTCCGACCGGCGCGGCTGCCCCTTGGCGCGGGCCGTCACGTACGTGACCCGGATCCCGGCCCGGCTCAGCTCCCCGGCGACCCGCTCGCAGTACAGCTCGGCCCCGCCGGCGGCCGGATGCCCGCTGTCCCGCCAGTTGCAGACGACGACGTGCCGGCCACGCCACGGGTGACTGCCGTAGACGCTCACCGGGCCCCCGCCGGCACCGGCGCCGGGACCTCCCGGTGCAGGCGCCACAGCTCGCCCACCACCTTCTTGCCGTCGGCCATCGGGCGGAACGTCGAGCCTTCCTGGTCGCGCCAGGCCACCGGGATCTCGACCACGGCCAGGCCGAGCGCCCGGGCCTTGGCCACCACCTCGAGGTCGAAGGCGAAGCCGGAGAGCCGGATCTCGGCGAACACGGCCCGCGCCGCCGCGGCGTCGAAGAACTTGAAACCGCACTGGGTGTCGGCCACCGGCCCCGAGTAGCGGCGGGTCAGCATGCGGAAGCCGGCGCCACCGACCCGCCGGACCAGCGGCTGGCGCAGCTCGAGCTTGGCCCCCGCGCACCGGCGGGAGCCGATGACGACCCGGTGGCCCGCCCGGAGCCGGTCGAGCACGTCGTCGAGGGCCTCGGCCGGGGTGGCGAGATCGGCGTCGCAGAAACCGACCCAGCGGGCGGTGCTGGTCAGCATCCCGCGGGCGACGGCCGCGCCCTTGCCGCGCCGGGAGCATCCGGTCACGGTCACCGGGACGCCGGCGGCCGCGGCCCGGTCCACCACGTCGGTCGTCCGGTCGCTGCTGCCGTTGTCGATCACCCGGAGGACCCCGTCGATGCGCCGGCGCCGCAGGTGCGCGGCGAGCGCGTGGAGGGTGTCGCTGAGCCGGCGCTCTTCGTTGTACGCGGGAATCAGGATCTCGAGATCGCGGCGCGGCACCGCGGCCCGGCCACGAAACACCAATTCGGACACGCGCGTCATCCCCCTGCCACTGCCACTTCAACGACGCTCTGCCGTAAGCCGGGAGGAATCTTTACAGCGAACTCACAGCCGCTGACTCGTCCTTTTGGGCAGGCAGCGGAGACCGCCTGCGCGGGGCCGTCTCAACCCGCTGACCTCCGGGTCCCCCGTTTGCCCATCGAGGCCACCAACGAGCGGTCCGAACTTCGCTACACAGCGCACCAACAGGGGAAACAATTGCCACCTAGGTCATCTAATCGGACACCTCCGCGCATGAAGAATTCATTACGAAAATGTTGTCGCCCGATCGCATAAATCGTGTGACGTTGATCTCTGACATGCTCGGGAAAGCGATTCGAGGTCGATTACCCGGCAGTCCCGGAAATACCGACATCCCCGTCATCCGGCGACACCGATCAGAATTCCGACACCCGCCTTCGACCGACTACGTCCGCCGCATGACGCCCGCCGAGCCGCGCCGCCACGAGTCGCCGACACCGATCTACCTACAGGTCGCCGACGCGCTCGCCGAGCGGATCGCGGCGTTGCCGGCGGACACGCTCGTACTGTCGAGGAACTGCGCGACCGGGGCCTGATTTACCCGGTCCCGCGACGCGGCTCGTACAAGAAAGCGCAGGAGTAGCGGCTGAAGCGCTGCATGCTCCGCAACGCAGTCTCCGGCTAGGAGGCGAGTTGGGTTTCGATGGCGCGGGTGTCGAGGAGGTACCACATGTGCTCGAAGCGGCCCTCGCGGAAGTGGTAGAAGGCGTTCTCGCTGAAGGTGACGGCGCGGCCGGTGGGCTGCAGGCCGAGCCACTCCGCCACCGGGGTGCCGGTGACGGTGAGCCGGGCCGCGACCCGGTCGCCCTCGACGATCAGGTCGTCCAGGCGCCACGTGTAGTCCCGGACCGCGTCGACGGCCTGCTTCATGGCGGCGACGTACTCGTCGCGGGAGACGGTCTCGCCGTTGAAGACGACGGTGTCGTGGGCGAACTCGGCCATGCGGTGGAATTCGCGCGCGTTGGCCGCCGCGAGGTAGTCGAGGTAGAGCGCGCGCAGGTCAGTCACGTCAGGATCGTGCCCCGGCGGGCTCGGGCGAAACAGTCGAAGAGGTCCGGCTGGCTCGCTCGACGCGCTGGCCCCAGAAGGTGCCGGCCAGGACGAGGGCGATGCCGGCGGCCGCGAGCAGGGTCAGGTGCTCGCCGCCGAGGCTGAGGCCGATCAGGACGGCCCAGACCGGTTCGGTGCCGAGCAGGAGGCTGGCCCGGGCGGGCGAGGTGCGGCGTACGGCCCACAGTTGCACCACGAAGGCGAAGACGCTGCAGCCGAGCGCCACGTACAGCACGCCCAGCCACTCGCCCGCGCCGAAACCGGTGGCCGTGGGGACGAGCGCCGGGCCGGCCGCGACCGTGAAGACCACCGCCCCGACCACGGTCTGCAGCGTGGTCAGGGTGATCGTGTCGTACGAGGGCCGGCTCAGCCGCCCGGAGAGGGTGACGTGCGCGGCCCGGACCACGGCGGCGGCCAGCATCAGGGCGTCGCCCGTTGACGGCGGGCGCAGGCCGGGGCCGGCCACCAGCAGCACCACCCCGCCGGTGGCGACGCCGGCGGCCAGCAAGAACCGTGGCGGCAGGCCGCCCTGCAGCAGCGGCGTGAGCAGGATGGTCAGGCTGATCAGCACGCCGGCGTTGGTGGCGCTGGTCAGCGACACCCCGTACGTCTCCAGGGCCAGCACCGACGCCTGCGTGCACCCGAGCAGCAGGCCCGTCCGCAGCTCGCCCCGGGCCGGACGCCGGCCGATCATCAGCGGCAGCATGGCCGCCATCGACACCAGGTAGCGCAGGGCCAGCACCACCAGCACCCCGCCCGCCACGACCAGCGTCTTGGCCGCCAGATAGCTGCTGCCCCAGATCACGGCGACGGCCAGCAGCAGAAGGTCTCCTGTCACACCGGAAGCCTGCGGCCCGCCGATACGGTAGACAAGACGCCATCTGCTGAAACAACGATGTAGTGGAGCCTAATGGATCCGCATCACCTCCGGTTGCTGCGCGAGCTGGGCGAGCGGGGCAGCGTCGCCGCGGTCGCCCGCGCGCTGCACATCACCCCGTCCGCGGTGTCGCAACAGCTCAACGTGCTGCAACGGCCGTACCCGGTGCCGCTGACCGAGCGCCGCGGCCGGCGGCTGGTGCTGACCGAGGCCGGCCGGGCCCTGGCCGCGGCCGCGGTCGAGGTGATGACCGCGCTCGACCGGGCCGCCCGGGCCGTCGGTGACTACCTGGACACGCCGGGCACCCCGGTCACCGTGGCCGCGTTCCACAGCGCCGGCCTGACCTGGTTCGCCCCGTTGATGAGCCGGCTCGGCGGCACGCCGGTGCGGTTCACGGACCGGGACGTGGCCCAGACCGACTTCCCGTCCCTGGTCGGCGACTTCGACCTGGTGCTGGCCCACCGGCTCGCCCACAGCCCACCCTGGCCGGCCGACCGGCTCACGGTGGTCCCACTCATCCAGGAGCCGCTGTACGTCGCGATGTCCGCCGGCCACCCGCTCGCCGCGCGCGACCGGCTCACCGCGGCCGACGTGAGCGCCTGGCCGTGGATCAGCGTGCACGAGGGCTTCCCGCTGACCGGCATCCTGACCGCGATCGAGGCGGCCGCCGGGCGCCCCCTCGACATCCGCCACCGGATCAACGAGTTCACGGTCGTGGCCTCGGTCGTCGCGGCCGGCGACGCCCTCGCCCTGCTGCCGGCCTACACGACGGCTCCGGACCCGCGACTCGCCCTGCGGCCGCTCGCCGACCTGCCGGCCACCCGGCAGATCGACGTGCTGACCCGGCCCGAGACGCTGCACCGCGCCTCCGTCCGGTCGGTGCTGGAGGCGCTGCGCGCGGTCAGTCGCGCAACGAGCTGAATCCGGAACAAGTCGTCCGACGTGGACAGCCGTGGCCTGTCCCCACCTGTGGTCAAGGCTTGAACGCGACTACTGGTGCGTGTGAGACTGCGGCGCGTGAAACCGAGTGGCCGGTGACAAGTCAGCAGCGGCACGTGGCGGTGCTGGTCGCTCTGTGCCTCGCCGCCGGGGTGCCGATCTTCTTCCTGTCCGGGACGGCCGTCGCGCCCTACACGCAGTTGGGCAGCAGTCTGCTCGCCTGCCTGGGCGCGATTCCGTGCCTGGCCGCGGCCCGTCAGGTCGGCGGGAGCGCGCGTCTGGGCTGGCGCCTGCTCGCCGCCGGGAGCCTGAGCTGGGGTCTGGGCAACTTCTACTGGTCGTGGAACGAGCTCGTCGTGCACGCCGAGGTGCTGTTCCCCTCGTTGGCCGACGTCGGCTACCTGCTGTTCCCGCTGCTGGCCACGGCCGGGCTGTGGCTGATCGCCGGCTGGACGTCGATCGGGTCGCGGATGACCGTGCTGCTCGACGGCCTGATCGTCGGCTGTGCCCTGTTCGTGATCGGCTGGTCCCTGACGGTCCGGGAGGTCTGGGAGACCGGCGCCGACTCGGCGCTCGCGTTCGTCGTGTCGATGGCCTACCCGGTCTGCGACATCGTCCTGGCCACCGTGGCCGTGCTGCTCGCGGCCCGGACCCGCCCCGGCAGCCGCGGCATCGGTCTGTTGCTGCTCCTGGGCCTGGCCGGGATGACCGTCAGCGACGTGTTGTTCGCCCTGGACACGTCGGCCGGCACCTATTTCACCGGGCAGGACTCGGATGCCGGCTGGTTCGTCGCGTTCGCGGCGTGCGGGGCGGCCGGGCGGCTGGCCACGACCTGGCCGATCACGTTCGACCATACGGGAGTGACGGCCCGCTGGCAGACCGTCCTGCCGTACGTCCCGTTCGGACTGGCCGCCCTCGTGGTCGCCGGCCAGACCCTGTTCGGGGTCGGGGTCGACGCACCCGAGGCGGTCGCGCTGATGATCGGTTTCCTGCTGATCCTGCTGCGGCAGCTCTCGACCCTGCTGCACAACTCGACGCTGACCCGGCGGCTGCAGCATCAGGCCTATCACGACCCGCTGACTGGGCTCAGCAACCGGGCGCTGTTCCTGGAGCGGCTCGAGGGCGCGCTCAGCGCCGGCCGGCCGGTCGGGATCCTCTACCTCGACCTCGACGACTTCAAGATGATCAACGATTCGCTCGGGCACGACGCCGGCGACATCGTGCTGCGGGCGGTCGGCGAGCGGCTACGGGCCTGTTTCGCCGAGCCGGCCACCATCGCCCGGTTCGGCGGCGACGAGTTCGCGGTGCTCACCACCCGCGTGCATGACCTGCCGGACCAGGCCCAGGGGCTGCTCGGGCTGCTGCACGAGCCGGTCGAGGTCGGCGCCCGTACGGTCCGGCTGGGGGCCAGCGTCGGGCTCGCGGTCTCCGACCGCACGGCCGGCTCGGCCGATCTGCGCAAGAACGTCGACCTGGCCATGTACGCGGCCAAGGCGCAGGGCAAGAACGCGTACGCGATGTTCGAGCCCTCGATGCGGCAGGGCTTCGACCAGGAGGTGCTGTGGCGGGCCGAGCTCCGGCAGGCCCTGACCGACCGGATGCTGCACGTCGCGTTCCAGCCGATCGTCGCCCTGGCCGGCCAGCGCGTGGCCGGTGTCGAGGCGCTGGCCCGCTGGCAGCACCCTCAGCTCGGCGTGGTGACCCCGGACGTGTTCATCCCGGTCGCCGAGCGGGCCGGCCTGATCGGTGAGCTCGGCCTGCTGGTGCTGCGCCGGGCCTGCATCGAGTTCGCCTCGTGGCCGGGCTCGCAGTTGGCGTACCTGTCGGTCAACGTGTCGCCGTCGCAGATGCTCGACGCCTCGTTCCCGTCGAAGGTGATCGCGACGCTGGCCGAGGCCGGTCTGCGACCGGGGCAGCTGGTGCTCGAGGTGACCGAGAACGCGCTGGCCGACGAGTCGGAGGTGATCGGCACGCTGCGGCGGCTGCGCGAGTTCGGCATCCGGATCGCGATCGACGACTTCGGCACCGGGTACGCCTCGCTGCGCTACCTGCACCGGTTCCCGGCCGACATCGTCAAGATCGACCGGACGTACGTCCAGGACATCGCGCGGGACCCGGCCGCCGTGCACATCCTCGGCACGCTGTGGCAGCTGTTCGGCGCGCTCGGCCTGACCGCGGTGGCCGAGGGCATCGAGGACCCGGCCCAGGCGGCGATGCTGGCCGAGCTGGGCTGTCAGGTCGGGCAGGGCTTCCTGTACGGACGGCCGGGGCCGCTGACGGCCATCACTACACAGCCGGTCGCCGCAGGCTGACGGCGACGCGCAGGCCGCCCTCGTCCCGCGCCGTCGCCGCGATCGTGCCGCCGTGGGCCCTTACGATCGACCGGGCGATGGCCAGGCCGAGCCCGCTGCCGCCGCTGTGGTCGATCCGCCCGGTGGCCAGCCGGGTGAAGGGCTCGAAGAGGCGGGCCACGTCCTCGGCCGGGACCACGGGACCAGTGTTCTCCACGACCAGGACCGCGCCGGGCCCGCCGACGGTGACGGCGACCGTGCCACCGGGCACGTTGTATTTGATCGCGTTGTGGACGAGGTTGCGGACGAGCCGTTCCAGCAGCACGCCGTCCCCCTCGACCTCGTACGGACCGGCCTCGATCCTGACCTTGACGTCGGCGTCGGCCGCGGCCCGGGCGTGCGCGTCGACGACCCCGGCCGCGATGGCGTCGAGGCGCTGCCCGGTCCGCGTCTTGAGGCCCTGATCGGCCTGGCTGAGCACCAGCAGGCCCTCGATGAGGCGCTCGTTGCGGGCGTTGGTCTCCAGCAGCTGGGTCGCCAGCAGGGCCGACTGCTCCGCCGTGAGCGGCTCGGCCAGCCCGACCTCGATCAGCGCGCGCTGCAGGGCGAGCGGGGTGCGCAGCTCGTGGGAGGCGTTGGCCGCGAAGCTGCGCTGGCCCTCGTAGCCGGCGGCGATGCCGTCCATCATCGCGTCGAGCGCCCGGCCCAGCCGTTTGAGCTCGTCCCGGCCGCGGCCGGCCCGGATCCGGTGGCCGAGGTTCTGCGGGCCGACCTGCGTGATGGCGGGCAGCATCCGGCGTACGGGCGTCAGCACCCACCACGTCAGCAGCGGCCCGAGCAGCAGGGCCCCGGCCAGGACGATCCCGTACTGCGGAAGGTTGTCGATCGGGATCTTGCGGGTGATCCGGCAGGCCATGCCGTCCACGTCGTCGAAGCAGGGCGCGTAGTACGGCTGGTCCCAGGGCAGCTGCGTATAGACGAACATGGCGACGAAGACGTACGTCACCGTGGCCGCGACCCCGGCCATCAGCCGCGCGCGAAGCCCCATCAGTGAAGTCCGAGGCGGTAGCCGGCCCGCGGCACCGTCTGCACGACCTGCGGCTCACCGAGCTTGCGGCGCAGCGTGGAGACGGTCACCCGGACGACGTTGCTGAACGGGTCGGCGTGCTCGTCCCACACCTGCTCCAGCAGGTCCTCGGTGGTGACGGCCTGCCCCTGGGCCCGCATCAGCGTGTGCAGCACGCCGAACTCCTTGTGGGTCAGGGCCAGCGGCCGGCCGTCACGGCTCGCGGTACGGGTCGCCACGTCCAGCTCGACCCCGTCGCGCTCGAGGACCGGGGGCAGGGCCGGAGCCGTACGCCGGGCCAGCACCTGCACCCGCGCCACCAGTTCGGCGAAGGCGAACGGCTTGGTCAGGTAGTCGTCCGCCCCGAGCCCGAGCCCCTCCACCCGGTCGTAGATGCCACAGGCCGCGGTGAGCAGCAGCACCCGCGTCCCGAGCCGCTGCTCGCCGATCCACCGGCAGACGTCGTCGCCGGTCGCGCCCGGCATGTCGCGGTCGAGCACCGCGACGTCGTACCGGTTGACCTGGATCTTCTCCATCGCCTGGGCGCCGTCGTAGGCGATGTCGACCGCCATGGCGGCGCGCCGCAAACCCACCGCGATCGTCTCGGCCAGCAACCGCTCGTCGTCCGCCACCAGTACTCGCACGCCGGCGATGCTGCCATGATCGGGATAAGGCCCGCATAAGCTCAGGCCACGAGGAACGTCCCGGCCATGAAGACCACGAGCAGGACGGCCTGCAGGGCGGCGCCGATCACCAGCACCGCGCGGTCGATCACCTGGTGGGCCCCCATCCGGGCCAGCACCAGGAAGATCGCCACCGCTTCCATCGCGTAGCGCGCCGCCGACTGCATCGACCGGCCGCCGACCTCGGTCGACATCAGCATGACGAGGGTGATCCCGGCCTGCACGACCAGGTACCTCTGGTCCGGCCGGAACTTGAACGGCCCCTTCACGCACAGGATCAGCAGCACCACCGCGACCAGGACCGTGCCGGCGTCCAGGACCGCGCCCAGGGTGGCCTTGTCGAGCGGCCCATGTCCGGCGATCTGCCGGATCGAGATCAGCCACGCCTCACCCGGGAACGTGTACCGCCGGCCCCATTCGTCCTGGGCGATGCTGAATTGCACCGGGCTGCCCAGCTCGATCCAGCAGTAGATGCTGTAGCCGGCCACGCCCAGCGGCACCAGCGCCAGGCTCAGCACGTCGGGCCGGACCCGGCGCGGCCGCCAGCCGGCCTGGCGCAGATATTCGACGGCCAGCGGGGCGATCAGCAGCACGCCGAACAGCCGGGTGGCCGACGACAACGCGCCGAGCGTGCCCGCCAGCCACCAGTGCCCGCGGCGGGCGGCGTACAGCGCCCCGACCATCAGCAGCAGGAACAGCGACTCGTTGTAGCCGATGAACAGGAAGAACCCCATCGGGAAGGCGGCCAGGTACCAGGCGGCGCGCTGGGCCACCCGCGGCCCGAACTCGTAGTCGGCCAGCCGGTACAGCAGGGCCAGGGCACCGAACGCGGCGGCGTGGGCCACGAACAGGGCAGCGGCCGGGCCGCCGCCGAACAGGTGGATCAGCATCGGGTACAGCGGGAAGAAGGCCGGGAAACCCGGGCCCAGGTGGTAGCCGCTCTCCGCGATCCGCACGTAGTGGCCGGCGTCCCAGCCGTTCCAGGCCAGGGCGACCGACCACAGATCCGGCGCGGGACCAGCTCCTTTGTAGGTCAGCCAGGCGAACGAGCCCACCGCGACATGCACGACGGCCGAGGCCGACCACACCGCGAGCGCCGCCAGCAGTGCCGAGCGCCACGGCCGGCGGACCGGCCGCGGCTCGACCAGGATGGCAAGATCGGGTCTGGCCCGTACGTCGACGCTCATGCGGACACCTTGATCGAGCGCGCATAAGGCCGCGTTAAAGCGATGGGGGGTGCCACTGGTGGAGCGCGACAAATTCGTCGTCGACGCCGCGCTGCTCGACCGGCTGGCCCACTGGGGCGGCAACGTGTCCGCCCTGCACCGCGAGCTGGTGGCCAACGCCGGCGGCACGCCCGTACCCAGCCTGGCGACGCTGCACCGGGCCGTGACCCGGGCGCTGTCAGCCGACGCGCCGGCCCCCGATCACGGCGGCCGGGAGCCCCCCGACCCGGGCGTGGCGATGACCGTCGACGAGCTGGCCGAACGGCTCCGGCTGCTCAAGGTCTGGGCCGGCGACCCGTCCTACGCGCGCATCACCACCCTGGTCAACGCGTTGTGGCGCCGGGCCGGCCGGCCGGGCAGCGAGCTGGCCGGCCGGACCACTGTGGTCGACTGCTTCCGGCCCGGGCGGCGCCGGCTCAGCGCGGAACTGGTGACGGCGATCGTCCAGGTTCTGCATCCCGACCCCGACTATGTCGCGCAGTGGCAGCAGGCGCTGCAGGCCGTCGCGGGGGAACGGCGGGCGGCGGCCCAGGTCCGCGTGCACGGCACGCTGCCGCCGGACCTGGCGCAATTCACCGGCCGTACGCCCGAAGTGCGCCGCCTGCGGGACGCGCTCGCCCCGGACGGGCCGGTCCGGATCGCCGTGATCGAGGGGATGGCCGGGGTCGGCAAGACCCAACTGGCCGTACGGGTGGCCCACCTGCTCCCGCACGACCGGACGCTGTTCGTCAGCCTGCGCGGATTCGATCCCGACCCCGGTCATCCGCCGGCCGACCCGGTGGCGGTGCTGGACGGCTTCCTGCGGCTGCTCGGCGTGCCCGGCTCGTCCATCCCGCACGACCTCGCGGCCTGCCGGCGGCTCTACAACGAGCGGCTCGCCGGCACCCGGACGCTGATCGTGCTGGACAACGCCGTCGACGCCGACCAGGTGCGGCCGCTGCTGCCGGACGGGCCCGGCTGTTCGGTGCTGGTCACCAGCCGCCGCAGCCTCGACGCGATCAACCCGGCCGTCTCGCTGACCCTGGAGGTGTTCGGCCGGGCGGAGGCGCTGCGGCTGCTGACCGGCGAGGTCGGGGCGGCGGCCGTACGCGACGACCCGGACGCCGCCGCGCGCATCGCGGAGCTGTGCGGGGGTCTGCCGCTCGCCCTCGGCCTGATCGCGGCCCACGTGCGGACGAAGCCCGGCTGGTCGCTGGCCGACCACGCGGAATGGCTCGACGAGCGCCGCCGGGCCGGGCGCCTGGACGACGGCGTGGCCCTCGCCCTCGACCGGTCCTACCAGGACCTGGACGCCGACCGGCAGCGTCTGCTGCGGCTGGTGGCGCTGCACCCGGCCGAGGACTTCGACGCCTACGCGGCGGCCGCGCTGACCGGCGGCGACCTGGACACGGTCCGGGCCGGGCTCCGGCAGTTGTGCGACAACCACCTGATGCACCTCGCCGGCGACGACCGATACACCCTGCACGACCTGATCCGCCTGCACGCGGCCGAACGCGCCCACGAACAGGAGCCCCCGGCCGGCCGCCGGGCGGCCCTGACCCGACTGCTCGACTATTACCTGGCCACCACCGTGGCCGCGATGACCGTCCTCTACCCGACCGGCGCCGACCGCCGGCCGCGGGCGCCCGGCACGACCACGCCGGCGCCGGACCTGCCCGGCCCGGAGGCCGCCTCGGCCTGGCTGAGCACCGAGCACGCCACGCTGATGGCCGTCGCCGCCTACGCCGCAGGCCACGGGTGGCCGACCCACACCAGCCGGCTCGCCGAGGTGCTGTTCTACTACCTGCTCTACACGAGCTACCGCGACCTGCTGGCCATGAACGAGCGGGCGGCCGCGGCGGCCCGCTCCGTCGGTGACGCCCGGGCCGAGGCCAAGGCGCTCTCCGCCCAGGGTGTCGCCTACACCTCGATCGGCCGGACCGAGCCGGCGGCCGATCGCCTCGACCGGTCGGCCGAGCTGTTCCGCAGCGTCAACGACGTCCGCGGCCAGGCCCACGCGGTGATCAACCGGGCCAATCTCGAGTTCTACCACCGCGGCCCGGCCGCCTCGAAGGTCCACTACGAGAAGGCGCACGCCCTCTACCGGGAGGCCGACGACCGGATCGGCGAGGCCCGGGCCCTGCACAACCTCGGCTACAACGAGGGGGTGCTCGGCCACTTCGACGAGGCGATCGACTTCATGACCCGGGCCCTCGCGGTCCACCAGGAGGTCGGCGACCTCGACGGCGTGGCCAAGGCGTTGAGCAACATGGCCAACATCGAGGCCCGCGGCGGACGGCTCGACGATGCCCGCGAGCACTGCCGGCAGGCGCTGGCCCTGAGCCGCCGGCTCGGCAACCGCAGCTTCGAGGCGGACGCGCTGGACGCCCTCGGCCTCGTCCACACCCGCCTCGGCGAGCCGGACCGGGCCATCGAGTTCCACGAGCGGGCGCTGAGCATCAAACGCGAGGCCGGCGACCGGGTGGGCGAGGCCGACCTGCTCAACGGGCTGGGCGAGGCGGCTCTCTCGGCGGGCCGGCTCGAGACGGCGACCGCCCACTTCGAGGCGGCGCTGGCCATCACCGGCGACAGCGGCATGGCCGAGCAGCGGGCCCGGGCCTGCAAGGGCCTCGGCCACACCCTCGACCGGCGGGGGGACCACGCTGTCGCCCGCACCTTCTTCGAGCGCGCGCTGCACCTCTACACCGAACACGGCATGTACGAGGCCGACGAGCTGCGCCGCCTGCTGGCCGGCCGATGAAGACGCCCGCTCGCGGCCGGGTGAGGCGGAACGAGCGGCCCAACGACGACGCCACAACCATGCGGCCCGTGTGCCATCGCTCCCCCGTTCGGCCACTCGCTCCCACTCGCCTCGTCGATCATTCCGGCCCGCCGGACCCGAGCGGCGGAACCCGACCGAGTCCGACCGTTTCTCAGCCCTTCAGGCGGGCGCGAACCAGCTTGACCAGGCGGACGGCCGTGTCCCGGTCCTTCTTGCCGGTGGGGTCGGTGACGACCCGGAGGTAAGAGACGCAGACGCTCTCGCCGACGCCGCCGTCCGGGGCGCCGCCGTTGTCGGCGCCGATGATGTTCTCGATCTCGTCGGCCTTGAGCAGCGTGCAGGCGTCCACGGAGGCCTTCCGGCGGCGGGAGCGGCGTCGTGCCTCAGCGACCACGTCATCACGGCCGACCAGCGCGGATTTCACCGCGAGATGATCCCCCGCGTGACGCGGTAGCGGGTTTCCGGTGTAATCACGGGCATGTCGCACGCGTCGTCGTTGAGTGAGCTGATCGGCCGGTACCTGCCCCCGGCCACCGAGGCGTGCCCGGTCTTCACCGAGGACTCCCATTTCGAGCCGATCATCGACGGCGTCGCCTACTTCACCGAGCTGGCCGGGCACATGCGGTCCCTCGGGCCCGGCGACGCCGTCTACATCGCCAGCTACCAGGCCGATCCGCATCTCGACCTGACCGGGCGGATCGCCGGGGAGACCGGTTATCGCCCGTTCACCGACGTTCTCGCGGAAAAAGCGGCGGGCGGCACGGACGTACGGATCGTGCTCAGCGCGGCCGAGTTCTCCAGGGGCGTGCCCTGGCTGCCGTTCGGGCCGTTCCGGGCCAACACGATCGCCTCGCAGGTGATCCGGGCTTGGAAGCACGACACCGGGACGCCGCTGGAGGACCGGGTGCTGCTCGACTGGTCCGGCCCGATCCTCGGCTCCAACCACCAGAAGCTCGTGGTGTTCCGCCATGACGGCCGGCTCACCGCGTACGTCGGCGGTCTCGACCTCGCGCCCAGCCGGTTCGACCACTCACCGCACCATCGGCTCAAACTCAAGGCCCATCGGTGGGGATGGCACGACGCCGCCGCGCGCTTGCGGGGCCCGGCGGCCGTACGGGTGTGGGAGACGTTCCGCTTCCGCTGGGAGAACACCGCCGCCCTGCCGCCTTCGTCCCTCCACCTGCCCTCCGGCGGCCACACGTGGCTCAACCCGCTGGAGCCGCCGCGTCACCTGCCACCGGTGCCGGAACAGCCGGAGCACCCGGCCGACGGGACAGCGGTACAGGTGGTGCGCTCGTACCGGCCGTGGTCGCTCTACCGTCACCGCGGGCTGCGCCGGATGCGCCGGGCCAACGTCGTGCGGGCCGGCATCCAGGAGATCTACCACTCGATGATCAAGGCGATCGGCGCCGCCGAACGCTACATCTATCTCGAGGACCAGTACTTCCACGAGTCTCCCGGCGGCGACCCGCGGTTCCAGCTCTACGGCCAGCTGCGCTCGGCCGCCTGCCGGGGCGTCAAAATCATCCTGATCGGCTCCGGCCGCCGCGACCCCGCCGACGGCGGCGACAGCACGGTCCGCCCGGTCATCACCCGTGACCTGCGCTGGCGGGTGCTGGCCAAGCTGCCGGCGCCCGCCCGCCGCAACGTGGTCATGTACCGCGTCGACAACCTGACCGTCCACACCAAACTGATGCTGGTCGACGACGTCTTCGCCAGCATCGGCTCGGCCAACTTCTTCAGCCGCTCGATGGTCGGCACCGACAGCGAGATCACCTCGACCTTCGTCACCACCGGCCCCCTGGTCCGCGACCTGCGCGCCCGCCTGTGGGCCGAGCACCTGCGCACCCCGCTGACCGACGAGCTCACCCCGGCCATGGCCGACCTGGACACCGCCCTGGGCATCTGGCGCCGCGAGTGGCTGCCGGCCGGCCACTCCCCCGACACCTGGCGCCGCCCGGGCCTCCCGGCCGGCTTCGCCCCGGCCGAGCGAGCCCTGACGCCGGCCCGCTACTCCTCCGCCGTGTGGCGCCGGGAGATCCGGGCCCGCTAAGCGCGTGCGGTTTCCAGGGTGGCGAGGGCGGCGGCGATCTCCCGACGGCTCTCCCGCATCATCTCGGCGCCGAAGACACCGGCGTAGGAGTCGCCGTGCCGGCGGACCAGGTCGTCGTAGAGGGCCGCCGCGGCCCGGGCCCGGCCGGTGTCGCCGATCCTCGCGTAGGCGATCGCCAGCCGATGGCTGATCACCAGGTGGCTGTAGTTGTCGCCGGGCGCGGCCCTCCCCAGCGCCCACTCGGTCAGGCGGATCGCCCCGGCGACGTCGTCGAGCTCCATGACGGCCTCGGCCCGCAGGATGGCCAGGCCGACCGTCAGGTCGGCCAGCCCCTCGGTCTCGGCCAGCTCGAAGGCCTCGGTCAGCAACGGTGCCGCCTCCGTCGCCGCCCCGGACTCCGCGAGCTCCTGGCCCAGCGCCTGCAGGGCGTAGACCAGCACGCTGGTGTCCGCCGCCTCGCGGGCCAGCTCGACCGCGCGGCGCAAGTG
This sequence comes from Actinoplanes sp. NPDC049598, assembly GCF_040675435.1. Taxonomy (NCBI): domain Bacteria; kingdom Bacillati; phylum Actinomycetota; class Actinomycetes; order Micromonosporales; family Micromonosporaceae; genus Actinoplanes; species Actinoplanes sp. NPDC049598. Next base: position 213,650 of record NZ_JBFAOX010000004.1, on the reverse strand, counting down.
GCGCAGGCGGCCGGCCGGCTCGAGGACGGGCGGCCAGTCGCCCAGGCTGCGATGCACCTGAGCCTGCCAGAGAACCAGGTCTTCTTGTTCGGCGATGTCCAGCGCGCCCGTCAGCAGGCTCCGGGCACGCCCCGGTTCCGGGCCGCGCAGAACCATCGCGGCCTCCCGCCGCATCGCGATCTCCAGGACCGGATCGCCGGTGTCCGCGACCGCTCCCAGGACCCGGAGGATCTGGGCCTGCGAGTCGGCGTGCGACTCGGCCGACGACGACCGAAGCGGCCGTAGATGCAGCACGATGAGCGCCGCTTCACCGGTCCAGCCGCGCTCGAAAGCGAGGTCGGCGACGGCGTACACCGCGGCCCGCTCGGCCGCGTACCAGTCGAGCGCGGCCGCCGTGCCGGCCGGGGCGACGGGGACGACACCGGCCGGGGCCGGCCCCAGATCCCTCGGTGTGCGCAGTCCGAACGTGCGATAGGCGTTGCGGGTGCTGTGCAGGTAGTGCTCGACCAGCCGGCGCTCGGCCGGGCCGCGCTCGTCCCCGGGGGCGAGGAGTTCGGAGGCGTCGAGGAGCTCGGCGGCATAGGCGCGCAGCAGGTCGTGCACGGTGTACCGGCCGGCCCCGAGCTGCGTGACCATGTTCGCGGTGTACAGCTCGGGCAGCGTCTCCTCCACGCCGGCGCCCGCGGCGCTGGCCATGGCGGCGACCGCGATCTCGGCCGCCGGATGCACCGCGAGCAGCCGGAACAGCCGGGCCGAGGGCGCCGTCAGGGCCGCGTAGGACCAGGAGAAGGCGGACCGTACGTCGTCCTGCCGCTCGCCGGTCCGCAGGCCGTCCAGCCGGCGCGCCGCGGAGCCGAGCTCGGCCACCACGTCGGCCAGCGGCAACTCGGGCCGCACGGCGATGTGCGCCGCCGCGATGGCCAGCGCCAGGGGCAGCCCCGCGCCGAGCCGGATCAGCTCGTCGGCGGCGGCCGGCTCCGCCGCCAGCCTGCCGGCGCCCAGCCGGCGGCTCAGCAGGTCCCACGCGGAGGCCCGGTTCAGCCGGCCGACCTGCACCGGGTGTGCTCCCTCGTGGGCGACCAGGCCGGTCAGGCGGTTGCGGCTCGTCACGACGACCAGGCAGCCGGCCGATCCGGGCAGCAGCGGGCGCACGTGGGCCGAGTCGTGCGCGTTGTCCAGCAACAGGATCATGCGGCGATCGGCCAGCGCCGAGCGCCAGCGGGCGGCGCGGGCCTCCAGCGTGCCGCCGGCGGCTCCGGGGTCGATGCCGATCGACTCCAGCAGCGAGTTCAGGGCCTCCGCCGGCCGCACCTGCCGGCCGTCCGCCTCGAAACCCCGAAGATTCAGGTAGAGCTGACCGTCGGGGTAGTCGACGGTGATCCGATGCGCCCAGTGCACGGCCAGGGCGGTCTTGCCCGCGCCGGCCATCCCGCTGAGCACGACCACCGCCGCCCGCCGACCGCCCTCGAGCGCGGCGGTCAGGTCGTCGCGCGGCGTGAACCCGGTCAGCGACAGCGGCAGCTGGGCCGGGCCGGCCTCGTCCTCCGGGTCGGCCAGCGCCTCCAGGTGGGCCGCCCGAAGCTCGACCGTCGGGTCGGTGCCCAGCTCCTCGGCCAGCCGGTGGCGCACCCGCTCGAAATGCACGAGAGCCTCGGCCCGCCGTCCGGTGACCGTCATCAGCCGGATGAGCCGGGCCTGCAGCGGCTCGTGCAGCGGCGCCGCGGCCGCATACCGTGAGATCAAGGGCGCCAGCCGGTACGCCCGTGGGTGGGCCAGCGCGACATCGGCCGCCTCGACGGCCGCCTCGCTCCGGGCGCCGTCGATCGCCACGAACGCGGGCAGTTCGACAAGGCCGGCCGGCAGCCCGGCGAACGGGTGCTCCACCGCGAGCTCCAGCGCCTGCTCGTACTTCTGCGCCGCCTCCCGCAGGTCCTCCCGCTCCACGGCCGCCCGGCCCGCGGCGACCAACTCGAAGAAGGCGCTCAGATCGCAGCTGCGCCCGTCGATCGCCAGACGGTAGCCGTCCCCGGCCGGCGCCACCCACTCACCCGTCTCCCGGTGCCGCAGACCGGGTTCGAACAGCCGCCGTACCTGCCCGATCAGCCGTTGCACCTGGTTGACGGCGCTGGCCGACGGCCCGTCGCCCCACAGCGCGTCCACGAGTTCGCCGGTGGTGACCACCGCACCCCGCCCGGCCAGCAGCGCCGCCAGCACGATCCGCAGACGCACGGGCCCGACCGGCACCTCCTGGCCGTCGCGCCACAGCCGGAGACCCCCGAACACCCGCACGCGCACGATCTTGGCCACGACACCCACTCTGCCCGTCGAGCGGAGCCGGGCAAACGGCTGAGCAGCCAAGATCACGCAGGGCGAAAGTTATTCGGTGCGCAGGGCGACCGCTGTCCGGGTGCGGGCGGCCCAGCCGGCCGGGAGCAGGGCGCCCGCGGCGGCTAGGACCAGGCCGGCCAGGGCCAGCGCGGCCAGCAGGGCCGAGGCGTAGACGTCGATCGTGCTGTGCGGCAGGCGGATGCCGGCGCCGTGGGCCATCGCGGGCACGGCCCATCGGTGCAGCAGGTATCCGGCCGGGACGCCGATGATGCCACCGATCAGGCCGGGCGGGCCCACCGAGGCGATGACCATGACGGCGGTCTGCTTCGGCGTCATGCCGAGGGATTTGTGGACGCCGATGTCGTGCACCCGGTCGCGGGAGTCGAGCACGACCGCGTTGAGCACGCCGAGCGCGGCCACCGACACCAGCAGCGCGGTGAGCAGGGCGGTCAGCGAATCGAGGATGATCAGCGTGCCGTCCGGGCTCTCGGCCTGGGTGGCCTCGGCCGAGATGTTCCGGCTCCGCAGCGCGGCCAGGTAGGCGTCGCGATCGGTGCCGGGTGCGAGCTTGACGTACCACTCGAAATCCTGGCCGGCCAGGCCGGGCACGCTGGCGGTGTCGGTGTAGAGGTGGTTGTTGGCGCTGCCGTCGAAGACCTCGCCGACCAGGGTGAGCGGCCTGTGCCCGGCGCCGGTCACGGTGTCGCCGAGGTGTTTGCCGGTCGCGGTCAGGAAGCCCGTCGTCACGACCGCCTCGCCCGGCGCGGTGTACCAGCGGCCCGCGAGCATCTCGTACCCGGCCGCGCGGGCGTCGCCGCTGGTCACCGTTCCTCGTGCGGCCTCGCGCAGCCCGTCGACCGGGATCTCGGCCGGTCCGCGGCCGTAGAAGCTCCCGGTTCCCGGGGTGGTGGCCACGGCCTCGCGGGTGTCGATGTCCCGGTGGCCGGGTTCCGCCGGCAGAACCAGCACGTCGGCCGAGGTCTCGGGTTTCTGATCGGCCGCCTGCACCAGGCGCAGGGAACTGGCCAGGCCGATGGCGAAGGTCGCCGCCGCCGTGCCGAGCGCGACGGTCAGCAGCATGGCCAGCGTCCGGGCGGGCCGGGTGAACGGCTGGGCCAGCCCGAGGCTCAGCGGCCGGGGCAGCCCGGAGCGGGCGGCCAGCCGGGCGGCGAACCGGCCGCGGCCGTGTTGCGGGGTGCGGCCGACCGCGAGGGCGTCGACGGTACGCAGGCGGGCGGCCCGCCACGCGGCCGGCGCCGCGGTCGCGGCGATCACCAGCACCGCGGCGAGGATCGCGGCGGCGTCGACCCACGGGGTGACCGCCATCGGCACGGTGCCGAACAGGTCGGCCACGTCGGCGGTCAGTGGTACGGCGAGCAGGTCGCCGGCGACGATCCCGAGGACCGCGCCGATCATGCCGGGGATCAGGGCCTGGGCCAGGCAGGCCCGGACGACCTGGGCCGGGGTCAGCCCGAGCGCCTTCATCATGCCGATACGGCGGGTGGCCGACGCGATCGTGCCCGCGGTCACGTTGCCGATGACGATCGCGGCCAGGGCCAGGCCGATCAGGCCGAACGCGCTCAGCAGCGGCACGAACAGCTGCGTCCGGTGCGCGGCGTCGTCGCGTACGCCCAGCCAGCTCTGTGTCTGCACGCCCGGGCCGAGCGCGGTCGCGTGGGCGGTCATCGCGGCCTCGGTGCCGGCGTCGGCGTAGCGGTAGAGCATCTGCCAGCCGGCCGGCCCGAGCGCGCGGACGCCCTCCGGGGTCATCCAGCCCTGCGCGGTCTGGCTGATCGACCGGGCCTCGCCGACGACCTTCAGCGTGGAGCCGTTCTCCAGCTTCAGCTCGAACCCGGTGGGCAGCCGGAGGCTGGTCCGGGCGATCACGATCTCGTCCGCCGTGCGGGCCCAGCGCCCGGAGAGCAGCGTGACCTGGTCGACCCGGTCGCCGCCGGGGTTCGCCCGGCCGGCCACCTTCAGCGGTGGGACGCCCGGGCCGGGTCCTTCCATCGGTCTCGACTTGACGGTGGTCACGGGGAACGGGCCGCTCGCCGAGCCGGCCTGCGACGCGGTGGCCGCCGCCTGGGTCTCGGTCGTCGTCGCGGAGTCGAAGACCGCGGTCAGGTGGGCGCCGTGCTGGGCGTTGAACGCGTTCCTGAACGGCGCCGACGACGCGGCCAGCAGCAGGCCGGCCAGGACGGTCGCGGTGACGGCCATCGCGGTCGCCGCGATGATCACGATGGTGGAGACGCGGCGCCGCCGGGCGCCACGGACGACGGTCCGGATCGCGCTCATCAGGCGGCCACCCGTCCGTCGACGAGGCGTACGGTCCGGGTGGCGACGGCCTCGGCCAGGACCTCGTCGTGGGTGACCAGGACGATGGTCTGTCCCTCGGCGTGCAGGTCGACCAGCAGCTTGCGCACTTCCGCCCCCGACGCGGTGTCCAGGGCGCCGGTCGGCTCGTCGGCCAGCAGCAGCGGCGGCCGGTTCATCAGCGCCCGCGCGACCGCGACCCGCTGCCGTTCCCCGCCGGAGAGGCGGCCGGGGTAGGCGTCGGCGTGCCGGTCGATCCCGAGCGTCTCGAGCAGCTCGAGGGCCCGCCGGCGCGCGCCCGCCGGCTTCCCCGCGATCTGCGCCGGCAACAGCACGTTGTCGCTGACGGTCAGGTCGTCGAGCAGGTTGAAGAACTGGAAGACCAGGCCGATGGTGGCCCGGCGGTAGCGGGCGGCGGCGGCCTCGCCCAGCCGGTCGACCCGGGTGGCGCCGACCGTGACCGTGCCCTCGGTGGGCCGGTCGAGGCCGGCGATCAGGTTGAGCAGGGTCGACTTGCCGCTGCCGGACGGGCCGAGCAGGGCCAGGCACTCGCCCTCGGCGACGTGCAGGCTCAGGTGGTCGAGGGCGGCCTGGTCGCCCTCGTAGCGGCGGCTCACATCTACGACGTCAATCATGGTTGCCGAAGCTAGGGGCCGCCGGGCGCCCCGGGCGTCGGCCGTGAGAGTGCCTTGCCCGCCGCCCGTCATCCTTGCGGCGTAGTCGGGCGATGGATGCGTCCGGTGGGCCCGGCCGGACACAATGGCCCGGTGACCCGCTTTCTGCAGCGGCCGGTGGTCGCGCGGGCGCTGCGCCGCTCCGGCCCCCAGCCGCGGCTGACCCGCCGCAACTGGGCGTTCGACGTGCTGCTGGTCGCGGTGTTCGTGGTGGTCGCGCTCAGCGGCACCGACATCACCGGCCATCTCTTCGACACCACCAACGACGTGGCGGTCGCCGTGGAGGCGCCCGACTGGCCCGATCCCCCGGACCTTCCGGACGGCTTCCGCCCGGAGATGACCCCGGCGCCGCCCTTCGGGCCGGTCCACCCCGATCCGCAGGGCCCGGGATGGATCGCCATCGCCGCCATCCTGCCGCTGGTGGTGCGCCGCCGCTACCCGCTCGCGACGCTCTCGGTCATCCTCGGCATCACCGTGCTGTCACTGCACGGCGTGGAGCCGAGCACCGACATCCTGCGCGTCTCGTTCTACGCCTGCGTGATCGCCGGGTACACCGCGGCCGCGTACAGCCCGTACCGCCATTGGGCCCTGGCCGCGCTGGTGCCGGCGGCGTTGCTCTACAGCTCGTTCCCCGACCTGGCCGTGCCGATCGTCCCGGTCGCGTGGGTGCCTTTCCTGGTGCTGCTGCCCATCGGGCTGGCGGTCAACGGCATGCGCACCTGGCGTCAGCGGGCCGACCGGCTCCGCGAGGAGCGGGCCGAGGCGCTGCGCGAGGCGACCCGCCGGGAACGCGCCCGCATCGCCCGCGAGCTGCACGACATCGTCACCCACAACGTGTCCATGATGGTCATCCAGGCCGGCGCCGCCCGCAAGGTGCTCGACAACGCGCCCGAGGCCGCCCGTGACGCCCTGCTGGCCGTCGAGGAGGGCGGGCGGGCCGCCCTGGGCGAGCTCCGCGGCGTGATGGGGCTGCTGGCCACGGCCGAGGAGGACTCCCTCGAACCGGAGCCGGGCCTGGCCCAGCTGCCCCCGCTGATCGACCGGGTCCGCGACGCCGGGGTCGACGTCACCGTCACCACCAGCGGCGAGCGGTTCCCGCTGCCGTCCGGGGTGGAGCTCGCCGCGTACCGCGTGGTGCAGGAGGCCCTCACCAACACGGTGAAGCACGCCGCCGGGGCCCGCGCCACGGTCGATGTCGCCTATTCGCCGGACGAGCTGCGGATCACCGTCACCGACACCGGTGGGCGGCCGGCCCCCGAGTCCGCCGCCTCCACCGGCCGCGGTCTGGCCGGCCTGCGCGAACGGCTCGCCGTCTACGGTGGCACCCTCCAGGCGAGCGCCCGCCTCACCGGCGGCTATCGCGTTCAGGCCCAGCTTCCCGTGGAGAGCCGATGACCCCCACCCCGCCGGTACGGGTCGTGATCGCCGACGATCAGGCGCTCGTCCGGGCCGGCTTCCGGATGATCCTCACCGCCGACGGCATCGAGGTGGCCGGCGAGGCGGCGAGCGGGGCCGAGGCCGTCGAGGTGGTCCGGCACACCCGTCCCGACGTCGTGCTCATGGACATCCGTATGCCCGGCATGGACGGCATCGAGGCCACCCGCCGCATCCTGGCCGGCGACGGCCCGCCGCGCGTCATCATGCTGACCACGTTCGACCTCGACACGTACGTCTACGCCGCCCTCGGCCTGGGTGCGAGCGGCTTCCTGCTCAAGGACGTCACCCCGGAGTTCCTGGTGGCCGCCGTCCGCATCGTCCGCGAGGGCGACGCCCTGCTGGCCCCGGGCATCACCCGCCGCCTGGTCGAGCGCTTCACCGCGCCTGAGCCCCGCGAGTCCCCGGCGCACCGCGACCTGGCCGCGCTGACCCCCCGCGAGCGGGAGGTCCTGACCCTGGTCGCGCAGGGCCTGAGCAACCTCGAGATCGCCGGCCGGCTCTTCCTGTCCGAGGCCACTGTGAAGACCCACGTCGCCCGCATCCTGGCCAAACTCGGTCTCCGCGACCGGGTGCAAGCCGTGGTCGTCGCCTACGAGACCCGCCTGATCAGTCCGAGCACATCGATCTGAGTTGTCCCCCTGAGTTACGCTCCAGCCGTCGCGGCGATACGGACCCGTCCTAACGTTGTTTTCGCCGCGCGCTCGGCCTAAAGTGTGCGAACTGACCAACTCAGGAGGGTGCAGTGGCGGACCTGCCACCGAAGCAGCCCGGTCCCTCGGACCCGGCCCAAGACGTTCCCACGCCGGCGCCCCAGTTGCTGGTCATGCCGCCGACCGACGCGATCCCGTCGCTGGTCTGGCCGGGGGCCGAGGGCGAGACGGCATGGGCCATCCCGGTCCGGATTCCCTCGGGCACACGGGGCTACGCCGTGTTCCTCCCGATGGTCCAGGCCGAGACAGCGGCGGCCGCCCCGGTGGCCGCCCAGCCGGCCCCGCCGTCGGCCGAGGCGATCCCGCCGGCCACCACCGAGCTGACCGCTCCCGAGTCGACCGATCCGAAGCCGACCGCTCCCGAGTCGACCGACGATGCGCCGGCTGGTCCCAAGCCGGTTGACCAACCCGGCGAGCCCGCGCCACCGCGAGTGGTCACCGCCGCCGAGCCCCGGGCGATCCCGCCCCAGAACCCGCAGGCGGCACTGGCCCAGCGCCCGCAACCGCAGCCGTACCGCCCCCAGCCGGCGCGCCCGTTCGCGATCGACACCTACGAGCGACCGCCGAGCGCCTGGGCGACGTTCCGGAAGAAGAACTGGCCCGGCCCGAAGCAGGCCAAGGGCTGGGCCGTCCCGGCCGGCGTGCTCGCCGGCGCTCTCGGTTTCCTGGCCTTCCTGCCGCTGGACCGGGTCGGCATCGGCTGGTTCCTGGCCTGGCTGGCGTTGACGCTGGGCGTCGGGTTCGCGGTCCGGCCGAGCAAGGAACTGCCCCGCCGGGAGCGGCTGGTCCGTTCCGGCTGGGCCGCGGCGGCGCTCGCCCTCATGCTCGTCCCGGCCTTCCGCAACGCGTGGTGGCTGGTGACCTTCAGCGTGCTGGGCGCGATCGGCTGCACCGCGCTGGCCATCGTCGGCGGCCGGCAGGTCCGGTCGATCCTGTTCAGCCTGGTCGCCGCCCCCTTCGCGGCCCTCGCCGGCATCCCGTGGGTCCGTAGGCACCTGAAGTCGGGCCGCAACCCCGGCATCACCAAGCGGATCTTCTTCTCGGCCGCCCTGACCGTCGTCGTGCTGCTGGTCTTCGGCGCGTTGTTGTCGTCGGCCGACGTCGCGTTCTCCCGGTTGCTCGACGACGCCGTGCCCGACTTCAACCTCGGCGCGGTCTTCAAGTGGATCTTCTTGGCCGCGGCCGGCGCCCTGCTCGCCGTCTCCGGGATCTACACGCTCAGCGCGCCGCCGGTGACGGCCGGCCTGGACACGCCCGGCCGGGGCCGGTTCGGCCTGATCGAGTGGGCGCCGGCCGGGGCCGCGCTCGTGCTGCTGTTCGCGGGTTTCGTGGCGGTGCAGTTCACCGTGCTGTTCGGCGGGAGCCGGCACGTGCTGAAGACCGCCGGGCTCAGCTACTCCCAGTACGCCCGGAGCGGCTTCTGGCAGCTCGTCGCGGTCACGTTGCTGTCCCTGGCGCTGATCGCGGCCCTGGCCCGCTGGTCGAAGCGGGACACCCGGGCGGAACGGCTGCTGCTGCGCGTACTGCTGGGTCTGCTCTGTGCCCTGAGCGTGGTCATCGTGGCCTCCGCGCTGTCGCGGATGTGGGAGTACCAGCGCGTCTACAGCTTCACCGGTGAGCGGATCTTCGTCATGGCCTCCGAGATGCTGCTCGGCGTCATCTTCGTGATGATCGCCGCGGCCGGCATCAAATGGCAGGGCCGCTGGATCCCGGCGTCCACCGTCGGTCTCGCCGTGCTGATGCTGCTCGGCCTGGCCGCCCTGGACCCCGAGGGCTATGTGGCCAGCCGTAACGCCGCCCGCTACGAGGGCTCGGGCAAGATCGACGCCTGGTATCTGCGGGCTCTCTCGGCCGACGCGACTCCCGCTCTGACCGAGCTGCCCGACCCGGTACGGAGATGCACCCTGAGCTGGATCGCGGAGGACCTCAAAGAGCCCGACCCCTGGTACGCCTGGAACCTGGGCCGCCAGCGCGCCCGCGCGGCCCTGGACGAGCTGGGCCCGGCCGCGATCGGTTCGCAGAAGGACTGCAAGGCCGCCGACCAGTTCGACCTGCCCAAGACCCGCCGATGAACGACGGTGCTCCGGCCTTCGGGCCGGAGCACCGTTTCACGGCTTGTAGCACGCCCACAGTCCGGCGCTTTCCTCGACCGCGGCCAAGCTTTCCGTCTGGTACTGCCAGCCGCAGGCGAGATTCTTGTTTATCGGCGCCCGGCAGACCCACGTCTTGCCGTTCAGGACCAGCGGCTGGACATTGATGCTCCCCTGATAGGTGTCATTGCAATAGCCGAGCATGTCCTTGATTCCGCCGACGTCCTTCTTCTGCTTGTCCCGGCATTTCCCGCCGTACGGCTCGTCGACCTGGATGACCATCTTCAGGTCGGCCTTGTTGTATTGCCACTGGCACGCGCCGTCCAGGTCGATGGGCGCGGTGCAGAATTGGGTGTCGACCTCCGAGTACCCGTACGACTCGCAGTACTTCGCAAGATCCAGGCCGCCGACGCGATCCTTCGGTGAGGGCGCCTCGGCCGCCGGGGAACCGGACCCGCGCGCCGCCCCGATGGCATAGGCCCCACCGGCCACGATCGCAATCGCCACGATTCCGGAAACGGCCAGAAGTATCTTCTTGTCGAGCTGCTTGATCAATGCCACCAGGCTGGTCAACAACTCCATCCCTCGCTCAGCGAAGTCTAAGATCCATTTCATGAGCCCTGCTCCCTCGAAGAGGACGGAGCCGCATCATATCGACGTAAGTCAAAGCAGTTCGATCAAGAAGGTTCGAGCGGGCTGGGCCCGCCGGAATAACTCCGCGGCGTGTACGTTGTGCTGCACGGAAAGTCCGTAAGGCACACGGAGTTAGGGGATCGCATGAGCCTGACCCATCAGCTGGACCGCCTGCTCGAAGCCGGCCTCGCCGGCGTCACCGGCCGGAGCGCGACCGAACTGGCCGCCGATGTCGCCGCCCTGCCCGACGAACCCGGCAGCGTGCTGGCCGTGCATCCCGCGCTGGCCACCGCCCGCGAACTCGCGCCGCTGCTCCGCCACCGCGACAAGCCCGGCTTCGTCGTCGACGACATGACCGACCTCGAGGAGTTCGTCCCCCTGGACGGTCTCGCCGTGCCGGCCGGGCTGCTCTATCTGATCCGCGAACCCGACCGGGGCGACGACATGCGCAACTGGAGCCCGAACGAGGCCCTGCCCGCCATCCTCGAACGCGGGCGGACGCCGCTCACCGTCAACGAGGGCATCAGCTGGCTGTTGCAGGAGCCGAAGGTGCTGGAGCCCAACCACTGCTTCATGACCATCGGCTCCCGCAAACCGAAAGGCGCCACTCTGGACGCCCGGACCCCTGCCATCTGGATCAGCAACGGGACCGGCCGCGACGGCCCCACCCACCGCAGAGCACCGAAGATCGGCTGGTGCTGGGCCGGCAACCGGCACACCTGGCTCGGCTTCGCCTCCGCTCATTCCCGCTGCCCGGCCGGCTGATCAGCGGAAGCCGAAGACCGGGGGCAGGACGAGGACGACGGCCCAGAACCACACCGCGTACACCGGCAGGTAGAGGGTCTGCCAGCGTTCGATGGCCGCGAAGCCGGACCGCCGGCGGACGAATCCCCACAGCAGCCAGGCCGACCAGGCCAGGTTGACCAGGAGCACGATGTTCTGGCCGATCGCCGTCACGTTGTTCGGGGTGGTGCCGTACTCGGCGATCCGGCCGGCCATCGTGTAGAGGACGAGGGCGTCGATGAGAAGGGCGCTGATCACGAGGGCGAGCTGCATGACGTCGAACGGGCCGCGCGGGGCCTGCGGGTCACGGGCCGACAGCGAGTAGAGCAGCAGGCCGAGGACCACCGCGAGCAACAGGTCGAACATGACCAGGGCGCTGCGGTCGACGTCGATGCCGCGGCCGTTCCAGCCGATGACGGCGAGGTAGGCCAGCAGGGTGACGGTGAACAGCGGGGTGAACAGCCGGGTCAGGACCGGCGCGATGTTCTCGATGACCCCCTGCTTGACCTCGACCAGCCAGCCGCCGACGACGGCCGCGGCCACCATGCCGCACGGCACCACCCAGTTCTGGATCAGGTAGTCGGCCTGGATGCCGATCGCCTCGAAAATGCCGTACAGGAAGGCGATGAGGACGCCGCCGCCGAGCATCATCAGGACGAGGTAGACGAACCACTCGCCGGTGAAGCGGATGAAGTCCATCCGCCGCCGGGACGAGCGCAGATCGTCGGAGACGTAGGCCAGACCCAGCACCAGCCACAGCGCGGCCGGCAGGTGCGTCATGACCAGGCCGGCCGACTGGTCGCTCTCGCCGAGCGGGTACGCGTTCGCCACCACCGCGCCCACCGCGAACAGGGCCGCCAGCACCCCGTACACCCATCGCGCCGGCCGCCGGCGCCACAGCAGGAAGCCCGCCAGCCAGGGCAGGGCGAACAGGCTGAGATTGGCGCCGTAGAAGACGCCGAAGTCGGCGAACGACCGCCCGAACAGCGCCGGCACCTTGATCGAGACGGCGGCGCCGATCGCGCAGATCAGCATCGCGACCAGGTCGTGCCTCTTCGACGGGTCGCCGGGCTCGCTCGTGAACATCAGCTGCTTCCACAGCCGTTCGGAGTGCTCGCGGGCGAACTCGCGGGACAGGTCGTCCAGGCCGCCCATCCGCTTGACCGCGACCAGGAACGCCTCGTCGCGGCTCAGCCCGAGCGTCACCAGCCCGTCGACCGAGTCGCGAAGGTGGTCCTCCAGCTCGTCGGCGTCGGACTCCACCAGCTCGGGCCGGCGGCGTACGTACTCCCGCCACCGCACGAACTGGTCCTCGAGCTCGTCCTTGCCGTTCGTGATCGTCACGCGGTGCCCTCCAGCGGAATGAACAGCGGCCAGACCTGTTTGAGCGCGCCGACCACGGTCTGCCATTGACGTTGTTGTTCGGCCAGCTCGGCCCGGCCCTGCGGGGTGATCCGGTAGTACTTGCGGCGGCGCTCCCCGGCCACCGCCTGCCAGCTCGCCTCGACGTGGCCGAGCCGCTCCAGCCGGTGCAGCAGCGGGTAGAGGAAGCCCTCGGTCCAGTCCAGCTCGCCGCCGGACAGCTCGTTGATGCGCCGCAGGATCGCGTACCCGTAGCTCTCCCCCTCGGCGAGAATGCCGAGCACGATCGGCGTCGCCGAGGCGGCCACCAGATCCTTGGTCACCCGCACGGGCGCCTCCTTCATACCTAGAAGTACGAGGCATAGTAGTTCTAGGTATGCCGGAAGGGAAGCGACGGTCCGTCAGGTTGAAGACGTGACGAGCTCATGACCGACGAATCCATCGAGGACCTGCGGGCACGGTATGCCGCGGCGGCCCCGGGCAGTCCGGCCGCCGCACGGCTGGCCCGGGCCCTGGGCCTGCGGCTGGCCCTGGGTTACTTCCGCCAGGCCGGGGCGACGGCCGACCGGGACGAGGCGATCGTCCTTCTGGACGAGGCGCTCACCGTCGCCCACGACGAACCCACCGTGACCCACGCCGGCCTGGGCATGCTGCTGTTCTTCCGGGCGATGCCGATCCCGCTCGGCGGCGACCCGGACGGCAGCGCCGGCATCGCCCTGGGCATGGCGCTGATGCGCGGCGAACTGAACGACCCCGGCCGGCTGGCCGACCGGGACCGCGCGCTGGGGCACCTGCGCTGGATCGTCGGCCACGAGCCGCCCGGGGCCGAGGTCCGGCAGTACGCCGAGGCGCTGATCGCCGCCATGCGCGTGGTCGGCGCGCGCGACATGACGGAGATGATCGCGGCCGTCTCGTCCCTGGCCGGACTTGTCGGCGCCCTCGACGGCATCCACCGCACCCTGGGCGACCTGATGGTCGCGAGCGTCGAACCCGCCGCCTCCGGCCGGCTCGGCGCCGCCCAGGACGAAGTCCTGCGGCAGCTTCCGCCCGGGCACCGGCTCCGTCCGTTGATCCTGGCCGAGGCGGGGGCGCTGATCGCCGAACGCGGTCACGTCGCCGGCCTGCCGGAGCACCTGACCGGCCTGGCCGGCGTGCTCAGCGACACGCTGGCCGACCTGGGCGGCGCCGACCCCGATGACGGCGCGACGGTGCGCCGGCTGACCGGGCTGCTGCTGTCGGCCTCGGCGTACCGGAGCCGGCCCGAGCACATCGAGCAGGTCGTGCGGCTGGCCGAACAGATCGTCGCCGCTCCCCCGGCCGACCCGGTCCAGGCCGGCCGGGACCGCTTCCTGCGGGCGATGACGCTGATCCTGCGGGCCCGGTTCGCGGACCGGCCCGCCGACGACCTGCGGGCCGCCGCCGATGATCTGCGGACCGCGCTGGTCGCCGTGCCGAAGGACGACGACCTGCACACGGTCATCGAGGGCATGCTCGGGGTGCTGCTGCACGATCGGCACCTGCGGCAGGGGACGTACGAGGACGCCGAGGCCGCCCCGCGGATGCTGTCGCGGGCGGGCACGGAGCCGGTCATCGAGCTCGCGCGGCTCATGTCACGCACCGTTTTCGCCGTTCAGCACCTCGACGCGGCCGCGCTCGACGAAGTGATCGACGGCTTCGAGAACGCTCTGCCCAAGTTGGACGCCGGCTATCCGTGGCGCTCCCGATTCGACGTGGCGCTCGGGCTGGCGTACCTGGCCCGCAGCAACCACGGCCGGCACCCGGAGGATCTGCGCACGGGCATCGGCCTTCTCCGCCGGGCGGGCGGCGACCTGGCCGTCGAGGAGTCGGGCCGGCCCGCCCTGCGCGCGGCCGGGGCCCTGGCCGATCTGCTCGACGACGACCCGGCGCTCCGGCCGGCGGCGATCCGGCAGCTCGACGAGATCGCCCGCGACCCGTCCGTTCCGTCGCCGGACCGCGTCGCGCTCGCCGCGCTGGCCGCGATGGCCCGGCTCCCGGACGAGCCGCGCGCGGCCGCCGAGGGGCTCGAACGGGTCCGGCCGGAACTGACCGCCGGCCACCCGTTGGCGGCTCAGATCCATGCCACGCTGGCCACCGCCTACCGTCTCGACGGGCGGCTGGCCGAGGCCGTGGAGAGCGGGCTGCGCGGCCTGCGGGCGTACGGCAATGATGTCCTGCTTCAGAGCGGCACCGCGCACGCCCTCGACGCGGCCCGGCAGGCCGCGGCACTCGCCCTGGAGACCGCCGGCTGGTGCCTCGACGCCGACCGGCCCGCGGCGGCGATCGAGGCCCTCGAGCTGGGCCGCGGACTGGTCCTCGACAGCGCGACAGCCGGGGCGACCGTCCTCGAATTGCTGCGGGAAGCCGGGCACACCGCTCTGGCCGAGGAATGGGCCGCGACACCGGCCGCGCCGGTCGCGGCCACCGCCGCCGAGACGGTCGCCGCCACGCTGGTCGCCGTTCCGTCCGACCTACGGCCCAGAGTCCTCGCCGCCCTGGGCGACTCCGGCCTCGCCGGGCAACTGGTCACGGTCCCGGGCCCGGCGGAAATCGCGGCGGCGGTACGCGCCGTGGACGCGGACGCGCTCGTGTATCTGCTCGCCGGGGACGGTGACCGGCCCGGCCGCCTGGTCCTCGTGCCGGCCGACGGCGAGCCACGATGCCTGCCCGCGCCGGAGCTGCGCGGTGACGCCGTACCCGAGGCCGTGCCGATGGCGGCCGCCGGCCCGGACCGGGACATCCTCCCGGTCGACGGCCCGACCGGCGAGGACTGGGCGGCGACGTGCGACTGGGCCTGGCCCGCGGTGATCGCCCCGCTCCTGACCGGCCTGGGCGAACCCGGACCGGACCGGCCGCACCGCCTCGTGCTCGTGCCCTGGGGTCCGCTCGACCGGATCCCGTGGCACGCGGCCCGCTCCCCCGAGTCGGTGTACGCCTTCCGGTCCTTCGCGATCTCCTACGCCGCCTCCGGCCGCCAGCTGGGCGCGGTCGCACACCGGCCACGACGCACGGCGGGGCCGGTCTCGCTGCTAAGCGACCCTACGGGCGGCCTGCGGTGGGCGCCGGTCGAGGTCGAGCTGCTCCGCGAAGGCCCCTACCCCGGCGCGCGCGTGATCAGCACCGCGGACGACGTGCTCCGCGCGCTGGACGGCGATGCGGTGCTGCATTTGGCCTGCCACGCCGTCACCGGGGCCACGCCGGAGCGCTCCCACCTTGTGCTGGACCCGGACCTGCCGGTGACCAGGATTCTGTCCGAGGCACGGGACCGGCCGCCCGGCCTCCCCGGCGGGCTCGTGGTGCTGTCGGCCTGTTCGACCGACCTCACCCCGTCCGCCCACGACGAGGCGCTGACCCTCGCCACCGCGGTCCTCGCGGCCGGCGCGGTCAGCGTCATCGGGTCACGCCGGCCCGTGTCCGACCACACCACCGTCTGCCTGATGGTGATGTTCCACCGCTATCGCACTGCTGAGGGCCTCAACGACCGGGACGCGCTGCGGGCCGCGTACGTCTGGATGACCGACCCCCAGCGAGAGATCCCGCCCGAGCTGGCGCCGCTGAAAGCGGCCTCGTCCGAGCTGGCCCATCCGGCCGCGTGGGCGCCCTTCACGCATCACGGCCGGTGAGCTGTCCGTCAGATACCGGCGTCAGCACGTCACTTCCGGGGAGAAGATCGTGAGCACAGCGGGCAAGTCTCAGAGAGCCGCCTCCTTCGTTTTCCTGCTCCTGCTGGCCGCGGTGATCGCCGGGCCGGTGCTGTACCTCGTCTACTCCGGACAGAACCGGACCGCGGTGCCGTTGCTGGTCGGCTGCGTCGTCACCGCGTTCGTCCTGGTCCTCCTGGCCGCGAACGTCATCGCGCGGCACCGGCGCAGCCGCCGCCACGCCGAGCAGTACGGCGTACCCGAGAAGGGTCTGCTGCACGCGCTGCAGCTGCGGCAGTGGCTGATCATTCTGATCGGGGTGGCGGTGGTCGCGCTCGGGACGGGGGCCTTCACGGGCGTACGGGTCCTGGCCGGCGACCCGGCCGAGGCGGCACCGGCCCCTACCTTGACCCCCGAGCCGGCGCCCACGACCGTCCCGACCACCACGCCGGTCGAGACGGAAAGCCCGGAACCCAGCGAGTCCCTCGAACCTTCGCTCGAACCTTCCCTCGAACCTTCCCTTGAGCCGGGCGAGCCGGACGCCAGCGGCTTCGACACCCCGGCCCCGGGTTCGACCGAGTACCTGGACAGCGCCGACCCGACCGACGGCGGTTACGACGCCAAGCCGGTGAGCCTGAGCGGAACCCGCTACTCGCGGGGCATCCAGTTCTACTGCAACACCCCGACCAACTCGCACCTGCAGTGGAACGTGGCCGGCAGCGCCACCTTCAGCGCGACCGCCGGCATCGACGACAGCACCGACAACGCCTTCGGCAAGGTCGTCGAGATCCTCTTCTACGACCAGGACGGCCGCACCCTGCTGCCCAAGCCGGCCGAGGTCTCCGTCGGCCACCCGGCCAAGCTGTCCGTCAAGCTGACCGGCGTCGTCGGCCTCCGGATGGCCTGCTCCACCCGCGACGCGAAGACCGACGAGGAGAAGTCCACCTACGCCGTCTTCGGCGACCCGATCGTCGTCCACGAGTAGGTGCTCAGCCCAGGTCGGCGATCCAGCGGGCGGTACGGACGAACGTACGGCGGGCGCTGTCCTTGTCGTCGAGGAAGCTGCCGATCAGCAGGGAATCGCGCAGCATCGCGAGCGCCTCGGCCTTGACCTCGATGTCGGCCCGGCCGGCGTCGGTGAGCATGGCCCGCAGGTCGTCGTGGAACCAGGCCCGGTGCCGGGTGACGACCTGGCGGACCGGGCTGGCCGGGTCGGGGAACTCGCCCGCGGCCTTGATGAACGGGCAGCCCAGGGTGTGCCGCTCGGCGGCATCGGCGGCAATGCCCTCGATGGCGAGCTCCAGCTTGTGCTGGGGCGAGACGGCCCGGGCCAGCCCGGCGTCCCAGAGCTCCTTCATCCGGCTGTCCTCGCGCTCCAGGTACGCGACGACGAGCGCCTCCTTGCCGTCGAAGTGGCGGTACATCGTGGTCCGGGTGACCCCGGCCTCCTGCAGGATGCGCTCCACGCCGACGCCGTTGATGCCCTCGGTGTAGAAGAGGCGAGCCGCCGTCTGGAGAAGTTGCTCGCGGGGCGCGATCGCGCGCTTTGTACTCGCCATGATCCCATCCTACAACTCGGAATGATCGTTCCTTCCGTCATAGGTAACCGGCGTCACTGACGCCTTGTTCCCGCTCGAAACCCGGGGTTAGCTTCAGGAAGCAAACGGAATGATCGGTCATTCCGTGACTGACTGGAGGCTCCCATGAACCGCACCCGCAGGATCGCCGCCGCCGCGGCGGCGGTCGCCACGATCGCCACCGCGACGGCCACGCCGGCCACCGCCCACGGCACCGCCAAACCGACCGTGGTGCTCGTGCACGGCGCCTGGGCCGACGCGTCGAGCTTCGCCCCGGTCACCGCGCTGCTGCAGCGCCGCGGCTACACCGTGCTCAACGCCCCGAACCCGCTGCGGGGTCTGGCGTCCGACGCCGCCTCGGTCGCCGCGTTCGTCAACCAGGCCACCACCGGCCCGGTCGTGCTCGCCGGCCACTCGTACGGCGGGGCGGTCATCACCAACGCCGCCACGCAGGCCCCGCGGGTCACGGCGCTGGCCTACGTCGACGCGTACGCCCCGGATGCCGGCGAGACCGTCGTCCAGCTGACCGGCGCCAAGCCCGGTTCGGCCCTCGCCGCCCCGGCCGAGACCGTCTTCGACGTCGTCCAGGACCCGTCGCGGCCGGCCGGGGACGTCGACCTGTACGTCAAGCGCGACCAGTTCCCGCGGATCTTCGCCGCGCACCTGCCCGCGGCCACCGGCCGGGCCCTCGCCGCCGCCGAGGCCCCGATCGCCGCCGGGGCGCTGCAGGAGCCCTCCGGCCCGCCCGCCTGGAAGAAGCTGCCCAGCTGGTTCGTCATCGGCACCCGCGACCAGGTCATCCCGGCCGCCGAACAGCAGGCCATGGCCGAGCGCGCCCACGGCCACGTCACCACCGTCACCGCCGACCACCTGTCCACCCTCGAGCAGCCCGCCGCCGTCGCCGCCGCCATCGAACAGGCGGCCCGGCGATGAGCGTCCTGTTCATCCCCGGCCTGTGGATCCACTCCACCGCTTGGGATCCGTGGCGCGAACTGTTCGCCCGCAACGGTTTCGACTCGGCCGCCCCGGGCTGGCCCGGCGAGGCCGCCGACGCGGCCCTCACCCGGCAGGCGCCGGAGCGGCTCGCCGGCGTCGGGGTGCAGGAGCTGACCGACCACTACGCCCGGCAGGCCAAGGCGCTCGGCGAGCCGCCGCTCGTCGTCGGCCACTCGTTCGGCGGGCTCGTCGCCCAGAAGCTGCTCGCCGCCGGTGTCGCCCGGGCCGCGGTCGCCATCGACCCGGCCCCGATCAAAGGCGTCAAGGCGCTCCCCCTGGCCCAGATTCGCAGCGCCCTGCCCGTGCTGCGCAAGAGGACCAACCGCGACGGCACCGTGATGCTCACCCGCCGGCAGTTCCGCTACGGCTTCGGCAACGCGGTCAGCCGCGAGGAGTCCGACCGGCTGTACCAGCGCCATGCGATCCCCGGGCCCGGCCGGCCCATCTTCGAACTGACCGCCGCCAAGAAGGACCCCGCGTCACCGGTCGAGGTCGACCTCGACGACAGCCGGCGCGGGGCGCTGCTGATCCTCGGCGGCGGCCGGGACCACACCGTGCCCGCGGTGGCGGCCCGCCAGGCGGCCGCGCTCTACCGCCCGGGACAGCGCACCGACTATCGCGAGCTGCCCGGCAAGGGCCACTCGCTCGTCTTCGACGACGGCTGGCGCGAGGTCGCCGGCATCGTCCTCACCTACCTGAAGGAGCAGTCATGATGATCCCGCCGCCGTTCGACCCCGAGCTCAAGACCGTGCTCGATGTCGTCAACCAGTCCATCACCCCGACCCTGCTGCCGTCGCACCTCTCCGCGCTGCGGGGGCCGGGCTTCACACCGACGCTGGAGCAGCTGCTGGACGGCCGTCCCATCACCCACGAGGTCCGCGACGCGGACGGCGTCACGGTGTCGATCTTCCGTCCGGCCCACCCGGTGGAGGAGGCCCCCGGCTTCTTCTTCACCCATGTCGGCGGCATGATCTTCGGCGACCGGTTCGTCGGCGTCGGGCCCGTCGTCGACTACGTCGAACGGTTCGGGGCGGTCGTGGTCACCGTCGAGTACCGTCTCGCCCCGGAGCACCCGGCGCCGGCCGCGCTCGAGGACTCGTACGCCGCCCTGGTCTGGACCGCGAAGCACGCGGACGAGCTCGGCATCGACCCGGACAAGCTGTTCACCATCGGCGGCAGCGCCGGCGGCGGGCTGACCGCGGGCATCACCCTGATGGCCCGCGACCGGGGCTTCCCCGCCCTGGCCGGGCAGGTGCTCATGTACGCCATGCTCGACGACCGCAACGACAGCGTGTCCGCCCGCCAGATCGACGGGATCGGCATCTGGGACCGGACCAGCAACAACACCGGCTGGGACTTCTACCTCGGCGACCGCCGGGGCCGCGGCGAGGTCACGGCGTACGAGTCCGCGGCGCGGGCCACCGACTTCACCAACCTGCCGCCCACCTACGTCGAGGCGGGCTCGGCCGAGGTCTTCCGCGACGAGGACGTGGCGTACGCATCGGCGCTGTGGGCCGCCGGCGGCGACGCCGAACTGCACATCTGGCCCGGCGGCTACCACCTGTTCGAACTGCTCGCCCCCGACGCCACCTTGTCCGTCGCCGCCCGCGAGACCCGGGCGGCCTGGATCGCCCGGCGCCTGCTGAAGGAGAACTGATGCGCTACACCACTTTCGGCACCCGGACCGGGTTGCGGGTCTCCGAGTACGCCCTCGGCACCGCGTCGTTCGGCACCAACTGGGGCGGCGCCGGCCGCGACGATGCCCGGACCATCCTCGACCGCTTCGCCGAGGCCGGTGGCACGGTGCTCGACACCGCCGACGTGTACGGCTTCGGCGAGGCCGAGCAGATCCTGGGCGACCTGCTCGGCGCCGACCGGGACAAGTTCGTCCTGGCCGGCAAGTTCACCCTCGGCGCCCACCCCGATCTCGGTGTGACCCGCACCGGCAACAGCCGCAAGGCCATGCGGTACGCGCTGCACGCCTCGCTCAAGCGGCTCGGCACCGACCATCTGGACCTCTACCTGGTCCACCACCCCGACTCGGTCACCCCCGGCGAGGAGATCGTCGGCGCCCTGGACGACCTGGTCCGGGCCGGTGACATCCTGCACGGTGGCCTGTCGAACTTCCCGGCCTGGCGCGTCGCGCACGCCGCCTCCCTGGCCGGGCGGGCCGGCCGGTCCGCCACCCTGGCCGGTCTGCAGATCGAGTACAACCTGGCCGACCGGGGCGCCGACCGCGAACTTCTGCCCGCCGCCGAGGCGCTGGGGCTCGGCGTCATGCTCTACTCGCCGCTCGGGGGTGGTCTGCTCACCGGCAAGTACCGCGCCCGCGAGCAAGGCCGGCTCTCCGGTCCGGTGGCCATCGGCCAGCAGGAGGACACCCCGCAGAAGGTCGCCACCGTCGACGCCCTGCTCGAGGTCGCCGCCCGCACCGGGGAGAAGCCGGCCCGGATTGCCATGTCCTGGCTGCGGCACATCAGCCGCCGCTGGGCCACCGCGGTCGTCCCGGTGATCGGCCCCCGCACCCTGGCCCAGCTCGACGACTACCTCGCCGCCCTGGATCTGGACCTGCCGGCCGAGCATCTGGCCACTTTGGACGCGGTGAGCGAGCCCGCGCTGGACTATCCCCAGAGCGCCCTGCGCACCTACACCGCCCCCACTCTGGGCGGCGCCGCGGATCGCTTCGATCGGCTCCGGCCGGTCGCCTGATCACCGATCCCGCCCCGGCTGAAGAGCCGGGGCGGGTTTCCGGTCAGCCCTTGTAGGCGCCGATGATTTTGGTGAACTCGTAGGCCGACTGGGTGACGCCACTGCAGGTGTCGTCGTTCGGGTAGGCGCCGGGGCACTGCCGGTCGCGGTTGAGCGACCAGAAGGTCAGCCGGGCGATCTGATGCTGCTGGGCGTAGGCGGTGATGGTCCGCATGTCGTTCAGCGTCACGACCGCCTGCTCGTCGGTGATGCCGTTCATCGAGGAGATGCCGACGTGCTTGTACGCCTCGGCGTCGCTGTAGCCGTACGCCGTCTTGAGCTTGTTCTTGAGGCCGTCCGCGGCCTGGATCGTCAGGGCGCCCTGGTTGGTGCCCGTGCTGCCCCAGTCGAAGGTCATGATGCCCCAGCCGTCGACCTGCAGTCCGGCCGCCGCGGCCCGGTTGATCAGCGAGTTGTCCGGTCCGGTGGTGCCACTGCCGAGCGTGATGTACGTGGTGATGCCGGGGTTGTTGGCCTTGATGGTCTTGAGCGCGTCGACCGTCTTCTGCTGGTCGGCCGCCGTGTTGTACGGCGTGCCCTCGATGTCGATGTCGATGGCCTTCAGGCCGTACGCGTTGATGACTTTCTGGTACGCGGCCGCGAGCGCGGAGGCGCTGCCGCAGGTGTGCTCGAGCCAGGGGCCGGCCGCGCCACCGAAGGAGATCACGACGTCGCCGCCGTTGGCCCGGATCGTGTTGATCGCGGTCTGGTCCGCCCCGCCGGTGAGTGCCCGGCCGCCGTCCCATTTCGGGTCGCAGTTGCCGCTGTTGAGGATGAACGCCATGGTGTACCAGGTCACGCCGGTGGCGTTCTTGACCGTGGTGAGGTTGGGCGGGTTGCCCCAGCCGGTGTAGTAGTACGGCGCGACGGCCTTGGCCCCCGGACCGCCGCTGCTGGGCGGCGGTGTCGTGGGCCCGGTGGGCGGCGTCGATCCGGCCGCGGTCCACTTCTGGTTCGCGGCGCCGGTGCACGTCCAGATCTGCAGTTTGGTGCCGTCGGCTGACGTGTTGTCCTTGACGTCGAGGCACTTACCGGAGGCGGTGTTGACGATCGCCCCACCGCTGATCTGCCACTTCTGAGTGGCCACGGAGTCGTAGCAGTCCCAGACGTGCACGGCGGCGCCATCCGCCGTCGAATTACCGGCAACGTCGAGGCACTTGCCCTTGGCCTGCAACGATCCGTTGTCGGCGACCGTCCAGGTCTGGTTGGCCGAGCCGGCGACGCAGGTCCAGATCTGCGCCAGGGTGCCGTTGGCCGTGGATCCGCCGGTCAGGTCGAGGCATTTGCCGCCGAGCCCGGTGATCGAGCCGGTTGTCGCGGCCAGCGCGTTCGTCACGCCGAGGACGCCGAGCGCGCCGACGACGAGGGTGGAGGTGGTGAGGGCGAGGATTTTCGAGCGGCGTCTCATGGAGCACGTCCACTTCCTGTTCAGCGGCGCCGCTGGGCGCCGTGGGGGATCTCACGGCCGAGGTGGGGGCCTGGCCGTAATAGAAAGGTTGCTGAACAGTAAGCGCGCGGGTCGATGCGTTGTCAATCGGGGCCTATCGCCTACTCGATACGTTTCCGCAGCTCAGACGGATGTTAATAGTGTTAATTAAAGTTTTGCTTAAGTGCCGGAGGAAAGCCCCGGGCCGAAAGTTTCGCTTCCTCTTGACCGCTCCGACCAGCGTCTCTAGCGTGCAGTGAGCGATAGGCGTCGATACTTTCGAAGGGGTAGTCATGGCGGGACGTTCTCGGGTCATGGCCTTGCTCGCCGCGTCCGCGCTGGCGGCGTTCGGGCTGACGAACGCGGCGGCGCCCGCCGCGGCGCAGGGTGGGCCGTGCCGGGCCGGGTATGTCGGGCTGACGTTCGACGACGGGCCCAGCGAGACCGCGCCGCAGCTGCTGGCGGCGTTGCGGGCGCACCGGCTGCGGGCCACGTTCTTCAACCAGGGCGACAACTCGCTGGCGCGGCCCGAGCTGGTCCGGGCCGAGCAGCGGGCCGGGATGTGGATCGGCAACCACACCTTCACCCACCCGCATCTGCCGGAGCTGAGCGAGCCGGCCGTCTTCCAGGAGATCGCCAGTACGCAGTGGGTGCTGCGCGACCTCACGGGGCGGGAGCCGACCCTGTTCCGGCCGCCCTACGGCGAGACCAACGACCAGGTCCGCGCCGCCGAGGAACGGATCGGCGTGCTCGAGGTGCTCTGGACCGTGGACTCGCGGGACTGGGCGGGCGTGAGCGCCGAGGAGATCGCGGCCGCCGCCCGGACCCTGCAGCCCGGCGGGATCATCCTGATGCACGACTGGCCGCCGGCCACCATCGAGGCCATTCCGCAGATCGCCCGGGATCTCGCGGCGCGCGGTCTTTGTGCCGGCCGGATCGCTTGGACCCCCGACGACATCCCGTACGGCACCCAGGTCTTCCACGCCAAGGCCGCACGCCCCTGAGGGTAAAACGGTGGCCACCGGGGCACTGTGCCCCCCATGAGCCAACTGCGTACGTCGCCGCCGCCTCCCGAAGCCCGGGAACTGCACACGTGGGTGCTGAACACCTCCACCGAGCTCCGGGCGCTGCGGGCGAACCTGCAGCAGGCTCTGACCGGCAACCCGCTGGTGGCCGGTCAGCGCCTCGCGGACATCCCCGAGCGGGTGGTGCTGGTCGCGACGGAGCTGGCCACCAACGGGATCAAGCACGGCCGGCCGCCGACGATCGTCCGGTTGCTGTGCACCGACGACCAGTTCATCCTCGATGTCGCCGACCACGATCTGAGCACCGTGCCCGAGCTCGCCGACACCCGGCCGCTGAACGCCGGGGGCCGCGGCCTGATGCTGGCCCAGTCGTTCTCACTCAAGGTCGGCTGGTACGCGAAGAAGGACACCAAGCACATCTGGGCCTCGTTCCCCATCCACGAGTGAGCGCGCCGGCCGGCTACTCCTGATCGCTCAGCCAGCCCTGCTTCGCCGCCAGCACGGCGATCTGGAAGCGGGTCCGGGCCCCCAGCAACGCACCCACATCGCTGATGTGTTGCTGCACGGTGCGGCGGCTGATGTCGAGCATCCGGGCGATCGTCTCGTCCTTCATCCCGGCCGCCATCATGCGCAGGATCTCCCGTGTCCGCAGATCCCGCCCCGAGATGGTCAGATCGTGCCGTTTCGTCGGCGACACCGGCTCGGCGCGCTCCCACACGCTCTCGAACAGCGCCACGAGAGCCGACACCAAGGCGGGCGAGCGCACCACCAGCGAACCCGACGAGGGGCGGTCTTCCCAGATCGGCAGGAGGGCCGCCCGCCGGTCGAAAATCGCCAGCTTCACCGGGATCTGCGAGGACAGCCGGAGTTTCCCGCCCTGACCCGTCCCGCGCAGCGCCGTCGTGAGGGACACCGCGTCGGTGAGCCCGTCCGTCTCGTACACCGACCGCAGCCGCACCCCGGGCGTCACTGCCACCGCCTCGGCGGACGCCGAACTCGTCACGTACGGCGGCTTCGCGAGGTGAAGCACCTCGAACGAGCTTTCCTTCAGCAGCTGGCCGTACCGCGCGGGCACCTCATCCGGCCTTCTGAGCACCTCCACCACGTCCGTGGCGCGCGGCCCGGACGCCGCCTCATGTGTTTCGAAGAGCCGTTCCGCGAGGTCCTCGACCCGGGCCAGCTCGGCCCGGCGGCGGGCGAGCAGGGCGCCGAGCGCCGGTCGCGGCGGCGCCACCGCCCATCGTGGCGGCGTGCCGCCGATCGGCGACGCCAGCGCCGAGTCCACCAGCAGTCGCAGCGCTCGTTCCGCCTCGGCCGGTGGCACTCCGGTCGCGGACGCCACCTCGTGCCGGTCGGCCGATCGTACGGCCATCAAGTGTTCCAGCACCCGGCCGGCGAGCGGATCCAGACCCGTTGCCGACCACGGTATTTCCGATTCGCCCATACGTTCCCTGCGTCCCTCCCCGGCCAGCATGCCCCAGTCCGATGAATCGGGGATTACGAATGTGTAAGAGCCGCCGGGCCGGCTCTGCTGACTTGCGCAACTGCACAAGCTCGGCCTTGTGGCGGCCGCCGGGGCCGGGGTGAGGTGGGCGAACAGGTGTCCACAACCTTGCAGGAGCACCAATTGCGCAGACCCACGGCACTACCCGCAATCGCCGTACTGGCGACGGCCGCCATCCTCGGAACCACCGCCCAGGCCGCGCACGCCGCGCCGCCGCCGGTGGCGGACGAGTCCATTCCGGCCACCGTGGCGCCGCCCACGGACACCCCCGCGCTCGTGGACGACGTGGCCGACCCGGTCGACGCCACGGTCGCCCCGGACAAGGCCGCGAAGGCCCACCTGGCCGGCCACAAGGACCGCTACAAGATCGGTGACCCGGCCGGCTCGCTCACCACGGCGAGCGTCGAGACGGACGGCGAACGGGAAACGGTCCGCCTGAACCAGAAGTACAAGGGCCTGCCCGTGTTCGGCGCCCAGTACGTGGTCCGTACGGAGAAGACCGCCGGCAAGCGCACGGTGACCGGAACGTCCGGCAGCTACTTCACCAACCTGGACGTCGACACGACCGTCACCCCGATCCCGGCCTCGGTCGCCGTCTCGCGGGCCGTCGACGAGGTACGCAAGAGCCTGCACCCCGGCACGGCGGTCGTGGCCTCGGCCGCGGGCGAACTCACCGGCACCGACCAGGGGCTCCTGGTCATGCCGACCGGCACCGGTGTGCTCGCGCGGCGCGTGCTGGTCCAGGGCAAGGACGCGGTGACGGGTCAGCCCGTGCTCCGCGACGTGTACGTGGGCGCGACGAACGGCGTACCGCTGCTCAGCGTCAGCCGCATCAAGTCGCTCGTCGCCGTCCCCAAGACCGGCACGCCGCAGGCCCGCACGAAGTCCGGCCCGGCGGGCACCGCGACGGGCTCGGTCGCCGGCCAGGGCACCACCCTGCACGGCGCCACGGTCTCGCTTCCCCTCCTCAAGTCCGACGCCGGCACGTACCTCATGAAGGACCAGACCCGGACGACGCCGATCACCACCTGGGACGCCCGGGGCCGGGACTACTACGACCTGATGGGCGACGCGTGGCCGGCGGACCTGGCGCCGTTCGCGTCCCCGACGACCAAGCTCGGGGCCGACCTGACCGAGGCCGGCGCCGTCGACGCCGCCTGGGACGCCGCCCAGGTGGTCGACTGGTACAAGACCAAGCTCGGCCGCAACAGCCTGGACGACAAGGGCATGGCCATCGACTCGATCGTCGGCATCACCTACGGCGGCAACCCGTGGGTGAACGCGTACTGGGACGGCACCCGCATGGTGTACGGCAGCGGCGACGCCGAGTACCTGCCGCTGGCCGCGGACCCGGACGTCGTGGGCCACGAGATGACACACGGCGTCGTGGAGCACACCGCGAGCCTCGTCTACGCCGGCCAGCCGGGCGCGCTCAACGAGGCGATCGCCGACTACTTCGGCAACGCCATCGACGTCGACGCGTCGGGCACGTCCATGTCCGACCCGCAGGCCAGCCTGCTCGGCGGCGACCTCTGCCGTACGCTCGCACCCGCCCAGTGCGCCCTGCGCGACCTCGACGACGGCGCCACCACGGCCGACTTCCAGCACCTCATCGACACACCGTCGATGGACGACGGCGGCGTACACCTGAACTCGACCATCGTCTCCGGCGCCCTCTGGGACCTGCGCCAGGCTCTCGGCAGCAAGACCGCCGACAAGGTCGTCTACCGCGCCCTCACCGACTACCTGACCCCGATGTCCGACTTCGTCGACGCCCGCGATGCGGTGCTCGCCTCGGCCAAGTCGTTCCGCCTGAACAAGAAGGACCTCAAGGTGGTCCAGGCCGCGTTCGACTCCCGCGGGATCACCGCGAAATGGAAGGCGAACCTGTACGGCAAGGGCACGCAGGTACTGATCGACCGGCTCAACACCGGCATGTACGCCGACATGAGGGCGACCGTGGCGGGCGGCTGGTTCGCCGTGCCGCGATCGGACGCCAACCGCACCGAGCCGACCTCGATCTGGGTGGGGCGCACCAACGGCAAGGGCACGCCGTACCGGATCTCCCCGGACGACGGCAGCGTCCACAGCTTCCCGCACACCGACGGCAAACGCGTCGTGTGGCTGTCGATCGCCCTGAACCCCGACTCCCCCACGTACGAAACCAACCGCATCCTGTCGGCGCCCATCGGCGGCGGCCCGATCAAGGAGCTCTACAGCTCCCCCGACCGCATCGACGGCCTCGGCTTCGACGGCGACATCGTCGCCTGGAGCCAGTACGACCCCGCCCAGGGCTACCTCGACGTCGTGCGCTACCTGCGCGGCGCCTCGCGGACCGTGCACACCCTGGCCCACCCCGACTGGCGTGGCAGCGCGACGGCCCCCAGCGTCAAGAACGGCAGGATCTCCTACGTCCGGTACGAGAACTTCGAGCAACCCGACGCCAACGGCATCTACTGGTCGCTCGGCGCCGAGGTCTACGACGTCAAAACCGGCCGGACCACCTACGCCGGCGGCGACTTCGGCGCCGAGCGGATGAGCTACCCCGACCTGTCCGCCACCGGCGTCGCCTGGATGACCGACCGCGACTACGGCACCATCATCGACGGCGAATGGAGCCAGGGCGCCTACTACGACTCCGTACGCCTCTTCGACTTCGCCACCCGCACCAGCCACCTGCTGTTCGAGGAGAACTCCCCCCAGGCCATCCGCGCCGTCACCGTGGCCCTCTCCGACACGACCCTCACCGTCACCGAGGAGGCCCCGGTGAAGGCCTGGCTCGAAACCGGCGGCTACCCCGGCAACGCCCTCAACCCCAAGCTGAAGCAATACACCTTCCAGGGCAGGTACCTCGGCCCGGCCTCGTGCAGCCCAGGCGCCCAGATGTACGCGACGGCGGCAACCGGCCGCGACGTGGCCTACATGGACTCGTCGGCCGCCGGCTTCGGCCTCGCCTACGCGAAGGGAGCCAAGTCCTGCAAGTAGAATCGACGCGATAGGCAACCGCTCATCCAGCGCTATTGGATGAGCGGTTCTCCTTTAGAAGAGCCGCCCTCGGTACGGGTGGGTGCGACCCCACTTCTCCTCCCACCGCAGCAGGTCGGCCTGCCACCTCGGGAGATCGGGGCGGTACTCCCGGACGGCCGGCCGTTCCGGCTGAGCGACCAGGAAGCGCCAGTAGTCCTCGATCGCCGCCCGAGCGACGTCGGCCGGAAACTCGCCCTCGGCGCCGGGCACCCACAGGTTCCTGATCCGCAACACCGAGGGCGTGAACGACACCGCGTAGTTCTCGCTGCTCCACTCCTCGAACGGCGGCTCACCGCGGGCCACATCGTCGGCCATCGCCAGCGCGTCGAGAGTGACCAGAAAGAATCTGTCGAAATCAGCGGTCAGCCACTGACCCAGCAGGTCGTACCGCTGGTCCTCGACCTGATACACAGGCAGGCCGTACGTGGGATCGATCCCCAAGCTGATAACACCCACCGCAAGCCTCTCGATGCGCTAGGGAAGAGGCCAGCCGTGCGTGAAGCCACCGGCCTGGTTGTAGAAGCCTCTTATCGTGACGCCATTGTAGGTACCGGCCCACATGTTGCCGGGCAGCGGCGTGGAGTTCCGGAATGCTCCGGACACCGCGTTGTCCACCTGCGCCGGCGTCCAGTCGTCGGGAAAGAATGTGCTGATACCCCGATTGCCAGACTTTGGCTTCCAGGCGCCGGCCGGCGGGTTCAAAGTCGGATCGTAGAACTCGGGCTCCGCCTCGTACACGCCGTTCGGGTAAGTGACCTGCGAACCGGGCACGAGACGCCGGTCGGGGAAGTCCTCGCCGCCCGGGCGGTAGTGATAACCGGAGCCTTTGGGCTGCCCCGGCTTCACGTGGCCGCCGCCGATGGTATGCGTCGTGAAGTACGGGTTCATCCGGTCGGGGCGACCGCGCCGGCGGGTCTTGCGGAGGAACCGCAACGCGGCCCGCATGAGTTTGCCGGAGCCCTTGGCCATCCCGGGTCACGCGTCCAGCAGCTGGGCGATGGTCTCCTGCACGAGATTCCCGACGATCGTCCGGGTCAGCTGCTGGAAGATCGGGATCTCGGCCAGACTCGCGCCGAACGTGGGCACCGCGGTCGCCAGCGCCTGCGCGATCTGCACGGCCAGGATGGCCAGCTGCGCGATGACCGCCACCTTGAGCGCGAGCACGATCCCACCGCAGATCATCAGTCCGGTGCCGGTCAGCGTGGCCGCGTTGGCACCGTCCAGGAGCGTCTGAGCGGGGCTGTCCTCTTTCACCCACCAGGCCTGGAACGCGGCGACGGCCTCGCCCTCGTGCTCGGTCCACACCTCGCCGGCGGCCGACGAGGCGTCCGACACGATCGCCTCGAGCCGGTCGGCGAACGACATCCACGCCTGCCCCATCGCGACCAGCGCGGTCTCGTCGGCCTCGGGCCAGCTGTAACCGAGAACGCCGAGCAGCGACCGGAGCTCGCCCGGAATCTCGATGCCCACGCGTCAGTCACCCAGCTCGGTGAGCAGCCCATGGAACCGGCGGCTGACGTTCTCGTCCACCTCTCTGTGCTGCGCGCTGATGTCCACCACGTCGGCGCCGGCCAGGGCCATTTCGTCCAGGGCATCCTGGTAACACTCGAACGCCCAGGACGACACCTCGTCATGGGCGGCGCCGATCAGCGAGCCGATGTCGTCACTCCCCCAGGGTGCGCCGAACCCGGCCAGCTCGGACCGGAACGACGTCAGCTCGGCGGAGAGCCGTGAGGCAACGCTCTGGAGGGCCGATCCGGACGCGGACAGCCGCTCGGGATCGATCCTGAAGCCGCTCATCGGTTCTCGGCCCGGCGGGTCAGCTGCTCCTGTGCCTCACCCAGCGACGCGGTCAGCTTCGCGAACTGGCGCTCGGCATCGAACTGGATGCCCTTGAGCTGCTCGGTGAGCGCGCCGAGGTCGGAAGGTCCGGCGGCCGCCATGGCGCGGCTCTGCAGGTCGGCGAGCGCGGCGTTGACGGCCGACTCGATCTCTCGCGCCAGATCCTCGGCGCTCAGCCGAGGCAATGAGGGCGACAGTTCAAGGTTCTCGATCCGACCCGGCAGAACTGCCCGGACCCGAATCCGCCCGTCGGCGGCCTCACCCGTCCCGACGGGCGGCTCCCGCTTGTCCTGATCGCCGGAGGCGGCCTGGGCTCGCCCCAGGGCGGCCACCACGTCGGCCAGCGTTCCACCCAGGCCGGACGAATCGATCGGGCCGGTCATCCTCCACCTCCTCGCGGGCGGGCCGTCTCACCCAGCCGCGACCGTATCGAAACCTGTCCACTTGTCGAGGGCGCCGACGCCGGTGGGTGGCCACCGCAGTGCGCGACGTTGATCAATAGATGGGCCGGACCGTATCGTGAGCGGGCATTGACAGGTGCCTACACACGGGGGAAGGCAACCACATCGTGAACAGCGCGAGACGGGTACGGGCTCTGCTCGTACCCTTACTGACGTTCGGCCTGGTGGCGGGGGTCGTACAGACCTTGCCGAGGCCGGCCTACGCGGAACCGGCCGCCGCGACTCCGGCCCTGGCGCAGCTGCGGGCGCTGGCCGAGGCCATCGAGGACGAGCCCACCACCTTCGAGCCGGGGACGTTCACGCCGCCGGAGAAGACGTGGGACGGGGTGACCGGCGTCCAGGACACCGGCGATCCGCGGCTGCGCGGGCTGGTGGCGGACATCGCCGACCTCTCCGAGGAGCCCGAGGTCCGCGACGCGGCCGCGGCGGCGCTGGCCGCCGGCACACCGGACGCGGTGATGGAGTTCCTGACCACCGGTGAGCCGGCGGCCCAGGCGGTCGCCTCGGCGCGCAAGGCGCGCACGGCCAAGGCGAACAAGGACGCGATCACCAGGCTGGCCGGCACCGGCGGCACCTATTTCAACGCCGAGGTGCAGCGGGTTCTCAAGGGCTCCGATCAGGACCGGGCCCTGTTCCTGGCCTATGGGGCGGATGTCGCCCGGGCCCGGGACACCGCGGCCGGGCAGGTCGTCAAGGACCGGGCCGACCAGTTGCGGGCGCGGGCCCAGATGCTGGCCGGGCTGCCCGACTCGAACGTGACGCGGGCGGCGCAGCAGGCGCTGGCCGCCGGGGACGCCGCGGTCGAGACGTTCTTCCAGAGCGGGTACCTCCAGGCCGCGAAGCTGGACGCCGCCCAGCGGGAGAAGGACCTGGCCGATCAGCGGGCCCGTGACGAGGCCGCCGAGCAGCTCTCGGATCTGGCCCGCAAGGCGGCCCAGGCGGCGCAGGCCCGCAAGAATCTGCTGACTGCGCACGGCAACGGCGTCCGGGCGTTGGAGCGCGCCGCGAACGCGCTGACGTCAGCCGCCAACGAGGCCCGCAAGGCCGAGCAGATCCTGGCCGCGAACACCGTGTCCGGTAATCACCCGCCGACGGCGTACGACCAGGTGGCCGCGGAGGCGGCCCGCCAGGCCGGGTACGCCGCCGAGGCGTCCCGCCAGGCTCAGCAGGCCGCCGCCCAGGCCACGGTCGAGGCCGGCATCCTGGTCGAGATCGGGCTGCCGTACGGCTCGGACTGGGCCGGGCTCGCCCAGGGCATGGCGGAGTCGGCCCAGGCCGCCTCGGTCGCCATCCAGACGGCTCAGCAGACCATCACCGCGACGGCGGCCACGGGCGCTGCCCGGGACGCCGAGCAGAACGCCATCGCCCGGGCCGCGCAGGCCACGAAGTGGCGCGAGTACGCACAGCAGCACGCCAAGACGGCCGCGCAGCTGGCCGCCACGGCGAAGAAGCAGGCGCTGGCGGCTCAGGCCGCGGCCGTCCGGACGAAGGCGGCGCGGGCCGAGGCCGAGGCGGCCGAGGCCAAGGCGTGGACCGCCGCGCAGAAGACCCGGGACGCGCGGATCAAGGCGCAGGAGGAGGCGGCCAAGGCCGAGGCCGCCCGCAAGGTCGCCGAGCGGGAGCGGGCCACGGCTGCGGCCGCCCGGGCCCGCGCCGAGCAGCAGGCCGCCGTCGCGCGGTCGGCCCGGGGCCAGGCCGAGTACCTGGCCGGCGTGGCGCACGACAGCCGCGTCCGGGCCGAGCAGCGAGAGGGTGAGGCGGCCACCGCCAGCAGCAACGCGAAGACCGCCGACGGCAAGGCGACCGAGGCCCGCAACCGGGCCGTGCAGGCCGAGCAGGACGCCCGGACGGCCGACGCCAAGGCCGCCAAGATGGAGGCCTGGGCCCAGCACGCCACCGCGGGTCAGGAGTCGGGTGAGGCCAAGCAGGCCGCGCTGGCGGCCCGCCAGGACGCCACCACGGCCCGGTCGGCGGCGACCGGGGCCCGGTCGCAGGCGGACATCGCGACCGGTGCGGCGGCCAACGCCAACGCCGCCGCGAACGAGGCCGAGCGGGCCGCGGCGCGGGCCCGGGCGGCGGCCGAGCAGGCGCGGGCCGCGGCGGCCCGGGCCGATGCGGCGGCCCGGCGGGCCGAGCAGCAGGCGGCCGAGACGCACGAGCAGGCCACCAAGGCTCTGGCGGCGGCCGCCGAGGCCACCGAGCAGCAGTTCAAGGCGGCCGAGGCGGCCCGGGCGGCGGCCACCGCGGCGGCCCAGGCGGCGGCCGAGGCCGTGCTGGCGATGCGTGGCGCCGAGCGGACCAAAGCCGAGGCCGAGGCGGCGGCCGACGAGGCGCTCTCCGCGCTGGCTCAGGCCACCGTCGCGGTGCAGGCGTCGGACGCGGCCCGGCAGACCGCGACCGGGATCGCCGAGCCGGCGAACACGGCCATCACGCTGGTTCAGCCGTTCACCGGGGCCGACCTCGACGCCGACTTCACCGTGGCGGTCGCGGCCCAGGCCGAGAGGCTCGGCGCCGAGTTCGTCGACGCGGCCGAGCGCCGGGCGGCGGAGGCGGTCGCGGCCGCCGACTCCGCGCAGGCGGCGGCGGAGCGGGCCGCCAGAGAGATCAGGCCGGCCTACGACGCGGCGGCCGCGGCGGCCAGGTCGGCCGCCGACGCCGCCCGGTCGGCCGCCGACGCGCGCAAATCGGCGGCGGCCGCCGCGGTGGACGGTGCGGCCGCCCGCGCGGCCGGGGTCAGCGCGGCGAAGGCCGACGCGCAGGCCGCCGCCGACGCCGCACTGGCCCGGCAGGCCGCCAACAGCGCGGCTCAGGACGCCGCCATCGCCGGCATGAACGCGCAGGCGGCGACCAACGAAGCCGCCGCGGCCCGCGGCGCGGCGAACCGGGCGGCCTCGGATGCGGCCGCCGCGCGCAGCGCGGCCGACGCCGCCGAGGCGGACGCGGCCCGGGCCGAGACCGCCGCCGACAACGCCAAGAAGTCGGCCGACGAGGCGGCCGACGCCGCGCTGCACGCGCTGAAGATGGCCCAGGAGGCGCAGGCGGCGTACGAGAAGGCCGAGGCCCGCGATCGGGAGGCCGAGCGCAAGGCCCGGGAGCAGGCGGTCGGCCAGACCGGTCAGGGCGATTCGTCGATGGATCCGGCGATGGTCGAGATCCTGTGCGGGAGCGGCACCGACGCCGAGACCCAGGAGTGCATCCGCAAGTACGAGGAGGACCTGAAGTCGGCGGCCGAGGGGGTCTGGGACTTCCTCAAGGAGAACGGCGTCGAGTTCCTCAAGGATCTGCTGCTGGGCGACATCGAGGCCTGCTTCAAGGAAGGCGACGTCGAGGCCTGCCTGTGGACCGTGATCGGCCTGATCCCGTGGACCAAGGTCGGCCCGGTGATCAAGGCGTTCGGCAAGATCGCGCCGAAGGTGGCCAAGTGGCTCGACAAGATCAACGACGCCCGCAAGCGGCTGGACGAGGCGGCCGAGCTGATCAGCAGCTGCTACGACGACCTGGCCGGCGTGGTCGGCGTGGCCGGGGCGTCGCGCGCCGCCAAACCGTCGTTCGCGGCCGCCGCGGCGAAGCCCAAACCCAAGCAGTGCCCGGTCATGGGCAAGGGCTTCCTGGACAACATCAACAAGATCAAGCAGGGCCAGGGGTCGCCGCGCCGAGACCCGGACACCGGCCAGATCCAGATCTGGACCGGTGACAAGGGCGTCACCAATCCGGCCAACAACGTCTGGCAGAAGGTCCCGGACGCAGTCAAGCGGAAGTGGGGCGGCT
Source organism: Actinoplanes sp. NPDC049598 (assembly GCF_040675435.1). Lineage (NCBI taxonomy): Bacteria > Bacillati > Actinomycetota > Actinomycetes > Micromonosporales > Micromonosporaceae > Actinoplanes > Actinoplanes sp. NPDC049598. The sequence continues at coordinate 179,287 of NZ_JBFAOX010000004.1, read as the reverse complement.
CGCTCGAGTACGACGTTCCCGGCTCCAAGGACCCCGGCACGGCCCGGATCCTGGTCAAGTTCAAGGGCGATGGGACGATCGAGCGGATCGGCTGGAGCATGAACCACTACTGGACGATCTACGAGTTCCCGCTGAGTTGAGGAAGACCATGCCCCACCACGGTGCCGCCCGGTTCGCGTTCGTCGACGACGATCGCGAGCTGCGGCTCGGCGTCTTCGAAACGGTCGACGGCCTGTTCACCGGTCACACCGCCGCGGAGTCGCACGCCGAGTTCGTCGCCGCGTCGGACTGGTTCCCGGTCGAGTTCACGGCCGGGGGCCTGCGGCCCGACCAGCCCGTGCCCGTCGGAGAGGAGCTCGGCTGGTGCTCGGTCGAGATCCTCTCCGGGGCGGGGGAGCCCATCGGCTTCTACGACCTGGGCTCGACCGAGGTGGAGCGCCTGGTTCCGCGGGCCGACGGGTCGTTCGACGCGACCGTGACCGGCTTGATGACCAAGCCGCCGGAGCGGGGCGTCGAGGCGATCTGGGACCGCTGGCGGGCCGGGCCGCCGGACGCCGTCAACACCTGGGCCGAGCTGCCGGCCGGCCGGCGCGAGGCCTGGCTCGAGGTGGCCGGCAAGTACCGCTGGCGGGACCGGCTGCGGCGCGGCGTCCGGCACGATCGGCCGGGCGAGGAACTGCCCGTGCTGATCCTCGACGGGCAGTACGCCACCGATCTGGCGAGCGTCTATTGCGCTCTCGGGGAGGCGGTCAACGGCCCGGGCGGCTACTACGGCAGCAACCCGTACGCGCTGCAGGACTGCCTCCGCGACGGTTGGGGCCTCGCGGCTCCGTTCGTTCTGGTGTGGCGGCGGTTCGAGGTCGCCCGTGGTCAGGTCGACGGCCCCGCCCTCGACACGGTGCTGGCCGTGCTGGAAACGGCCGGCGTACGGGTGGAGCAGCAATGAGAAACCGGGCCGGGTCCACGAGGACCCGGCCCGGTTCGGAAGGTCAGCTGAGCTGGACCCGGGTGCCGAACTTGCCACCGCCGGTGCCGGGCCAGAAGTACTTGTGGCCCGCCTTGTCGAAGGCGATCAGGTCGTCCGTCCCGGCGCCGTTGAAGTTGCCGGCGACCAGGTTGACGTAGGCCGAGAAGTTGGCGTTGACCTGGATCCGGGTGCCGAAGCCGCCGTTCACCTTGGCCGGGTAGAGCCACAGGGCGCCGGTCGACCGCTCCACCGTGAGGATGTCGTGGGCGTTCGCGTCGCCCACGCCGAAGTCGCCCGCGGTGAGCCGGTCGTAACCGCCCCAGCCGGTGCCGATCTCCTTGCGCGTCATGGTGAACGTGCTGGTGTTCAGCGTGTAGCACCACAGCTTGCCGGTGGAGCGTTCCACCGCCACCAGGTTGCCGTTGGCCGCGGTGGCGGAGACGCAGAACTTGCCGATCATCAGATCGCGCATGCCGTTCCAGCCGCTCGCGCCGATCTCCTTACGCGGGTTGGCGCCGACCTTGCCCAGGTTCGGGTACAGGTACAGCTTGCCGGTGCTGCGCTCGATGGCGGCGAAGTCGTCCATCAGCACGCTCTTCTGCACGACGCAGGTGGGGTTGGCGACGCACTTGTCACCCTTCACCCCGTCCAGCTCGCCGCCGGCGACCTCACCGGGGATGGTCATCCCGGTGATCGGCGGGATGTTGTAGCGCCAGGCGTCGACGAGCTGCTTCTCGAGATCCGCGTACTCGAAGAAGCGCAGCGCGCTGTCGTGGCTGTCGGCGAGCACCTCGCCGGCGTACTTCACCGAGGTCAGGTCGCCGCACAGGTCGCCGGTGCCCGGGTCGGTCAGCGCCGGGGCGCTCGGGTTGTCGAACTTCCAGGTCGCGTTCGAGTCGAAGCCGCAGCCCAGGTCGAAGTCGTAGCTCGTGGTGTTGGCCGAGGTCCACAGCTCGGTGCCCCAGTGGCGCAGGAACCGGCCCGGCTTGCTCTTCGACTCCAGGCTCACGTTCGAGCCCGCCTTGCCGGCCGAGGCGCACCACGTGGCCGAGGTCTTGAAGGCGTCGCTGCCGTCGTTGGCCGCGAGCTTGACGAAGTAGGCGGCCTCACGCAGGTAGTACCCCGGCGAGACGGTCGACTCCAGGGAATGGCAGGCGGCGTCGCCCAGGCCGGGTACGACCTTCCAGGTGGCGTCGGTGAGCGCGGCCCCGGCGGTGGCGCCCTGGTAGGCGAGCGAGACCTGGGCGCTCGATCCCCGCAGGTACCAGCCGGTCCGGCCGACGTCGACGGTGCGCAGCGTCTGGGTCACGGCGGCGTACTGGCCGTCGCGCAGGAACCGACTGACGTCGGCGTCGGAGCCGGCCAGGGCGGCCTTCGCGGCCGCCACCAGGGCGGGGTGCACAAGGCTGTTCTCCGCCTTGGCCTGGATCTGCCGGGCCGCGGCCCGGTTCTCCTCGGCCTGCTTCTGCAGGGCCTTGGCGATGTCGCGCTGGTTGGCCTCGTAGATGCCGGTCTCGATGAACGTCTTGCGCTTGGCCTGGTCGAACGACGAGAGCGCCTCGGTCGCCGCGGCCTCGATCTCGGACCCGTCCACCGCCTTGGTCGAGATCAGGTAGACGAAGTTGGTGTCGTCGAGGACGAGCATCTCCTCGGTGGCCACGACGCCGAGCACGGCCAGCGCCCGCGCCTTGGTGGCCTTCCACAGCGCGGCCGCCTTCTCGGCCTCGGTCTTCTCCTTGTCCCGCTCGATGGCGTCGATGACGTCCTGGCGGTGCGCCTCGAAGATCCCGGCGGTGATGTACGCGCGGAGCTTGTCCGCGTCGTTGCTCGTGATGGCGGCGTCGGCGCCTTCGTAGACCAGGGTGCCGGGCTCGGCGAAGCTCATGACCTGGGCCACGAAGTCGTAGTTGTCCATCGCCAGCAGGGCCGGCGTGACCGCGAGGCCGATCACCGCGGCGGCGGCCTGACGGGCGTCGCGCTCGGCCCGTTCGTACTGCTCGTTGGCCTGATCGCGCAGGTTGGCGGCGAAGATCCCTTCGCGGATGAAGGCGGTGCAGTTCGAGGTGTCGCCCCCGCTGACCGTTCCGGCGTTGAAGGCCTCCTGCGCGGCCTTGCGCATCTCGGGGCCCGCGCCGGCGTGCACCGCGATCTCATGAACGAAGTCGCAGTCCAGCAGCGCCTGAAGGGTGAAGTCGTCGCCCGCCCCGACCAGCAGGGCGGCCTTGTATTTCTCGTCCAGCGTCGCCTCGGGCAGCGGGTCGTCGGCCACGGCCCTCATCGCGAGGAGCGGGTTCGCCCGCTCGGCGGCGATCGCCGGCTGGGGTGTGAACCCCGCCGCGAGCACCGCCACGACGGACGCGGCGAGCACGCTTCGCGCGCCCGGTCGCATGATCTTCATCCGGTGGATGGTCCTTTCTATTCGTGAACGCGCGACACCGCCCGTCCAGGCCACCTCGCAGGTGGCCGGGACGGTGACGGACAGGCCGCAGCAGCCCTCGGTGAGGAGGGCGGACAGAGAGCGGAAGATCGCTCAGGCGGCCGTGGCGAGCCTCTGAGGGCGATGGAAGCCGGACACCGGCCAGGAAGCGCCGAGACGCGTGAACATGAATCCCCCGTTGATCCAACGGACGCGGCCATTCGTGACAGTGAATCGACCCGCGCCCTGGTGCGGCGATCTTATGCGGAAGAAGTTCCTCTGTGGAAGGCCGCCGAGGAACTTCGTGATGTCAGCGACCTTCGATGGCCGGGGCCGACATCCGCTGCTCGCCCGCGAGCGCCTCCCGGTAGAGCTCGGCCCAGAACCGGCCCTGCTCCTCGGCCGACGTGGCCTCGGCCGCCCACTCGGTCTCGTTGGCGGTGGCCGGGGCCAGGATCGGGTCCCAGTTCGGCCCGCTCGCGGCGGCCGCGGCGGCCGCCACGGCCTGCCAGTTGGCGGCCTGCGCGCGCGACACCGCCTCGGCGTCCGACCATGCCGTACGGGCCGGGGTGGTCTGGTCGCCCACCGCCCGCCAGGCCCGGGCGGCGGCCGCGCGGGCCTGCTCGGCGGCCTCGCCGGCGGCGCCGAGGGCGGCCTGCTCGGCGGCGTTGGCCTGGGCGATCAGCCGGTTCACCGAGGCACGCCAGGCGACGTCGGAGTCGGCCCGCCGGGTGCGGTGCACCTCCAGGTCGAGCGAGGCGCCGTTGAGCCAGCCATAGGCGAAGAAATCGACGACGTCCGCGTCGGTCGCCTCCGGCCGGAGCGCCCAGGCCGCGCTGGCCCGGACCTGCTCACCGGGGTCGCTGTCGCGCAGCGCCGCGACGAACGCCCGGTCGGCCTCGGCCAGGGCGCGCTGCTGGGCCCCGTCGGCCTCACGGTTGACCCGGTCCCGCTGTTTGGCGGCGGCGTAACCGGTCTGCACGAACCAGGCCCGGTCGGCGTCGCTGCCGTGGACGGCGAACTCGGCCGCCGCGTACACCTCCGGGGAGACCTCGGGCAGGGTGGTCGCCAGGACCCGCTTCGCGATGTCCACGTTGCGGGCCTTCACGGCGGCCGAGCGGGCCACGGCGGAGGCGTAGCCGGAGGCCAGGAACTGCGCGACGGCCCGATCCTGGGCCGAGCTGAGGAGCGCGGTCCGGGCCCCGGTCCGGACCAGCTGCCGCGGGTCCCGCAACGAGAGCCAGCGGACCAGGGCCAGGTCCGCGGCGGCCGAGCTGGCGGCGGCCGTGACGGCGGCGGCCGGCGCGGCGAGGGCCGGGGCCGGTGTGGCCCCGGCGCCCACCAGGAGGCCGGCGGCGAGTGTGAGAGTGAAAGCACCGAAGCGCTTGTGCATGGATCCCCCGTGAGACGTCGACAGCCACACCCGTTCATCTACGCCGATCATCGGGTCCGGCGATCGATCATCCTAGGCGGAGCGACGCCGCTCCATCGACCCCTGTGCCCGGGGGCCGGCGGATCAGGACCAGCCGCCGAGGTAGCCGGCCAGGCCGGGGTCGGCGTCGAGCGGCGCCGGGCCGGCGTCCGGGTGGACGCGGGTCTCGAACAGGTCCTGTCCCCACGTGGAGCGCCGGGCGCGGGCGCGGGACGAGTCGACGCGTACCGCGGGCGCCTCGGACGGTCCGAACAGGACGGTGCCGAGGGTGCCGGCGCTCACGGTGGCCACCGCCTCCCGTAGGAGGTCGGCCACGCTGTCGGCGCGGATCGCCGAGGGCACGTCGATGACCACGCGGGCCGGGGGTTCCGAGCCGGACGACTTGGTGAGCACGCGCTGGTCGGCGGCGAACAGGTCGGCGTACTCCTCCGGCACGTGCACGACCGCTGCCGGCAGCGCGGCGAGCAGCGAGTCGACGCAGACGTAGGCCGCCGCGGGTGACGGGGCGGCGCCGAGCCGGATCTCCACGTCGGCCCGGGTGCCCCGCAGCCCGTGGCCCCGGGAGCCGGCCACCGGGATGCGGTCGGCCAGCAGCAGCGTCTCGGCGTCCTTGCGGGCGCGGCGTTGCGGGTCCTCGAGGTCACGCCCGGCCCAGTCGGGGCCGTCGTGCCAGGCCACCGCGTCCTCGGCGTGGGCGAGGAGCGCGCCGCCGAGCCAGGCGCGGTACGCCCATTCCCAGTCCTCGCCGCCGTACGTTCGAAAGTCCTCGTCGAAGCCACCCACCCGCTCGAAGAACCAGCGGGAGCAGGCGAGCGCGGCGCTGATGACGTACCGGTAGGACCGGTCGTCGGCGTCGAGCAGGTTGCGGGATTGCCGGTAGCCGTCGCGCAGCCACTGGGGTTCGGGCAGTTCCGCCGCGGGACCGGCCTCTTCCACGGGGGCATCGACCGGCAGGCCGGCCAGCTCGGCGTGCCGCCGGCGGCCCACCACGACGGCCTCGGGAGCCAGTGTGGGCAACCGGGCCATCCGCGTGAGGTAGCCGGGCTCGGGCACCGTGTCGGCGTCGAGGAAGCAGAGCACCTCCCCCGTCGCGGCCGCCGCGCCCAGATTGCGGGCCGCCGCCGCCCGGAAACCCTGGTCCTCCTGACGCAGGAGCCGGACCCCGTCCGGCACGCTCGGCGGCTCCGGGGATCCGTCGTCGACCACGATGATCTCCGTACGGCCGGCCGGATGGGTCTGGCGGCGCAGCGCCGCCAGCGTACGGTCGAGCTCCGCCTGTTGCCGGTAATGCACGACGATGACCGAGACGGCCGGCGGTTGCTCGGGTTCGGTGCCGTCGAGCAGGTCCCAGCGGTTGCCGGGCACGGATCGGCCGTTCACCATGCGATCTCTCCTGTCCACCAGCGGAGGTAGGCGGCGGCGGTGTCGTCGAGATGGGGGCGGGTGACCGCGTCCGGCGTCAGCCACGTCGACTCGGGGTCGGCCAGCGCGGATGCGATCGCCTCGGCGAGTTCGCCGGGGCCGGCGAGGTGGACCGTTCCGGGGCGCAGCGACGCCATCTCGCGGGTGTAGCGGCCGTCGACGACGACCGGGCGGCGGCCGGCGGCGATCCAGGTGGCCAGCGAGCCGGAGGCGGAGAAGTGCCGGTGGGCCACGACCGGGACCGCGACCGCCCGGCAGCGTGCCATCAGGTCCTCCTCGGGCACGAAGCCGGTCACGCCGACCGTGACGCCGCGCGCCGCGGCCTGCCGGGTGAAGTCGTTCAGGTCGGCCTCGTGCCCGGCCGAGGGGCCACCCAGCACGGTCACCCGCGGCCGGGTGCCGAGGCCGGACACCGCGTCCACGACCTCCGCATGACCCTTGCCCGGATAGAAGAAGCCGAGCACGGCGACATCGGGCGGCCCGCCGCTCGCCCGGGGCCCGGGCGGCGCGGGAGTGACGGGCAGGGGCACTACGCCGAGCGCCCGGGGCACGATGCCGGCCTCGGCGAGATGGGCCGCCTCGTGCCGGCTGTTGACGACCACGCCCCGGGCCGCGCGGGCGACGCGGGCATAGCAATCGGTGCGGCGGGGCAGGTTGCGCGGTCCGTCGGAGGCTTGCGGCACGTCGTGCAGGGTGACGGTGAGCGCCGTCCGGGTGGCGATGCGCTCCACCACTGCGGCCGCGTCCTCCGGCGACGAGGCCCAGAGCCGGTCGGTGAAGTGGAGATGCGCGCGCTCCGGCGGATGGTCGCCGACGAGCGCGTCGGCGGTCACGCCAAGCCGTACACCAGTGGCGGTCTCCACGGCCGCGGCGAGGTCCCGGGCGGCGACGGTCACCCCGTGGCGCTGGTCCGCGGTGACGGCCAGTGCCGGCAGCCCACTCATGCCGCCCCCAGCAGGCGCAGGGCGTCGGCGTGGCGGGCCAGACCGGCTCGCACCGCGTCGGGATGCCGCGCGTACCAGCCCAGGTGGGCCTCCCGCACGGCTTCGGCCTCGACGGCCTGCCCGTCGACCAGCCAGTACGAGCGTTCCGGCTCGTCGAGATTCCAAGCTTCCAAGACGGCGGCCTCCCGCGGCGCGTGGACGGAGTCGAGCAGCGGCCGGCCCGGGTCGGCGGCGTGCTCCGGCAGCCCGAGCGCCGCCCGGACGCGCTCGGCGAGAGCCGTCCAGACCGGGTTGCCGGGGTGGTTGAGGGTACGCATCTGCGCGAACGACGGGGCCGCGAACACGTCGGAGACGACCACCGTGCCGTGCGCGGACTCCCGCATGCGTAACTGGTCGAGGGAGTGCTCGGCGATCGCCCGTACGGCCGGCACCGCCAGCGGCGAACGCAGGGGCACCTCGGCCGCCTCGGCCAGGACACGCAGGTCGTGGTACGCGACGACGGGCGGGACGAGACTCGGATCGGAGGGCGGGCGGACGATGGCGTGCGCCGGGTAAAGGCCGGCGAAGCGGATCACCGGCACCCGTACGGTCCGGGCGCCGGGGCCGAGCGGCTCGCGCAACTGGGCCGAGCCGAGCGGGAGGCCGCGGTAGTTGTCGCGGATCGGCTGCGTGATCAGCACCTGCGTACGGGCCAGCCACCGCGCCAGATGCGGCAGGTCGTCGGCGACGAGCTCGTGTACGGGCGGCAGCCGGACCGTACGCAGCCCTCCGCCGTCGAGCATGATGCGCAGCGACTCGGCCTGGCAGTTACCGACGACGAGCGCGACGGGTCCGTCGCCCACCGGCTCCTCGAGACCGTAGAAGACCCCGTAATGCCGGGTACGCGGGTCGGGTTGCGGTGCTGCCATGGCCTCCCCTGTACCCGCCGGGACCGCTCCCAAAGATGTTGAACACCTCTCAGTGATCTTGGGATTCATTGCCGCACGGCAAGGGAATAGGGGCTCCTGACCCGCTCGACACGACTCCCGAGTTTCGCGTTGGTCGCACCTGCCCGACCCGACGCTCGAGGAGCCCCGATGACGCTCACCGCCCCCGCCGTATCCGTTGTCACGGTGGCCTCGATCCCGGCCGGCCACCCGTACGTCCGGAACGTCCTGGCCGGCGCCGATGTCGACCTGTTGCCCGATCCGGTGCCGCCGGGCGCCACCGACGGCCGTTGGTGGCCGCCCGTCATGTGCGACGCCGCCTGGGTCGCCGCCCACGCGGACCGCTTCGACGTCATGCACCTGCATTTCGGCACCGAGTCGTACTCCACCCGGCACCTCGGCGAGCTCATCGGCGCGCTGCGGGCGAACCGCCGTCCGCTCGTCTACACGGTGCACGACCTGGAGAACCCCCAGCTGACCGACCAGACCGCGCATCGTGAACACCTCGACCTCCTGGTTCCGGCGGCCGACGAGTTGGTCACCCTGACCGCGGGCGCCGCCGCGGCGATCGAGCGCCGCTGGGGCCGTACGGCCGTGGTCATCCCGCATCCGCACGTGCTGCCCCTGGACGCGCCGATCCCCGCCGGCACCCCTTCCGATCCGTACGTCATCGGGGTGCACCTGCGCGACATCCGCCCCGGCACCGACGCCGTCCGGGCCGTCGCGACCCTGCTCGACGCCGTCGACCGCCTGACCGCGCAAGGCGTCGCGGCGATCGCCCGGGTGCACGTCAACGAGCGGGTCCGCGACGAGGCCGCCCGCGATGAGGTGGCCGCCCTGATGGTCACGCACCCCGGGGCGGAGCTCCGCCGGACCGGGCGGCTCGACGACGACGCCCTCGCGCGCTCCATCGCCGACCTCGACGTCGCGGTTCTGCCCTACCGCGCCGGCACCCACTCCGGCTGGGCCGAGCTGTGCTGGGACCTCGGCGTGCCCGTCGCCGGCCCGCCCGTCGGGTACGCGAGCGAACAGCATCCGGAGGACTTCGCCGTCTTCGAGACCGGCGACGGGGCCGCGCTGGCCCAAGCCGTACGGCAGTTGCTGGCCGGGGCGCCCCGTCCCGGTTCGGCCGCTCGTGTCCTGCGTACCGCCGACCGGCGCCGGCAGCGCGCCGCCGCGACCGAGGCCGTCGCCACCGCCCACGCCGCGCTTTACGAGCGGGTCCTGAGCCGTACGGAAACCGCCGCGTGACCGCCCGGCCACGCACCATCGCCGTCATCGCCCCGCTGCGCCACCCCATCCGCGAACCGCACGCCGGCGGTCTCGAGGCCATGGTGTGGGACCGCGTGCGGATGCTGCGCGCCCGTGGTCACCGCGTGCTGCTCTGCGCGGTGGAGGGCTCGCAGTTCCAGGAGGACGGGCCGGCCGAGTTCCGGCTGCCGGCCGTCGTGTGGCCCGACGAGCGCGACGCCACCGACTCCACCTTCCCGCCCGGGCATCTCGAGCGGGCCGTCCCGGCCCTGGAGGCGGCGCTGGACTACATCCGGCGCCACGCCGACGCGATCGACCTGGTCGACAACCACAGCCTGCACCCGCAGCCGCTCACCTGGGCCGAACGGCTCGGCGTGCCCATGGTGACCACGCTGCACACGCCGCCGCTGCCCCGGCTCGTCGCGGCGGCCCGCGCCGCCGAGCATCACGGGCGCCTGCTCGCCGTCAGCGCCCACACCGCCGCCGAGTGGCGCGAGCACGGCGTCGAGGCGCTCGTCATGCCCAACGCCGTGGACGCCGGCCGCTGGCGTCTCGGTCCCGGCGGCCCCGACCTCGTCTGGTTCGGGCGCATCGTCCCGGAGAAGGGCGTCCATGTCGCCGTGCAGGCGGCGCGGCTCACCGGCCGGACGCTGCGCATCGCGGGCCGCGTCGGCGACGTCCCCTATTTCGAGGAGCACATCCGCCCGTTCCTGGGCGACGGCGTCGACTACCTCGGTCCCCTCGGGCAACCGGCGCTCGCGGACCTGGTCGGCGGCAGCGCCTGCGCCCTGGTCACGCCGCTCTGGGCGGAGCCGTTCGGCCTCGTCGTGGCGGAGGCGCTCGCGACGGGCACCCCGGTCGCCGCTTTCGACACCGGTGGCATCAGCGAGGTCGCGGGATCCGCCCCGTCGGTCGGTCTCGTGCCGATGGGTGACGCCGCCGCCCTGGCCGAGGTGGCCGAATGTCTCGCAAGCTCACGCGGCCGCGACCAGAGCCGGCGACGGGAGGCGCGAACCGCCGCCCTCGCCCGGTTCTCCCTGGACCACCGGGCCCGCGAGCTCGAGACCGTTTTCGACCGGGCGGGAGCCGAGGCATGGGTCTGACCGGCTGGTACATCCATCACCACGGCGCGGGGCATCTGACCCGCTTCCGGGCCGTACGCCCGTATCTGCCCGGCGACGTGGTCGCGTTCAGCTCGATGCCGGAGCCGGACGACCTCCCGCCCGCGACGACGTGGGTCCCCCTCGACCGCGACGACGACCGGCCGCCGGGCGCCCCGGACCCGGCCACCGCCGACCCGACCGCGGGCGGCCTGCTGCACTGGGCGCCGCTCGGCCACGCCGGGCACGCACGCCGGTTCGCGGCCATCGCCGGCGCGCTGGCGGACCGGCGCTTCGACCGGTTCGTCGTCGACGTGTCGGCCGAGGTGGCGCTTCTCGTACGGCTCCTCGGCGTCCCCACCGTCGTGGTCACCCAGCCCGGCGACCGCAACGACACCCCGCACCGGCTCGCCTACGCCTCGGCCACGCGGGTGCTGGCCCCGTGGCCGGCGGGTCTGCACGGCTCCCCCGCCACCCCGGCGGTGGTCGAGGTGGGTGGCATCTCGCGCTTCGACGGCCGTACGCGGGAAGTGGAACCCGAGCCCGGCACCGTCCTGGTCCTGGGCGGCGGCGTGGCCGACCGCGACCTGGCCGAGGCCGCCTCGGCCACCCCGGGCACCCGCTGGCAGCACGCGGGCGGCTCGACGGCGACCTGGATCGCCGATCCGTGGGAGGCGCTGCAACGGGCCGAGGTCGTCGTCGCCGCCGCGGGCCAGAACAGCGTGGCCGACCTCGCCGCCGCCGGCGCGCGGGCGGTCGTCGTCCCCCAGCCGCGCCCGTTCGACGAGCAGGTGGCCACCGGCCGCATCCTCGCCGACCGCAAGCTCGCCGTCGTCGAGCCGGCCTGGCCCGGCCCCGACGCCTGGCCCTCGGTGCTCGACCGGGCCCGCTCACTGCAGCCTGATTGGGCACAGTGGAGGGTCAGCGGCGCCGCCCGCCGCGCGGCCGACGCGATCGCGCAGGTGCGCGCATGACCGCGGTCATCACGCTCTGCTCCGCCGCCCGCCTCGACCACGTGCGCCGCCAGCAGCGCCTGCTGGCCTCCGAGCCCGTACGCCGCGTCGTCGTCTGGCTCGACGCCGACCCACCGCCACCCTTCCCCGGCGCCGAGGTCGTGCACGTCCCGCCCGGCGAGCACGGCATGCGGCTCGCCGCCGGGCGCAACCGCGGCGCCCAGGCCGCCGCCGACGCCGGCCTGCTCGTCTTCCTCGACGCGGATTGCCTGCCCGGCCCGGGCCTGCTCGACCGCTATCGCGCCGCAGCCGCCGCCCACCCGGGCGCCCTGCTGTGCGGCCCCGTCACCTACCTGCCGGACGGGGTCAAGCCGGAGAACGCGGACGCGCTGCCCGCCCTGACCGCGCCGCACGCGGCCCGCCCCGCCCCACCCGACGGCGAGAACGTCGTCGCCGGCCCGGACGACCACCGGCTGTTCTGGTCCCTGTCGTTCGCGGTCACGGCGGCCACCTGGACCACGATCGGCGGCTTCGACGAGCAGTACGAGGGTTACGGCGGCGAGGACACCGACCTGGCCTACACCGCGCGGAAAGCCGGCGTCCCCCTGGTCTGGGTCGGCGGCGCCCACGCCTACCACCAGTACCACCCCACCTCGTCCCCGCCCTGGCAGCACCTGGACGACATCCTGCGCAACGGCCGGCTCTTCGCCGCCCGCTGGGGCTTCTGGCCCATGCAGGGCTGGCTGGACGCTTTCGCCGCAGCCGGCGCGATCGAGCACACCCCGACCGGCTGGCGCCGCTCTGCGACGGGCGGGAGTAACGCCGAATCGCTGTGACAGTCACCATGACGGCGATGGCGGCGGGCGCTGCGAACGTGAGGTGGTCCGGCCCGAGACCCCAGCGGTCCACGATCCGGCCGCCCACCGCGGACCCCGCCGCCGGCGACAGCCGCGTCGTGGAGACGAACAGCGCGAGACCGCCCTCGGCCGCCCGCCCGCCCATCATGTAGGTCTGCACGACCAGCGGGATTCCGCCCCAGCTCACGCCCCACAGCACCACGAGGATGGCCACGCCCAGGGGGATTTGAGCCGCCACGGTCAGCAGGATCAATGCCGAGCCCAGCACGACCGCCAGGACTCCCAGCGTGAGCGGCAGGGCGCGCCCGACTCCGGCCCCCGCGGCGAAGTTCCCGACCAGGCCGGCCGCGCCGAAACCCAGCAGGAGCGCGCTCACCGCCGACGGCGTGAAATGCGCCTCGGCGGCCAGATAGGGCGTTGCGCCACACACTTCCGGCGGGAAGGCTCACCACCGTCGCCGCCGAGATACCCGCGGTGATCAGCGCGGTCGCCGCCGTCACCCGTTCCGGCCGCACCAGCCGCGGTCCCACCGCCACGCCGATGGTCCAGAAGGCGCCGACCGCGACGCCCAGCAACCCACGGGCGAACAGCAGAACAGCGAAGGTGGGCGCCAGCCCGGCGAGAACGTTCGACACGGCCAGCAGGACGGTCAGGCCGCAGAGCAGCGTACGGCGATCCAGCCGGCCGGCGAACAGCACACTGCAACCGCGATGAATTCCGACAGGACGAGCGTGAATGAAGCGGCCGCGACCGGAGCCACTGCCGCCTCATTTTTCACGTGGACCGACATGCGCCGAACAATACGCGGTCAAATCAATTGCTTATCAGTCACGCGACTGAGAAATGACTTACGGGGCGTCGTCGAGCCACGGACTCGTCATGTCGGGCGCGAGCTCCGAGCCGTGCGTCTCGGCCGTGTAGAGACGAAGTCGGGTCCCGTCGGGATCGGGCACCACCAGCAACCACGCCTGCATCGCCGTCAGGATCGGAGAGTGCTCGATGCCCTCCCGGTCCAGGTGAGCCGCCCATTCCCGCAGCGCGGCCCGGTCCTCGACCAGGATCGTCATCGGATCGAACCCACTGTGCGCCCGGGCCCGATCCGGGTTCAACCGCAACTCCAGCAGCGTGCCCAGATTCTCGACCCGGACGATGTAGGCGAACAACGAACCGTCCGGCCGCACATGGTCCGCCTCGGGAATCCGCCGCGCCCCCAGCGCCCGCTCATAGAAATCCAGCGAGACATCCAGATTACTGACCGGCACCTTCACATGATGGATGCCTTCAATGCGTGGCGTCACAATTCCCCCCTAGCGATTTATTTCCCGATTACCCCCCAATGCCGGTCGTCACCGCAATGGTCGATGCGAAAGGGGCGACCCTCGCCACAGTCATCGAGGCTCCGGCGGGACGGCGCTCATGACACCGGCGCCAAGCGGATGGTGAGCGAGGCGATCTGGGCGCCGACGATCTGCGGGCCGTCGCCCCGGTGGAGGTCAGCAGGTCGCTGCGGGGTCCAGCGATCGGACGGAGGCGAGCGGGATCGTACGGATGGTGCCGTCCCGGCCGCTCACCGTGATGGTGGCCGCGCCGTCGCCCTTACCGAGTTTGCCGCAGTAGACCGCGTTGCCGGTGTCGACGCGGGCCATGGGGCCGCTCACGCTTGAGGCGGCGAGGAACGTGATGCCGGCCGTCGCTATCAGGAGCGTCATGCCGGTGAGGGCGCCGGTTCGGGCCCGGGCGAGAGCCTGGGCCGCGGTCTGGGCCTGCTGGGACTCCCAGGTGCGCAGACGTTCGCCGGTCATGGTGGTGGCGGCGTCCGGGTGGCCGAAGGCGGCCCGCATCGCTTGCCAGGTGCCGAAGAGCAGGGCGAGCAGACCGGCGAGGACGAGGAGGCCGATGGCGGTCCGCCAGGCGCCGGTCACCCGGTCGGCGAGCCCGGGGGCCGCGATGATCGAGGTGACCGACAGCAGCGCGGTCAGCGCGGCCATGCCGGTGCGCCATTGTTCGGCTGTCCGGCGGACCAGCTCGAGTTCCTGGTACTGCAGAGCGTTGGCGCGTTGTGCCCAGCGTTTGTCGTCGATCGCCAAACCACGCGGGCTCACAGGTCGCCCTCGTACGACCAGTACGCGCCGCAGCTGTTGTCCCCGTCCGGGTGATCCTTGTGCGGGTGTCCGCACTGGCAGTACATCGTGAACTCCTCCGCACCGCGCACGGTTCCGGAGCCCGGGATGACCTTGGGCACATCGAACACCGTGGGGTGCTGGCAGCGCGGACAGGTCCCGGTGAAGCGGACGGTCAGCCCGACGATGCTGCGCTCGAAGGTGGGCTTCCACTTGCTGTCAGTCACTTCGGCCCATGCGTTCTCGGTGTCCGCCACACCCACCAGGTATCAGACGCCTCCCGGTTCGTGCAACATGGGGTGATGCTGCGGCTTGCTCTCACCGATGTCGTGAGCGCGTCGGTCTGGACCTGGGTGCTGCACGACGAGACCGGTACGGAGCTGGCCCGGCAGGCGGTCACGATCGAGCCGGATGATCCGACGCTGGCGATCGTGGACGACCTGTACCGGAATCTGTGGCGGATCAGCTCCGGGCCGCAGCAGCCGTTCCTCGACCGGATGGGTGAGTTCGTTCGCGAGCGGCTCCTCGGTGAGGTGGGCCGCGCCCTGGCCGGACGAGCGCCGGTCACCGTCGGGGTGGAGCTGGGGCCGGCGACGTCGCTGCTCAGGCTTCCCTTCGAACTGGCCGGCCTGGACCGGGTGACCTTCTGCTACCACCCCGGCGGCCGCGTGACCCGGCCGCCGGAACGCCGAGGGCGGCCTCGGGTGCTGGGCGTCTTCGCGTTGCCGGGCGAGTCCTCGGCGCTGGCGTTGAGCCGGGAGCGCCGGGCCATGGAGGCCCGGTTCGCCGCCTACGGCGACGCCGTCGAGTTGCGGACGTTGCAGTACGGGGTCACCCGGCAGACCCTGCGGGAGGCGCTGGCCGATCCGGCCGGCTGGGACATCCTGCACGTCGCCGGTCATGGCCGGGCCGGCCGGCTGTTCCTCGAGAAGGACGACGACACCCGCGATCCGGTCACCGCGGCCGAGTTCACGGCCATGCTGACCGAGAGCCCGCGGCCGCCGGGGCTCGTGGTGTTGTCGACATGCGAGTCCGGAGCGGTCCGGGTCCTGCGCCGCCTGCGGCAGAAGGGAGTCCCGGCGGCGGATCTGGCCCGGCAGGCCGGCCGCGACACCGTCGACGGAACCGAGAATCTCGGCTACCAGGTCGCCGAACGACTGGGTTGCGCGGTCGTGGCGATGCGGTATCCGGTCGACGATGACTTCTCGGTCGCGTTCGATCAGCGCCTCTACGACGGCTTGCTGATGGACGCGCGGCCGATCGATCACGTCATGGGAACCGCGGTGACCGCCGCCGCCGACGGCAAGGCCGCGCTGTCGGCGGCGACTCCGATGTTGTTCGGTGATCCGTCGTTTCGGCTGCTGCCCCAGCGGCCGGTCACGCTCGCCGGCCATCAGCCGGCGCCAGGTGTGCAGCAACCGGAGCGGTTCGTGGGCCGCAGCGCCGTGATGACACGGCTGGTGAACGCTGAGGCGCGCGCAGTGCTGCTGACGGGCATGCCCGGGATCGGCAAGAGCGCGTGCCTGGCCGAGGCGGCCGCCTGGTATCGTCGCCGGGGCCGTGAAGTCATTCGATACCGGGTGAGCGCCGGCGAGACCGCCGGCAGTCTTCTGACCGGGCTGGGCGCCGGGGTGCGTGACCGGGACGTTGTCGTGGTGCTGGACGACCTCGACGCCGCGCCGCAGGTCGCGGAGGTCGTCGCCAGTCTGTGTGCGCCCGGCGGCCGGGCCACCATGCTCATGGCAGCCCGCCGCCCGATGGCCGGCCTGGCCGCGTTCTCGGTGGTCGTGCCGCTGCTGACCCGCAGCGAGTCGGAACTGCTGGCCCGCGAGGTGAACGAGCAGGCCCTGATCGACGGCGGCGGCACGGAGGCGTCGAACGCGTGGCCGTGGCTGGTCGGCCGCGGTCATCCCGCACTCATCGACGGCCGCGCCACCGGCCCGTACGAGGCCCGCTGCTGGGAGGTGTTCACGCCGGTCCCGGCCGGACGCCCCACGCTGCGTGCGGATCACCCCGGCCGGTTGATCGAACTCTGGGCGGCCGGTGCGGCGGACGCGCTGAGCCCGGCGGCCCGGCTGCTGTGGGGGTTCTTGTCGGCGCTGGAGGGCCCCGACCGGCACGAGAAGTTGGTGACGATGCTGTGGCGGCTGGTCGGCGCCGAACGGCAGGTCGCCGTCACGGACCTGGACTCGGCGTACGGCGAACTCGTCCGCCTGGGTATGGCCCAGCACTGGGACCACGGCCGCTATCTGCTGCACCCGGCGGTGGCCCGGGCCGGCCGTGACAGCGACCCCGGCACCGAACAGCTCACGGCCGGGATGCTGGCGGCGTTGTGGGAGAACCGGTACGAGACCTGGTCGCAGGCCGAGACGATCGACGAGGACAACCTGGGCCATGCCGCCGCTTCCAGCGTGCCCTACCTGATGAGGCTGGGCCGCTGGTTGCACGCCTCGACCCGGGCCGAGGAGGCCATCAATCATGACCGGTCGCCGTCCATGGCGGCCCGGCTCGTGCCCTTCCTCAACGAGATCGTCGACGCCCAGGCCGACCCTCGGCTGCGCCGGGCCAGCCGATTCGTGCGTGCCACCGTGCTCGCCGATCTGCATCCGCAGCGCGCCCGCGAGGAACTCGAGGCGGTGTTCACCGATGCCACGGACGCCGGTGACCGGCGCACACAGGTGGCGGCCGCGGTCGGGATCGCCACCATCCTCACCCAGCAGAACCCCGTCGAGGCAGCCGACTGGCTGCAACGCGCCGGTGACGTCCATGAGGGCGACCTGTCCACCGTGCCGCTGATCCGGGTGAAATACGCGAAGATCGCCTACGAGCTCGGCGATCACGCGGCAGCGCTGCAGCAGGCCGAGGCGGTCCTGGCCGACCTCGGCCCGGAAGCCGGCGAGGACGCTCCTCGCGTCAACGTCAACAGCGTACGGCTGGAAGTCCTCGAACTGGCCGCGGCGGCCGCCCACAACCTCGGCGACCGGGAAACCGAGATCCGGCTGCGGGACGAGGTCGACCACGAGCTGGACCGGCAAGGCGCCGGTACCCGAGCCCGGAGCATCTCCCAGTTCAACCGGCTCACCAGCACCGGCGAGGCCGGCCGCGGGCTGCTGGTGGCGGCCCGCTCGGAGTTCGGCCACCCGGCCGACCAGCGAGAGTCCGCGCTGGTCACCATGCGGCTGGCCGCCCTGGACCGCGATCGCCACAACGACCGCGAGGCGATCGACCTGGCCCACACCGCGCTGCACTCGGCGTACGCCGGTGGCGACCTGTGGACGGCCGCCGACATCCACGAGGACCTCGCCGAGCTGCACGCCCGGCGGCCGGAACCGGACCGCCCGGCGATCGCCGCCCATCTGCTCGCCTCCGCGGTCATCGGCCTCCGCGCCGCCGGCATGATGCTCGCCCTGTCCCGGCCGGAACAACTGGAGCGGGCGCTGATGATGCTGACCTTCCTCCTCGCCCGCCGCCCGGACGATCTCCCACGGTCGTTGCCCCGGCTGGCCGCGACAATCAGCGAGACCGCCGGCGTGGACCTGCGGAAGCTTCTCGCCGGCGTCGAGCGCGTCGCCGTCGGCGTGGACCCGGACGGCGGCGGCCCCGTACTGAGGTCGAAAGCCGAAGACGGCGACAGCGTCACGGACGCCTTGACCTTCGCCACGCACTGGCCGCCGCCGGCCGACCTGATCGATCCCCTCGCCCATCCCGAACACTGGCAGCCGATGAAGGCCGTGTTCATCGACCCCGCGGCTCCCCCGGATCAGGTGGCCACGACGCTCGACCGGCTCCGGGCCACCGGGTGGGTGTCGCTGGCGTCCGCGTTGGAGCAGTTACGGCAAGGCACGGAACCAGACGCCGACGCGCTGGACGCCATCGATCGAGCGGTGCTGAACCTGATCCGGGACCGCTGCTGAAAGCGCGCCGCGCTACTACGCTCAGCCGCGTGACCACCTTACTTCCTCGATCGCAGGTGCCGCTGGACCGGCTGAAGGCGGTCCTCGGGAAGGCGCTCGGCGAGCGGATGCTCGACGCCGAGCCCATCGAGGACCGGGGCAGATTCAACGACGCTGTCAGCCTGCTCGGCCAGAGCGGCCGGCGATGGGTGGCGAGAGTCGCTCCTGACCCTCGGCATCTGCCCTACCTGCGGCTGGAGCACGGCATGCTCCAGCGGGAGGCGGCCATCGCCGACCAGATCGCGGATCGGAGGCTCATCCCGCCGACCGTCTATTTTGATCCGGGCGATGAACTCAACGGACGGGCGGTCCTGGTCAGAGCTTTCTACGAGGGCATCAACGGACAGCGACTCGTGGCGAACGAGCCGACGGCCGTCGAGCCGCTGTGGCGCCGGTTGGCGGAGTTCGATGCTGGGCTGGCCGGCATGACGCAAATGACCGTCGGTTTCCCGGGGGTGGGCTCTGACAAGAGGTGGTCCGACTTCGTCTACAGAGTGGCCGAGTCTCTCATCGCTGATCTCACGGATTTCGGTGTGGACACCACCGAAGCAGCCCTGCTGTTGCCGGAGATCGAGCGGTTCGCCTCTGTGCTGGATGCGCGCCCGACGCGCCTGTGCCACGGCGACCTCTGGCCCAAGAATGTTCTCGTCCGAACTCCCCGGACTTCAATGAACCTCACCGTGCTCGACTGGGAGCGGGCCTTCGTCGGAGACCCTCGCTCGCAATGGTTGAGGTATGGACGCGACGGGCTGACCATGTTCTCGGTGGACCGGGACCCGGGCCGGCACGTGACAGCCAACGGCCGAGTGACAGCGGAGGAATCCTTAGTCGACTCGATTTATCTGAGCATCATCGCGCTGCAATCCCTGGCCGAGTCGATCCGGATCCCCCTGGACCAGCGAAAGGCCGCAGAGATGCTTCGCCACTCTTTGGACGCTATCAGATTGAAGTCAGCTGAATGAAAATCGTCAAGCGGGATGAAGCGGTCACGGTCGTGAAAGATGACGGCACACGCGTCGTCTACCACATGTTCGGCGAGTACGAGGTGCACTTCAACGAGCTTCCTCCGGGTAGCGTGCAGGAGTGGCACAGCCACGCCGTGCTCGAGGAGACCATATGTGTCACGGCCGGCGAACTGACCATCCTCTGGACCGATGAAGCCGACCAGCAGTCGACAGACATTCTGCATCCCGGTGACACCGCCCGGGTGGGCACGAGCTTTCACACCTTGCGGAACGACTCGGATTCAACCGTGATTTTCATCGCCCTGCGCCTCGTTCTCTCCGGCGAGGACCATACGCGCACCTTCAAGACGGACAAGTGCATTGACGAGTAACCGGGAGAGTGCAGTTTGAAGTTCATCAAGGCCCTGTTTCGCCTTCCGAACTGGGTAACCTTGCTCACCATCGCGCTGGGCGTGGTGGCTTCGGCCGGTCTGACCGAGAAGTACTACCCCAACGAAAAGGTTCTCCTGGCCCTGGTGACGCTCATCGCGGCTCAGCTTCTGGTCGATCGCCTCGGAGTTCTCTCCTCCATCAGCAATGCCGTCAACAGGAGGTCGGAAGACTACAGCGTCGAGTTGCTCCCCCGCACTTCGCCGCAGTTCGAACGCTTCTCGGACTTCGTCCGCGACAGTTCCGAGGTGCTTGTCGTCGGGGTCGACCTGGGATTCATGGCCACGGCCGACGCATGGTTCATCAAAGAGGCCGTCAACAACGGGCTCAACCTGAAGCTCCTGATCAGCGACCCGAACACGACGGGTGAACTGGCCGACCGGCTGAACATGCAGGACGAGCGGAATGTCCGGGGCGAACCCTTGGCGCACGACCATCCGGCCACCGCCGGCGCAACGCTGCGGACCCTGAAATCGCTGGTACCCGCGACGGCGCGTGGCCGCCTGGAAATCAGGGCGAGAGCCGACATTCCCAGCCCGAGCCTGACCATGGTCGACCCGACCAAGCGGGACGGCAAGATCCGGGTCGAGATCAAGCTCTACAAGAGGAATCAGGGCGAGGTCCCCTACTTCACGCTGACCCGGTCGAGCGTTTGGTACCAAATGTTCTTCGAACACTACTACTCCCTGCTGTGGGAGGACTCCGAGGTCCTCTACACGTCGAAGCCCTGAGGCGTCCCCACCTCGGTCGTGGCCGAGCTCCGGATCGTCTCGCCGGCGAACGGCGCGGCCACCTGCGGAAAACATGAGACGCCGACGCGATGAATGCGATGTGACTTAGGAAGTCGGATCATCGACATAGTGCTGGATACGGTGTGCACAGCCTGGATACCGTGTCGTCGGATGATTTGCCGATCTTCAGCAGCGGCCGGCCCCGTCGTCGGATCGCGATAATTCTCGCGCCATTCCTCGTACGTTTCTTTCTGCCCGGAGGTTTCCGTTGTCCGGTCCCAGCGTCATTTCGGAAGTCACCGCGGAGCTGCGCCGGCGGCTCTTCGAGGCTTTCCGGGCGCTGCCCGACGACGAGCTCGGCGTCAGCTCGCTGGAGGACATCGCGCTCGGGCCGCCGAAAGACCTGGGTCAGAGCGTGGTGGCCAGCCTTTACCTCTATCTCGTCGACATCGACGAGCACCTGCGCAACCAACCGCCCCGGCCCGACCGGGACGACCAGGGCCTGGTGCGCCGGCCGCCGCTACCGGTCCGGCTGCACTATCTCTTCACGCCGGTGAGCCGGGAGGAGGAGACCAACCACATCCTCCTCGGCCGGTTCCTGCAACACTTCCATGACTTCCCCACCTTCAGCACGCTCGACGGCACGCCGATCGGCGACAGCTTCGGCGGGGCGCCCTCCGCGCTGCGGGCGACACCCGAGCCGCTCACCATCGAGCAGCTGTCGCATCTGTGGACCGGCTTCACCGCCCCGCTGCGGGTCGCGGTGCCGCTACGGGTCGAGAGCGTGGCCGTCGACAGCGGTGAGCCGCCGCGGCGGTCGCCGCGGGCCGGGCAGGTCCTCACCGCGGTCGGCTGGAGCGGGTAGGCCGCGATGCTCCGGCTGGCCGACTCCGGACTGTCCCCCGCGCAGGCGTTGCTCTGCGGCCGGGTCTCCGACAGTGTGTCCGGAGCCGGTCTCGACCGCTTCGACGCCACCCTGACGTACGAGCACCCGGCCGGTGGCGGCATGCCGGCGGCCGCGCGTTCCCTTCCGGTCCGGCTGGGCCGGCGTGCGGGCGGCTGGTTCGTGCTGGCACTGCCCGACGTGCGGCGCATGCCGGCCGTACCGGCTCCGGTCGCGGTCAAGCTGACCGTACGGGTGACGGCCCCCGGCCGCGCGCCGGTCGAGCGGAGCCGGACCGTCGACGGGAACCGGCTCGCCGTCGTCACCACCACGATGACGATCGGCGGCCGGCCGGTGGCCGTTCCCGGCATCACCGAGGCGCCGTGGACCGTGGACGTGCCGGTCGATCCGCGGCCGGTGGCGCTCGACGGCATCGTCCTGCGCGGGCACGACCCGGCCGATCCGGTCGCCGGGGCCACGGTGACCGCGGGCCCGGCGGGCCCGGTGACGACCGACGCGGCCGGGCGGTTCCGCGTCCCGGCCCTACCGCTGCTGGCCATCGTGCCGCTGACCGTCCAGAAAGGCGCCGGGCCGGTCGTGAAGACCGGATTCGTCCCCGACTACGACCGTCCGGTCAACACCGTCGTCCTGTCCCTGCCCGTCTGAGCACGACTTCGGAGATGCACCATGCCCGAGTACCTGGCGCCAGGCGTCTACGTCGAGGAGATCCCGTCCGGCAACCGGCCGATCCAGGCGGCGAGCACGTCCACCGCGGGCATGGTCGGCATGACCGCGCGCGGCCCGGTGAACCGTCCCACCCTGGTCACCAGCCGCGGCTCGTACGCCCGGACCTTCGGCGGCCTGCTCGACCCGCGCGTGTTCACCGAGGACCGGGACGTTCTGCCGTACGCCGCCGAGGGTTTCTTCGCCAACGGCGGCGCGCGCCTCTACGTGGTCCGGGTGGTCGGCGGCGCCCACAAGCACTCGTCCACGTCTCTGGTCGTCGAGGACCCGAACGGCGGCGGCACCAAGCGCCTCGCCTTCGCGGCCAACACCGGTGACACCACCGTGCTGACCGAGCCCGGCGGCACCGATCCGCCGGAAGGCACCACGCTGCTGGTCGACACGGGCGTGACGGCCGAGCCGGTCAAGGTCGCGGCCGGCCCGCCCGCGACCCGGCCGATCGTCGGCGGCGGGCTGGCGCACGGCTTCGGCGCCGGCGCGCAGGTGACGGTCCAGACCCTCGGCCCCGCGCGCACGCCGGACGCCGCGCTGGGGCCGCAGACGCCGGCCGTGGTCCTCGACAGCATCACCGGCATCACGACCGGCGACGTGCTGCTCATCCAGGACCCGTCGGACGATCCGGGCGCCGACGAGCTCGTCGTGGTGACCGCGGTGACGCCGTCGACGAAGACGGTCACGTTCCAGGAGCCTCCGCGACGGGACCACCCGGCCAGCTCGAAGCTGGTCAAGCTGACCGACAGCGCGGAGACGACGACGCTGGGCGCCGCCGTCACGGCCGGCCCGGCCCCCGTCGTCCTGCGGGTCGCGGCGATCGGCACCATCAAGGCCGGATCGATAGTCCGGCTGACGGAGGGCGCGACCTCGGAACCGGCGATCGTCACGAGGCTGGCCACCGAGACCAAGCTGGCTTCTCCGCTGGTCGACCCGCACGCCGTCGGTGTCACGGTGGTTCCGGTCAGCACGCACATGACCGTGCGCGCCCAGTGGCCCGGGGTGTGGGGCGATGCCCTGCGGGTGACGGTGACGGCGGCCTCGATCGGCGCGACCACCCTCGACGGCCCGGCCGGCGCGACCGACACCGTGATCAAGCTGGCCTCGGCGGTGGGCTTCCATCCGGGTTCGGTGGTCGTTCTCGGGGCCGACACCCGGGCCGTGGCCGCGGCGGTGAATCCGGTGACCCGGGTGGTCACCCTCGCTGCTCCGCTGGGCGTCTCGGTCGGCTCGGGTGCGGCCGTACGGACTCAGGAGTTCACCCTGACCGTCGAGCGCGTCGAGAACGGGCGGGTGGCCGAGAGCGAGCGCTTCGACCGGCTGTCGGTCGGCGCGGCCCACCCCCGGTACGCGCCCCGCATCGTCGGCAGCTGGGCCGGCGGCCGCCCGTCCGAGTCCGGCGGCTCGCTGCTGGTCCGGCTCTCCGACGACGCCCCGGACGCGGCCAAGCTGCGGCCGTTCGTCGACCGGCTGACCCTTTACCTGAGCGGCGGGCAGGACGACGTGGCGGGCGTGGACGACGACGCGTACATCGGGCAGGAGTCGGAGGACCCGGACGACCGCACCGGCATCCAGGCGCTGCAGAACGAGCCCGCGATCAGCATCGTCGGCGTGCCCGGCCGTACCGCCCTGGAGGTGCAGCAGGCGCTGGTGACGCACTGCGAGATCATGCGGTACCGGTTCGCCGTGCTCGACGTGCC
This sequence comes from Actinoplanes sp. NPDC049598, assembly GCF_040675435.1. Taxonomy (NCBI): domain Bacteria; kingdom Bacillati; phylum Actinomycetota; class Actinomycetes; order Micromonosporales; family Micromonosporaceae; genus Actinoplanes; species Actinoplanes sp. NPDC049598. The sequence goes on along the minus strand of NZ_JBFAOX010000004.1, from coordinate 155,503 downwards.
GCCCGGCAGCAAGCTGGGCGACGCCCGCAAGCACCGGCAGAACTTCGACACCACCCGGGCCGCGCTCTACTACCCGGACGTCATGGTGGCCGACCCGTTCGGCGCGCCGGGCGACCGCCGGGCCGTGGCGCCGTCGGGGCATGTCATGGGCGTCTACGCGCGCACCGACATGACGCGCGGGGTGCACAAGGCGCCGGCCAACGAGGTGGTCGGCGGTGTGCTCGCCCTGCGCACCGCGCTGACCAAGGGCGAGCAGGACATCCTGAACCCGCTGAACTTGAACTGCCTGCGCGACTTCCGCTCGGAGAACCGCGGGATCCGGGTGTACGGCGGCCGGGTGGCCACCTCAGACCAGGAATGGACGTACGTCAACGTCCGCCGGCTCCTGCTGTTCATCGAGCAGTCGCTCGACACAGGCCTGCAGTGGGCCGTCTTCGAGGTCAACGAGAAGCCGCTGTGGGACGCCGTCCGGCAGTCCATCACCGGGTTCCTCGACACCGTCTGGCGTTCGGGCGCGCTGCAGGGCACCAAGCAGGAGGAGGCGTTCTTCGTGAACGTCGGTTACGACGTGACCATGAGCCAGGCCGACATCGACGGCGGCCGGCTCATCGTCGAGGTGGGCGTGGCCCCGGTCAAACCGGCCGAGTTCGTCGTCGTCCGCATCTCCCAGAAGACCCGCGAAGCCGTCGCCTGAGCAGGTGAGGAGCAGCCGTGCGCAACGACCCGTACCTCAAGTTCAACTTCCTCGTCGAGATCGACGATCTCGCCGTCGGCGGCTTCAGCGAGATGACCGGCTTGAACGTGGAGGCGACCCCGATCGAGTACCGCGAGGGCGGCGACCCGGCCCGGATGCGCAAGCTGCCGGGCCTGGCCAAGTTCAACAACATCACGCTCAAGCGCGGCATCACCACGAACCCCGTCTTGTGGGAGTGGCACAAGACCACCCTGGACGGGGCGACGCAGCGGCACAACGGCGCCATCATCCTGCTCGACGAGGCCCGCGTGCCCGCCCTGCGGTGGGAGTTCTTCGAGGCGTGGGTGGCCAAGTACGAGGGCCCGCCGCTCAACGCGAGCACCAACGAGGCCGCGATCGAGTCCATCGACCTGGCGGTCGAGTCCGTCCGGCTGGCCGGCTGAGGCGCCCGATGACCCGCCCGCTCACCCCCGGCGTGTACCGCCGGCCGCTCGAGCCGATCCGCACGGGTGGGCGGCTGACCCGCGGCGACATCCCGGCCCTGCTCGGGTACGCCGCCCGGGGCCCGGTCGGTGAGCCCGTCCGCGTCTGGTCGGTACGCCAGTACGAGGAGGTCTTCGGGCCGGCCCGGGCCACCGGCTTCCTCTGGCACGCGGTCAAGGGCTTCTTCGAGACCGGCGGCCGCGCCGCGTACATCATCCGCGTCGCCACGACGGCCGCCCGCCCGGCCACGGTGGATCTGCGGCCCGGGGCGCCGTTCACCTGGCGGGCCGAGGCGTCGTTCCCCTGGCTGATGATCGACCCGCGCCGGCTCAGCGGCGCCGAGCTGGCCGAGGCCCAGGGCTGGGTCCAGGTCTTCGAGCGCGGCCTGCTCGCACACGGTCCGCGCAGCCTCGACCCGGGTGGCTGGGGCAACGGGCTGGCCGTCCGGATCGCCCGCGGCTCCCGGGTGCGCACCGAGGTGCGCGAGGTGCTCGGCGACGGCACCGCCGTACGGCTGGACTCGCTGGCCGGGCTGGCGAGCACCTCGGTGCTGGAGCTGACCCAGGACGGCGCCGGCGACCCGGAGTTCCGCCTGCCCACTGTGGTCGACCCGGTCCGCCGCGTCGTGCACTGGGACCGGCCGCCGGAGCGGCTGCGGCTCGACCGGCCGATCCGCGTGTCCAGCGTCGAGTTCGACGTCACGGTCGAGGCCGGCGGCCGTCCCGAGCAGACCTTCCTCGCGCGGGCCCCGCACCCGGACCACCCGTTCGCCCTGGTCGCCACGCTGGCGGCCGAGTGCCGGTCGCTGACCCTGCGGCCGGTCGCCCGTGACGAGGTCATCGACTGGGCGGATCCGGCGACGTGGCCGCCCGAGGGCTCGTTCGCGCTGACCGGCGGCGCCGACGGCCTCGAGGACATGGACCGGGCCACCTGGCTCGGCGTGCTCTCCGGGGTGGCCGGCCTCGACGACGCCGCCATGGTCGCCGCCCCGGACCTCGTGCTGCCGGACAGCATGCCCGCCCCGGCGCCCACCTCGCCGCCGGCCCCGGTCGACTGCTCTGACCTCACGCCTCGGCCGGTCGGCGTCCTGGCCGGGGTGGTCACCGGCGCCGCCGACCGGCCGCTGCCGGGTGTGGCGGTCGACGTGGCCGGGCCCGGCGGCGTCGCGACGACCGGCTCCGACGGGCGGTTCACCGTCACCGGCGTGGAGGTCGGCCTGGTGACTCTGCGGCTGCGCAAGGACGGCTACGAACCGGTCGAGCTGCTCGTCCAGACGTCCCTGCTCGCCTCGGCCGAGCCGGTCCGGCTGGCCATGGTCCGCATCGTCACGCCCCGGGCCCTGACCAGCGGCGAGGTCCTCGTGGTCCAGACGGCGATGGCCGATCCGTCCTTCGTCGGCCCGTACAAGGTGGCGTTCCTGGACCCGCCGGCCGCCGGCAGCCGGCTCGACGAGATCGCCACCTGGCGGTCCCGGCTCGGTGACACCGCCCGCATCGGTTTCTTCGCGCCGTGGCTGACGCTCCCGGCCGGCGAGGGACGCCTCGCCTGCCCGCCGAGCGGCCACGTGTGCGGCGCGTTCGCCGCCGGCGAGCTGGCCGCCGGGGTCCATCGCACCGGCGCCAACCTCCCGCTGCGGTACGTCGACGGGACCACGCTGGCCGTCGGCGACGAGGAGCAGGCCGGACTCAACGCGGCCGGGATCAACGCGATCCGGGCGTTCCCCGGGCGCGGCATCCGGGTCTTCGGCTCCCGCACGCTCTCCTCGGATCCACGGTGGCGATTCCTCACCTCGCGCCGAGTCGTCGACGCGCTCGAGCGCACGTTGGAGCGGGCGCTGCAGTGGATGGTCTTCGAGCCGAACAACCTGATCACCCGGCAGGCGGTGACCACGACCGCGACCACGCTGCTCGGCATGGTGCACCGCGACGGCGTCCTGGCCGGCGCCACCGCCGGCGAGGCGTTCGCGGTCCGCTGCGACGACGAGAACAACCCGGAGGCGGTCCAGGACGCCGGGCAGCTCGTCGTCGACATCGCGGTCGCGCCGGCCGACCCGTACGAGTTCGTCGTCTTCCGGCTCGGGCGCACGTACGACGCCCTCGACGTCACGGAGAGGGTGCCATGACCACGCCGCTGCCCGCCTTCAACTTCTACGTCGCCCTGACCGAGACCGGTGGGCAGTCGCCGGTCTCGGCCGTGGCCGAGCTGGCCGCCTTCGTGCTGGGCGGGTTCAGCGAGGTGCAGGGGCTGGAGAGCGAGATCCGGGTCGAGGAGCGCCGGGCCGGCGGCCAGAACGACCGGGTCTTCCGCTTCCCGTCGGTGGCGGCCTACCCCAATATCGTTCTCAGCCGCGGGGTCGGCTTCTCCGAGGACCTCTACCTGTGGCACGAGGGCTTCCTCAGGGGCGAGGGCCGGCGCCGTAACGGCCTGATCTTCCTGGCCGGCGAGAACCGGGTGCCGATCAAGGCATGGAGCTTCGAGAACGGCATCCCGGTCAAGTGGAGCGGCCCCGCGCTCAACGCGTCCACCGGCGCGCTCGCGATCGAGAAGCTCGAGATCGCCCACGAGCGGCTCACCCTGACCCTCAGCCCCGGCCGGGCCGCCGCGTCGGCCGCCGGCGCCGCCTCGCGTGCGCTGGGGATCTGAGATGGCCGTCGACCTGCACATCGGCGCCGTCGACACGACCCTGTCGGCGGTCGACCCGGCCGCGCTGCGGTCGCCCGAGCTCATCGCCGCGGTGGTGGCCGCGGTCAAGGCCGAGCTCGAACGCGACCGGCTGACGGAACAACGCCGTACGGCCGACCGCGATCCCCGCGTCGCCTGGGAGCTGTGATGGCCCAGCTCACGTTCCAGCGCATCGCCGTCGACGGCTCGAAGGTCGACGGGCCGATGGTGGTGGCCTACGCGCCGGCCGAGCTGGCCTTCACCAAGGCGTCCACCTACGCCGAGGTGGCCGTCCCGGGGCTCGAACAGCCGCTGCTCCAATTCGTCAAGGGCGAGGCCGAGACGCTGTCGGTGGAGCTGTTCTTCGACTCGACCGACCGGGGCACGGGCGCCGGCGCGGTGGCCGTCACCGACGAGGTGGAACGGTTCCACAAACTGGTCTCGGTCCGGTCCGCCTTCCATGCGCCCACCCTCGTCCGCGTCACCTGGGGCCCGGACTTCCCCGGCGTGGCCATGGGCGAGAGCGAGACCGGCGGCCGCTCGTTCACCGCCGTGGTGCTGTCGGTCGGGCGGCGTTTCACCCTCTTCAACCCGGACGGCAAGCCGTTGCGGGCCCTGGTGACGGTGGCCCTGAAGCATTACGTGACGCTGGCCGGCCAGCTGGCCGCGATCAACCTGCAGTCGGCCGATCACACCCGGACGCACGTGGTCGCCGACGGCGAGACCCTGCCGCTCATCGCGCACGACGCCTACGCCGACGCCGGGCTGTGGCGGGTCATCGCCGACCACAACAACCTGACCGAGGTCCGCGACCTGGTGCCGGGCACCCGCCTCGAGATCCCGCCCTTGGGTACGCCGTGACCGGGCCCGCGTTCGCCGAGGGGCGCAGCTTCCACGTCCCGTCCTTCCGGATCGAGCTGGAGGGCCGCGACCTCTCCCGCACGGTGGTGGCCGACGTCCTCGAGGTCACCTTCACCGACAGCCTCGACGCCATCCACAGCTTCGAGCTCAACCTGTACGACTGGGACCCGGTCGGGCTGCGTCCGCGCTACTCCAGCCCGTGGGACGCCGACGGCCGGCCGCTGCGGGTGCAGGGGGCCGCGGTGCCCGACTTCGAGCCGGGCGCGCGGGTGGCGCTCTGCTTCGGCTACCTCGACGACGGCGAGCTCCCGCTCGTGATGAAGGGCGAGGTGGTCTCGATCTCACCATCGTTCCCGGCCACCGGCTCGCCGACCTGCCGCGTCCGGGCGCTCGACGGCCTGCTCCGCCGCATGCAGCGAACCCGGGTCACCGACAACGGCGGCGGTACGGACAAGCAGATCGTCGACCGGCTCTGCCAGGGCCATGTGACCGTGCGCTGGGAAGGGCCGGAGAGCGAGGGCGACGCCCGCAAGAACGTCGAGATCGACGGCATGCTCTACGACGAGGTCTTCAAGCGGGCGCAGGGATACGGGCTGTCGATGACGACCGAGCCGGACGGCTCGGCCCTGACCCTGGGGCGCCCGGCCGCGGCGAGGACCGCCCCGGTGGCCACCCTCGAATGGGGGCGGACCCTGCTCTCGTTCACGCCCGCCCTCTCCACCGCCGGCCAGTATTCCGAGGTCGTGGTGCGCGCCGCCGACCCCGACGCGCAGGCCGGCCGGCGGCAGATCGAGGTCACCCGGACCTGGAAGGACGTGGGCCTGAAGCCGTCGGCCCTCGGGCCCGCCGGCGCGGCCGGCCTCGACGCCGCCGTCCGCGGCGTCCCGCTGGTCATCAAGCCCGCCGACGTGCGCACCCGGGCCGACGCCGAGAAGGCCGGCGACAAGAAGCTGCAGGAGCTGGCCGCCGATCTGATCAAGGGCTCGGGCAGCTCGCTCGGGCTGCCCGAGCTGCGGGCGGGCCGGATCGTGACGATGGCCGGCCTCGGCGCGCGGTTCGACGGCGAGTACCGGCTGACCCGCACCACCCACAGCTTCGGAGCGTCGGGCTACACGACGACCTTCGACGCTCGCAAGGAGGTGCTCGACTGATGACCGATTCCCTGGCGCCGTCCCTGGTCCTCGGCCACGTCGTCGAAGCGCAGTCGACAGTGGACGGCCTCAAGGTCCGGCTGCAGCGCCTCGACCGCCCGGCCGGGGTCGAGACCGACTGGCTGCGCATCGTCTCCCCGATGGCCGGGGACGCGGCCGGCTTCTGCTTCATGCCCGAGGAGGGCGACCTGGCCGTCGCCGCCTTCCACGGCCGCCAGGCGATGGTCCTCGGCTTCATCTACGGCGGCGGGGTGGCGACGCCGGCCGGCGACCCGCACGAGCGGACCATCCAGTCACGCGACGGCAACGCGATGGTGCTCGTCGACGGCGACCGGAGCGGGATCATCCTGCGCGACAAGCACGGCAACGAGATCCGGATGGACAAGGACGGCATCACCCTGAAGTCGGCCAAGGACATCACCGTCGAGGCCAAGGGCACGGCGACCGTCAAGGGCACGACCGTGGAGCTGAACCCATGATCGTCACCCTGCCCCCGGGCGCCACCCACCTGGCCGCCGTCCACCTCACCGGCGAGGTCGGGAACGTGCTGACTGACGTCGTGGTGCTCAAGGGCAGCTTCACCCTGCCGCCGCTGACGCCGGCGGGTGCGGCCGCCGGCATCGTCTTCGCCGACTCCGGGTCCCCCTCGGGCGGCGGCTACGACCTGACGTACGAGGCGGACATCGCGCTGACCAAGGCGCACGTCGACATCGTCGTCGAGGGGTGGCCGAGCACCACCGGCGGTTGTGTGCGCGTCGGCGGGGTCCCCTGGTCGTCCCGGCCGGCCGGGGCTCTCACGGTCGACCCGGACGCCGGCCGGAACCTGTTCGGCTGGCTTTCGCGCACCAGCGCGCCGCGCCGCGCCGACACCACCGGCGCGGCGTTCGGGAACTTCTCCCGCCGCGGCGACGGATTCACCGCGGCGGCCGGGCAGACCGCGCTACCGCCCGGCGCTCTGGTGCGCATCGAGCGGACGAGTTGTTCCGCGGGTGGGACCGGCCTCGAATTCCGGCTGCCCGGCACGTCCTACACGGCCCGGTTGCGGGCATACTGCGGTCACGGACCGGACAAGGCCCGGCGATGGCGCGTCGTCGGCGAGAAGCCGCTCGTGGCGGACACCCTCATCGTCCGGCCCGCTGACTCCACGGCCACCGTGCTGTGGCGTGGCTCCTGGCCGCACGATCTGACGCCCGACGCGTTCTGGCGCGCGGCCGAGATCCGGGGAGGCGGCTGACATGGCCCGGCCCATCGCGCGCAAGGACGGCATCTGCTTCGCCTTCCCCGATCTCCGCAAGACGCCGATACCACCCGGCGGCACGCCGCCGATGCCGTACCCGAACGTGGCCCAGCTGGCCGACGCCGTCGGCGCCTCGGCCGACGTCCGGGCCGGCGGCAAACCCGTGATCCTCGAGGACAGCTCGATCGGCTCCTCCTCCGGCGGCGAGCCGGGGTCGGCCGGCCCGGTCAGCCAGCCCAACTCCGAGGACTGCATTTTCACCACCGCGTCGGGCACGGTGCTGGTCAACGGCAAGGGCGTGGTCCGCCAGGGCGACCAGACCGAGCAGGACAAGGGCAACGCCAAGGGCTCGGTCATGGTGGGCTTCCCGAGCGTGCTGGTGGGTGACTGACGATGACCGACTTCCTGGGTCGCGGCTGGAAGTTCCCGGTACGGGTCAACGCCCGCGGCGGCATCGACTGGTCCGCGGGCGACGTGTCGATCACCGAGGCGGTCTGGGTCATCCTGGCCACGCCGCGCCGGTCCCGCATCATGCGCCCCGACTTCGGCTGCGGCATCCACGACTACGTCTTCGCACCCGACAACGCGGCCACCCGGGCCGTGCTGGAGACCGAGGTCCGCGACGCGCTGGTGCGCTGGGAGCCGCGCATCGACGTCCTGCGGGTGACCGTCACGGCGCATGCCGACGCGCCGAACACGCTCATGCTCGAGGTCGACTACCGGATCCGCTCCAACAACGCCGTGCTCAACCTCGTCTACCCGTTCTATCTCAACGAGGGCTCGACCCGGGGGAGCGTGTCATGAGCCTGCCGGCACCGGAGATCGACAACCGGACGTTCGAGGATCTCGTCGCCGAGGCGCGGGCGCGGATCCCCCGGTACACGCCGGAGTGGACCGACCTCAACGACAGCGACCCCGGCATGACCCTGGTGCAGCTGCACGCGTGGCTGACCGAGACGATCCTGCACCAGCTCAACCGGGTCCCCGACCTCAACTACGTCAAGTTCCTCGACCTGCTGGGCATCACGCCCATGCCCGCCCGGGCGGCGCGGACCGAGCTCACCTTCACGCTCGACAAGCTCGACCAGCCGGGCGACCCGCTCGTCGTCGACGTTCCCATCCGGACGAAGGTGGCAGTCGACGATCCCGAGCTCACGACCGAGGTGGTCTTCGAGACCGACCGGACGCTGCGGGGGCTCAACGCGCACGTCGGCGCGGTCGTCGCGCAGACGCTGGTCACCGGCTACGACGCCGGCCCGGTGTGGCTGCACAGCTTCCCGCCGTTCGACCCGGCCGCCGCGCTGCCCCCGCCGCTCTACCTGGGTCTGCTCCTACGGCCGTTCGCGAGCCGGGACCTGCCCCTCTACGCCGAGGACCGGCTGCCCGCCGGGCCGCTCGACCTGTACGTGGAGACCGCCCCGGAAAGCGTGCCGCTCGCCTGCGCCGACCTCGGGCCGGCCCCGCCGCGCCGGATCGCCTGGCAGGTCTACACCGGTGGCCTGGAAGGCGCCGGCGGCTTCGCGCAGACCGGGCCGGGCGACGGCTGGACCACGCTGGCCCTCTCGCACGACGACACGCTCGGCCTGACCCGCTCCGGTCACCTGGTGCTCGAGCTGCCCGCCTCGGCGACGCCGCTCGACCCGGCGCTGCTGCCCGAGGCGTGGTGGGAGGCGGCCGGGCATCCGCGCCCGCCGCGTACCCAAGAAGAGCTGGTCGCCACCCTGCAGGACCCGGACGCCCCCGAGGTGCTGCCCGGGCTGGCGGAGTTCTGGCCGAAGATGGGCGTCCCCGAGGACGACGCCGAGGCCTTCGCGGCCTGCGGCGAGTCGGTCGAGCAGACCATCGCGAAGATCAACTCGTTACCCGCGGACCGGCGGCTGCGCCCGGCGAATCTCACCTTCGCCGACTGGATCGAGGTCTCCGGGGAGTTCGCCGTCGCGCTGCCGCAGAAGGAGGGCGCCTTGCGCCCGCTCTACTGGCTGCGGGCCCGGGTGACGACGGCTTACCCGGCCGGGGAACCGCGGCCGGCCACGCTGCGCGGCTTCCACCTGAACACGGTGCCGGCCACCCAGGCGGCCACCCGGCTCGACGACGGGCTCGGCCGGTCCAGCGGCCGCCCGGCCCAGACCTTCACCCTGCCCCGGGTGCCCGTGCTGGTCGACCCGGCCACCGGCGAGCCCGACCTCGACCTGGCGATCGGCGACGAGACGTGGGCCCGGCGCGCGGACTTCTTCCGTTCCGGCCCCGACGACCCGCACTACCGGCTCGACCCGGCCACCGGCACGATCGCCCTGGGCGACGGCGAGCGCGGCCGGGTGCCGGTGGCCGGGCTGCCGGTCGCCGGTGTGCGCTACCGCACCGGCGGGGGCGCCGTCGGCAACGTGCCGGCCGGCACCATCAGCAAGATCAAAGGCCGCTTGCGGGACGTCAAGGCGGTGACCAACCTGCGGGCGGCCCACGACGGGTCGGACGCCGAACCGCTCGACCGGGTCAAGCTGCGCGCGCCGCACGACCTGCGGGTGCGCGACCGGGCCGTCACCGCCGAGGACTTCGCCGATCTCGCCCGGCAGACGCCCGGGGCCGCGCTGCACAAGGCGTACGCGGTCGCGCGCCGGGCCCCGCGGCCGCCGGACCGGGAGCTGGTCGAGCGGGACGGCGCGGTCACCGTCGTGGTGCTGCCCACCGGCGACGACCCGGCGCCCCAGCCGACCGAGGAGCAGTTGCGCGCCGTCTGCCGCTGGCTGGAGCCGCGGCGCCTGATCACCACCGAACTGCACGTGGTCGGACCCCGTTACCTCGACGTCGATCGGGTCGCGGCCCGAATCGCCGTCGACGGCCGGCACGACCTGGCCGCCGTGGCCGAGGCGGCCTACGCCGCGCTGCTCACCTGGTTCCATCCGATCCGCGGCGGCGCGGATGGCGCCGGCTGGCCGTTCGGAGAGGACATCGCCCACGGCGACGTCTACGAGGTGCTGCTCGGCGTCGACGGGGTGCGCCGGGTGACCGGGCTGGCCGTCACGGTCGCCGGGCCGACGAGCGACCCGGCCGACCTGACCCCGGTCCCGGACGGACATCTGCCGCGGCTCACCCGCGCGAGCATCGACCTGGTGACCGGCTATGAGTAGGCCGGCCGGTCCCCCGTTCCTGCGCCTCGGCCCGCGTACCGGATGGCACGCGGCCGGCGCCGGGCTGGGCGCCGGGATCGCCGCCGAGAGCGACGGCACGCTCGTGCTCGGCGTTCCCGGCCGGCCGGCGATCCCGGTGGCCGAGCCGTTCGGCACCTTCGGCGGCCGCACGATGCCCCGCGGCCTGGCCGTCGACGGTGACGACGGCCGGATGTTCCTGGCCGATCCGGACGGGCACGCGGTTCTCGTCTGGCCGATCGGCCCGCCGGGCGGGTTCACGCCGCTGTGGCCGGCGCGGCCGTCGCCCTCCGCCGATCCGTACGCCCTGGCCGAGCCGTCCGATGTGGCCCTCTCGCCGGCCGGCGACCTGGTGATCGCGGATCCCGGCGCGGGCCGCGTGCTCGTCCTCGCCTACCCGACCGCCCAGCTACGTCACGTCATCGAGCTCCCGCGCTGGAGGCCCACCGCCCTCGCCTTCGACCACGCGGACCGCGCCTACGTGGCCGACCCGGGCCTCGGCACCGTCCACCGGTTCTCCCGCGGCTGGCGTCGTGACCCCGCGTTCCCGCACCGCTCGGCCGTCTTCGCCGCGCCCGGCCACGTCGCCGCGGTCCGGCATCCGGCCGGGCGCGAGGCGCCGGTGGTCGTCGTCCTCGACGGCGCCGAGGTCACCGGGCTCAACCGACGTGGCCTGCGGGTCGCGGTGCCGGAGGTGCCGGAGCTCGAACCGGCACCGCTGCGCCGGGCCGAGGACGGCGCCCTGCTCTTCGACGACGACGCGCGGCCATGGGCCGACCCGCTCGTGATCGACGGGCTGGACCTGCTGCGCGACGGCCGCCACGCCGCGACCGGGCGACCCCTGCTGGCCGTGCCCCGCCGCGCGCCACGGCCGCAGGCGGGCGTCTTCACCACCGCCGAACTCGACGGCGAACGACCCGGCTTCGCCTGGGACCGCGTGGTGCTGCGGGCCGGCGTGCCGGCCGGTACGCGGCTGGTCGTCAGCACCCGCACCGACGACAGCCGGCTCGAACCCGAGCGGCTCGACGGTCCGGGCTGGTCCGTGCCGCTCACGATCGGCCCGGCGGAGACGCCGGAGGTGCTCGTGCAGAGCCCGCCCGGCCGCTATCTGTGGCTGCGGGTGGAGCTGTTCGGCGACGGCCGGGCCACGCCGCGCGTCGAGCGCATCGACGTCTCCGGCCCGCGCGCCGGCTCCGTACGGCACCTGCCCCTGCCGTATCACCAGGACCCGGACAGCCGGCACTTCCTCGACCGGTTCCTGGCCTACTTCGACACCGTCTTCGCCGAAATCACCACCGAGCACCGCGAGATCGCCGCGCTGCTCGACCCGTACGCGGCCCCGGCCGGACCGGCCCTGGACTGGCTCGGCGGCTGGTTCGGCCTCGACTTCCTGGCCGAATGGCCGCCCGCGCTGCGGCGCCGCATGATCACCGAGGCCATGGCGTACGCCCGTGAGCGCGGCACCGTACGGGGACTGCGCCGGGTCCTGCAGTGGCACACCGGCCTGGCCGACCCGCTGCCCCGCGTCATCGAGCACTTCCGGGTGCCGCCGGGTCCCGTTCTCCCGTACATCGGTGGCGAGCCGCTGGACGCCACGCCGAGGGCACACGGCTGCACCGTTGTCCTGCCCGACCGGGTCGCGCCGGACACGGCCGCCCGGGCCCGGCTCGAACGGCTCATCGCCGCCCACATGCCCGGCCATGTGCGCTGGCGGCTGCGCCTGGTGCCGGCCGGTGTGGTGGTCGGCCGGCAGTCGAGCGTCGGCGTCGACACGCTCGTCGGATCGCCCACCTCGGGCGCGCTGGGCGAGGCGGCGCTGGGCCGCGATCTGACCACCGGACGCGGGCCCCGGGCCGCCGTCGTCCCCGGACGTTCGCTCTCCACCGGACGGAGACTGCCATGACGAGCGAGACCATCGCCTCCTGCCTGCCGTGCGGGCTGCACGAGCCGCGGCGCACCAGGTACTTCGACGGCCGGATGCTGCTCGACCGCGACTTCGTGGCCGAGCAGGACTACCAGCGGGGTCAGCGGCACCTGCACAACGCGACGTTGCACGGGACCGGCACCGCCTGCGGGCTCAAGGTCGTGCAGCACCCGTCGCCGGACTGCCGCCGCGATTTCGTCGTGGTCGAGCCCGGCACGGCCGTCGACTGCTGCGGCCAGGAGATCGTCGTGCCGGAGCGCTCGCTGGTACGGGTCCGCGAGCTGATCGGGGCCGACCCGGACCTGCGGGCGGCCCTCGACGGCACCCGGCACCTGCTGATCGCGGTCCGGCGATGCGACCACGGCGTCGAACAGGTGCCGGCGATCCTGGCCGGCTGCGCCGGCGACGACGAGCCCGAGGAGTACGGGCGTATCGCCGAAAGCTTTGAATTCGTGCTGCTCGCCCGCGCACCGGCCGAGCTGGAACCGGTCGTGGCCCACATCCGGCCGCGGCTGACCTGGGAGCACACCATCACGCTGGGCGGGCAGGCGCCCCGGCGCGTCCACCTCAACGGCGACGAGGACCTCGTCCAGCTCGCGGCCGACGCCGACGCGGGCGGCTCACATCTGGACGTGCACCGGGACGCCAACTCCGATCTCGTGTCCCGGCTCGAGGGCCCGCAGCACCTGACCGACACCGCGTCGATGCGGGAGGCCCGCCTGCTGCTGGCCGCCGGCGAGGGCTTCGATCCGGCCGCGAACGGCATCGCCTTCTGGCGGCGCGAGGCCATCACGACCTCGGCCGAGTCGGCCGCCGTGCTGCCGATCGACGGCCGGACCATCCGGCTGGCCGTGTCCCCCGTCTCCGGCACGGTCTTCGCGCTCTTCGAGGCCCCCGACGGGACCGCGCGCCTCAGCTCGTACGCCGCCACGGCGATCGTCACCTGGCTCGGCGACACCGCCCAGCCCCCGCCGGCGCCGATCCAGACGCTGGAGCTCGCCCACGGCCTGGGCGGCGCCGGCGGGCCGGCGCAGCGCGGCGCGGCCATGCTGCGGATGTCGCACGACGGCCGCTTCCTGGCCCTCACCGGCGGCGGCCGGGTGTACATCGTGGAGGTGGCCGCCTTCCACGCCGGCGGCATGACCCCCGACCAGGCGGCCGCGCCGGGCATCCCGGCCGGCACGGACGCGGTCGCCGTGAGCTGGAGCCTCGACGACCAGATGCTCTACGTGCTCTCCCACGAGCACCCGGCGGCCGACCGGGCGGTCCTGCACCGCTACGCGATGCGCGGCGACCGCAACACCGTGGAGCGGCGCGGGCGCGGCGTGTTCCTCGACGGCACGCCCCGGGACCTGGCCGTCGCGCCGACCGAGCTCCGGGCGTACGTCCTGCTCCGCGACCCCGCGGGGATCAGCCGGCTGTCGACGGTGGACATGGCCCGGGTCCAGGCCGTGACGTCGGACGAGCCGGAGCACGTCGAGCTGTCGGCCGACGCGATCCGGATCGACGGCGACGCGCGCTCGCTCGCCTTGGCCGGCAACGGCGGCCGGCTCTACGTGGCCGCCGCCGACGCCGAGCCGCAGGGTCTACCCGACCGCGGCCTCGTGGCGGTCGTCGACATCCAGGAGGAGGACTGCTCGGTCCACCTCGACCGGCAGATCGAGGGCTGTCCCGGCTGTGGCGGCGAGACGGCCGGCTGCGGCTGCGGCCGTACGCCCGTGAGCGACACCGGGCATGCGGTCGTCCTGGCCCACCTGCCGCTCTACAAGGCCCCCACGGGCACTGCCGAGGGACCGCGGATGGTCGACGCCGCCGAGGCCGGCACGGACGACGTGGCGATCGACAACCTCGCCTACCGCCCGCTGCTGCCCTCGGTGTCCGCCCTGCGCGACGTCGTGCTGTGCATGCTGGCCCGCGGCATCGACGAGGGACCGCCAGGGCCGCGCGGCGACCCGGGCCGCAACGGCACGGACGGGCTCAGCATCACCGACGTCCGCGTCGTCCTGGGACTGCCGGGGTCGGCCGCGAGCGCGACGGTGGCGGCCAACCCCACCGGGCTCACCCTGACCCTCAACCTGCCCGGAGCGGCGAAGGGCGACCCCGGCCCGGGTATAGACGACGCGCGCATCACCTACGCGGACGTGCCCGCGCCCAAGGTCGCCGTCGTGGTGGAGAACGGGCGGCGGATCCTCGACATCGTGCTCCCCCAGCCCGCCGGTGCGACCGTGCCGGTCAACTCCATCGTCGGGCTCAGCTGGCCCCACGCCGGGAACTACCCGGCCGCCAAGTCCTTCGGGAAGGCGCTGCAGGACGAGGGCATCGCGGTGGCGTTCGCCCACCCGGTCACCTGGCCGCCGTTCACCGGATCGACCCGGTTCGGCCCGACGATGCTGGTCGAGCTGCAGCAGCGGCTCCCGATGCCGGTGTGGCGCAACGGCTGGGCGGATCCCAAGGAGTCGGCCACTTTCGTGTGGGCCACCATCGGCCCGCTGCACGTCTATCCGATCACCGACTACAAGCTGGACGACCATCTCCTGACCGACTGGACCCGGGCCGACCAGGCCGACGAGGCGCTCGGTTTCGTGCTCCGGGCGACCGGCGACGACCTGGTCAAACGGCTCGGGCTGAGCAAGGGCGAGACCCTCCGGCTCGTCTTCTACACCGACTTCACCGTCGGCGGGAAGAACGGCGGCGACGGATGGCCGCCGCTGTCCGGCGGGCACATCGGCGGCCGGCTGCCGACCGGCGCGGGCGGACCGGGTGACACGTTCCGCTCGTGGTTCACCATCGTCGAGGTGTGAGGGGGTTCCGATGACCGCCGAGATCGCCCGGGCCCACAACGGCATCGCCACGCCGCTCTACTTCGACCGGCAGGTCGTACGGGCCGACGACCTCACGCTGGACCGGTCCAGCCACGACGCCGAGCTGGCCCGCATCCGCGGCTTCCTGCACGGCTGGGGCGTCGTCTCCGGGCTGGTGCCGGCGGTGACCACGGCCGGCGTCCCGCGGCTCACGGTCAGCCCGGGCTACGGCGTGACGCCGCCCGGCGAGGAGGTCTATCTGGCCGAGCCGGTGGTCGTCGACGGCGACATCGCCGCGCTCGTCCGGAAGCACTGCGGGCCCGGCGCGCCCGGCTGCGAGCTGACCCCCGCCGGGGCCGGCCGCGAGATCGAGGACGCCGACGTCATCGCCTGGCTCGTCGCCCGTCCGGTGCGGACCCCGTCCGCGCCGCGGGCCGGGGTGCCCGCCGGTTGCGCCCACCCGGCGTCGGCCCTGTCGCCGACCCGTGCCTGCCACGGGGTCTCCCTGGAACTGCACTGCACGGCGCCGCTCCCCCAGGACGACTGCCTGGTCCTCGCCCGCCTGGTGGCCGGCCCGGCCGCCGTCACGGTGGACCTGGCCGCCCGCCACCCGCTGTGGCCGGTGTCGGTGCTGCAGGACTGGGTCGTGGCCCACGCGCCCCGTTTCATCCCCGACGTGGTGCCCTCGGCCAGCTGGGCCGGGCAGTTCACCGGCGGCCCGAACCGGGAGCTGCTCGCCTGGACCGCGGCCGACCAGGACTACCTGCTCGGGCAGATCGCAGGCGAACGGCTCTCGTTCGCCTACGCGGGCAACACGAGTCCCTTCGGTGGCGGGGAGCGGGTCTCGCCGACGTGGACCGGCAACTTCACCGGCTCGCGACGGACCGAGCTCCTCTTCTGGCACCCGCCGGACGGCAACTTCTGGCTCGGCCGCTTCACCGGCACCCACCTGCACTACAGCCTGGCCGGCAACGTCAGCGCGGCGGCGTCCGCGGTGGCCCGGTGGACCGGCGCCTTCACCGGCGCCGGGCGGACCGAGCTGCTCAGCTGGTCTCCGGGCAACCAGAACTTCTCCCTCGGCCGCTTCACCGGCAACCAGCTCGGCTGGACGAAGGCCGGGAACCTGGGCGGCATCGACAACGCGGACCGCATCTGGACCGGGAACTTCACCGGCTCGGCCGCCACCGAGCTCCTGCTCTGGGGGGCCAACGACCGCAACTACTGGCTGCTCCGGTTCCCCGGGGGCCAGCTCGCCTGGGCGCCGGCCGGCAACACCGACCGTTTCGCCGGCGCCGAACGGGTCTCGCCGAGCTGGACCGGCGCCTTCACCGGCGCCGGGGGAACCGAACTGCTCTTCTGGTATCCGGGCGACCACAACTACTGGCTCGGCCGGTTCCACGCCGGGCAGATCGATTACACCTTCGCCGGCAACACCGACGGTTTCGGTGGCGCCGAAGCGGTCTCGCCGGTCTGGGCCGGGAACTTCACCGGCGCCGGGAAGACCGAGCTGCTCTTCTGGTACCCCGGCGACCAGAACTACTGGCTCGGCCGCTTCACCGGCGACCAGCTGGGCTGGACCCACGCCGGCAACACGTCCACCCTCGGCCGCGCGGAGGACAGCGGCCTGTTCTGGGTCGGCGACTTCGGCGGGACCGGCCGCGACCAGCTCTTGTTCTACGCCCCGGCCGAGCGGACCTGGCGGTTGGGCGATTTCGCCGGCGGCCGCCTGACCTACACCGTCGTGGGTGAGGCCGGATGACCGGGCACCGGGTGCGGATCGGCGCGCTGCGCACGGAGATCGGCCTCGTGGCCGCCCCGGCGGCTGTGGCCCCGCTGCGCGCGAGCCTGGACCGCACGCTCACCGAGGACCTGCCGCCGCTGCTGGCCGAGGCGACCGGTCCGGTGCTCGACGGCCGCGACGGCGTGGTCCGGATCCGGCGGCTGCGCGTGACGGTCGGCGCGGGCCTGCTCGACCCGGCCGCGCTGGCCCGGCTGCTCGCCGCCCGCATCGCCGGAGCGCTCGGCGAGGCGCTGTCCGGCCCGGCCACCGAGGTGCGGGTGTGGGCGAGCCACGAGGCCTATCTGACGTCCTACGTAGAGGCCGTGCTCGGGCTCGAACCGCAACCGCTGTGGCCCTTCGCCGACCTGGCGGCGCTGCGCCTGCTGGCCCCGACCGAGGCTGCCGTCGAGGTGCTGCGCGCCCGGCCCGGCCTGCTCGTCCGGCTCGCCGAAGCGGGCGCACGGGTGGGCGATCCGGCCCGCCTGCTCGCGGTCTTCGACGACGCCGGCTGCGCCGCGCTGCTCGACGCCCTCCTCGGCCCGGACCCGGCCTCGTTCACCCCGGAGGACGTCGCGGCGCTGCTTCCGGACCTGCCCGCCGCGCCGCTCGCCCCAGGCTCGGTGCCTCGGGCCACGCTCGTCGCGTTGTTGCGTACGCTCGCCCGCCGCCCGGTGACCGACGTGGCGGGCCCGGTCCATGCGGCCGTCGCCGCCGCCGTGCTCGTCGCGCTGCCGCCGTCGTCGCGGGCCGCGCTGGTCGTCCCCGGCGTGCCCCCGGAGCCGGCCGCCGTCCTCGCCGCCGAATGGCCCGGCCTGCCGGAACGGTTGCGGCGCACAGTGCTCGACGCCGTCACGATGCCGCCGGTCCGCGCCGCGCTGGCCGACCTGCTGCACCAAGCCCAGGTCGTGCCGCGCGCGCCGGCTCCGGCCAATACCGTCCCGCCGGAGAAGCGAGACCGGTCGTCTCCGGCGCGCCCGCTGTCCTCCCCCGTCGCCGGGGCCGTGCTGCTGTTGCCCGGCGCCGCCCGGCTCGCCCGGTCGCTGACCGCCGGCCAACTCCGGGCCGCCGTCCTGTCCGCCTTGGACGCGGGCGACGACACTGCGACCGACCCGCTGCTCGCCATCCTGCTCCCCGTCGAACCGCATGAGTCGCTCGGTGAGGTGCCGGCCGTTCCACGGTCGGTGCTCGATGGCCTGCGGCCCGAATCGCGGCCACTGGTCGGCCACGTCCAGGGCGCCGAACGCTGGGGGCAGGCGCTCCTGGCCGACTTCGCGGGGCGCCTGCCCGGCCTCGCCCACAGCTCACCGGCCTACTTGCGGCGCCAGTTCCTGCACATCCCGGGCCGGCTCGACGCCACCGGCGACGAGCTGACCGTCACCCTGGACGGGCCGCCGCTCGCCGTCGTGCTGGCCATGGCCGGCTACAGCGGCGACCAGGGCCCGATGCCCCGCCTCGGCGACCGCCGGCTCGCCATCGTCCTGACCGGCCTACGGCCATGATCACCACCGCCATGACCGGGATACGGCCATGACCACCACCGCCATGACCGGGATAACGGCCATGACCACCATCGCCATGACCGGATTGCGACCATGATCACCGGAGCGGGCGTGCGGCTCGATTCGGCGGCCTGGATGGGCCGGGCCCTGGCTGTGCTCGCCCTGCGCCTGCGCCACGAAGTGGCGCTGGTGCGCGCGCTGCGCGGCCCGGACCGGCCGGAGAGCTTCCTCGGGCTGTTCGTCTCCGACGACGAGGCCGAGGCCATCCTGGCCGAGGCCTCCGGACGGCTGCGCGTCTCCGGCACCGCGGCCACGGTGGCCGAGCTGGCCGCGCTCGAGGCCCGCCTGGCCGACGAGCGCCGCGCCGACCCGGACGGCATCTGGTGCCGCCTCGCCGGCCGCCTCGGCCTCGGCGAGGCCGAGCTCGACCTGCTGCTCCTGGCGGCCGCCCCGGCGCTGGATCCGCGCATCGGCCGGGTCTACGGCTACCTCAACGACGACGTCGCCCGCCGCTACCTCACTCCGGCCCTCGCCGTCCGGCTTCTCGACCGGCACCAGCTCGGCGTGGCCGAGACCCGGCGGCTGCTCGCGGCCGAGGCGCCCCTGCGGCGTACGGGCGTGGTGGTCCTGGGTCCGGAACGTCCCGCCGTCGAGGCGCCGCTGCGCGTGCCCGAGGACGTTCTCGACCGCCTCCTCGGCGCCGCCGGGCCGCCCCGGCACGGCGAGCTGCTCCGGCTGCCACCCGCCCCGCCCTCGGTGACCGTCGCCCCGCCGGGCAACCCGGTCCAGGCCGTCGAAGCGGGCGTCTGGCTGCTCGGCGGGGCCGGCGGCGACCCGGCGGACGCCGCGCTCGGGCTGGCCGCCGGCCTCGGCCTGGACCTGCTGCTCATCGAGGGCGAGCGCCTCGCCGGGCCGGGCCTTCTCAACGGCGAGCACCGCGCCGGGCCGGGCCTTCTCAACGGCGAGCACCGCGCCGGGCCAGGCCTCCCCAACGGCGAGGACCTCGCCGGGCCGGACCTCGTCGTCGCCGCGCTCCGCGAGGCCCGGCTCGCCGGGGTGCTCCCCGTGCTGCGCGGCTTCGACGCGATGAGCGCGGCCGACCGGCACGCGGTGGCCGCCGTGCTGACCGCGCCGGCCGCCGTGGTCACCCACGACCCTCCGGCGTGGACGGACGCCGGGGTCGTCGCCGCCGCGCCGCCCGCGGACGATGCCGGCCGGGCCGACCGGATCGGCGCGCTGCTCGACGGGCATCCCGCCGACTCCCCCGGCCTGCGGGCCTGGCTCGGGCGGCTCGGCCGTCTCGACCTGCTCACGCTGGCCCGGCTGCTCGGCCGGCACCGTGACGCGGCCTCGCTGCGGTCCGCCGTCCGGGCCCGGACCGGCCGGGGCCTCACCGGCCTGGCCCACCTGGTCACCGCCGTCCACCGCCTCGACGACGTGGTGGTGCCGGCCCGCACCCGCGCCGCCCTGCGCACCCTGGTCGCTTGGCAGGACACGACGGCCACGGTCCGCGACCGCTGGGGCCTGGCCGCCGTCTTCGGCAAGAGCCCGAGCACCATCGCGCTGTTCCGCGGGCCCTCGGGCACCGGCAAGACGATGGCCGCCGGCGCGATCGCGGCCGAGCTCGACCTGCCGCTGTTCCGGGTCAACCTGGCCGGCCTGGTCTCCAAGTACATCGGCGAGACCGAGAAGAACCTGGACCTGCTCTTCGACGCGGCCGAGGAGGCCGACGTGGTGCTCTTCTTCGACGAGGCCGACGCCGTCTTCGGCCGCCGTTCGGAGGTGCACGACGCCCACGACCGGTACGCCAACCTGGAGACCGCGTACCTGCTGCAGCGGCTGGAGGACTACGGCGGCGTCGCCATCCTCGCCTCGAACCTGCACCAGAACATCGACGACGCGTTCGTGCGCCGCTTCGACCTCGTGGTCGACTTCCCGGCGCCGGACGCGCCGGGCCGGCAGGCCATCTGGGAGCGCCTGCGCGCCGGGTCGGCGCCCATCGACCCGGCGGTGGATCTGGGGCTGCTGGCCGAGCGCTTCGAGCTCACCGGCGGCGAGATCCGCAACTGCTGCCTGGCTGCCGCCCACGCGGCCGCCGCGGCGCAGCGGCCGATCGGCATGGCCGACCTGATGCGGGCCGTCGGCCGGGAGCTGGCGAAGTCCGGCCGGCCGGTGCGCCGGGCCGCCTTCGGCGAGCACTACGCCGCGCTGCGAGAGCCGGGACCATGACGACCCCGCCCGTACCCGACCTGTTGCCCCCGGACGCGCCGTCCCGCGCCGCACCGGACCGCTCCCGGTCCGATCTGCTCCCCGGGCCGGATTTGTCGCGGACGGGCGGGATGGTCCCGGCTACGCCGGCTCCCACGGCGCCGCCGGCGACCGACACCGGCACACCCGCGTCGGCGTTCGGCGGGATGGCCGCGGCGGGCCTGCGCGTGGCCCTCGGCTCGGGCCTGTCGCTGAAGGCCGAGCAACTCGCCGCCCAGGGCGTCGACCTGTCCACCGGCCCGCAGCCGCTCCCCGGCGTCGTCCTGCGCCGGGCCGCCTACGCCGACCGGAAGCTGCGGATCAGCGGCGACGTCACGATCCCGGCCGTGGCCGCGGGCGAGGTCGTCATCACCGTCGACCGGGACGGGAAGCCGCGCCTCACCGGCGGCCTCCGCCGGACGCTCGCCATCCCGGCGCTGGGCAACCCGACGGTCTCCCTGACCCTCGACGAGGCGGGCGCCGTGGCCGGCGCCGTCGAGAACATCAGGCTCGTCCCGCCCACGCTGGGCCGGCTGCGGAGCACGGTCACGGCCGACCTGCGCATCGCCGCCGGGCGGCTCTCCGGCCGCGGCACCGCCGACCTGCAGTACCCCGGCCTCGGCACGGCGGCGATGGCGTTCCGCTTCTCCGAGGCCGGGCTGTTCAGCGGCGAGGGCCGCCTGCTGCTCACCCCGCCGTTCCTGCCACCGGTGCAGGCCGACATCGCGGTCGACGAGGCGCTCAACCTCACCGCGCAGGCCACCGTGAACCTGGCCGGGCTGGGCTCGTCGATCCCCGGGCTGGTGATCTCGTCCGGCACGCTGGTCCTCGCCTACCGCAACGGCGAGCCCTCGGGCGCCGTCACCGGCCTCGTCGCCGCGTACCGGAACCTGGCCGGCGTCGAGATCGCCCGGCTGGTGGCCGACCGGGCCACCGGCTTCACCGGCGAGGGCTCGTTCACCCTCGCCGTTCCGATGATCGAGCCGGTGCGCGGGGTCGTCCGCGTACGTCCGGAGGGGGTCTCGGGGTCACTGACCATCGCCGAGCGCAGCTTCCCGAAGGGCCTGCCGGTCCGCTCCGGGAAGATCGTGGTGAGCCTGGCCGAGGACGGGACGGTCGGCTTCCGCGGCACCGTCGGCGTCGACCTGGGCCCGGCCGGCCGGGGCAGCCTCACCGCCGCGTACGACCAAGGGACCTTCGCCCTCGGCGCCGACATGAACCTCACCATCCCCGGGTTGCGGCCGGTCCACGTCACCGTCGCCTACGCGGACGGGCAGATCAGCGGCCGGGCCGACATCCCGGTCGACGCCGAGCGGCTCCTCGGGCTCACCGGAAACGTCACCGTCCAGTACGAGCAGGGGCTGTGGTCGGGTGCGTCCGCCCTCACCTTCAGCGCCGACAACGGCAAGCTCTCCGGCACCGTGAACGTCACCGTCGCGCAGACCGAGAAGGGCGACCTGCAAGTAGGTGGCTCCGGCACGGTCACGGCCCAGCTGATGCCTAAGATAGCCGGCACGCTGACGGCGACCATCCTGCCCGGGGGCGGTGTGGACGTCTCCGGCACGATCACGGTCACCGATCCGGTCGAGCTCTTCCCCGAGACCCGTACGGAAAAGGAACTGCTCTCCCTCTCGCGCAACATCCCCCTGTGGGCCATCCTCGTCGCGGTCATCCGGCTCAAGGCGGGCATCCGCGCCGGCATCGGCCCCGGCGTCTTCCGGAACATCAGCGTCACCGGCTCGTACACGATCGGGGCGACCGACGCCGACCCGAGCTTCTCGGTCACCGGCGAGCTGTACATCCCGGCCTTCGTGGAGGGGTGGGTCTCCTTCGGCGCCGGGCTGGGTCTCGACGTGCTGCTGGGCTCGCTGACCGGCGGCATCGAGGGTGTCGGGACGGCCGGGCTCTACGGCGCCATCTCGATCGTCCCCGAACTGTCCTACCAGGACGGCGACTGGGCCATCGAGGGTGACGCCACGCTGGCCGCCGGCGCCCGGCTCAAGCTCGGCCTGAACGCGTGGGCCGAGGTCGAAGCGCTGCTGGTGACGGTCTGGGAGAAAGAGTGGAAGTTGGCCGAGGTCGTCATGCCGGTCGGGCCGGACCTCGCCCTGCGGGCCCACATGGCGTACCGGTTCGGCCATCCCGAGCCGCCGACGCTGGACTTCACCACCTCCGACATCGACGCCGACGCCCTCATCCAGGGCGCGATGCCCAAGGACGGGCCGCCGCCGTCCGGCGCCCGCGAGGCGCTGGAGAACAAGGCCGAATGGAAGGGCCAGCTGCGCGAGCTGCGGACCACACCGGTGCCGCCGAAGCTGGCCGCCGAGGCGGGCCAGGAGGCGAAACCGCCCGAGCCGCCGGCCAAACCGCCGGCCACGGAACCACCGAGGCCGAAGCCGCCGGAGACCGGGCCGCCGGCCGGCTCGCCCGACCCGACGAGGAACCCGTCGCCCGGAAACCAGGCGGCGCGCTCGGCCGCCGTCGACCGGGCGGCCGAACCCGATGACAAGATCCCCCCGGCCGTGCCGTCGGCGCAGCTTCCGGCCCCGGACAAACCCCGCTACCCCGGCCCGATCACCATCGCCACCCTGGACGAGCCACCGGTCACCCTGCCCCGCACCCGCGAGCAGGAGACCGAGGACGTGAACGCCGCCAAACGCGCAATCCAGGCCGTCGCCGCGAGCACCACCGACACCGACGCCCTCGACAACTACTTCCCGCGGATCAAGAGCCGCTTCGGTCTGAGCTCGATCGGCTACCGCGGCGACTTCGCCACCGGGTTCGTGGTCGCCATCGAGATCAATCCGAGCGCCTCCGAGCAACCGGCCGAGAAGCTGAGCGGCACCGGCCTGCCCAGCCTGCTCCCGGCGCGCAAGACCAAGGTGGACTATCGGAGCCGGACACTGAGCCGCCCGGGCTTCGGCCCGTTCCCGGTGGGAACCAGGATGGTCGCCGCGCCGCTCGGGCCCGACCACCCCCTGGGCACGAAGCCGGCCGCGCAGGAGGACCTCATGGCGCTGCTGCCGGAGGACGAGTACATCCGCGGCCACCTGCTCAACATGAACCTCGGTGGCCCGGGCGAGATGCAGAACCTCTTCCCGATCACCCGCAGCGCCAACGCCACCCACGAGTCCCAGATCGAGCGGTGGGTCAAGAAATGGGTGAACGAGGACCAGTACTGGGTGGAGTACTCCGTCGAGGTCGTCGGTGGGGAGAAGCTCGAACCGCTGCCGGGTGGCAGGTCGTTCGTCCGGTCGGAGCTGAAGGTCGAAGCGGCGATCATCAAGTCCGACCTGTCCAAGGCCGACCCGGTGAGCACCGTCATCACCTCCCACTACCAGGTCAAGTCCGAGTCGGAGACACCCATCGAGGCCGAGGCGATCGCCAAGCTCGAAGCCGGCCTGCCGCCCGGCCTCAAACCCGACAGGAAGGTCGCGGTCCAGGTGGCGGAGTCCGGCGTCACGCATCCGGTCTTCCCGGCCGAGGTGGAGAAGGACATCACCGGCTTGTTCTCCGCCCTGCACACCGAGACGAGAGTCTCCGAGCGGCTGCAGACCTACCGTGAGATCGGACCCGAGCGCGCCCGGGTCCTTCTCCTGGCGTACCGGGAGATGCAGGCCCGCCCGGACAAGGGCGACCGCCGCATCCTCGGCCTGGAGCCGGACGAGAAGGCCGGTCTCACGCTGGCCTGCGCCATCTGGATGAGCGGCCCGACAAAGAAGTGACCACCCGCCGCTCATACCGGCGATCGGACGAGCCTTTTCGCGTCGGCCGCTTTCGTCAGACCGGTGAAACCGGCCAGCACGACCCAGAGAAACGCGGCGAACGCCAAGCCGCCGACGAACAGCTTCCATCCGGGCAGCCGCCCCAGCCGGACGTCCGCGCCGATCTTGTGCACCACGCCGGCGGTGTACGCACTCCCGTCGTACGCCCAGGCTCGCACCGCATCCGGCTTCTTCTGCACGGCCTCGTCATCCGCCCAGGCGACCGTCACCGTGCCGGTCTGCTCCACACCGCCCTCGGTCCAGCGCGAGTCGCCGCAGGAGATGTTGGTCAAGCCGCTCTTGCGCCGGAGCTTCCACGTGCACCCGTCGGTGTTGACACTGGCGGTCACCTCGGTGCCGTACTGACGCGCGTACTGCGGGGTCTGCCGCTCGAACATCCCGGCCAGCGAGAGAGCCGACGCCAGCACGCCCCCGAACGCCAGCAGCACCACCGGCCAGGTCACCAGATGACGCAAGGGCGTCGAGGGGCGGGGATCGACGATGCCGAAGAGGACCCAGGTGACGGCGGCCGCGATGACGATGGCGATGAAGCCGAAGCCGTACACCCGGGTGTCGGCGTAGTACAAAGCCACCCCGGTCGCGATCAGCGCGACGAACCCCAAGAACCGCATCATGCTCCCTCACGACAGTGGCGATGACCGCAGTCCTCATCGCAGCACCGCCGGCCGCCGTACGGCCATCGACCGGACACGTCCGTACTGTCCGGAACAGATCCGAACGTGCCGGACGGGCGATCAGGGCGGGGTCTCCTGTGGTTCGGTCAGGCCGAGCAGGCGGGCCGCGTTGTTCTTGAGGATCTTCGGGCGTACGGCCGGTTTGATGTCGAGCTCGCCGAAGTCGGCGAGCCAGCGGTCCGGGGTGATGACCGGGTAGTCGGAGCCGAAGAGCACCTTGTCCTGAAGCAGGGAGTTGGCGTAGCGGACTAGCTGCGGCGGGAAGTACTTCGGCGACCAGCCGGACAGGTCGATGTGGACGTGCTCCTTGTGCGTGGCCACGGCCAAGGCCTCGTCCTGCCAGGGGAACGACGGGTGGGCCAGGATGATGCGCAGGTCGGGGAAGTCGACGGCGACGTCGTCCACGAGCATCGGGTCGGAGTACTTGAGCCGGATGCCACCGCCGCCGCGTACGCCCGCTCCGATGCCGGTCTGGCCGGTGTGGAACAGGGCCGGCACGCCAAGCTCCTCGATGGCTTCGTAGAGCGGGTAGGCGAGACGGCCGGACGGGTCGAAGCCCTGCAGGCTCGGGTGGAACTTGAAGCCGCGTACGCCGTGGTCGGCGACCAGCCGCCGGGCCTCGCGCACCCCGGCCCGGCCCTTGTGCGGGTCGATGCTCGCGAACGGGATGAGCACGTCCGGGTGGGCGGCGCACCCGGCGGCCACCTCCTCGTTCCGGATGCGCGGGTGCCCGGTCAGGTGCTCGGCGTCGACGGTGAAGACCACGGCGGCCATGCGGCGCTCCCGGTAGTACGCGGCCATCTCGTCGATGCTCGGATGGCGGCGTCCCTGCGCCTTGAAGTAGGCCGCGGAGGCGCCGAGCAGCTCCGGGCCGAGCGACAGGTGCCCGCCGGGCCCGACCTCGGCGTGGGTGTGCACGTCGATGGCGGTGAGGGCGTCGAGGTTCATCTCAGGCCCTCGGGCGCCTTCGGGGCCGGAATGCCGTACGTCTCCAGCTCGCCGAAGTCGTGGGCGGCGATCGCCTCGGCGCTCCATCCGCCGTCGGCGAACGCGACCGTCTTCTCCTGCGGGTGGGCCCACAGCGCCAGCCGGTCACCGCCGACGCCGATCGCCTGCCCGGTGATGGTCTTCGAGGCGTCCGAGGCCAGGAAGGTGATGAGGCCGGTGACGTCGCCGACCGAGCCGAGGCCTTCGTCGCGGCGCAGCCAGGCGGGGTACGGCTCGCCCTTCTCGAGTACGGGGGCGAAGGCCGGGATGGTCTTGGTCATCTCGGTCGCGGCGACCGGCACGACGGCGTTGACGGTGATGCCCGCCCGGGCCAGCTCCAGCGCCCAGGTGCGCGCCATGGCGGCGATGCCCGCCTTGGCCGCCGCGTAGTTCGTCTGCCCGAAGTTGCCCCGCTGCCCGGCCGGCGAGGAGATCAGGATCAACCGGCCACCCTCGCCCTGCTCACGCAGGCGCACCGCGGCCGCGCGGGCGCAGGTGAAGGTCCCGCGCAGGTGTACGCGGACGACCGCGTCGAAATCCTCGTCGGTCATCTTCCACAACACCTTGTCCCGCAGGATCCCGGCGTTGGTGACCAGCACGTCGAGCCGGCCGAACTCGCGCACCGCCGTCTCGACCAGCGCCTCCGCGGTCGCGGTGTCACCCACCGGCGCGCAGACACCCGTCGCCCGGCCACCGGCCGCCACTGTCGCGGCGACTGCGACGTCCACCGTTTCCTGGTCCACGTCGTTGACGACGACCGCGGCCCCCGCGGCGGACAGCGCGCGGGCGTATCCCAGCCCCAGACCCCGGCCACTGCCGGTGACGATCGCGACCTTGCCCGACAGATCCACGTTCCACCTCCTGGAACCAACAGGATTCCTGTCGATTGCAGTGTGACCGATGATCAGGTTTCCTGTCAATGCGCTACGGTGATCGAATGACCGCCCACCCGTCGCTGCTCTACCTCGTCAAGCAACTCGAGCTCGCGGTGCGCGCCCGCCTGGACGAGGTCGTCCGCGAGGACGGGATCACGGCCCTGCAGTACACCGCGCTGACCGTGCTGGAGCGGCACGACGGGCTGTCGGCCGCCCAGCTCGCCCGCGACTCGTTCGTCACCGCGCAGACGATGGCCGACATGGTCCGCAACCTGGAGACCCGCGGCCTCATCGACCGCGAGCGCAACGCCGCCAACCGCCGGGAACTGCTCATCCACCTGACCCCGGCCGGCCGGGCCCTGCTGGACCGGTTCGCTCAACCCGTACGGGCCCTGGAGAAACGCATGACCGCCCAGCTCGACCCCCGGCAGGAGGCCGACCTCCGGGCAGCCCTGGTCACCACGTGGCAGTCCCTGACGTCAACCACCCGGCCCTAAGTGGCCGGTCTCGCTCCACGCGCGCAGGTGGCCTCGCCGGACCCCACCGGCGCAGGAATCGCCGACGCGCGAGGCTCGCGGCAACCGGCGCCGGTCGACCCGTGTTCACCGCCGGCGCGACCGGCGATCACACCCTTTGCAGCACTCGGCGCTTCGGTCACCGGAACCTTGTCCGTCGCAGGCGACGGCACGATCAACGGATCGTCGTTCGCGGCACAACCGGTGTCCCGGCGAACAACGTCATGCGTACCGGAGATGGCGGCGCTCGTACCACGGCCCAGACATCGGGCCTGCCCGGTGTGACATTCGCCAACCCCCTTAATCGGAACACCACCGACGCCGCCGAGGTCAACCGGACGCTCGCCTGCGGCGACGCGCCCAGCATCTCTGGCAAGAGCTGCGATGAATATCCGCTCAAGTCGACCTACCAGGGCCTCGCCTACGGCGGCAGCCGACGGACGTTCGCCGGATGCAACGTCAGCGCCCCCACCGGCGTCACCGGCCCGACCGGCACGAGCGCATGCGTGATCACAGCCTCCGAGAACAACGCTCAGGGCGGAATCAGGGCGAAGTTCAACTACGACAACAGGGTCCTCAACGGCGACCCATTCCTGGTCAACATCAGCAGCTGAACTGAATAGCATTCCAGGAGCTGTACGTGATGACGGCACCGAACTTTCGTGTGAGGTGCCGCCATCAGCACCTCGCGGCCTGGGACGACGTCGCCGAGGTGAGCCTTTACTGTCCGCGCGGCGCGCTCACCGTCGAGCGGCTCGAATACGGTCCCTTCGACCCACGCCCGGACCTTCCCGTGCTCAGCACACAGGGTCCCGGCCACTACCGCCTGCGCGTCTTCGCCAGCGGCCGGGACCGCGACTTCGACAAGGTCGTTGACGACTCGGCCGAACGCTTCCATGTCGTCGCCTGGCCCGCACCCGCGGCCCCCGCGCTCATCGTCAAGGCAACCAGTCGATGCGGATACGGATTCCGCTTGTCCGCGGCAACCTCGCCGCCTTCCCCCCAACAGCCATTCCCCGAGACGCAGGAGGCCACCAGCCACCAGGCGATGCTCGACCGCGCCCTCCGCGGCGAGTAGCCAACAACATGGCCGCCGCTTGGGCGGACAGCGGCGGGGACAGCGCCGACAGGCAGAGCTCCGGCCGGCTCGCCGCAGTCAGCCCCACCGTGGAGAACAGACCAAGGTCGGCCCCGCCGACGCCCTGTATCGCCCACCCGTGATCGGCGATCAAACCTTGATCCGGACCAGATGTGCCTGTACGGCTTCGACATCGTTCACCCGACAAAGATGGACCAGCCGGGGCTTGCACCCTCGAGTCATCCACAGTTGCCGCCACCGAAGAAGCCCCCTGTGGAAAACTACGCTGATCAATTGCAAACTGGCGGGTCTTGTGCCCGAGCATCGAAAAGCGCCATCATCACGCCCATGCTCGACCGCTCGCCGACCGTTTCCGCGCCGCGTTTCGTCGGCCGGGATCGGGAGACAGCGGCTCTGCGGGACGCGCTGGCCCGGCCGCCGGCGATCGTGCTGGTGGAGGGGGAGGCGGGGATCGGTAAGAGCCGGTTGCTGCGCGAGTGGCTGGCCGCGCCGGGCGAGCGTACCGCCCTGGTGTCGGTGTGCCCGCCGCTGCGGGAGTCGCTGACGCTGGGGCCGATCGTCGACGCGTTCCTCGGCATCGAGGGCCCGTTGCCGCAGCTCACCGAGCTTGCGGGGGCGTTGCGGCCCCTGTTCCCGGAATGGTTCTCCAGCCTGCCGCCCGCGTTGCCGCCCTTGGACGATGCCAAGGCGGCCCGGCATCGCCTCTTCCGCGCTCTGGATGAGTTGCTGCGGGCCTTGAAGGTCGATGTTCTCGTGCTCGAGGACGCGCACTGGGCCGACGAGGTGACCCTGGAGTTCCTGCTGTTCGTCCTCTCCCGGCAGCAGTCAGGCGGGATCAGCCTCGTGATCTCCTACCGGCCGGAGGAGGTGGACGACGGATCGCTGTTGCTGCGGCTGACGTCCCGGTTGCCGGCCGGCGTGACCCAGCTGCGGATCGCCCTGGCGCCCATGCCACCCGGCGACACGGCGGCGCTGGTCTCGTCGATGCTGGACGGCAAACCGATCTCGCAGGAGTTCACCACGTTCATGCACGACCGGACCGGCGGTGTCCCGCTGGCCGTGGAGGAGTCGGTCCGCCTCATGTGCGACCGGGCCGACCTCGTCTTCCGCGACGGGCAGTGGGTCCGGCTGAAGCTGCGCGAGCTCCAGGTCCCGCCGACGGTGCGCGACTCCACCCGGGAGCGGGTCAGCCGCCTGTCGCCGGCGGCGCAGCAGGTGTTGCGCGCGGCGGCCACGTTGGCCGAGCCGTCCTCGGTGGACACCATCGCGATGACCGCCGACCTGTCAGCGGCCGGGAGCCGATCCGCCATCGCGGAGGCGGCTGCCGCCGGTGTCCTGGACGGGGACGACCGCGGCCGGTGGCGGTTCCGGCACGTGCTGGCCGCCACTGCGGTCTACGAGGCGATCCCGTTGACCGACCGCCGGCCCTTCCACCTGCTGGCCGGCCGGGCCTTGGAGCACCTTCAACCCCCGCCGGTGGCGCGCCTCGCGCATCACTTCCGCGAGGCCCGTGAGACGGGCTCCTGGGCGCGGTACGCCGAGCAGGGCGCCGAGCTGGCCATGGCGTCGGGTGACCACACCAAGGCGGTCGGCCTGCTGGTCGATCTGCTGTCGTGGGCCGTGCTGCCGCCGGGGGACCGGGCGCGGATCGCGCGGATCGCCGGCGTGGCCGCGCTGGGCCGCCGGGAACCGGTCGACGAGGTCTACCACCGCGTGATCCGTACCCTTCGGTCGGTGCTGGACACCCCGGGCCTCTCCGCCCGCCAGCAGGCCGAGATCCGCAACCCCCTGGGCCGTCTCCTGATCACCGGGGGCGAGGCGCAGGCCGCGCTCAGCGAGCTGGAGCAGGCGGTGGGCAACCTCGACCACGACCCGTTCGAGGCGGCCCGGGCGATGACCTATCTCGGCTGGGCGTACGCGGGCCCGTGGCCGGCCGCGACCCATCGGCGCTGGCTGGACCGCGCCGCCGAGCTGACGGCCCGGATCGACTCCCCCGCGCAACGGCTGAACCTGGCCGGGAACCGCGCCGCGGCGTTGCTCATGCTCGGCGAACAGGAGGCCTGGGACGTCGTGGCCGGCCTGCCCGTCGACGGCGCGACGGCGGCGGAGCGTCTCGACGTGGCCCGCATCCACGTCAATGTCGGCACCGGGGCGCTGATCTGGGGCCGGTACGCCGACGCCGAGGAGCACCTGGCCGTGGCCATGCGCCTGGCCGAGGCCGAGCAGGCGTCCCGGTTGCAGCACAACGTCCGGCTCGAGCAGGCCAACCTGGCGTGGAACACCGGCCGGTGGGACGGCCTGGCGGAGACGAGCGCGGCCCTGGCCGACGCCGACCGGGACCGGCCGGCGCACTACCTCGGCAGCATCCGTCTGGCGGCCCGGCTGGCGGCCGCGGCCGGGCGGCGGCGGGCCGCGGAGGAGCAGTTCCGGCTGGTCCTCGAGGAGTCGACCCGGCTCGGCGCGGTCGACGACACGATGGAGGCGGCCGCCGCGCTGGCCCGGTTGTGGCTGACGGACGGGAACAGCCGCCAGGCGCTGCGGATCACCGACGAGCCGTTGGACACGGTACGGCGTAAGGGGATCTGGATCTGGGCCACGGACCTCGTTCCGGCCCGGATCGAGGCGCTCCTCGCTTCCGGTGACCCGACGGCCGCGACCCGTCTGGTCGACCAGTTCGCCCGGGGACTGCGCGGTCGTACGGCACCGGCCCCTCGCGCCGCGCTCGCCACGGGCCGGGCCCTGCTGCTGGCCGCGAGCGGCGACCACGCTCGGGCGGCCACGGCCTTCGACCGGGCGGCGCGGGCTTGGAGTGCGCTGCCACGGCCGTACGACGCCATGCGCGCCCGCGAGCTCCAGGCCGAAGCGCTCATGTCCCAGGATCCTGAAAGGGGCCGCGAACTCCTGGCGGCGCAGTACGAGCAGCTGTTCCGGCTGGGCGCCCGCGGCGACGCGGACCGGATCGCCCAGCGGCTCCGTGAGCACGGCGCCGAGGTTCCGCGGTTGTGGCGCGGCGGCCGGCGCGGCTACGGCGACCAGCTCTCCCCTCGCGAGCTCGACGTGGTCCAGCTGATCGTCGCGGGCAAGACGAACCGGGAGATCAGCCGGATCCTGGCCAAGTCACCGGCCACGGTGGACCAGCAGCTGCGCGCGGCGATGCGCAAGCTGAAGGTGAGCTCCCGCACCGCGCTGGCGGTCAAGGCGGTCGAGGCCGGCGTGTTCGCCGATGAAGATTGACGTATCTGCTTAATAGCTAAGGTCCCTCGGTCCCGCCGAGCATGTCTCCATGATTCATAGCCCGTGGCCGATGCGTGTCTGAGTGGCCGGTCGTCGACGACGACGAGCAGCCGCCACCTCTCGAGCCGTTGCCGGAGCCGCACGACGACGCCGACGACCCCTACGAACCCGTGTAGGCGGAAGGGACCCCCATGAGATTCAAAACCCTTGCGGCCACGCTCGCCGCAGCGGTCGGCCTGAGCATGCTCCAACAACTACCGGCGTCTGCGGCGGAGCCCGACCCCACCCCGTCCGCCAAGCTCGCACCGAGCCTCAAGGACCGCTTCCGCGCGCAGCCGTCCTCCGACTTCTGGATCACCTTCGAGAGCAAGGCCGACCTCGGGCCGGCGAAGAAGATCGCCGACTGGACCGCTCGGGGCCGGTACGTCTACGACGCCCTGACCGCGGCCGCGAAGCACTCCCTGGCCGTCGTCTCCCCCGAGCTCGACCGGGCCGGCGTCAAGTACACCTCCTACCCGATCGCCAACGCCGTGCTCGTCAAGGGCGGCACCGAGAAGCTCGCCCTCGACGTGGCCGCGCGGGTGCAGGTGGCCGCGATCCACGCGACGCCTCAGGTCGCGCTCGTCGACCCGGTGAAGGAGAAGACGCCCGACGCCGCCCGTGCCGAGGACGACACCGTCACGTGGGGCCTGGAGGCCATCCACGCGCCGCAGGCGTGGGCCATGGGCGCCACCGGCGCCGGCATCACGGTGTCCAACCTCGACTCCGGCGTGCAGTTCGACCACCCGGCCCTGGTGAAGCAGTACCGCGGCACGAAGCCCGACGGCACCGTCGACCACAACTACAACTGGATGGCCAGCCGGGGCTCGTGCACGGGCGCGCCGTGCGACGACAACGGTCACGGCACGCACACCATGGGCACCATGGTCGGCGTCGACGGCGCCGACCACGTCGGCGTCGCCCCGGACGCGCAGTGGATCGCCACGAACGGCTGCTGCGACAACACCGGCGTCGAGTCGCTGCTGCGCTCCGGCTGGTGGCTGCTCGCACCGACCGACCTCCAGGGGAACAACCCCGACCCGTCCAAGCGCCCCCACGTCATCAACAACTCGTGGGGTCAGAACGTCGAACACGACTTCGACGACTTCTTCCAGGCCGTCGACGAGGCCTGGACCGCCGCGGGCATCTTCAGCACCTGGTCGTCCGGCAACAGCTCGCCGTACGCGGCCTGCGACACCGTCTCCTCGCCGGGCGCCGCCCAAAGCGCGTACTCCGTCGGCGCTCTCTCGCCGGACGGCACGCTCGCGTCGTTCTCCCGCAAGGGCGAGGGCGAAGGCGGCCGGATCAAGCCCGAGATCACCGCCCCGGGTGACGGCGTCCGCTCGTCCTTTCCGGGCAACGGCTACGTCGAGATGTCCGGCACGTCGATGGCGGCCCCGCACGTCGCCGGGGCCGTCGCCGACCTCTGGAGCTACGATCCGACCCTGATCGGCCAGGTCGACGAGACCCGCCGCCTGCTCGGTGAGTCGGCCACCGACGTCGACGACACCGAGTGCGGCGGCACCGCCGAGGTCAACAACATGTACGGCGAGGGCAAGCTCGACCTCGTACGGCTGCTGGAGCTCGCGCCCCGCAAGGGCGGCACCCTCACCGGTGTCGTCACCGCCGCCGGCAAGCCGGTGCCGGCCGCGGACGTGACGATCAGCGGGCCGTTCAGCCGGTCGATCGGCACCGACGAGGACGGCCGGTTCACGACGAACCTGCCGGCCGGCGACTACAAGCTCAGCACCAAGGTCTTCGGCTACCTGACCGCGACCGCCGACGTCACGATCACCCTGGGCCAGGACACCTCCGTCACGCTGCCGCTCACCGCCGCCGCGAAGCACGACATCAGCGGCCGGGTCGTCGACGACAAGAAACGGCCCGTCGCCAACGCCGACGTCTCCATTGCGGACACTCCGCTCAAGCCGGTCCGCACGGATTCCAGCGGGGCGTTCACGATCGCCGCGGTGCCCGAGGGCGCGTACGGCCTGGCCGTCAAGCCCAACGCCTGCTTCTCGCCCACCACGGTCCCGCTGACCGTCGGCGCGCGGAACCGGCCGCTCGAGATCCCGGTCGGGCTCGTCGTCGACAAGGGCGGCTACAGCTGCGCCGTCACCGAGGGCGAATACCTGCGCGGCACCGATCCGGTCACCTTCGGCAGCAGTGTGTGGGCCACGGTGAAGCTGCCGTTCCCGGTCGCGCTCTACAACGGCAGCCACGACACCCTCGGCATCGGCCTGCGCGGCGTCATCGCGCCGGACGGCGCCACCGGGCCCGGCTACGGCGGCGCGGGCGCCTTCCCGTTCTACGTCGAGAGCCCTGTCGAGTTCGCCCCCGGCGGTGGCGTCTTCACGGCCGCCACCAAGGTCAACGGCGAGGACGCGTTCGTCGTCGAGTACCGCAACGCCAAGCTGTGGGCCTATCCGACCCGGTCCGAGTACACGGAGCCGGTCAACTTCTCGGCCACGTTCACCCGCTCGGGCACGGTCATCTACGGGTACGGCGACGGCGTCGGCACCGACGACCCGGTGACCGCCGGCGCGCACGCCGTCACGGGCATCCAGGGCTGGGCCGGCGTCGACGGCATCCGGTTCTCCGACCACGCCCCGGTGTTGCGTGACGGCACGATCGTCACCTACGACCTGCCCGACTTCGGCTACCTCGACGCGACGGTCGCCGACCAGAACGACGGGCTGCCGGTCGCGGGCGCGAAGGTCTCGTTCAGCACCAAGGACGGGCTCGTCGAGGCCGTCACCACCAACGGGACGGGCCTGGTGCACCGCCAGCTTCCGGTCGGCGACTACACCATGACGGTCGAGGCGCCGAACTACACGACCGCGGCCTACCCCTTCGTGCTGGACAAGCTCTACGCGAAGGCCACGGTCGACGCCCGCCTGACCACGGGTACCGCCGGCCTCAAGGCCGACGGCCTCGACGCTCTGCTGGGTGCGGACCAGAACGGCCGGGGCTCACTCACGCTGACCAACAACGGATCGGCCCCGCTCACGTACAGCCTGGGCGAAGCCGCGCGGCACCCCGAGCTCGACGCCGCCGGCGCCACCGCGCGCACCGCCACGGGCGCGGCCAGCAAGATCGACCTGGCCGCGTGGAAGGCCGGCGCGAAAGGCATGAAGCAGTCGAGCCTCGCGGCCGCAGCGGTCGGCGCGACCTCAGGCGGCGACGTCATCACCCGGATTCCCATCCCCGGCACGATCGCGGAGAAAGAGCCCTCCGGCATCGGGTACGACGGCGACGTCTGGGTCCACGACTACAACAAGCGCACCAACACCGCCTACACGGTGACGGGCAAGAAGACCGGGAAGGTCTTCGACGCGTCCTGGAACCCCGACTACCGGGCGTTCGACATGGCCCTGGACACCAAGACCGGGGACATGTGCCAGATGGAGGACAGCCCGGCCAGCTACATCCACTGCTTCAACCGGGACACCGGCCAACAGACCCGGCAGATCAAGGGTGACTGGTCGACGTTGCAGCTGACCGGACTCGCCTACAACCCGGCCCAGGACGTCTTCTACGTCGGCGGCCGCGCGAACGGCATGATCGGCACCGTCGCCGGCACCTCGCACGACAACCCGGGCGCGCTCCTGTCCTTCTGCGCCCCGCCGCTGCCCGAGGTGATGGGCCTGGCCTACAACCAGGCGTCGGACACCATCTGGTACACCGACCTCACCTCGAACCGGCCGACCCGCCTGCTGCAGGTCGACCCGGACGACTGCTCGCTGGTCAACGCGTGGTGGTTCCCCGGGCAGAAGGCGGGCCAGGGCGGCGGCCTCGAGACCGACGCCACCGGCGCGCTGTGGGCGGCCGACCAGATCGCCGACGACGTCGTGCTCGTCGACGTCGAGGACGACCTGCTCACCGACCTGCCGTGGCTGTCGCTCTCCTCGACCGGCGGCACCCTCGCCCCCGGCCAGTCGACGACGGTCAAGGTCTCGCTCTCCTCGAAGGGCGTCAAGCCCGGCGTCCAGGGCGCGAACATCGTGGTCCGGTCGGACTCCGGGCGGCAATCCAAGACGTACGTCCCGGTGACCCTCACGACCACGAAGTACCAGGTGGGCGTCAACGCCGGCGGGGCCAAGCTCACCGACGGCTCCGGCTACACCTGGTCGGCCGACCAGGCCGCCGGCAAGAAGTCGTGGGGCTACGAGGGCAAGACGAAGGTCGTCTCCACGAGGGCCCCGATCGGCCCCCTCTTCCAGTCGCAGCGCACCACGGCCGACAAGAGCCTGTTCTACCGGTTCCCGGAGGCACCCCAGGGCACCTACGCCATCGATCTCGGGTTCGCCGAGATCGAGAAGGCAGGCAAGGGGAAGCGGGTGTTCGACGTCCTCGTGGACGGGGCGCTGACCGACTACGCGTACGAACCGCCGAACGCCGCCGACTGGCGTAAGGCTGTGGTGCAGCACAAGGGCGGTCCGCTGACCGTGGAGCTGCGCGGCTCGAAGGGCCTGAAGGCTCCGAGCATCGCCGCGCTGCGGGTGACGCTCGACCCGCGCGCCGACGCTGCTCCGCCGGCGGAGCAGCCCGAGCAACCGGACCCGGGCCCCGTGCCGGTGGCCCCGGCCGGTCGCTCGTACACGATGAAGGTGACCGACGGGCTCTACCGGCCGGGCACGCAGGAATCCGGCTGGCACGGTGACGACCTCTGCGGTCCGCTGTTCTTCGACGCCGGCTACCTGCAGCCGTTCTACGACACGGCCTGGGACGGCGTGTGCGTGACGACGAACGGCACGCTGGTCTTCGACCGGGCCAGCACGTCGGGGAGCAACACGGCCCTGCCGTCCTCGAACCCGATCGACGCGGTCTACCCGTTCTGGGACGACCTTCTCGTCGACGACGAGGCGGGCATCTACTTCGGCACGACCGAGGTGGACGGGGTGGCGGCGCAGGTCGTCGAGTGGCGCAACGTCACGTTCTACAGTGACCAGACCGCCCGCGTCAGCTTCTCGGTCACCCTGATCGCCGACGGCCGCATCCAGATCGGCTACGGCGACGGCGTCGGCGGCGACAACCCGCTCACCCAGGGCTCGTCGGCCACGGTCGGTGT
Source organism: Actinoplanes sp. NPDC049598 (assembly GCF_040675435.1). Lineage (NCBI taxonomy): Bacteria > Bacillati > Actinomycetota > Actinomycetes > Micromonosporales > Micromonosporaceae > Actinoplanes > Actinoplanes sp. NPDC049598. The sequence goes on along the minus strand of NZ_JBFAOX010000004.1, from coordinate 118,743 downwards.
GGAGAGCCTGAACCGCAACCCCGCGGCCCAGTACTCCTTCGACCAGCCTGTCCTGAGGGCCGGCCTGGGCCTGGAATACAGCATCCCAGCCGCCGGCACGATCGAGGGCACGGTCACCGACTCCAATGACGGCAAGCCGATCGAGGGCGCGATAGTCATGCTGGGAGAGAGGGTCATCACGACCGACGTGAAGGGCCGCTGGAAGGCCCAGGCGCTGGTCGGCGACAACGCCGTACGGATCGAGGCGCCGAACTACGTCGCCGTCACCCACCAGGTGACCATCGCCAAGAAGGACCAGGCGGAGGTACGCAACACAGCGCTGACCACGGGCATCGCCACCGTCACCGGCACGGACCTCGACTGGCTGCTCGACAAGGGCCGGAAGGCTACCGGCCAGGTGACCGTCACCAACAGCGGCTCGGCCCCGCTCCAGGTGCGGCTGAGCGAGGCCGCGGACCTTCCGTGGCTGACCCTCACGGGCGCGGCCGCCACCGGCACGGTCACCCTCGCGAGGGGGAAGTCCACCACGGTGACGGTGACGGCCGACAACAACGGCCTCAAGCCCGGCGTGCTCACCGGCAACGTGCTCGTGACGTCGAACGCCGGCAAGGGCGAAACCCAGCTCAAGCCGGTCCGCCTGGCCACGTCGGCCTACTGGAAGGCCGTCGACGCCGGCGGCTCGGGCTACGGCTCGTCGTGGTCGCCGGACCAGGCGCTCGGCTCACGGTCCTGGGGCTACGTCGGCGGCAAGGTGAGCACGACGAGGGCCGCCATCGCCGGTACCGAGGACGATGCGCTGTTCCGCACCCAGCGGACCGGCGAGACGTTCAGCTACGTGTTCAAGAACGCCCCCGCCGGCACGTACCGCATCGGCCTCGACTTCGCCGAGCTCGAGAAGGTCAAGCCCGGCCGGCGCGCCTTCGACGTCCTGGCCGACGGCAAGGTCGTGCTCTACGACCACGACGTACAGGCCAAGGTGGGCGCACTGACCGCCGACACGAACACAGCCACCGTCAACCACACCGGCGGCGACCTGAAGATCGTCTTCACCCGCGAGAAGGGCGAGGCCGACCCGATCCTCAACGCCCTGAAGGTTGAGGAGGATCCGCGCCTCTGAGTTGACCGGCCGTCAGTCGGAGCCTCCCCGCCGAAGAAGCCGGGGAGGCTCCGAGTCAGTCCCGAGCCAGGCGTGGGGTGGCCGACCCGGGGTCGGATGCCGCGGCTTGACTCCCGGCGATCCGGCTCCGGCGGCGGGCCCGGCCGCCAGTTCCGGAACCGGCGCCGACCAGCGATTCCGTAGTTCCTGTGAATCGTGACCTTGCCGACCGACGGGTCGGCCATTAGGTTCACCGCGGCTTTCACATCGTCGGGTGTAAATAGAACCCGGCTTCGGCCGAATCGCCATTCCGGCACGGAGCCCATTTCATCAGGAGCAGACGTGAACGACGGGGACGACAACCAGCGGATCTGCCTGGCCCTGCCGACCAATCGGGAGTGCGCCGCGACGCTGGCCGAGGTCGTCGCCGAGGCGGACCACGCGGCCCGCATCGGCGCCGACGTGCGATTGCTGGTGCTGGACTCGTCGGACGAGTTCGAGGCGCACGCCGGCGTCCTGGCCGGCCGGGCCGGCGTCCACCACCTGGACGAGAATCGCCAGCGGGACTTCCTCCAGCGGGTCATCGCGACGGCCGGCGTCGCGAAGCCCGATCTGATGCTCGACCTTCTGCTGCCGGGCGGGCTCTCGTACGGCGCCTGCACCAACCGTGCGTTCCTCGTCGCGGCCGCCCTGGGCTGCACCTCGGTGCATCGGCGCGACTCCGACCTGTATTTTCAGACCCAGGCCGGACGCAAGCTGTTCCCCGTCGAGGTGGAGCTGGCCGCGCTGGGCCGGGCCGCTCGCGACGTCGTGACCACCGAGGACCAGCTCGACCCGGCCCGCCGGGACCGGACAGTCCAGATGGTCGGGGCGTCGTTCGTCGGCGACATGTCGGTCGACATCGAGGACATCCGGGGCCATGAGGCCTACTACGATCTGGTCAGCCTCTGGGCCGCGGTGGGCAGCACCGAGCCCGAGAAGCGCGCCCTGGTCGAGGAGTCGTTCACCGGCAGTGCGCCGTTCGACGTCGACCGCTCGACCTTGGCCGTGGTCGATCCGATGCGGGTCGACATGCACAACATCGCCTTCCACACACTGCACGAAAAGGTGCCGTTACCACCGGCCACGGACACGATCGGCAGTGACTATTTTCTCATCCACGTGGCCGCCCGGGCCGGGCTGCCCGGTGTTCTGCACAATCGCCACATCGTCAATTTCCACACCGCCGAGCGGAAAAGTGACGAGGGGTTCCTGGCTTACCAGATGCGGTTCGCCAAGTTCATTCTCTCGATGTACTACTTCCATTACATCTATGAGCGGATGACCACCGACGACCCGGCCGACATCGCCGCCATCGTCCGGGCGAGCACCTGGCAGCCGCGCGAGCCGAACGAGGCGAAGGCCGACCGGATGGAGAAGGCGTACCGGCGCCTCGGCGGGCGGTTCACCGCCGTGGCCGACCGGATCCGCGAGCAGCGCGACGCCCTGCTCATCGAGGCTCGCCGCGACATCGACGACTACGCGCTGCTCATCGACGCGTGGGCCGACCTGATCGCGGCGGCCAAGGTGACCCGGGTCAGCGATGTCTGACCCGGCGCATCTGCGGGCGGCGCTGGCCGCGGCCGACGGCGACCGGATCGTCTACGACCTGACCGGCATCGAGACGCAGTACCAGCGGCTGCGCGAGGAACTGCCCGGCGTCCGGGTCCGGTTCGCGATGAAGGCGTGCCCGGTCGACGACGTGCTGGCCGCCCTGGCCGGCCTCGGATCGGGCTTCGACGCCGCCGGCCCCGGCGAGATCGGGCAGGCGCTGCGGACCGGCGTCGATCCGCGGCACGTGCACTACGGCAACACCGTCAAGTCCGACGAGGACATCCGCGCGGCGCTGCGGATGGGCGTGACGACCTACGCCACCGACTGCGCCGAGGACGTCCGGGCCATCGCCCGGCACGCCCCGGGCAGCCGGGTCTTCTGCCGCGTCTCCACCACCGGGGACGGTGCGGTGTGGGGACTCGCCGGCAAGTGCGGCAGCGACGACCCGGTCGCCGTGCTGGCCGAGGCCCGCGCGCTCGGGCTCGTACCGGTCGGCCTGTCGTTGCATGTCGGCTCGCAGCAGATGACCGCCCGGGCCTGGGAGATCGCGCTCGGCTCGCTGGTGCCGGTCATCCACGACCTGGCCGGGCGCGGCATCCGACTCGAGCACGTCAACCTCGGCGGCGGGCTGCCCGCGCTCGGCCATCCCGGCCTGGAGCCGCCCGTCGCGGACATCTTCGCGGCGATCCGCGCCGGCATGGACCGGCTGCGGGCGGCGGCCGGCGGCGACCTGGGCTTCGTCATCGAGCCGGGCCGGCACCTGGTCGCCGACCACGGCGTCATCCGGGCCCGGGTCGTGCGCCTGACCGTACGCCGGCAGGCGTGGCTCTATCTGAGCTGCGGGCGGTTCAACGGGCTCTACGAGGGCGATCTGCTGCGATACCGCCTCGAGTTCCCGACCCGCACCGGCGGCCCGCTGGTGCCGGCGGTGATCGCCGGCCCCAGCTGCGACAGCGACGACGTGCTGGCCGGTGCCGAGCCGGTTCCGGTGCCGGCCGACCTTGTCTCCGGCGATCCGGTGTGGATCCACGCGGCCGGCGCCTACGCCGTCAGTTACGCCACGGCCGGCTTCAACGGCTTCGCCCCGCTGGCCGCCCAGGCCGTACGGGCCGAGCGGGTACGCCCGGTCGAGCCCCGCGACTGGACCGCGATCAGCTCGCTGGAGGCCGGCGCGTACGCGCGGGCGGGCCTGTCGGAGAGCCCGGAGGCGCTGCGGTCCCGGGCCCAGCCGGCCACGTCGTTCGTTCTCGAGGCGGGCGACCGGATCGGCGGCTACCTGCTCGCCCTGCCGTACCCGCGGTTCCGCTTCCCCGATCTGTCGCGCCCCGAGAACGGCCCGTTCCCGTCGGCGAACCTGCACCTGCACGACATGGTGATCGGCGCCGAGTACCGCGGCCGCGGCTGGGGCAAGCGCCTGCTGCGCCACCTGGCCGACACCGCCCGCGCCGCCGGCTACAAGCGGATCTCGCTGGTCTCGGTGGACGGGACGGCCGGATTCTGGTCGTCGCGCGGGTTCCGCCCGCATCCGGAGGTCGCGCTGCCCGGGTCGTACGGATCGGATGCCGTCTACATGTCCCACGACCTCGATGGATAGGACCCCCATGTCGTTCCGCCGCTCCCAGTTGTCGATCGCCGCGCTGTTCGCCGCGCTCGGCTTCCAGTACTCGACCTGGGCCGCCCGCATCCCGGCCCTCACCGACCGGCTGCATCTCTCCCCCGGCGAGGTGGGCGTGTTGCTGCTGGCCGCCGGGGTGGGCGCGGTGGTGTCCTTCCCGATCGTCCCCCGGCTCATGGCCGCCCTCGGCTCCCGCCGGCTGGCCGTGGCGGCGGTCCTGGTGCTGGTGGCCGCGCTGGCCGGCCTGGCCGCCGCCCCGACCTATCCGGCGGCGCTGCTGGTGCTGCTGGCCGACGGCGTGGCGGTCGGCTGTCTGAACGTGGCGATGAACGCCCAGGGCGCCGAGCTGGAGAGCACCTCCGGCCGGACCACGATGGCCAAGCTGCACGCGACGTTCAGCGGCGGCATCCTCGGCGCGGCCCTGCTCGCCTCCGTGGTCACCTCGCTGACCGGCTCGGTGCTCGTGCATTTCACCGCGGCCGGCGCGGTGCTGGTCGCTCTGGTGCTCCTCGCCCGCCCGGCCCTGCTCCCCCACGACCTGCAGGCCCCGCCGAAGCCTACCGGTGACCGGCGGATCCGGACGCCCGCGGTGCTCTGGCTGGGCCTGGCGATGTTGCTGGCCACCGTCACCGAAGGGGCCATGACCGACTGGTCGGCGCTCTACCTCAAGGATGTGGCCCACGCCGCGGACCACCTGCTGCCACTGGGGATCGCGGTCACCTCGGGCATGATGCTCGTCGCCCGGCTGTTCGCCGACGGGTGGCGAGACCGCTGGGGCGACAGGCGGGTGGTCCTGGCCGGCGGCACGCTCGCCGGCGCCGGCCTCGCGCTGGGCCTGCTGGCCGGCGGGGCCTATCCGGCGCTGGCCGGCTTCGCCTGCGTGGGACTGGGCATGGCCGCGGTGAGCCCGTGCCTCTACGTGGCCGCCGCCCAGCACGGCCCGGCGGCACTGACCACAGCCGCCGCGATGAGCACGACGGGCCTGCTGGCCGGCCCGCCGGCGATCGGCTTCATCGCCGAGGGCACCAGCCTGGCCTGGGGCCTGGGGGCCGTCGTGCTGACCGCTTGGCTGACCGCGCTGATCGTCCTCCCGCTGCGCTGGCCGTCGAGGACGCCGACGCCCGCGGCGGCCTGAGCTCCGTCAAGCCCGGCCGGCCGCCGAAGGCCGGCCGGGCCACCGGGGAGAGATCCAGGCGCCCTTCAGCCGGGCCCCGGCCGCCTCACGGGCGCCTTGGTCAGGCCGGCGCCGCCTCGATGACGCCGGAGGGCGGAGGCAGCGCGGTCAGGCCGCTGAAGCGCCAGCCGGTCTCGGTCAGCCAGGCGGTCACCTCGTCCACCTGGTAGAGGTCGCCGCCGCTGATCACGAGGAACTCGCCGGCGCCGTAGCGGGCCGACGGATGCGGCGCCGGACCGGTGCGCCACCAGTCGACCAGCAGCAGGGTGGCGCCGGGCGCCGCGGCCGCGCGTAAGCGGCGGAAGAGCTCGGTTATCCGGTCGGGGGGAAGCAGATGCACGAGGTTGGCCACCAGGATCACGTCGTGCCCTGGCGGCAGGGGCGCTTCGAAGATGTCGGCGCCCACCGCGGTCAACCGCGGAACCGCTTGGCCGGCCACCACCGAGGCCACCTCGGGCAGGTCGATCAGGGTGGCGGTGAGGTTCTCGTACGCCGCCAGGATCGGCCGGGCGAACGTGCCGTAACCGCCGCCCACGTCGAGCAGCCGCCGGTGCCGGCCGAAATCGTACGTGCGGGCCAGGTCGGCCGCGGTCTCGGCGGTGACCAGCGCGACCGCCGACTCGTAGGCCTCGGTCTGGGCCTTGTCGAGCTCGGGGCGCACGCCCTGCCGGGTGCGGAACGCGCGGGTCGCGTCGGTCCAGGCCGGATAGCTGACCGTCTCCCAGTAGCGGGCGAGCGGCCGCAGGTCGACCGGCCCGCGCCCGCTGAGGAAGGCTTCGGCGTCGGGGGCGTTGCGGAAGCCGTCGCCCTCGCGCACCAGCAGTCCGGCCTCGGCCAGCAGGTCGGTCATGGCCCGGGCGCTGCGGTGCGGGATGCCGCAGCGGCCGGCCAGCTCGGCCGGGGTGACGGGCTCCGAGCCGGCCTCGGCGAAGAGGCCGACGTCGAGAGCCGCGAACACCGTCTTGGAGATCATGAATCCGCCGAGCAGGTCGATGACCCGCGCCGGACCGGGCGGCCCGTCCGGCGACTCGAACACCCGGGACATGGCACCTCCTCACAACGTCGTCAGCTTGCCGTGCAGGTGGCCCCGTTGACCAGGAAGGTGGCCGGTCTCGGGTTGCTCCCGCTGTACGAGGCGTTGAAGCCGAGGCTGACCGTCGCGCCGGGGGCCACCGAGCCGTTCCAGGACTGGTTGGTCACGGTGACGCGGGCGCCGGTCTGACTCCATTGACCGGACCAGCCCTGGGTGACCTTCTGGTTCCCGGGGAAGTCGAAGGCAAGGGTCCAGGCCGGCCACGCCGTCGCGCCGGTGTTGGTGATGGCCACCGCGCCGCTGAAGCCGGCGCCCCAGTCGTCGGTGCTGTACGCCACCCGGCAACCGGCGCCCGGCGTAACGGTCGGAGTCGGGGTGGGCGTCGGGGTGGGCGTCGGGGTGGGCGTCGGGGTGGGCGTCGGTGACGGCGTGGAGGGCGATGGCGTCGGAGTGGTCGTACCGTCGGGTTCCTGGCCCCAGATCCGCGTGCCCGCCTCGTACAGCGGAACCTTCGGATTCACCGCGGTCCCCGGCAGATAGGACGGATCGTTGGCCGGATCCCAGGTTCCCCCCTCGGCCACGCCGATCTTGAACTGCACCTCCATGCGGTACGCCGACTGGCCCGCCGGCGCGATCGTGTACCCGCCGCAGTTCACCTCGACGAACCAGATGTCGCCGGAGTACTGCTGCGCGGTGGCCGGCGCCGGGCAGCCCTGCGTGTAGCCCGGTGTGACCTGAAGCGTCCCGGTGCCTTCACGGCGGAAGTAGTACCGGTACGAGGATTTGGTGAGCGCCCGCGCCGGGAACGCCGACTTGTTGTAGATCATGACCTTGAGGGCGGTGGCGCGGGTCTCGTTCTGCATGACCGTGGTCTCCACGGTGATCTCGTCCAGGTCCGGCTGCTCGGGCGCCGGGAAGCCGGCCGCGGGCGCGCCGCCGTACTCGCCGTAGAGCCGGGCCAAAGCCGAGGTGAAGCCGGCGTTGTAGTCGACGGCCACCTCGTTCATCACGTAGTCGGTGCGGACGTCCTGGTAGGCGTCGTTGGGCGAGGACGGCCCGCCGACCAGGGCCCCGTACAGCACGTGCCTGGTGTTCGCCGGTGTGCTGCTGTTGTCCCACCAGGAGCCGTGGGCCGTACGGTGGTGGGGGTTCTGCGGGGAGTTGGCGCCGAAGCCGACCACGTAGCTGGACCCGCGCGGGTTGTCGCCGAGCGCGTAGTTGATCTGCCGGACCGCGAAGTCGTGGTAGCGCGCCTTGCGGACTGGGTCGGTGAGATGGTCGCTGTAGACCAGCGCGGCGAACGCGGTGTTGGCCGCGTACCGCAGCGATCCCCAACTGTCGAGCACCGCCTCACCGCCCGGCGAGTACCGCACCTTCTCGCCGTTGACCCCGACGGTCCACCAGTCGAGCCAGCGGTTGGCGTCGTCGGCGTACTTCTGCTTGCCGGTCAGGTTGGCCAGCAGCACGTACGCCCCGAACTGCTTGTTGTCCCAGGCCAAGGTCCACTTGTACGAGCGGGTCGTGCTCTGCGGCTCGGTGCCGAGCGCGTCGTACTCACTCTCGGCCTTGGCCAGGTACGCGGGGTCACCGGTCGCCCGGTACAGCCAGATGGCCCCCCACACCAGTTCGTCCTGATAGCCGCTCCAGGACTTGTAGAAGGCGGCGGCATCGGTGATGCAGTCGCTGTACGCCTTCCGGACCGTGTCGGCGAAGGTGTAGAGCTGCCGGGCGTGGGTGAGCAGCTTGTCGGCGTACGCCGCGTCGGTGGGCCGGAACACCATCGAGCTCGCCGCCATCGCGGCCGCCGTCTCACCGGCGAGGTCCGAGCCACCACAGCTGGCATCGATCTTGTACGCCGGGCGCGCCATCGGCATCACCTCGGCCGGCCCCCACCATTTGTGGTCGTCGTCGCCCTTGCCCACCTGCCCGTAGAGCACGTTGGCCGAGGGATGCGCCTTGATGAAGTAGTCGTTGGGCACCCGCAGGTTGTTGAGGAACGTGCCGAGCTGCCCCGACGCCGCGTACGCGTCCCGGTTCTCAACCGCGCCCCAGGCCAGCATCGTGGTCGTGAACGCCATCGGGAAACCGAACTTGACGTGGTCGCCGGCGTCGAACCAGCCACCGGTGAGGTCGAGCCCCACATCGGAGCCGTCCGTCATGGCCGCGTCGCCCCGCCACGACACCTGGCTCCAGGCGGGCTTCTTGCCGGCGATCTGGGCCTGATAGAAGAACATCGACTTCTGCAGCGCCTCGCCGTAGCTGAACGCCGGCGCCGCCACAGCCGGGCGCCCGCCGGGCCCGACGACGAACGCCGCCGCCGTGAGCACGACAGCCAGGGCCGCCACCGCGGCGCGACGGTACCAGGGATTCGACCGCATGAGGCCCGCCTTCGCCAATCGACACTCACCTATGGGAGCGCTCCCACCGTAACCGTGAATGCGGCCCCCTGTAAAGACGCCGCGCAAGTCAGGGCTGAGCCGGAGGGCGGCCTACTCCTCGTTGCCGGGGCACAGGCGGTCGTGGGCCGGGAGGTCACCGTCGGTCAGGAATGCTGTAGCGACGGCGTTCGCGCAGGTGTTGTCGCCCAGCAGATAGACACCGTGTCCGCCCTGGTCGACGGTGACGAGCGCCGCCCGCCGGCCCAGCGAGTCGCGCATGCCCCGCCCGGAGGTCCAGGGTGTGACCGGATCCCGGCGGTTCTGGAGCACCAGCACGCCCCGCGGGCCCGAGCCGGTGACGGTCACCGGTGGTTCCACCGGCCGGTTGGGCCAGAACGCGCACGGCCCCACGTTGGCCGGCATGCCCGCGGTCGCCGGGAACAACCGGCGGCTGAGCGCGGTGTTGCGGGCGTAGACGCCGACGTCGCGCGGCCACGACACGTCGCCGCACACCACGGCGTACTCGGCAGCGGTCGCGTTGTCGGCCGGCACCGCGGCCGCGATCCGGGTGGACGGCGGCGATGACGGGGTGGCCAACGCCTGCCAGGTCTGGGCCAGCGCCGGGAACGTCGAGTCGCTGTAGAGCGCCGTCCGCGTCATCTCCCGCAGCGTGTTTCCGTTGACCACCAGTCCGCCGGGCAGCGTGACCGGGGTCCGGTCCAGCCGGCCGGCGAGCGTCCGGTAGGTGGCGGCGACGTCGGCCGGCGTCGGTCCCAAGTGGTACGTGGTGTCTCGCGCGGCGGCCCACTCGGTGAAGTCGGGCAGCCGTTGCGCCACGGCCGGGGCCCAGGTACGGAACACGTCGTACCACACGAGCCGCGGGTCGATCGCACTGTCCAGGATGACGCGGCCGGTGTGCCGCGGGAACAACGTGGCATACACAGCGCCGAGGTAAGTGCCATAGGAATAGCCGAGATAGGACAGGGCCGGCTCGGCCAGCGCCTGCCTGATCCGGTCCAGGTCGCGGGCCCGGTTGGCGGTGGTGATGAACGGGAGCAGGTGACCCGACTGCTCCGCGCAGCCGCGGGCGGTCTCCCGGGCGTACTCCACGTTGCGGTCGATCGAGCCGTCCGGCGCCGGGTAGGGCCGGATCAGGTCGCGCGCGGTGCCCGCGGGGATGGCGCAGGTGACCGGCGAGCTGTGACCGGCGCCGCGCGGGTCGAACCCGATCAGGTCGAACCGCTCGCGGACCTCGGCCGGCAGGAGCGGGCCGAGCTGGCTCGGCAGCTCGAGGCCGGCGCCGCCCGGGCCGCCGGAGTTGAGCAGCAGGACCCCCTGGCGCGGGGCCGGGCCGGTGGCCGGGATGCGGGAGATCGCGACACTGATCTGCGGGCCGTCCGGCCGGCGGTAGTCCAGTGGGACGGGCACGGTCGCGCATTGCGTACGGGGGTCGCGGGGAACCGGAGTCGAGGGGCAGTCACCCCAGACGGCGACCGGCGCCGCCGCGTGGGCCGCCGATGGCAGAGCGGGCACCGCGAGGACGGCGGTGAGCACGGTCAACCAGATTCCGATACGCATCCTCAGCTCCCCCGTGGTGTTCTTGATGTCGCGTCAAACGGCCAGGGGCGGCGACGGCCAGCGGCGGATGCGGTACGGCGCCAGCCAGACGTGGTCACCGACCCGCAGGGCCAGCCCGGAGCCCCGAAGCCAGTCACGGACCGGTGGATCCAACCGGTCGATCCGCGGGCCGCCGGCGAGCAGCGGCAGAGCGGCCAGCACGCCGGCGTCGTCGATCACCAGCCGCTGGTGGCGCGCGGTCCGCCGGTCACGCACCTCGACGAACTCGTGGCCCTGCCGCCAGAAGCACTTGGCGAACGTGAACTTGCGCCGCCAGACGTCGGCGATCTCGTCCCCCTGGGCCGGGCCGAGCACCTGCACCGGCGGGAACAGGTGGCCGAGGAACAGGGGCAGGGCCATGCCGTCGGGCAGGCGCACCGTCCAGCTGACCACGATGCCCCACGCGGTGAGGTCGCGCACCAGCCCGAGCGCGCCGGCGACGCCGGCGCCGCCGTCCGGTGGCGGCCCGGCCAGGTCGACGATGCCGTCCAGCGCGGCGTGCCGGGCGCCGGAGCGGAACAGGGCGGCCACGTCGGGCCGTCGATCACCGTCGAGGGCGAGCGTGCTCAGCTCCATGCCGGGAAGATCCCGGACGACCGGCGAGTAGTCGCGGCGCAGGGTGAGCGTGGCCGGCGCGGTCACGGCGCCTGGTCCCGCGAGCGCAGCGGGATGTGCCCGCGGCGGGTCAGCTCCCGGTTGGTGGCCTCCGGCACGATGTGCACGTACTGACCGGCGTCGTCGAACACCAGGCCGTCGGCCTGCCATCGGGCGAGCAGCTCGGCGGTGGTCGCGGCCGGGACCGCCCGGCCGGTCTGCTCGCTCAGCTTCCGGGCCAGGGACTCGCTGGTGCGTGGTTGCTCGAGCAGGCGGAAGGCGGCCACCTCGACGGGGTCCTGAAGCACCCGCAGACTCCAGTCGAAGTCCGGCCGGGCACTGGTCAGCACGATCCGGTCGCCGAGGTCGCACTGGGTGAGCCGGCTGTCGTGGTGTGCCTCGCCCCACGCGGTCAGGGCGGCCGACAACCGCTCGGCCAGGTGGTCCGGGATGCCGCGGTCGGGAGCATCGAAGAGGTACGCGAGGTCGTTCAGCTCGGTGTCCGGCAGGTCGTAGATCACCGCGTACTGGGAGGCCGGGTGAATCGGGTCGAAGCCGAGCTCGCGCCGCTCGAAATACGGGCTGAACCGTTCGATGCCGATGCGTGAGCAGCCGGACGGCGGCGGCAGGTGGTACAGCGCGGGAAGCTGCTCGATGACCGCGGTGTAGTCGGTCTCCCGTTCGCCCGGGAACCCGTACAGATAGTTCCAGCTCACCGCCAGGCCGACCGTCTCGGCGTCGCGCAGCAGCCGCACGTTCTGACAGCCGGTGACACCCTTGTCCATGATCTTGAGAACGCGGCTGCTCAGGCTCTCGATGCCCGGCTGGACCAGCACGATGCCCGCGTCGTACAGGGCCTGGACCTGCGGCCGGCGCAGATTGGCCTTGATCTCGTAGTGGATGCGCAGGTCGAGGGCGCGCTCCTGCAGGCTGGGCAGGAACGAGTTCAGATACGCCATCTCGAGGATGTTGTCCACCACGATGACGTCGAGCACCCGGTGCCGGGCGGTCACCGCGGTGATCTCGTCGAGGAACACGTCCGGCCGCTTGCCGCGGAACTGCATGAAGCTGCCGTTGAGACCGCAGAACGTGCAGTGGTGCTTCTCGCCCCACCAGCATCCCCGGGAGCTCTCCAGCGTGATCTTGGGATCCGCCCAGTTCCGTACGATCGAGCGGTCGAACTGGTCGAAGTAGGCGGTGTAGTCCGGCGCCGCGATGCGGCCCGGCGGCAGGGGCCCGGCCGGCATGTCGTTCACCACCGACGTGCCGTCCGGCGCCCGGTGGCAGAGTCCGGCCACGTCGTCCAACGGCGAGCCGGTGACCAGCGCGTCTAGCAGAGCCGGGAAGGCCACCTCCCCTTCGCCCCGGACGACGTGGTCGACGAACGGGAAGTTGCGGTGGATCGCGCGGCCGATCGCCCCGTCGCAGTTGGCCCCGCCGAACACCGTGGTCACCGCCGGCGCGAGCTCCTTGAGCCGGCGCGCCGCCGCCAGCGACGCGGTGTTCTGCTGAAAGGTCGAGGTGAACCCGACCAGGTCGGGGTTGAGCTGCAGGATCCTGCCGGTCAGGTGCTCGATCGCGTCCGGGGCGAGCTCGTGCAGCCGGCGGGCCACCTCCCGCCGGTCGGCCGGCAGGCGGCCGGCGATCACCCGGTCGAACTCGTCGTTGCGCCAGCACCGGTCGCCGTACAGCGCCGAGGAGAACACCCAGTCGCCACAACCGGTGAAGTACGAGTCCTCGGCGAAGAACGAGTACTCGGCGCCGTCCAGGCCGATCTTCTCGCTGGCCCAGTCGACGAAGTCGAGGTTGGCGTACACCGTCTCGGTGACCGCGTCCGGCATCGTCTCGGCGATCCGGGTGCTGAGGATGCCGAGCGCCAGGGACGGCACGTCGACGGTGGCCCACGGCATGCTGACGAGGACTATGCGCATCGCGTCGCCGGTCCGGCGAAGAGGTCGGCCATGGCCAGGAACGTAACCGGCCCGCTGTCCCGAACTGGTGAGCCGGCGGTCCCGGTTGTGACCCGGGAGCCGACGTCAGCGCCGAGGCCGGCGCTCCACCAGGCCGGACTCATAGGCGATCATGACGAGCTGGGCCCGGCTCCGCACGTCCAGCTTGGTCAGCAGGTGCCCGACGTGTGTCTTGACCGTGGTCTGGCCGACGTTGAGGCGCTCGCCGACCTCGGCGTTGGACAGGCCGCGGGCGACCAGCGCGAGAACCTCACGCTCCCGGGCGGTCAGCGTGGACAGTTCGGCCGCCGGCGCCGGATCGGCCGGCACCCGGGCGAACTCGTCGATCAGCCGCCGGGTGACACCGGGAGACAGCAGGGCCTCCCCGGCCGCCACCAGCTCGACGGCCCGCAGCATCTCCGGCGGGGCGGTGTCCTTGAGCAGGAAACCGCTGGCCCCGGCGCGCAGCGCGGCGAAGACGTACGTGTCGAGATCGAACATGGTGAGGATCAGGATGCGGGTGCCCGCGGTGCTCGGCGACCGGCAGATCCGGCGGGTCGCCTCGATGCCGTCCATGTCGGGCATGCGCACGTCCATCAGGACCACGTCCGGCCGCTCGCGCTCGGTCAGGTCGACGGCCTCGGCCCCGGTGCAGGCCTCGCCGACCACGTCGATCCCCGCCGTCTCCAGCAACACCCGGAAACTGCCGCGCAACAGGGCCTGATCGTCGGCCACCAGGACCCGGATCGGCGCGCTCACGCCGGCTTCCCGTCGTACGGGATCAGCGCCGTGACCAGGAAGCCGCCCTCCGGCCGGGCGCCCGCGGTGAACGAGCCGCCGTAGGCGGCGATCCGCTCCCGCATGCCGATCAGGCCGTGCCCGCCACCCGGTCCCGCTCCGGGCGGCGCCGCCGCCCCGGCCGGCCGGCCGTCGTCGCGGACCTCGACCCGCAGCTGCGCCTGCTCGGCGGCGACCGTCACCCGGCAGCGGGTCGGCCCGGCGTGCTTCACCACGTTGGTCAGCGCCTCCTGCACGATGCGGAAAACCGGCAGTTCGAGGTCGGCCGGCAGGCGCCCCGTCTCCGGCAGGGACATCTCGACGGCCACGCCGGCCGCGGTGATCCGGCGGGTCAGCGCGGGCAGCGCGGCCATCCCGGGCGGGGCGGTCTCGGCGTCGTCGCCGGTGTCGGCGCGCAGCACACCGAGCAGGTGCCGCATCTCGGCCAGCGCCCCTTTGCTGGTCGTCTCGATCGCCCGGAGCGCGTCCTGCACCTCCTCGGGCCGCTGACGGGCGACGTGGGCGGCGACGGCCGCCTTGATCGCGATGACGCCCATGCTGTGCGCGACGCTGTCGTGCAGCTCGCGGGCGATCCGCAGACGTTCGTCGGCGACGGCCCGCGCGGCCGCCTGCTCCGCGACCCGGGCCGCGAGCGCCCGCCGGTCGCGCACGATCTGGCCGACCGTCCAGGCGCAGGCCAGCACGGCCGTCAGCAGGGCGAGCAGTTGCGGGCGGCCGGACCACCAACCGGGCGCGCCGCGGGGTGAGCCGGCCACCGTGAGCAAGGCCAGAGCGCCGGCGCTGATCAGCCCGGCGATGACCGTCCGGACCGATCGGGGCCGTGGGGTGGCGACCGAGAGCTGGAACATCACGTAGGCCGCGGCCACCAGCGGCGCGCGCACCAGATCGAGCACGGCCCACACCAGCGACGCGGCCAGCACCACGGCGAAGGCCGCGCGGGGCCACCGCCGGGCGGCCGCGACCGGCAGCCCGGCGGCCACGGCCAGCAGGCACCGGACCCCGGCCGCCGCGCCGTCGTGCCCGGACAGTGCGATCACGACGAACACGACGGTGGCGATCGCCGCGGCCACCAGGTCCAGCGGGGCCAGGCGGTCCGGGCGCAACCGGAGGCCGTTGTCCACCCGCTCACCGTAGCCGCTGCCCGGGTGCCGGCGCGTCCGCCCGGAGGACGTCCTACCCAGGTAGGAGAACAGGGCCCCGGCGCCACCGTCGTCCTCCTCAGGTCGGAGTGGAGCTTTCCGCCCGTACGTCGATGTGCCCGGCCGGTTGCCACGGAACCCTGGAGCCCATGATTGAAGTCCGCGAGGTATCCAAGCAGTACGGCAGTGTGCGGGCGGTGGACGAGCTGACGTTCACCGTGCGGGCGGGGCAGGTGACCGGGTTTCTCGGGCCGAACGGCGCCGGCAAGTCCACCACTATGCGCCTGATGCTCGGCCTGGACCGTCCCACCCGCGGGGACGTCCTCATCGACGGCCAGCCGTACCACCGGTTGCGTGACCCGTTGACGCACGTGGGCGCGCTGCTCGAGGCCACCGCCGTGCATCGCGGCCGGACGGCGTACCACCATCTGCTGTGGCTCGCCCAGAGCAACCGGCTCGGCGCGGCCCGGGTCCGGCAGGTCCTGGAGATCGTCGGGCTCGACACCGTGGCCCGGCGCCGCGCCAAAGGCTTCTCCCTCGGCATGAACCAGCGGCTGGGCCTGGCCGCGGCGCTGCTCGGCGACCCGCCGGTGCTGCTGCTGGACGAGCCGGTCAACGGCCTCGACCCCGAGGGCGTGCGGTGGCTGCGCGACTTCCTCAAGTCGCTGGCCGCGCAAGGCCGCACGGTGTTCGTCTCCAGCCACATGATGAGCGAGATGGCGCTGACCGCCGATCATCTGATCGTCATCGGCCGGGGCCGGCTGCTGGCCGACACCCCGCTCGCCGACTTCGTGTACGACGGCACGTCGCTGGAGGACGCCTATCTGCGCCTCACCGCGACGGCCGGTGAGCACCGGACCGGAATGTCCGGCGACCAGTTCGGGAGGGCCTGATGAGCAGCAACGCGGTTCCCGCGGTCCTGCGGTCGGAGTGGACGAAGCTGCGCACCATCCGGTCCACCGTCTGGATGCTGGCGCTCACCTTCGTGATCAGTGTCGGATTGGCCGTGACCAGCGGCTTCTCGGTGCGCAACGCCTACGAGAGCGGCAACGCGGCGATGGTCCGGCAGGACTTCGACCCCGTCTACTCGGGGTTCGTCGGGCTGCTCTACGGCCAGCTCGCCCTGATCGCGTTCGGCGCGCTGCTGGTCACCACGGAGTACGGCAGCGGCACCATCCGGGCGACCATCGCCGCCGTGCCGCGCCGTGGCCTGGCCTACGCCGGAAAGCTTCTGGTCGGTTGCGGCGTGGCCCTGGTCGTGGCCGTGCCCACCGCCTTCGTCTCCTGGCCGGCCAATCAGGCCGGGCTCGGGTCCTACGGCGTCTCGATCAGCACGCCGGGCGTGCTGCGCGCGGTGACCGGCGCGGCCGCGTACCTCGTGCTCATCTGCGCCTTCTCCGCCGGGGTGGCCGCCGTTCTGCGCAACTCGGCGCTGGCCCTGGGCATCCTGATCCCGCTGTTCTTCATCATCGGCCCGATCCTGAGCCGGATCCCCGGCATCGACGAGGCGGCCCGGTTCCTGCCCGACCAGGCCGGCGTGCAGATCATGGCAGTCGGCCCGCAGGACGACGGCGCGCTCTCACCGCTGATCGGCCTGCTGGTGGTGATCGCCTGGACGGTGGCCGCGGTCGCCGCCGGCTATCTGCAGTTGCGCCGCCGTGACGTGTGACCCCGCCGGGACGCCGACGGGACCGCGGACCCATCCGCTCAGGCCGGCGCGTCCCTAGGGTGGGCCTGCTGACCGGGGCGCCCGTCCGGGCGTACCCGCGGATCTGGTGGAGGGAAGTTCCGATGCCCATTGCCCTTCCCCGCGACGTCACCGCCACCGAGAGCGCGGACGGCCTGGTGCTGCTGGACCAGCGCAACGGCATGTACTGGCTTCTCAACGGCACCGGGGCGACGACGCTGCGGCTCATTCTCGACGGATACTCCCCCGCGGCGACCGCCGCCCGGCTGGCCCGGGACTTCCCGGACGCGTCCGAGCGGATCACGGCCGACGTGCAGTCCCTGCTGGCCGCGCTGCGGGAAGCCGGTCTTCTGGAGGACGCCTGACCGCCGGGCCGGAAGCGGGACAGTGCCGTGGCCCCGAGCCCACGTGCCCGGGACGGTCCCCGGCCTACGGTGAGTCCGACCTGAGGCGGAGCGCAGCCGGCGCGTCAGCCGCCTCGTCGCGACTCACGAAAGGTTCACGTCGATGAACAAGACCTACCAGCCACCCACACTCACCGCTGTCGGCGACTTCCGCGAACTCACCCGCGCCTTCGGCAGCGGAATCTGTGAGGACTTCGCGGGCTGGGGCTACGCCGTCGTCTGCATCTGGTAACACGTCACGTCCGCCAGTCGGGGCCGGCGTCCGCCGGCCCCGATTGGTCTGCCCCGGCCCGAGATTCGCCACGCCCGGCCCGCTTGGAGCGACGATGGACCTGTTGATCCTGCCCGACCGGCCGCTGCACCCGGCCTGGCAGCAGGCCCTCGACGAGTACGGCGCCCACGTCGTCGAGCACGCGTCGGGCCGGCCCTGGCTGGCCACCCGCACGCCGGCCCGCGACCTGTCGGTGATCGAGGCGGGGCGGCGACGGCTCGCCGTGCTCGGGAACGCAGTGGTCGACCCGGACGCCGCCCGGCACGCGCTCGACCATGCCCACGGCACCGCCGGCCTGGACCGGCTGGCCTCCCGGATGCCCGGCGGCTACCACCTCATCGCCTCGATGGACGGACGGACCAGCGCCCGGGGCACGCTCTCCACGACCCGCCAGATCTTTCACCGGACGATCGGCGGGGTCACCGCGGCGGCGACCGGGCCCGCCCCGCTCCTCGTCCCGCCGGGAGCCGATCTCGACGAGGAAGCACTCGCCCTGCGGCTGCTCACCCCCGCGCCGCCGTGGCCGCTGGCCCTGCGTACGCTCTGGACCGGTCTGCGGCAGACCACTCCCGGCGCCTGGCTCGACCTGCCGGCCGAAGGCGGCCCCCGCGAGATCCCGTGGTGGACGACGCCGCCGGCGCAGACGCCGCTGTCCGAGGCGGCTGCCACCATCCGGGACGCCCTGACGGCGGCGATCGACGCGCGGGTACGGGGCCGGGACACCGTGAGTGCCGACCTCTCCGGCGGACTCGACTCGACCTGCCTGAGTTTTCTGGCCGGCGCGGCCACGACCGGCACCCTGCTGACCTACCACTGGTCTCCGCAGGACCGGGCCAACGACGACTCCGCCTGGGCCGATCGGGCCGCCGCGCTGCTGCCGGCCGCCCGGCACCGGCGGGTCTCCGCCGCCGCCCGCCCGGAGTTCGCCGACCGTTTCGGCACCGGCGGGTCCCTCGGCGACCTGGAGGGCCCGCCGCCCTGGAACGGCGGCCGGTCGCACCACGCCGCGTTGTCCGAGGCGGTCGCGGCTCAGGGATCCCGGCTCCATCTGGTCGGCATCGGCGGGGACGAGCTGTTCGGCGCGGTGCCCTCGTACCTGTGGTCGCTGTCGCGCCGCCGTCCGCTGCGCAGTCTGCCGACGCTGCGCCGCAGCCGGTTGATGAACCGCTGGCGGCTCGGCCAGTTCCTGCGCGAGCTGACCGATCAGCGGTCGTTCGCGACCTGGCTGGGCGCGCAGGCCGACGGGCTATCCCGGCCCGCGCCCGGGATCAGTGACATGTCTTTCGGCTGGGCCCCCGAGCCGCGGCTGCCCGCCTGGGCCGGCCCGGACGCGATCGCCACCGTACGCCGGCTGCTCCGGGCCGCCGCCGGCGAACGACCCGACCCGCAGGCCCCCGACCGCTACCGGCACCAGGTGATCGACTGCGCCCAGGTCAGCGGCCGCGCCCTGCGCCAGCTCAACCAGGGACTGGCCGGGTACGGGGTGGACTGGGCGGCCCCGTTCCTCGACGACGCCGTGATCCGGGCGGCGCTGTCGGTGCGGATCGAGGACCGCATGGCGCGCAGCCGGTACAAGCCCGTGCTGACGGCGGCCATGCGTGGTGTGGTGCCGGACGAGATCCTGGCCCGCCGGAGCAAGGGCGAGTTCAGCGCCGAGGCGTTCGACGGGCTGCGCCGGAACCGGAACGCCCTGATCGACCAGTGCGACGACCTGCGCCTGGCCCGGATCGGTCTGGTCGACGCCGGCCGGCTGCGCGCGGCTCTTCTGGCCCAGGGGCCGGAGACCCGCCATCTGATCCCGTTCGAGAGCACGTTGAGCACGGAGACGTGGCTGCGCGCGCGCAGTGCCACGCACGACCCGTACGTGACTGGAGGTTGACCATGATTCCGGATTCCCTCGACCGGCGGCCGGTGGGTGCGCCATGACCGTCCCGGTCGTCTCCGAGGCGCGGGCGCAGCTGCCCTGGCGCCGGCGCGCCGGCGCGATCGTGGCGGCCGGGACCGCTCGATGGCTGGTTCTGCTGCCACCACGCCGGCTCCGTCAAATCCTGCGGCTGGCCAGTGTGGGCGCCCGGCCGGCCACCGAGCAGCAGGCCGCACAGGCCCGGACCGCGGTGGTGACGGTGAGCGTGCGCTGCGCCGGGCAGGGCTGCCTGCAGCGGTCGGTGGCGACCGTGCTGCTGTGCCGGCTCAGCGGCCGGTGGCCGGACTGGTGCACGGGAATCCGGACCCAGCCGTTCTCGGGGCACGCCTGGGTCGAGGTGGCCGGCCGCCCGATCGGCGAGCCGCCCGGGTTGAGCGAGTTCGCCACCGTGGTCGCGGTGCGCTGCCCGGCGGGGAGCCGGTCGTGACCGACATCGCCGTCGCCGTCGAGGGGCTCGGCAAGATGTACGGCGACCGTCCCGCCGTTCTCGATCTCGACCTGACCGTGCCGGGCGGCGAGGTCTTCGGCTTCCTCGGGCCCAACGGCGCCGGGAAGACGACGACCATCGGCATGCTCTGCACGTTGGTCCGGCCGACCGCCGGGCGGGCCGTGGTGAGCGGGTACGACGTGGTGACCCACCCGGCCGAGGTGCGCCGGCGGATCGGCCTGGTGTTTCAGGAGTCCTCATTGGACGGTGACCTGACCGCCGCCGAGAACCTGCGATTCCAGGCGGCGCTGTTCGGCACGGCCCGGCGGCGCATCGGCGCCACCGTCGGCGCCATGCTCGACCTGGTCGGGCTGGCCGAACGGGCCGACTCGCCGGTGCGGACGTTCTCGGGCGGGATGCGCCGACGGCTGGAGATCGCCCGGGGCCTGCTGCACACCCCGCGCGTGCTGTTCCTCGACGAACCGACCACCGGGCTCGATCCGCAGACCCGGACCGCCATCTGGGCCCACCTGCACGAGCTGCGCCGCCGCCAGGGCGTCACGGTCTTCCTCACCACGCACCACCTGGAGGAGGCGGCGAACTGCGACAGCATCGCCATCGTCGACCGGGGTGAGCTGGTGGCCCGGGGAACGCCGGACGAGCTGCGCGCGGTGGTCGGCTCCGACCTGCTCCAGTTGCGTACCGCCGACGACGCGGCGGCGGCGGCGGCCCTGCGCGCGCGGTTCGGCCTGACCGCCGAGACGGGCCCGGACGGCCTACGTGTCCGCGTGACCGACGGCTCGTCGTTGCTGCCACGGCTGTGCGCGGAGCTCGCCGTGCCGATCTCGGCGGCCACCATCACGCCGCCGACCCTGGACGACGTGTTCCTGCACTACACCGGGCGCACCATGCGCGACGGCCCGTCGCCGGCGCCCGCCACCGCGCTGAGGGTCGGGAGGTAACCGGTGACGACCGAGGATGTCCGCGTGCTCGGCACCGTGCCGGTTCCGGAGGCGACGATCCGGCCGGCCGGCCGCCTGCGGGCCGACCTGCGCGCGGTCGAGGTGCTCTGGAAGCGCGAGATGCTGCGGCTGCGGCGTAATCCGATGCGGCTGGCGATGGGGCTTCTCACGCCGCTGTTGTTCCTGATCGTGCTGGGTACCGGCATCACCGCGGCCGGTGGTTCCGGCGACGGCTTCCGGCAGTTCCGGACGTTCCTGTTCCCCGGCGTGCTGCTGATGGCCCTGCAGGCGCCGACCGTGGCGGTCGGCGTGGCGATCGTGTGGGACCGGCAGGCCGGGTTCCTGCGCCAGATGCTGGTCGCCCCGGTGCGGCGGGGCGCGGTGCTCGCCGGGATCATCCTGGGCGGGGCCACGACCGGCGCCGTCTACGGCGGCCTGGTGCTGACCGTGGCCGGGGTGGCGGGGATCCCGTACCGGCCGTCGCTGCTGCTCGTGCTGGCCGAGCTGGCCCTGATCAGCGCCGCCTTCACCGCCCTGGGCGTGCTGGCCGCGGTGTCCTTCCGCCGGATCGAGACGTTCCAGATGGTGGTCAGTCTGTGCATGATGCCGCTGGTCTTCCTGTCCGGCGCGATCTTCCCGGCCAACGGGTTGCCCGGCTGGCTCGGCATCGCGGTGCGAATCAACCCGCTGACCTACGTGGTGGATCTGCTCCGGCGCACGCTGCCCGGCCCCGACGTCACGCTCGGCGGCCGTCCCTCGAGCCCGCAGTGGTGGGGCTGGGTGCCCCCGGTCGGCATCGAGGCACTGGGCATCACCCTCATCGCGGTCGTCGCGCTCGCGCTGGCCGCCCGCAGGTTCGCCCGCTCGGACTGAACCCGCCCCCGAAAGAAAGGCCGCCCCGGAGACTCCGGGGCGGCCTTTCGTATCGATCAGGGCTCAGCTGACGCCGGGCGGGTAGGGGAACGACTCGAACTGCCGGTCCAGCTGTTCGAGGTTGCGCGGCAGCCAGGCCCGCTCGAGCCGGCGGATCTGGCGGGCCGGCAGGCCCGGGTTCACGTGCTCCTGGCTCGGCTTGCAGATGGACTGGATCTCCCACGCCAGGCCGTTGAGCGGCGCGATCAGGCGCCAGCGCAGCGGCTCGATGCCGTGCAGGATCATGCTGCGGATGAAGATGTGCCACACGTGGTAGCCGACCGGCGGGAGGCTGCCCATGGTGTGCACCGGCGGGGTGTGCCGCGGGTCGAAGAGCACGCCCTGACCGAAGAGCACGAAGGCCTTGACGAGCCGGGGGTCACCGGGCCGGAAGTACTTGTCGAACACTCCGGCCTCGGCGTGCGACAGCGCACGCAGCGGCTCCTTGATCGGCTTGGTGAACTCGTACAGGTTGCGCGGGTAGTCCGGGGATTGACGCATCTCCTGCCAGATCTGGACCAGTGACCGCGGCGGCGGCGGAACCGTGGCCAGGTACTGCTCGATCGCCACGAAGGCCGCCGTCACCTCCGCCGACTGCTCGAAAAGGGTGACGTTGTCGAACTCGTACCAGAACTCGTTGCTGTAACGGTCGCCCAGCATTCCCGGCACCGGCGGCAGGTGGCCGACACCGGGCTTTGCCGTCCCCGCCGCCGCGGCCGGCGACGCCGGCCCGGCCAGCAGACCGGCTCCGCCCAGCCCGGCCACGGTCGCGGCCGCCACCGACGTCCGCAGCAGCTGTCGTCGATCGATCCCTTGCGTCATGAAGTTCCTCCCCGTCTGGGTTAAGCAGCACGGTGACGGTAGGACGCTCGCGGTCCTGTAGTCGTGGGAACGAAGTCCCAGGGCCGTCCCGGCCCACCGGGTCAGATGCCCAGACCGGCGTCGCGAGCGCGGACAGCCGCCTCGGCCCGTTTGCTCACCTGAAGCTTCATGAACACTTTGGACACGTGGTTGCGGACCGTCTTCTCGGAGAGCACCAGCGCGCGGGCGATCCGGCGGTTGTCGTGCCCACGGGCGAGCAGGTCGAGGATCTCCCGCTCGCGGTCGGTGAGCGCCGGGAACGCCATCCGGCTGGGCAGATCGTGCACCGCCGAGAAGTAGGTGCGCAGCCGGTCGGCGACCATCGGGCTGAAGACCGCGCCACCGGCGGCGACCGTGTCGATCGCCCGCAGCAGCTCGTCGCGGTCCATCCAGCGCACCAGGTATCCGTACGCTCCGGCGCGCAGTGCGGCCACCACGGCCTCGTCGTCCTCGTTCGACGAGATCACCAGCACCCGGGAGCCCGGGTACCCCGGCTCGGTCACCGCGCTCAGCCGGCGAGCGACGTCGATCCCGGAGCGGTCGGGTGGTTGCAACCCGACCAGGACGACGTCGGCGGCCGGCTCGAGCCGGCCCAGTTCGCGGAAGGCGTCCTCGCCGGTGCCCGCTTCACCGACGAAATCAAGCGAGGTGATCGATTCCAAGGTCGATCTTATGCCGGCGCGAAAGAGAGGATATTTATCGACCACGAAGACGCGTGGGACCCTGGTCATAAGCGGTCAGGCAGTCGACGGGTGCTCATGATGACGTCAGCCTCCCCCGAGGGCGTACACGAGTCCTTGACATCTCCACTGTAGACAAGATCCGCGAAGAATGTTGCCCGGTCCCGCCATCATGAAAAACATTGACGCTTAAAGATACATAAGGACTCATGCCTGCATGCCCGGTGCAAGATTAATAGCGCTACAATTCTGCCTCCACGAGTTCATGGCCGATGTCGTGCCGCTGCACCCAGGACACGTCGTCGACCATCGCCGACATCGCCCCGGACGGATGCTCGCGGGCCCCCGCCGCGGCCGGGGAAGCCGCCATGGCCGCGGCCCGCAGCCGGAGCGTGCCACTTTCCCTCGAACCCAGCTGCACCTGCGCGGTGTGCGGGCGCCGAAGCTCCTCGTACCGCCGCAGAGCGCGCACCCAGTCGCCGCCGAGGGCGAGGAAGTGCGCCAGCGCCTCGGCGTCCTCGAGGGCCTGGCTGACACCCTGACCGTGGTGCGGGAGCATCGGGTGGGCCGCGTCGCCGAGCAAGGTGTACCGGCCCCCGCCCCACCGGTCGAGCGGCTCCCGGTCGTACAGCGCCCAGCGACGGGTTTCCGACACGGCCGCGAGGATCGCGGTGACCTCACCGGTCCAGCCGGCGAACGCGGCGCGCAACTCGTCCGGGTCGCCCGGAGTGGTCCAGGACTCCGTCTGCCACCGGCGGTCGGGCACGATCCCCACGAACGTGAAGAATCGGCCGGACGCGACCGGGTAGCACAGCAAACGCTTGTCGCCGCCGGTCCACACGTACATCTCGCCGGGCGAGAGACCGGGGACCGCGGCGGTGGGCACCAGGCCGCGGAACGCGGACTTGCCGGAGAAGACCGCCCGCTCGTGACCGGCCACCTCGCGGCGTACCCGCGAATGCGCTCCGTCGGCGGCGACGAGAACGGCCGCCTCCACGGTGCCGCCGTCCGCGAAGGTCAGGGTGACGCGGTCCGGCCGATTCCGGAAGCCGGCCAGCCGACGGCACAGATGCAGCCGGCCGGGCGGCAGCTGAGCGGCCAGGACCCGGTGCAGATCGGACCGGTTGACGGTGTAGTACGGCGCGCCGAGATCGGCGGCCCACGCCGCACCCATCGGCTGGCGGACCAGCACCCGCCCGTCGAGAGCGTCGCGCACCTCGAGCGCCTCCGGCCGCACCGCGACCGCGCCGACCGGCTGGCCGAGCCCCCACCGCTGCAGAATCCGGCTGCCGTTGGCCGCCAGGTGCACCCCCACCCCCAACTCGCGCAGGTCGGGCGCCTGCTCGTACACCTCGGCGGCGACGCCCCGGCGGGCCAGCGCGACGGCCGCCGCCAGGCCTCCGATACCCGCCCCCACGATTGCCACGTGCTTCCGTGCTCGCGTCATCTGTCCGAAGGTATGAGGGCGCTCGTCCCGCGTTCGCGGGAGCACCGTCCCGCGCCTGTCCTGGCCCTCAGCGGGTACCGGGGGCGCCCGTCCGGTCGGCCAGCAACGCCGACATCGTGGTCACCTCGGCCTGCTGGGCCGACATGATGGAGACCGCCAGGCGCCGCTCCTCGACGGGCAACGGGCCGGCCAGCGCGGCTTCGGCCATGTGGATCCCGCCCAGATGGTGCCGGATCATCAGGCGCAGGAAGCGGATGTCGGCCTCGCGCCCCGAGGACCGGCGAAGGCCGGCCAGTTCCGCCCGGTCGGCCATACCGGGCATACGGATGCCCCGCCCGAGGTCGGTGACGTTCGGCGGCGGCATGCCCATCCACGCCATCGGCGGCCGGTCGCCCGACGGGCTCCGCCCCCAGGCCGCCAGCCAGCCCAGCAGCATGCCTTGCTGAACGGCCTGACTCCCGGCGATGTCGTAGGCCAGCGTGGCGACCTCGGGCGAGGGGTCGCGGCCGAGAACCGTCAGCGACATGTCCACGGCCTGCTGGTGATGGGCCGCCATGTCACGGGCGAAGCCCACCGCTACGGAGTCGTCCGCCGGCGGTGGCGCCGGCCGGACACCCAGCAGGTAGGCGCCGGTGGCCACCAGGAGCAACACCAGGCCGTACGCGACCTTGCGCAGCCCGGCGGCCGGGACGGTCACGGCGTCGCCCGGCCGCCGGTGACCGGACCACCCGGTTCAGGCGCCTGCGGTCCCTGGGTGTAGGCCCGGAGGAACTCGTCCAGGCGGGCGTCGGTGGCACTGGTCAGCCGCAGCTGGTGACCCCAGGCGGTCACGATGATCGGCGCCGGCTGCCCCGGACGGGGGCTCATCATCCGGTAGGGGATCCCGGTCACCTTGGCGCCCAGCCGCGCGACGTCGGCCGCGCTCAGCCCCGGCCGATAGGTGAGCCAGACCGCCCCGTGCTCCAGCGAGTGCACTGCGTGCTCGGTCCGCAGGGGAACGTCGTAGACGACACCGTCGGCGTTCTGCCACACCGGATCGTGCGGGCCCCCCACCGGCGGGTTCGGGTCAGCCGGGTAGCTGACATCGGCCGTCACGTGGTCCGACTTCAGGTCGCGGTAGACCGTCTCGCCCGCGACGTTCGCCTTCGCCGGGTCGGCCTGCGAGGCATCGCCGGTCTTCCGCCCGGTCGAGGCCGGACCACTGGCCACGGCCGCGAGCGCCAACAAAGCCACCACGGCGACGCCCAGGCCGATGAGCACCAGCCGCCACCGGCGGCGCCGCCGCCCGTGGTCGAGCTCGGCATCCCGGAGCCGGGCAACCCGCACGTCCCGGTCATCCGGCCGCGGCTCCACAGAATTCTCCGACGGCATGGGAAACCTTCCGGTCGGTATCTCGCGGAGGATCAGAATAGGGAAGCCCGAGTCCCAGGCACATGGGATAAGCGCCCCGTCCGACTCCCACCCATCGGCATTGTGCGTACGACCGAAATGCCATTGCGGGCAGCATTTACGACGCCCCGACACCGCGGGCCGACACAAGCGCCGTTTTAGCACCCGAGCAGAAAGGCCGGACACGCGAAAAGGATCCTCGGCGCCTCGGCTTCCAGGAGGCGACGGCGACCGCCCACCAGGACGCCACGGTGGCCGGATGTCGGCTACTGCTCAAAGGCGGCCAGGTCGGCCCGATCGGCGCGCCGTGGCCGGTGTGATGACCCCGAGGAGGGGGATCCGTGGCCGATGGACGATTCTTCTCCGCAGGACCGGCTTCGTAGCGAGATCGAGCGCACCCAGCAGACCCTCCGTCGTCTGGCCGAGACGGAGGATCGGGTAGTGGAGGTCGAGGAGCGGGTCGCGGCGACCAACGATCATCTCGCGGCCACCCGCGGGGACGTCAGATACCACGATCGAGCAGACCATGCCCGTCGGCAGGCTCAACAGGCGCGCAAGGTGGCGTCAGCGATCCGGCAGGGCGACGCACCGGATCAGCGGGACCCCGGCGACTACTGACGGTCGTCGTAACCTTCGCCGGCGGCGCGTTCGATGACGGCTTGCTGGCGGGCCGCGTCGGTGGCGGCGCGGTCGGATGCTGCGGCGACCCGGTCGGCCTCAGCGGCGGTCCGGTCACCATCGGCGGCGGCCCGATCAGCGGCCGCGGCCGCGAGCTGACCGCGGACCTGCCGGATATGGTCGCGCAACCGCTCGCGGTCGGCGGCGGCCAGATCACGGTCGGCGGCTGCGGCGTCGCGGTCGGACGCTGCTTGCTCCCACAAGATGAGCAGCTGTTCGCGGTCCGTCGGCCGTTCAGCGGCCGCGTGTTCACGTAACCGGGCCGCTTCCGCCCGGTCGGCCGCCTCGCGGTCGCGCAGCTCGGCCGCCCATTGCCGGTCCTGTTCCTCGCGTTGCGACGCGTACACGGCGTCGTCCCGGTCGGCGGCCGACCGGTCACGAGCCCGGCCGTCATGATCGCGGCCGCGCGCCTCCTCGTCACGCTCGTCGGCCGCATCGTCCCGGGCTTGACCGGCCCGGTCACGATCGTCCGGGCTGCTCACTCCGTATCGATCAGCCACTCCCCCATTGTCACCCCCGCGTCCTCCCCGATCACAAAACACCATGCGAATACGTTGGACGATGCCGGGACCATGATCACCGGCTGGCCGTGCCGTCGATGATTCGTCCTTGGCGGTGCATGTGATCTTCTAGGGCGCGGTGGTACTCCGCGGCGAAGCGCGTCAACGCGTCGATGTCCCGTACCACGCCGGCCCGGTCCGTGGCCAGGCGGGCCGCGGCTTCGTTCTGGTGGTCGTGGGATCTCCGGTGGACTGCAGCTGCGGTGTCCCGGGCATCGCGGAGCGTGCGGTCGGCCCGCCCGCGCGCGTCGGTGAGCAGCATCCGGGATTCGCCCTGGGCCTCGCGCACATATTTGTCGGCGGTGCGCTGGGCCATCAGCAGGACCCGTTCCGGCGACGCCTCGCCGCGGACGGTGGCCGCGGCGGTGGCCCGGTGCGCCTCGTCGAGCTGCTGTCGCACGTGCCGGGCGTCCCGCTCGGCCCGGCCGCACGCCCGACGGGCGCGATCCAGGGCGGCGGTCGCCGCGGACAACTCGGCCTGAGCAGCCTGACGGCGACCGTCCTGATCACCGGCCTCGAGCCGGCAGCGCAGCGCGTCGTTCTCCTCCAGCAGCCTGATCATCTCCCCGGTGGCCTCGTCGAGGAGCACGTCGACGTCGTTCTCGTCGTACCCCCGGCGGCTGAGGGACGCCTTCGCGAACTCCGTGTTGTGGATGTCGGCTGGTGTCAGGGCCACAGGGCTCCTCGGGTCGCGGTGCGGTGGGGCGACGCTGACCGTCGCGGAAAAGCGAGCTCTGGAGCACCTTCACTGTACGCGGATGATCGGGCGGCCGCCGAAGAGCGCCGCTGATCAGGCATCGAAGTATCTGAGCACCGCCCGGACCCGCCGGCCCCGGCCCACCTGCACGAGGCGGAGCACCGCTGTGAGCGCCCGCTGACACAGTCACGTCACGGCGGCCCACACCACCTTGCCGTCCGGCGCCGGCACCGCGCAGCAGGCGGCGGCCGTCGCCTGCACCAACTGCAGGCCTCGTCCTCGTTCGGCGAGCGGGGACGGCCGGCCGGCGCCCTTCAGGTCGTTCGCAACCGGGAACTCGCTGACGCAGTCGTGGACCGCCACATACAGTCGTGCGTCGCGGTGCCACATGGTAACGATGAAGTCGGTGCGGGCGTGTTCCACCGCGTTGGCGGCCAGCTCGGAGGCGATCAGCGACATGTCCGGCAGCAACTTGGACCGGTTCCAGTCATGGCACGCCCGCGTGACCAGCGAGCGTGCGTCCTTGACCGAGGACGGCCGGGGTGCCAGCCAGACCTGCCGGCTTTCGGCCCGGGCCCTCCGGGCGGCGGCGGCGCGGGCCTCGCGCACGGTGGCGTGGACGCGGGGTTGCGGTCCTGGCCGGAACCGCAGGCGCCGGCCCAGCGCGGTGGTTTCGGCGATGCTGAACGTCACCGGCACCGGTACGGGCTCGAACCGGGCCGCCCGCCACCACCACCGCCAGAACGGGAGGCTCGCCCCGCCGGGATCGGTCAGCTCGTGCAGCGCGACGACGATGGTGGTCGCCGGACTGGCCAAGCACATGCACAGGGCGGCGGAGACCTGGTCGGCCAGATCCGGCGTCCATCGGCCGTGCACCGATATCTCGACCATCGTCATACTGGCGTCACAGACCACGGCCACGCCCGGGTGGCGACCCGGGGCGGCCGTGGTGAGCAGATAGGGCGGCTCGATCGGCGGCTTCCACGCCCCGCCCTCCGTGGCTGTCACCGTGCGGCAGTGACTCGGACGGCCGGTTGCTTCAGCGAAGACGTTCTCGAAGGACAGTCGACGATCACCACAGCTACTCCCTGGCTTCAGTGCCGCACTCGGTGCGCCACCGGGGGCTGGGGTAGCGGGCCAGGACAAATCTCCCAGCCCAACAACGTTAGCGCAGATGTCCGGCGTCCAACGCTTCCCGAAAGCGTGAAGGCCGCTTTTGTCTCCGACGCGTCCGGGCCTCCGAACGGTTCACGTCAGCGTGGCCCATACCACCTTGCCAACCCGGGTCGGCATGGCTCCCCAGGCGGCAGCGATCCGGTCCACCATCATCAGGCCGCGACCGCCCGGGTTCGCGGCCGGCCCGGGTGGATCCGGCCGGCGCAGATGCGGAAAATGCGGGACGCCGTCCTGCACCGCCACGTGCAGCCGGCGGGCCTGGCGGGACACCGTGACGACGAAGTCGGTCCGGGCGTGCTCGACCGCGTTGGTGGCCAGCTCGGACACTGTCAGCACGGCGTCGTCCACCAGATGCGGCAGGTCCCACGTGTGGCAGGCCCGCCGCATCAGGTCCCGGGCGGCGCTTATGCAATGCGGCCGGGGCGCCAGCCGGGCTTGGAGCCGGTCGGCCTGGGACACCAGCGCGGCGACGGCGGCACGGGCCGGCGCCGGGCCGGCGCCGGGCCGGCGAACAGTTGCGGCCCCTCGGCGGCACGCAGCCGCCGGCCCAGCGCGCTTGCGGCGGGCACACAGAGCACGAGGTCGACGGGCGAGGTGTCGAACCGGGCGCGGCGCCACGCCGCCATCCAGAACGGCATGCTCAGCCCCAGCGGATCCTCGAGATCATGCAGGTCGATGATGGCGGTGACCGACGGACCGGCCAGACAGAGCCGCAGGCAGGTGGCGATCTGGTCGCCGAAGCGCGCGGACCACCCGCCGTGCACAGCCATCTCGACCACCGCGGTGGTGGCATCGCCGGTGACGGCCACCGCCACCCCACGACCATCGGTCAGGGTGGTGAGCAGATAGGGCTTCGCCAACGGAGCAGCGCGGGCGCCGTCGCTCGTGATGACCGCAGCCAACCGGCGCGGAAGCGGATGGTTGTCTCCAGACACGGCTGCTCCCGACGTGTTGTCAGCGTGGGTGCACTGCCGAGGACTGGAGCAGCAGACGAAGAAGGCATGCCTCGCTTCCGCCCAACATATCTCAACCGGCCGGCGATGGACGATCAGCACCGGGTCGGCTTTCGGACCGACCGCCGCTCCGATGCCCGGCGCGGTCGCCGATCAGTCCCCGGGACCGCCCGGCGTGCTGGCCGAAGACGACCAAGTCATCCAACTTGCGGACCCGCCACCGAGGCCGGACCCGGGTAGCGTCACCGCATGGCAACTATCGTGCTGCGCGTACGGCTCGTCGGCGGCGATCGCATGGACATCACCTACGACGATCCTGCAATCTCCGATGAGGGTGAGCTGCTGGATCACATCATCGCGACCCTCGCCCAGGATGCCGGGGCGTTGCGGACGAGACACGGCGAAAGGCTCGTCGTGCTCTATGGGCGAGGCGTCGCCGCGATCGAGGTCGCGCCGCGCGGTGCTGTCGTCTGAGACGACCTTGCCGGCCGCTCGTGCTCAGCGTGAACGCGCGACGCCGCCGGCGGGCGCGAGCTCCTGCCAACCGGGCTCCGACCCACGCCACGCACCGGCGACGATCATGGCTGAGCTGCCGCTCGGGCACTCCTGCACGCGGTAACGTCCCGCCGTCCCGCCGATCTGCACCAGCACGTCCCATTGGTGCCCATCGCTGCGAATGTAGACGTCACGACGAGAGCGCGCCGTCTTGCTGCCGTTCCACCAGTGCCGTTGAACCATCACGGGGGTCACCGTACGCGCCGACCCACAGTGGCCACCATCCAAGGAGGACACCACGGTTCACCGGCGGGTCGGCCGGTCCGGAAGCAACCGCTCCTCATGATCCAGCTCACGTTCCAGGACACGCAGACTCTCGTCGGGCAACCACCCGGCGTCGCGCCAGCGCAGGAACTCGTCTCGCTGGGCGTCGAGGGTCACCCGCCGCACGTGCAACGCCGCCTCGTACGGCGGCGAGACCGGCGGAGCACTCGAGTCGTCGTTCTCGCTCAACATCGTGATCCGGTCACGGTAGCGGTTCAGACGGGCTCGTAGCTGCTGGCGCATCGTTTCGATCACCGGGGCGCTGATGTCGTCGTACTCCTGCTTCTCCAGGTCGTCGAGCGCGGTGAGGGCCGCTTCGACTGAGGCCGACCGGGCCTCGTTGCGCAGGCGAGCCTGGTCGTTGGCGTCAGCGCGCAGTCCGAGCCACCGGACGATGGGGGCGAACGTCAGGCCCTGACCGACCAGGGTGATGAGCACGACGACAAATGCGCAGAAGACAAGCAGGTTCCGAGCCGGAAACGGGGTCCCGGTCTCCGTGACCGACGGCAGCGTGAAGATCGCGGCGAGGCTGATCACGCCGCGCGTTCCGGCCCAGGAGAGCACGACGACATCCCGTCCGGTCCACCGTGCCGGCTGCCCCTCGGTCATGCCGGCGCGGTTCCGGCGGGAACGCGGCATGCTGGGCCATACCAGGGTCAACACCAGCCACAACGGCCTCAGTAAGAGGACGACGCCCACCGAGATCGACACCGCGACGACAACGGTGCCGGTGCCGTACGCCGTGAGCCCCCGCAGAACCGCCGGTAGCTGTTGACCGATCAGCAGGAACACGAGGCCCTCGAGCAGGAAGTCGATCAGCCGCCAGACCGCGCTGGTCTGCAGCCGTCCCGCGCCCGAGGCGGATCGTGGCGTGTGGTGCCCGACGATCAGCCCGGCGACGACCACCGCCAGCACGCCGGAGACATGGAGACGCTCGCCCAGAAGGTACGCACCGAACGGTGTGGCCAGTGAGACGGCGTTCGCCAGCATCGGGTCCCCGCTGAGGGGACGCGACAGCAGGCGTACGGCGAAGGCGACCACCACCCCCACGGCGGCTCCGCCCGCGGCGGCGAGCAGGAACTGCGCGAACGCGGCCGGCGCGGAGAACCCGTCACCGGTTGCCGCGGCCACCGCGACGCTGAGGATGGTGAGAGCGGTGGCGTCATTGAGCAGCCCCTCCCCCTGGATCAGTGTGATGATCCGCGGCGGCAACCCGGCCCGGCGCCCGACTGCCAGCGCCGCCACCGGATCCGGCGGCGCGACCGCCGCGCCGACGGCGATCCCGGCGGCCAGCGTGGCTCCGGTGACGAACCAGGCGAAGCCCACGCCGATCAGCAGTGCGGTGAGAAGCACCAGAACCACCGAGAGGCTCACCACCGTCCGCAGGTTGCGGCGGATCGCGAGCATCGATGAGTCCAGGGCGGCGCTGTACAGCAGCGGCGGCAGGACGAAGGTCAGGATGAGGTGTGGATCGAGGGTGACGTTGGGGCCGGGCAACAGCGCGTACCCGATACCGATGATCGGCAGCAACGCGGCGGCGGGCAGCCCCGTACGGCTCGCCACCCACCGCACGACGGCGACCACGACGACAGCAGCGAGAGCAAAGATCAAAACCGACTCGGCATCCACCGGCTCATCCTTGCCGACTGCCCGGCCCGCGCCGCGACACAGCCGGACTTCCCGGCGTAGTGTGTAACCGCGGTCGAACTATCGGACATGCTGCTGCCCTGGCCCTCGGCGGTTCCCCGAGTCAGGGAGAGGTGCGTCCATGACTAGCCCCCCAGGTTTCCGCCAACCGTCCAGTGGCTCACGTGGATGAGCGCATCCTCCGGGTGGCTCGCCTGATCGCGGACGAGCCGTCGCGGCCCGGTGACCGCCACGGCCTCGCGGGGAACCTGCGCCGGTTGTGCAGCGCCGCCGGGCGAGCCCTGTCCGCCTCCGGCGCCGGGCTCAGTGTGGTGGTCGGAGACCGGATGCGCGGCGTCGCCGCGGTGTCCGAGCCGGCCTACGAGCCGGTCGAGGAGTTGCAGTTCTCGCTGGGTGAGGGCCCGTGCCTGGACGCGTTCGCCAGTCGGCAGCCCGTGCTCGTCCCTGACCTCTCGGCCGCGGCGATGTGGCGATGGCCGGGCTACGCGGCCGCACTGCACGGCAGAGGCCTCCGGGCGGTGTTCGCGTTCCCCTTGCAGATCGGCGCGGCCCGGCTGGGAGCCCTCGACGTCTTCCGCGACGAGGTGGGGGCCCTGACCGCCGACGAATTCCGGGATGCCCTGACCTTCGCCGACGTGGCGGTGACGACGCTGCTCGCCGGTCAGGCCCGGGCCGCGCCCGGTGCGGCCGCCGACGGGCTGGACGACGAGGTGGTCGGGCAGCGGGCGGAGCTGTTCCAGGCTCAGGGAATGGTGGCGGTCCAGCTGGGTATCTCCCTCGCGGACGCGCTGGCCCGGCTGCGGGCGTACGCGTTCGCCGAGAACCGGGCCCTGGGAGACGTGGCCCGCGACGTGGTGGCGCGTAGGGTTTCCTTCGATAGCGGCCTGTCGTGACTACCGTCCGGCCACATACGGAGAAGGGCGGTGGATCACGGTGAGCACCGTTTCCGCTGAGCGGCTCGCGACGCTGTTCGTCGACGTCGCCGACACGCTCGTCGATGATTTCGACGTGGTCGAGTTCCTGCAGATGCTCACTCAGCGGGTGGCCGCCCTGTTCGACACCGGTGAGGTCGGGCTCATGCTCGCCGACCACCGCGACCGGTTGACCTTCATGGCCGCCTCCGACGAGAGCGCCCGCCTCATGGAGTTGTTCCAGCTGCAGTACGGCGACGGCCCGTGCCTCGACGCTTTCCGCACGGCCCGTCCGGTGACAAATGTGAACCTGGCCGCGGCAACGGGGAAGTGGCCCGAGTTCGCGCCGCGGGCCACCCGGGCCGGCTTCGAGTCGGTGCACGCCTTCCCGCTGCGCCTGCGCAACGAAGTGATCGGCGCGATGGGTGTCTTCGGCAGCGCGGACGAGCTGGACAAGGCCGACGAGAGCATCGTGCAGGCCCTGGCCGACGTCGCTGTGATCGGCCTTCTGCAGGAACGTGCCATCCGCCGCGGCGAGGTGCTCACCGGCCAGTTGCAGGGTGCTCTGAACAGTCGCGTCATCATCGAACAGGCCAAAGGCATCGTCGCCCAGGCCCGCACCGTCAGCCCGGACGACGCGTTCACCCTGATCCGTGACTTCGCCCGCCGGAACAACCGCCGCCTCAGCGAGGTGGCCGGGACCATCGTCTCCGGTCTGCCCGGCCTGCCCGACCTGGGCGCGACTCCCGCAGCGGAGCCCCGACGGCATGCAGATGACGCAAGGCCTGGCGATACGACATGATCAGGCCGGTCTCTTCGTAGGAGACACCCGCCTGGACGCAGTACGCCCGGACGATGGGCTGCGCCTTGGGCAGGTTCGGGGTGGGCATCGCCGGGAACAGGTGATGCTCGATCTGATAGTTGAGCCCGCCGAGGGCGATGTCGGTGAGCCGGCCGCCCTTGACGTTGCGGGAGGTCAGCACCTGCTTACGCAGATAGTCCTCGTCACCGGTGGGATGCGGCATGCCCTTGTGATTGGGTGCGAAGGTCATCCCCAGATACACCCCGAACACCGCATGGTGCATCAGGAAGAACACCAGCGCCTGCCACGGGGAGAGCACCAGCAGCAGCACCGCCCCGTAGGCAGCCAGGTGCAGGCCCATGAGGCTTGCTTCCAGGCCGCGGCGTCTCATGCCGGGGCGCCGCAGCGCCTTGATGCTGGAGATGCGCAGGTCGATGCTGAGCAGCGTCAGCAGCGGAAAGAACAACCCGGCCTGGTGCCGGTTGACGAAGCCCTTGATGCCGCGCCGGCCCCAGGCTGACTCGGTGGCCCAGATCAGCAGCTCGGGCTGCACGTCCGGGTCGAGGTCGTCATGGTTCGGGTTGTTGTGGTGGCGGGTGTGCTTGTCCACCCACCAGCCGTAGCTCATTCCGACGGCGACGTTGGCCACGATCCGGCCCGCGGTCTCGCTCGGCTTCTTCGTGCGGAAGACCTGCCGGTGGGCCACGTCGTGAGCCAGCAGAGCGGCTTGCGAGAACATGACGCCGAGGACCGCCGCCACGGCGATGGTCCACCAGGACGGCCCGATCAGGAAGAAGGCGGCCCATGTGCCGGCCATCAAGGCGGTCACTGCGCTCGCCCGTACGGCATAATAGGCGGGCCGTCGTTCGAGCAGGCCCGCGTTGACGATCTGGCGGTTCAGCCCGGCGAAATCACTTCCGGCGGCCCGGCCGCATGTGGTGACAGATGCGCTCATGGCGCGACTCCTAGAAACTTGCCGGTCTCGTGTGGGAACACGCAGGGACCGGCGTGGCTGGATGATGGCCGCGGAGTCTGGACGGCCGCCGTTCACCGCCGAAGCGGATTACGCTCCTGAGTTCATACCCCGCAGACGGGCAGTGAACCGGCGGAGCTTGACCTCGTCGTCCTCAACCCGCACCTCGGTTCCGGCCGGGGTATAGTCGCCGTGAACGGCCGAGATGTTGCGCCTCGGTCGTTCAGTCGCCCCAGGCCCCGGCGTCACGTGTCCATCGCACGTCACCCGGGAGCATCATGTCGCCAGCCACCGCCCCGATTCGATCCGTTCTCGACGGCCGCGGGGCCGAACGGCGGCTGTCATGACCGACCTGTCCACCGGTCAACTGTCGAGGATCCTCGTCGCAGCGGCCGACACCCTCACCGACGACTTCGACATGGGTGATTTCCTGCGCATGGTCACGGTCCAGGCGGCGGACCTGATCGGTGCCACCGCGGCCGGGATGCTGCTCGCCGACGACCACAACGAGCTGCAGTTCATGGCCGCCTCGCAGGACAACGCCAAGTGGCTCGAACTGTTCCAGCTGCAGAGCCACGACGGACCGTGCCTGGAGGCGTTCCGCACCGGTCGTCCGGTGGCCGACGCCGATCTGTCCGCGGCGAGCGGCCGCTGGCCGCTGTTCGCTCCCCGGGCCGTGGCGGCGGGATTCCGGTCGGTGCACGCTTTCCCGCTACGGGTACGCCACGAGGTCATCGGAGCACTGAACGTCTTCGGTACGGAGGCGGGCGCCGGCTTCGACGCCGCCGGCGTACCGGTCGTGCAGGCCGTGGCCGACGTCGCCACGATCGGACTGCTGCACCAACGCGCCCTGCGGCGGGAGCAGACGCTGACCGAACAGCTCCAGCACGCCCTCGACAGCAGGATCATCATCGAACAGGCCAAAGGCGTCATCATGCACGCGTTCGACGTCAATGCCGACGAGGCGTTCCGCTTGATCCGCGGTTACTCCCGGCGCCGGAACATCCGCATCGCCGACCTGGCCGCCACCATAGTGACCGACCCGGCCGACATTCCGGACCTCACGTCGTGGCCCTGATGATCAGCTGCCCCCGGCGCGATCACCCCCGGCACCTCGCGGCGTAGAGGGACAGGCACGAGCCCGGCGCGCGCCGGGACGACCCGATGGCCGGAGGCTGCCCGGCGACGCTCCGATCGGGCCACAACTCATGCGGCTCTTGAATCACCAGACCAGCGCGGTCGACTCCCCGCTGGACAGATCACGCCTCATGGTCGAGTTCCACGAGGATGCCGGGCCTCATTCCTCCCGGTTCGCGGGGCGAGGGCTCCGGTGTCGTGGTGACCCAGTCGGATCATCAGGTACAGGTGGCCGAATTCGGGTAGGGCTCGGCGCACTATGTCACGGGCCTGGTCGTTCCCAATGGGTGCGCTGAACGGCAACACCGACACTCCGAGTTCGGCCGCGACCAGTGAACCGGCCGACAGGGCCTCGCCGGCGTGCAGCCAGTCGAGGCTGTCGTCGCGCGGCCCGTGCAGCATCGCGAAGGTTGCGGCCCGGTCGTGTTCACCGTGCGCGATGGGTAACCGCGGATCGTCGACCGCGCCGACTATCCGGTCCGCGCCGGCCCACAAGGCCAGCTCCGCCCTCCACTGCGCCCCGGCTGAATCGCTGTCGGGCAGGCCGCTGGACGCCACCGTCAGGCCGAGTATCTGGTCAGGACGCAGCACCCCGAGACTGACGTGCTGCGCCTCGAACGCCGCGACGATGCCGTGCAGATCCTCTGGCTCGATCGGAGCGCCGGTCACCGCACGCGTATCGGTCCGCCGTTGGTCGATGGCCCGGGCCAGCTCAACGGTGTCCGGGCTCACCGGGGCCGGACCGTCGATGCGCAGCCGAGCCAGATGAGTGGGATCTGCGGTGTCGGGCTGGCGCGTCACCGTGACGCGCCAGCCGCGCGCGGCGAGAGCCAGGCGGGCGTGGTGCAGGGCGGCGCCGCAGCTGATCGTCGTCAACCGGTCGATCGCGCCGGCTGTCACCGGTGTCTCGTCGTGGTCGGCGAACAGGTCCAGTGCGCCGTGGGTGACCCGCCAGCGCCACGGCTGCGCGTTGAAGGCCGAGGGTGCCCGGCCGGCCGCTACGACGGCGCGATAGAGGGCCTCGTTGGCTATCCGGTGGCTGACCGGACGCGCTGCGCCGGCCGGTGCCGGGGTCATCGGACGGGCCGGTCGCTCAGCGGGCCGAAACCGCCGGCCGTGGTCCGCCACGCATCTTCGTCCCAGCCGCACGCTGTCCCCTTCGAAAGGTCGGGGGCCGGGCCGGGCGGAGCCACGCGCAGGGTGAAAGTCCCGCCGTCGGCGCACAGAACGGTCATGATCACAGGCGATTGGCCGGCCAGATAGGCGACGGCGACCGTGCGGCCCGCCGCGACGATGGTGTGCGGCCGGGCAGTCCAGCCCACAGCACTTACCAGCACCTTTGCGATCCGCCCGCGGACCTGGTCGAGGATCG
The DNA here is from genome assembly GCF_040675435.1 of Actinoplanes sp. NPDC049598. Lineage (NCBI taxonomy): Bacteria > Bacillati > Actinomycetota > Actinomycetes > Micromonosporales > Micromonosporaceae > Actinoplanes > Actinoplanes sp. NPDC049598. The sequence goes on along the minus strand of NZ_JBFAOX010000004.1, from coordinate 81,068 downwards.
GTACGAGAACGCGCAGCTCCGATTCCAGATCGTTCGTGCTCGGCCACCAGCACCCGTCGAGCAAGGCATTCCGGAATCGGACTGGTTCGAGCCGCACCCAGGGCGGCTCGGGCGTAGCGGGCGACTCAACGTGATGGACTACTGACGCCATGGGGTTTCCCGTCGTTCGGGACCAACGCAGGCGCGGGCCCAACCCGATGACGGGGGCGAGGACGAGGTCCACCGAGGTCGATGAGATGTACGGCCGTTCGGCCGAGCGGCCGGCCGAGGCCGGCGCCGATGACGAAGCCATCAACTGTCGCCAACGGTACTCCGTCCACCTGAGCGGAACGTCGGCATGCCGACGTCGGCGCCGAGCCGCCGGCCGCGTCGCGTCGCCCGCAGCGGTGCTCCGACCGCGTGCAGATACCGCAGCGCCTGCCGATACGACTCGATCAGGCTCGTCTCCTCGTAGGAGACGCCGATCCGGTTGCAGTACGCCCGGACGATGGGCTGCGCCTTGGGCAGGTTCGGGGTGGGCATCGCCGGGAACAGGTGGTGCTCGATCTGGTAGTTCAGCCCGCCCAGGGCCACGTCGGTGAGCCGGGCGCCCTTGACGTTGCGGGAGGTCAGTACCTGCTTACGCAGGTAGTCTTCCTCGCCGGTCGGGTGTGGCATGCCCTTGTGGTTGGGTGCGAAGGTCATCCCCAGATACACCCCGAACACGGCGTGATGCACGAGGAAGAACACCAGGGCCTGCAGCGGGGACAGCACCAGCAGCAGCGCGGCCACGTAAGCGACCAGATGCAGACCCATCAGGCTTGCTTCCAGGCCGCGGCGCTTCATGTCCGGGCGCCGCAGCGCCTTGATGCTGGAGATGCGCAGATCGATGCTGAGCAACGTCAGCAGCGGAAAGAACAACCCGGCCTGGTGCCGGCTGACGAAGCCCTTGATCCCGCGCCGGCCCCAGGCTGACTCGGTGGCCCAGATCAGCACCTCGGGTTGCACGTCCGGGTCGAGGTCGTCGTGGTTGGGATTGTTGTGATGGCGGGTGTGCTTCTCCATCCACCAGCCGTAACTCATTCCGACGGCGATGTTCGCCGCGATCCGGCCCGCCAGGGCGCTGGGGGCCTTCGTCCGGAACACCTGCCGGTGCGCGATGTCGTGGGCCAGCAGAGCCGTCTGCGAGAACACCACGCCCAGCAGCCCGGCCACCGCGATGTTCCACCAGGACGAGCCGATCAGCGCGAAGGCAGTCCATACGCCGGCAAGCATCACTGTGACGACGCTCATGCGTACGGCATAGTAGGCGGGCCGGCGTTCAAGCAGTCCAGACTCGACGATCTGACGGTTCAACACGGCGAAATCGCTGCCGCCGGTTTTAGGACGCGGCATTGCCGGTGCACCCATGAAACGACTCCTCACGAACATCTCTTACCGAGTAGGCCGATGGCAAGAACCCGGCGAACGAAGAACTGACACGGCCGCGGAGTCTGGACGTCCGCCTGACCGCCTTGGGTACCCGTCCTGCGAGCCGTCAAACAGGCGGCGCGGCGCTGCTCGACCGAGACGAGCACCTACCGAGCACCGGGTGACGGTCTGCGGACGCGGTCCGCGTATCCGGGAGAAAGCGCGTACGGTGGAAGGACACCCGGCTTCTGGACGTCTCCTCCGACGAGCGCACCGCGCCCGCCCTTCGATGGCGCGGACGTCGCCGACAGGAAGGCAGCCCGATGAAGATCGCAAAGACCAGCACTCCCCAAGCCCCGGACAGCGCGGTACGCCTGCGGATGGATCCGGTGCCGTCGCGCACCACCGTCCTCGACGGCGCCTGGTGGCCGCGTTCCACCGACGCCGTCGCGGAGCTTCCCGCGCTCGTCGAAGCCTTGGCCGGTCTCCGCGGCCAGATAACGCACGTCATGATGAACGCCGGCGAGTGGGATCTACCGCATCCGCGTCGGACCACTGTCGGCGGCCGGGCGGTGCGGCTGGGCTGGTTCACCTCCCAGCCGGCCGGGCTGATCACCATCGTAGGCGACTTCGGGCAGGACCGTTTCGACCTGCTGGTGGTCCCGCCGGGCGCCAGCCGCGCCTCGGCCGAGATCGCACTGGCCGTCGCGGCTGACGCAACCGACAACCGCCACACGCCCGAGCTCCTCGCCGAGGTCAAGGCCGTCCGCTGACCACCAGCATCCCGCTGTCGTCGGCAGCCCCGCTCGACATCAACGCCAGGCCGGTCCTTGCCGCAGAAGCCATCCGCCTGAGCGAGACGCCACCGGCATCGACGGCCTGATCGTGCACAGCGAGGAAAGACTGCCCTGGATCGCGAGCTGACCGTCACGTCGGCGCCTACGTCGAAAAGCAAGGCCGATGAGCGTCGAACTGAGCCCCCGCACCCTGCGCCACTGGGGGCGACGCTCGGACACAATCACCGTGCCGCAAGTGGTTCGCCCAGCAGCCCCTGTCCACCGCGACCAGGTGCTCCCGCCTGCTCTCCGTGCGCGCGTCAGCGTCGACGCCGGCATCGGCCAGGGCTGGCGCGACATCGTCGGAGACGCCGGCCGCATCGTCAGTCTCGAGCATTACGGCGCCTCAGCCGATTACCAGCGGCTCTACCAGGAATTCGGGATCACTGCCGAAGCCGTCGCCCGAGCCGCCCGGGACAGCATCCGGGCCTCGTCCGGTCCCATCCGGCCCGGCGGTGAGCAGCAGACCGCCGCGCCGACCGTGGGCGGCACCGGCGACCGATCCGCGTGACGTAGGCCCAACCCGGCCGGATCGGCGGGAGATGGGCGGCAGCGTTACCGCCGGACGTCTTGAAGCGTGCCGGGCTGATCGGGCCGAGTACCGGCCGTGGGGACCGCTGAACCAGTCGGCCCCCACGGCCGGAGCAAAGTGGAAACAGCCGAAGGGCCTGCTCTTCCAACGACCGTTGTGCACCACGTTTACAGTGACGGCCGGCTGCGGGGAGATCGCGTAACAATCACGGACCATCAACCCTGATCAGCCGGCCGCCGCTCCACCCGAGGGCTTCTGGCGAAGCACTCGGGCAGCATCAGAAGGCGGGAAATTCCCGCCTAATAATCCTTGGCGTCCTCCTCGAGACGCACCTTGCGTTGCCTCGCCCTGAGGAAAACGAAAACCGGAACGCAGTCAGCCTAGCACGGCAACTGACCACGACGAATTTTGCACGTCGCGCCAAAAAACGAGGTCCGAAATAGTTCGACGACACCCGTGGCGGGCACTGCAAGCTGGGAATTCAGGGGACCAGCCCGACGCTGCGACGTGCCAAAAAAGCCACTCTCCACCAGTCCATATAGTGAGCTCTCGCCAAGTGAAGATGTCGATCCGAAGTTGGCATCCGCGATTCGTCACCGGCGGGCCGGAGCAGGGAGCTGATTTTGGATTATTTCAAAAGGATTTGTCATCGGTGTTCTCCGGCAGCGCCACCAGCATGCCCGGGCAAGTTCACAGAGCGAGAACCGGCCGGGCGAAGCCGAACCGGCGTGGGTCGGGTCGGGCCGTCTGAGTCCGAGCCCTACAGCGCGGATCTTTGTCGGGCGTCGGTCTGGGGCGCGAGTTGTACAGTCCATGTCCGGGCCGTCCCGACGACCGCTATAGCCCGGCAGAGCAGATCACAGCCCAGTTGAGGGTTGCCCTCCGCGAATCCCCGGTTGATGATGTTGACCGCCCGCGGGTGATCTCCTGCCTCGAGAGCGACGTCAAGACTCGTGACCAAGGCCCCGGCAAGCGCGGCGTGGAAACTGTCCGCGCCTCTTTCGCGAAGCGTCTTGGCCGGCTCACGCAACGGTGACGAGGTGGACGCGGAACCTGAAATCATGTCGTTCTCCTCGAATGTCGGTATGGGGATGGCGTGACCGCCACGGAATCGTCCTTGATCGATGATCCCGGGCAGGTCGGTGAGACATAGGGGGCGATAAACGCATGGTCGCCGCGCGGGACGACGGGACGAGGGCCCGCCTGGCGGTCGTGAACTGGAGACTGCGTCCCACCGTACGCGCTGCCGGCCGTGCCGGCGTCGGCTGAGCAGGCCAGGGGTTGCCCGTTCACTCGGGGCAGATCGGCGGCGAGGTAACGCCCGACCAACTGCCCCACCGCGTAGGGTGACGCTTATCAGTCGAACCTCGGACATGCTGCTGCCCTAGCCCTCGGCGGTTCCCCGACTCAGGGAGAGGCGCAGCCATGACAGCCCACTTACGTTCAGCCGCGCGCGTGCACCGCGGCCGACCACTTCGTGCTCATCATGGATGAGCGCATCGTCCGAGTGCTCGGCCTGGTCGCGAACGAGCCGGCGCGGCCCGATGACGGCGATGGTGTCGCGGGGATGCTGCGCCGGTTGTGCAGCGCCGCCGGACGGGCCCTGTCCGCCTCCGGCACCGGGGTCAGCGTGCTGGCCGGAGGCGGGATGCGGGGCGTGGCCGCGGTGTCCGAGCCGGAATACCAGCCGGTCGAGGAGTTGCAGTTCACGCTGGGTGAGGGCCCGTGCCTGGACGCGTTCGCCAGCCGTCAGCCGGTGCTGGTTCCCCACCTCTCGGACGGGGCGATGGGCCGGTGGCCGGGGTACGCTCCCGCGCTGCACGACAGGGGTGTGCGGGCGGTGTTCGCGTTCCCTCTGCAGATCGGCGCGGCACGTCTGGGAGCCCTCGACGTCTTCCGGTACGAGGCAGGCTTGTTGACCGCCGGGGAATTCCGGGACGCCATGACCTTCGCCGACGTGGCAGTGACGACGCTGCTCGACGGTCAGGCCCGGGCGGCGCCCGGTGCGGCCGCCGACGGCTTGGACGACGAAGTGGTGGGGCAGCGGGCGGAGTTGTTCCAGGCTCAAGGGATGGTGGCGGTGCAGTTGGGTATCTCGTTGGCGGACGCGTTGGCCCGGCTCCGCGCTTACGCGTATGCCGAGGACAAGGCGCTGGGGGACGTCGCGCGCGACGTGGTGACGCGTACGCATTCGTTCGACAGCGGCCAGTCCTGACCGCCGTCGGTCCGGTATTCGGAGAAGGGCGGTGAACCGCTGTGACCACCGTTTCCGCCGAACGGCTGGCGACGTTGTTCGTCGACGTGGCTGACACCCTCGTCGACGAGTTCGACGTGGTGGAGTTCTTGCAGATGCTCACCCGACGGGTGGCCGGCCTGTTCGACACCGGTGAGGTCGGGTTGATGCTTGCCGATCATCGCGACCGGCTCACTTTCATGGCCGCCTCCGACGAGAGCGCCCGGCTCATGGAGTTGTTCCAGCTGCAGCACGACGAAGGCCCGTGCCTCGACGCCTTCCGCACAGCCCAGCCGGTGACCAACGTGAACCTGGCCGCGGCAACGGGGAAGTGGCCCGGGTTCGCCCCCCGCGCCGCCGGGGCCGGCTTCGAGTCGGTGCACGCCTTCCCGCTGCGCCTCCGCAAAGAAGTGATCGGCGCGATGGGCGTGTTCGGCAGCACCACCGAACTGGACGAGGCGGACGCCCACATCGTGCAGTCCCTGGCCGATGTCGCCGTCCTCGGCCTCTTGCAGGAACGGGCCATCCGCCGCGGCGAGGTGCTCACCGGTCAGCTGCAGGGCGCTCTGAACAGTCGCGTCGTCATCGAACAAGCGAAAGGCATCGTCGCCCAATCCCGCGGCGTGAGCCCGGACGACGCGTTCACCCTGATCCGTGATTTCGCCCGCCGTGACAACCGCCGCCTCAGCGAGGTGGCCGACAACATCGTCGTCGGTCTCCCGAACCTTCCCGAGCTGGGAGGCCGGTAACCGCGCGGACGGCGGGTTGTCGCCGCCGCATGGCCGGTGCAGTCAGGACGCGACGTTCTCCGGCCCCCGGCGGGAGGCGTGCCGGTCACACCTGGCCTGCTCGAGATCTCTCAACGGATCAGAAGGGCGGCGTGTTCTCGCCCATGAGCACCAACGTGGCGCCTCCTTTGCCGTTCTTGACCTTCTGCACCACCACCTGGCCGGTACTGCCGTCGGGGAGTTCCAACTGAAAGGTCTTACCGGCAACGTCCTTCAGGTCGATGCCGGTTCCGTTCGCGGGCCTGAAGTCGCCGGCCCAGGGTGGTGTTCCGCCGTTGCGGGCAGGTTCGGCGAACAGTGCCGCCGTCCCGGGAGTCCGGGTGCCGTCCGGGGACAGAAGCGTTGAGGCGCTGCGATAGGTAGCCATATGCCTTGACGCGTTCCCGCACGGCGCGCGTTCAATCGTGAAAAGCGTGCCGAATCAGTGCGGGATATGCGGCGCCACATTTCGAGCGCTCGTTGATCGTCGTGTGTGCAGAAAGAAGCGTAGGGTCGGGGTGCTGCATGACTTCGCGTACGCCCCGTGGCTTGTCCGCCACGACCAGGCGACGTGCACACCGACCCGTTCAGGGGGTTCGATCATGTCCAAGGACTCGACGGCCAAAGCGAACGTCAAGAAAAAGGGCAAGACAATCAAGGAGAAGCAGGCGGCGAAGCGTGAGAAACGTGCGGAGCAGCACGGCCACTCGTCGAACATTCCGCCCACCGGCCACTGAGCGTCAGGAGGCATCCTTTACCGCGAGCAGCACATCGTTGAGAGCAACTTCGACCTTAACGACGATCAAACCCCGGCCACCCACCGGAGCCACCGGATGAGGCCCGGCGCCGGCACAGGCGTACGCTGGGGGTTGTCGCTCCAGAATCCGGCGGCCCCCTTCACGCCGCAGGCAATTTCAGGAAGCAGACAATGACCATATCCAAGGCACTTGTCGTCGCCGTTCTTCGTGAGCGTGGTCAGCACAACCGGGCCGACTTCGTCGACCGGGAGCTACCCGATCTCATCGACCCCTCCCGGCATGGCGGGTTGCTGGCCACGCTCCACCTGGATCAGGCCACATTGGCCGAGGGTGCCAAATCCGAGTCTGCGTGAGGTTGGCGCGGAACGGTCGCGCGCCGCGGGTACCACCGTGCACGAAGCCAGTCACCGCCACCGTACGCCCGGTCGCCGTGACAGGCCCGTGACCGTCAAGACGACGACCGTCGCGCCGGGACCAGACCGCGACGTGCCCTCACCCACCTTCGCGCACCTGGCGCGTCTCACCGACGACACCGGCCTCTTCGAGCATGCCCGCCACGCCACCGCTCGCCGCGAGCACGGCTACTGCACCGATGACGTCGCTCGCGGCCTCGTCGTCACCAGCCGCGAGGCCGCCCCGTCGGCTGAGGTGCTCCGGCTCGCGGAGTGCTATCTGGCCTTCCTCAGCCACGCGCAGGACGCCCACGGCGCGTTTCGCAACCGGCTCGGATTCGACCGCAGATGGAGCGACCAGCCCGGCCTCGGGGATTGTTGGGGACGCGCCCTCTGGGGGCTCGGCACCGCCGCTGCCCGCTGCCCGGTTTCCTGGATCCGCCAGGAAGCCCTCCTCGCGTTCGCCCGAGGCGCCTCGTGCCGGGCCTCCGCCCCGCGGGCCATGGCGTTCGCCGCGCTCGGCGCGGCCGAACTGCTCCGCGCCGATCCCGGCCACGAACCGGCCGCGGACCTCCTGGCCGACGCCGCCGACGTCATCGGCCGTCCGGGTCCCGACCCACGCTGGCCGTGGCCGGAACAGCGGCTCAGCTACGCCAACGCTGCCCTCGCCGAGGCCCTCATCGCCGTCGGCGACCTTCTTGACGACCCCCCAGTGCTGGACACCGGCCTGCGAATGCTGGCCTGGCTGCGGAACATTCAGACCAGCGACGGCCACCTCTCGGTGCTCCCGTCGTCAGGCTGGCAATCCGGCGGCCCCCGACTTCGGCACGACCAGCAACCGATCGAAGTGGCGGCGCTGGCCGACGCCTGCGCCACTGCCGCCGCCATCACCGGCGACACAACCTGGCACACCGGGGTGCGCCAGTCCATCGACTGGTTCCTCGGCGCCAACGACATCGGCCGTGTCATGTGGGATCCGGCCACCGGCGGCGGCTACGACGGGCTGACCCTGCACGGGCCCAACCTGAACCAGGGTGCCGAATCGACCCTCGCTCTCATCTCCACCCTGCAGCACAGAAGCGGCCCGGCAGCACACCGATGATCATGGCTGGCGCGTGCCGTACGCCTCAGCACCGAGGATGCGGCCGCACGATCGGCTCCGGCCGGGATCCGCAGCGGCCGAGTCGTCCACAACCCTGTATCGCCCCGCCCTCGACGAGGACGAGGCGATACAGGATGCCGAAGCCGGCTGTCGTTCCTTACCGGCCGGGTGCTTCTTGCACTGTTACTCCGAACATCACGTGGAAATCCTCCGCGAGCTCGGCTCCAGCCATCCGCGGAACTCCGCGCTCCCACCACGCTGCGGCAGAATCGCGGATCTCCACACCCTCCTGCAGGAGAGCCCGAAACCTTGCGTCGATCTCAGCCACTCGAGCAGCGAAACCGGCGAATTCCGGGAAACCGGCCAGCTCCTCGTCGGTCAACAAACGCTCGATCATCGATCGGACCGACAGATCATTTTCGTACTCGTAGATGCTCATGTCATAGCCCTGCGAGCACTGGGCGACGAACGACGACCATGCGTCGACCATGACGTCGGCGGTCCGCAGTCTCGACCAGCCGTTGTCGTCCGCCCTGCGGGCGACCGCCGCATCGAAGGAGTTCGTCATGCTCGCCTTCATGAGAAGTTTCGGGGAACCAGGCCGGGCGTGCCCCGGAAGTATCCTTCGCCGCCGTCGGGGCGGAAGAAGGTTCTGATTATGTCATCGGCTGACTTGACGCCGAAGGCCCCCGAATTGGTGTCGTAGCGCAACAGGTCGGTCCCTCGCGTGCCTTCCAGAACCCCGTTCCCGGCAGGGCCGTCGAGCAGGTCACGCGCACCGCTCACATAATCGCTCTTGTCCAGGAACTCGGGCATGTCCGCGCCCCCGGGCTTGGAGCTGCCGTTCGGCATCTTTCCGAGAACGTGCTTGTCGTAGTGGCTCTGAGCCTTGCCGGGGGCGAAGTTCGATCCGCAGTTGTGGACGAGGACCGGCTTCGTGCCGGCGAGCACGTAGTAGGTGTGGATGCCGTCGACCGTGAGGTTGTAGACCCGCTGCACCTTCTGATAGGCGTGCGTGGCAACGACCGCCAGGTGCTTGCCGGCCGGGGTCGTGACCGTGTCGCCCGGCTGCAGGTCACCGGCGTCGATCCAATCGCCTCGCTCGTCGACCCAGAACGGGTGGCCGGCTGTCGCGGTCACCGTTGCGGTGGCGTCTCCCTTGTCTCCGTCCGTGTCGATGGTGACGTCGACCAGGTGCTTGGTGCCGTTGCCGGTGATCCGGCGGATGACGGGACGGCCCTCCGTGTCGCCGTTCTCCGGGTCGCTGGCCAGCACCTTGTCGCCCAGCGTGACGTTCTCGATGGCCTTCTGGCTGCCGTCGGCCAGCAGGACCGCGGTGCCCGGCAGGAAGCTGTTGCCGACACAGTCCTTGCCGACCGACGCGGTCAACCGGCTCCCGGCGCTGTCCGCGGCACCGCCGGCCCGGGCAGCGTCGCCCGCCTTGCCGGCCTTGCCGGCGGCGCCGGCCGTCTTGCCCGCGGCACCGGCCTTGGCCGCTCCGCCGCCACCACCTCCGGCGGCGATGCTGAACGCGTCGAACAGCAGGTGACCGGCCGCGGCGCCCGGGTGACCGGACTTCACGTCCGCGGTGAGGCGATCGGACCAGTCCTGCACGGCCTGGCCGGGGTTGCTCAGGGTCTTCTTCAGGCCCTCGCCGCGCTCCTTCGCGCGTCCCTTGGCGGCGTCACTGGTCTCCTTGCTGACCAGGGGATTACCGCCGACCGCGGTGTCATAGGCCACCTGCGCGATGCCGGTGGCCGCGTCCTTGCCGTCGGAGCCGATCGCGCCGGCCGCGTCCTTGACGAAGTTGCCGACCTTGTCGGCCGCGTCGCTGAGCCAGTTGTGGCCGTCGAGCTCGACGTTGGAGATCGGGTTGCCGCCGGCGAACGCGTACCGGTTGCCGGTGTACGGGTCGGCCGCCAGGCCCAGGTCGTCGAGCGCCCCGTTGTACGAGTCCCGGGACAGGAACTGGTTGATGCCCGGGTCGTAGTCGCGGAAGCCCATGTCGTAGTCGCCGGTCGACTGGTCGAACCGCTTGCCGTTGAAGCGGTACGAGTTGTACGGCGTACGGTCCGGGTCGGGCTTGTCGCTCGCGTCGGCCTTGTCGGCGCCGGTGAACTGACCGGCGTCGTTCTTGCCGTAGGCCGTGTAGCCGTAGGTGGCCCGCCCGTCGCCCTTGTCGTCGGTGATCTGCTCGACGTCGCTGTGGCCGTCGTAGCCGGTGTAGGAGTCCTCCGTGGTGTTGTCGCTGTTGTTCTTGACCTGGGACAGCAGCTCACCGCCGGCGCCGTGCTGGTAGGACTTGACGACCTTGGTGCCCTCGAGCTCGGCCGAGAGCTCCTCGGTCAGCCCGAGATAGACCATGTCGGTGGTCTTGCCGCCGTGGGTGCGCTGCACCTGCCGGTCCAGTGGGTCGTACTTGTAGGTGGTGACGTCGCCACCGGGGTTGGTGGTGTGCTTGGTGGTGCGGTCGAAGCCGTCGTACTCGTAGCTCTCCAGCTGGATGCCCTGCGCGGTGACGGTCTTCAGCCGGCCGTACGGGTCGTAGTCGTAGCTGGAGCTGACACCGAGCGCGGAGGCCGAGGTGAGGCGGTTCTTCGAGTATTTGAAGGTGGTGGTGGTGCCACCGACGGTCTGCTCGATGACGTTGCTGTTCGCGTCGTGCACGTACGACTCGGTGCCGGCGCCGGAGCCCGTCTTGGTGGACTTGCGGATCCGGTCCTGCGGGTCGTACTCGTAGGTCTTCGTCGTGTCGAGGTACGCGCTCTTGTTGTCGGCGTTCTGCTTGTGCGCCGTGTCCTTCGACTTCTGGCCGTTCGCCGCGTATTCGTACGTGTGCTGGTTGACCACCGTGCCGTCGGACTTTTTCTCGACGTCGCTCGCGACCGAGCCGTCGAGGTTGTAGTCCTTGGTGACGACGTTCTTGTTGCCCTTGGTCTCGGTCTTGACCTCGCCCCGGGACGTGTACGTGTAACTGGTGTCCTTGGGCTTGCCGTCGTCCGGGTTGGTGGAGTTGCGGATCCGGGTGGCCAGGTCGCGTTCCGGCTCGTACGTGTACTCGGTGATCTGCTTGTCGTGGGTGCGCCGCTTGAGCAGGTCGTTCTGCTCGTACGCGTACGTCGTGGTGTTCTTGACCGTGGTCCCGAGCTTCTCCTCGACGCTGGCCACCCGGTTGAGCCCGTCGTACGAGACCGCATAGTTGTCGATCTTGGCGTCGGTGCTCTGGTCGAGCATCTTGACCAGGTTCGCGTTCGGGTCGTACTCGTAGCGGAAGTCCTTGCGCGGCGACGCCGAACCGGCGCCGTTGTCCGCCTGCGACTTCTTCTTGCCGTCCGGGTAGTAGGTCCAGTTCATCTCGCGTGCGGTGGCCCCGGGTGAGGTCACCTTCCGGGAGGTCTGGGCGCCGTTGTCGTCGTAGTCGTAGGTGGAGACGATGTTCCACGCCACGTCGGTGCTGGTCTTGACCCAGCCGTTGTCGAAGAAGGCGCTCACCGTGTCGTTGCGGGCGGTCTCACCCTCCGACGGCGGGGCCGAGATGCGCTCGAGGTTGCCGACGTCGTCGTACTTGTAGGTGGTGACGGCGGGCGTGGTGAACTTGACGTCGGTCTTCGAGTACGGCTGCTGCACTTCTTTCTTGCGGTTCAGCTCGTCGTACAGCGTGACCGTGGCGAAGTCGTCCGGGTCGGCGGTCGCGACGCCGCGCGGGCTGATCACCCGGGTCTGGTTGCCGACCTCGTCGTACTCGTACTGGGTGGTCCGGTAGGTCACCGTGCCCCCGGACGACTTGTGCGGGACCTTCCGCTCCTTGAGCGCCGACCGCTCGTCGAACACGGTCGTCGTCTTGTTGCCGTCCTGGTCCTCGTCGACGGTCTTGTTGCCGTCCTTGTCGTACTCGCTCTTGGTGGTGAAGCCCTTGGCGTCGATCGCCGTCTTCTGCCGGTGGTTGAGGTCGAACGTGTATTTGACGTTGAAGTCGTTGGCGTCGGCCGTGGCGTTCTTGCGCTGGTCGGCCGCGATCACCAGGTTGCCGACGTTGTCGTAACCGGCGGTGGCCCGGCCACCGGCGGCGTCGGTGATCTGGACGACCCGGTTGAGCTCGTCGTAGACGTACGACGTGGTGAAGTCGGTCGTGTCGGCCGCGGTGAGCGTGCCCTTGGGCTCGGTCTTCTTCACCACGTTGCCGACCTGGTCGTAGTCGTACTTGGTGACGCGGTCGGGGTCGGAGTCGTTGTCCTTGGGCTCGGTCGTCGTGCTGGTCTGATCAGCGGCGTCGTAGGACGCCTTGGTGACCGCGCCGGTCGGCGACGTCTGCTCGGTGACGTTGTCGTTCTTGTCGTACACCGGCGCCGGCGTGGTGATGTATCTGCCGGCCGCCGAGTCCTTCGGAACCTTGGTGGTCAGCGGGCGCCCGAAGGTGTCGTAGGTGTACTCCGACTTGTGGTTCAGCGCGTCGGTCTGCGACAGGACACTGCCGATCGAGCTGTACGAGTACGTGGTGACCTTGTTCAGCGGGTCGGTGATGGTGGTCGGGTAGCCGACGACGTCGTAACCGCCGTACTTGGTGACGTGCTCGTTGGCGTCGGTCTCGGTCTGCATCTGGCCGAAGCCGTCATAGGTGTAGCTGGTGGTGTAGTCGCCGGCGGTCGCGGTCGAGGTGCCCTTCGGGTCGGTGACCGATGTCAGGTTGCCGAGGTCGTCGTACCCGAAGTCCCAGCGCCGGCCCTCCGGCGTGACCTTCATGGTCACCTCGGCGGTGTGACCGCTGAGCCCGTATCGGTAATCGAGCCGGGTCGGCGCGGTGTTGTTCTGGTTCGCCTCCGGGTCCTTGATCTCCAGCGGGTACCCGGTCTGCTGGTCGAAGCGCCACGTGGTGACCGCGTGGTTGGCCTCCTCCAGCCGGTTGACGTTGTTGTCGGCGTCCCAGGTGAGGTTGGTGACCTCGTCCTTGGCGTTGGTGATCCGGGTGACCCGGCCGAACCCGTCGATCACGTTCTCGGTGGCGCGGCCCTTGGCGTCGGTGACCGTGGTGATCACCCCGGCGCTGGCCGAGCCGTCCGGGTCGGCGTACTCGACGTTGGTGATCTTGTTGAGCCGGTCGGTCAGCGTGCTGACCTTGCCCTCGGTGAACGCGTCGTCGCCCTCGAAGTAGTCGATCTTCGTCTTGTTCTTGCGCGGGTCGTCGACCCGGATCAGGCGGTCGGTGGCGTCGTCGTAGGCGAAGCCCAGCACCTTGGCCACGGCGGTGCCGGCGCCGTCGGTGATCTCCCGCAGCAGGCCGTCGTCGCTGTAGACCAGCTGGATCTGGCGGCCGCTGACGTCGGTCATCGACTTGAGCCGGCCGACCACCCGGGGGTAGCCGAGGCTGGTCACCGTGGTCCGGGTGCCGGCGACATAGACGTCACACGGGTCCCCGGCCTCGTAGTAGTCGAGGGTCAGGGTCTGCCGGTTGGCCGGGTCGGTGAGGTAGCGCAGCACCTTCACGGTGCGGTTGTTCTGCCGCACCCACTCGTACGTGAATTCCAGCTCGTTGCCGTTGCGGTCACGAACCAGCTGCTGGTAGCCGTCGTCGTCGAAGACGAACTGGCTGCGGTCCGGCCGGGTCATCGTCCAGGCCCGGGTCGGGTCGCCGTCGTTGGTCTTCTGCAGGAACATGTGCACGCCGGCGGGCTGCAGATAACGCCAGTCGGCCGGGTTGCCGCTGTCGTGCTTGTCCAGCTTGAAGGTGTGCGTGGTGCCGTCGCCGTCGGTCATCGCGACCTGCTCGGGCCAGGTGTAGTCGCCGCGGAACTCCAGCGGCGAGCCCATCCGGACGGTGCTCGAGGTGGACAGCGACCAGCCGAGACCCAGACCGGAGTCGGACGTGTCCTGGCTGTTGTAGGTGAGCCGGGCGAACGTCGACACGCCCCGGCTCGGGTTCTCCAGCGGGTTGTAGCCGACCACCGCGTTACCGGAGAACTGGTTGACCATCACGGTCGAGCCGGACCCGGTCGAACCGCCGGTGTACTGGTAGAACTTCTCCAGGCCGAGCTGGTCGGAGGTCGGGTTCTCGACCGCGACGCTCTGGTCCAGCGGATCGATCTTGGCGCTCTGCGACAGCCACTGCCCGGTCGTCTTGTTGCGCACGTCCCACTTGAGGACGTAATCCTCGCGCCGGTCGCCGTCGCCGCTGTTGGCCGGGGCCTTGACGGTGGCGTTGACGGTCACCACCCCGCCCGGCGCCTGGGCCGACGGCAGCGGGGTGTGCTTCTGGTTGTCGGCGTTGCTGACGTCGGTGCCGTCCGCGCGCTCCCAGCGGTACGAGAGCTCGTAGTCCGACGGCGACCACACGTTGTCGGTGGTGTTGGTGATGGTGACCGGCACCAGCGACTCGTCACCCGGGACCATCCGGCCCGGCGTGGTCGGCGCGTCGTAGGTGCTCTTGGTGTCCGGTGCGGTGTAGACGATCCGCAGGCGTGGCCGCAGCGACGGCTCGGCCGCCTCCGACGACAGGAACAGCACCCGCTGGGTGGGCGTGGACTCGTTCTCCAGCCGCACCAGGACGCCCTTGTTGGTGGACGCGTCGTTGACCCAGTTCTGCACGAGCGGGCCGGCCTTGAACGACGTCCAGCCCGGGTCCCCGGTGACCGGCGAGACGGTGCTGCGGACGGTGGACTCGGCGTCGCCGCCGGGCGTGGTCCAGCTGACGCCGCTGCTGGCCGAGTTCCACGTCGACTGGGTCTCGCTGAAGTCGCGGGTCAGGCCGCGCAGCTGGAACTTGCCGGTGCCGCCGCCCTCGGTGTACCAGCTCCACAGGCCGACCTCGGCGTCGACCACTTTGGTCTTGGCCGGCAGCCCGGTGACCGCGGGGAACTTGAGCACGACCCGGCTGGTGCCGTACAGCTCGCCGTTGTTGCCGACCTGCAGCTCACCACCGGCGTCGAGGACATCCCAGTTCTTTGTCGGCTGCTTGCTGGTCAGCGTGTTGTCGACCGCGCCGGCCTGGACGAACTTCACCACCTGGCCGGCCTTGGGCAGGCGCACCATCTCGGTCTGGGCCGGGACGACCGTGCCGTCGCGGGTCTTCACCGCGATCATGTAGAAGAACTGATCGCCGTACGGCTCGGACGAGTTGGCCGGCGTCGGCGTCGCGTGCGTGTCGTTGTAGGTGGTCTTGCCCGGCCGCACCGGCGCCACCAAGGTGGCCGCGGACGGCATGAAGTTCTGGGTCTTGGACGCGTGCACCTGGTACTCGACGATGTCGTCGTCCGGTGACGAGGACGGGTCGGTGTAGGCGCCCCAGGACAGGTCGGCGCCCGAGGCCCGGATCGTGGTGACCGGGTTCAGCGCGACACCGGGCTTGCCCCAGGTGAGCAGCAGCTTGGGGCCGTGGTCGTCCTCACCGCCGTACGAGAAGTCGCCGGCCTCGTAGCGCGGCCCGCCCGTACGGTTGGCCTCGTCCTTGCCTTTGATCATGAAGCCGTAGTTGGGTTGCGTGCCGTTGAGCCAGCTCTGCACGATCGACCGGACGCTGAACGTGTGCCAGGCGTTGGTCTGGTGCAGCTGTTTGGTGGCCTCGGCCCGCTTGACCAGCCGCACCCCGTCGGCGACGACGATCTTGCCGGCCACGTCGCCGAGCACCACCTTGTGCGTGGTGCCGGCGTTGAACTGGAAACTGCCCAGGCTGACCCAGGCGCCGTTGCCGGAACCGGTGGTCTGATTGACGATCTTGGTGGTGCTGCCACCGGCGTGGTAGACGGTGTACGGCGCGTTCGTCGCCCGGTTGCTGCCCGGGACGTAGTGCACCTGCACCTCGTAGCCGCCGGCCTCGGTCACCCGCGGCACCCAGGTGAAGTTGTCACCGGTCTTGGAGTCGCTGTTGTAGAGGTAATCGCCGGCGATGGCCTGGCTCTTGTCGGTCGCCGTGGCGCCGAGCCAGGACCCGACCCGGGACGTACGCGACGTCTGCGCCTGGTCGATCTGGTCGCTGTTCTCGCCCACCTCGCCGAACTTGGTGTTCATGGTGGACCAGTTCGCGGTGGTCTCGGACCAGTTCGCGGTGACCCGCCGTGCCTCGATCACCTGGGTGGCCTCGTCGGCGGCGTCCCCGCCGTGCACCTGATCGAAGTACATCTGCAGCTGGGCCGAGTCGAGCGTCGTGTTGCGCGGCACGTTGCCGAGGTCGAACCGGGTCAGCGAGCGGAACGTCGCGATGTCGGAGCTGCCCGCGGAGAGCCGCCAGATGTTGTCGTAGTTCACCGTCGGCTCGTACGAGTTGATCATGACATCCTGGGCCGCACCGAGGGTCGGCTGGATCTTGATCGTCGGGTCGACGGTGACCGGGTACTTGCGGTCCTTGCTCGCCAGCCAGGCCGGGTCGGCGGTGACGGTCAGGATCGTCCGGCCGTTCTCGACGCTGATCTTCTGCGTGACCGCAGAGCTCCAACCCTGGCCGTTCGGCGACTTCGGGTCGGAAGCGCTGTCCCACATGAACGGCTTGGGCAGCACGAACAGCGGCGCACCCTCACCCTCGGCGGCGTGCAGGGCGATCGAGCCGTCGGCCTGCGGCACCGCCCGGACGCGGTCCAGGCCGAGCACGAAACGCCAGGTCGGCGCCCCGGACGGCGGCGCCGACAGGACGATGCTCTCCTTGACCGCCGACGCGGTCACCTCGTATTTGAGGTCGGCGCCACCGGCCGCCGCCGGGTAGGTGACCTCGTCGCCGGCCGCGGCCGGGCGCACGGCGCGGGCCGGTGCGTCCAGGCCCATGGTGAGCCCGCGGCCGTCACGGTCGACCGCGACGAGCCGGTCGGATCGGTCGCCGAAGCGGCTGGCGAAGACGTTACGGCTCACCGCGTACGGGAAGCCGGGCGTGGTGGCGGCCGCGACCTTGGTGTCGATGTCCTGCCACTTGCCGGCCTTGTCGCGGTAGTGCACCTGGTCGGGGCTCACCTCGGCCTGCACCCGGCCGTCGGCCAGGGCGAAGAACTTGGTGGTGGCGGTGCGCCGGCCGGTCAGCTCGCGGGTGCGCTTGGCCGCCGGGATCGGAGCCGCCTTGACCTTGGACTCGGCGAACGGCAGCACCTCGCCCGGCCCGGGCGGGGTGCCCGGCACGTCGCGGCCGGTCACCGCCGGTGGCCGGAGCACGCCGGCGGGCGGGGTGGGTTGCGGTTCTCGTGGATGGGCGGCGGCCGGACCGGCCACGCCGGCCAGTATCAGCGAGAATCCGGCCACAGTGGACAGAATGCGAGAGCTTCGCCGTAGCATGCGAGACCTTTCGGGCACGGCTGATGAAGCGGTGCCGCCCAGGTTGCGACAGCACACGCCGACAACGGATCTGCCGCCGGAAAGGACATGAAGGGATCAGATGCCCGCGCTGACGACAGCCTCGTAGATGGCATATCGGCGCCCCCCGTGGGTGCCGCGCTGACCGTACCGCGTACGAAGCCGCGCAACAATTGCCCAAGGGCAATAGATCTTCAGGAATTTCAAAGGTAGACAGTCATCGAAGTCTGCCGGCGCGCGGACGGGGCCGCATACGCGTCATCGAATCGCCTTATCTCGATGCCGTGGCTTCTCCCCGGACCGCCCCCGGCCTGCGCCGACGCGTCGCGGGAGGTGCGGCCAACGGCCTCGGTGGGCCCAACACCGACGCCGAGCCGAAGATCGGCACCTACCGTGAGCCCCACCACAACAGGGATGCCCTGGCAACCACGACGTCCGCCCAGTCCCGAAAGCTCGTCGCCGGATCAGCTATCCGGCTGACGGATCGCGGCGCCCGGATCGGTGCTCTGCTCAAGGGCCGCCCACCACTCCTCCAGCTCATCGACCCGGCCCTGGAGGGCGGCGTTCGCCGCCCGGGCCGCCGCCAGTTCCTCGGTCAGCGCACCGATCGGCCCGGAGGCGGTGAGGGCGTCGAGCCAGCCCGCGACCAGCCGATCCTCAGCAGCGACCCGGCGCAGCGCGGCGGCGACCACCTCCGGTGACAACTCGGCCACGAACTCTCTCGGGAGCGTGAGCAGGCGAGCGACCTCGCCGAGGCTCCGCGCGGCGCTCATCTGGCGCCGAAGGCGCTCGGCGGACGGCACCGCCGGTTCGGCCGGCGTCGCAGCCGCCGCGACCGCCTTGGCCGGAGAAGGAGCGGGCTTCGACGCAGGCGCAGGCGCAGGCGTAGGTGCCGGCTCCGGTTCAGGCTCGGCCTCCGACGGGAGCTCGGGAAGGTCGTCCCCCACCCAGGCGTAGGCCAGAGTGTCGCCCTTCTGCCGTCGGGCGACATTGGGCCACTTGGGCAGAACCGCCAGCGCGCGGGGCCCGTACCGGGCCCAGGTCTCGTTCCGGAGACCGAGCTCGGCCAGACGCTCCCGGATCTCTCGCACCTTCAGCGGGACCGACGACTCGGCCAGCAGGTGGAGAACCACCGCGAGGGGCTCTTGGGCGAAGACGGCGTGAAACAGCCGCGAGTCGGACAGGGCCAGAAAACGCAGCGAACCCCTCGTCGCGACATGAACGCCGGCGCCCCGCGGGACAAGCTCCTCCTCACCCGTGTCATCCCACTTGACCTGATAGTTCGTCCCGTCATCCGCGAGGATCGATCCGGCTCGAGTACGGCGGACGCCGAACGAATCGGACACCCGGACAAGACCCTGCTCTGTGCTCACGAATGCGACTGTAATCGTTGTCGTCCCCGGCCGGAGCCAGCCCATCCTGCCCAGGCTCATCGACCAGGCCTCGGCCCGCCCGGACGGCCGGCGAAGGTCAGCGTGCCGAAGATCACCGCGCGCATGGCTTACACACGGACGCGCCGGAGACCCCCGTGGTGCGAGGGCCTCCGGCGAGGCGGTGCCGTGCGGTGGATCAGGATCCGCGAAGGATCAGGTCGCCGTTATTCGCGGCCTTATCCCGCTGGCGTTTCATTCAAGCCCAAACCACGCAGGATGTTATCGGCGTTCGCGTTTCCACGCAGCGCGGTCAAGGATTTCAAGCGGCCCAGCAAAGTCGTGGAAGAAGCGGGGCACTTCAAGTCTTGAATCGCCGACAAGGTCTTCTCAAACCGTTGAATGCGGCTTTCAAGATCCGTTCCACCCGGCAGGTTCCCATTCTTGAGCGCTACCTGCGCGTTCACCTGAGCTTGAGTGGGCGGGCAACGACCAGGAACATTCACCCCGGTAGGGCCAACGCGATCGGCCGTCGCGTTCGGATCACCCGGACCGAAACCCAGCGCCGGCACCAAAGCATTGATGTCACCGGAGCCAGCTCCGGTGTTGTCCGCTGGCGCGTTCGGCGGCGCCGCATTCCCCGCGCCTCTATCCGCTGGCGTCTCGTTCAAACCCAAACCACGCAGGATGTTATCGGCGTTCGCGTCTCCGCGCAGCGCGGTCAAGGATTTCAAGCGGCCCAGCAAAGTCGTGGAAGAAGCGGGGCACTTCAAGTCTTGAATCGCCGACAAGGTCTTCTCAAACCGTTGAATGCGGCTTCCAAGATCCGTTCCACCCGGAAGGTTCCCATTCTTGAGCGCTACCTGCGCGTTCACCTGAGCTTGAGTGGGCGGGCAACGACCAGGAACATTCACCCCGGTAGGGCCAACGCGATCGGCCGTCGCGTTCGGATCGCCCGGGCTGAAACCCAGCGCCGGCACCAACGCGTTGATGCTACTGGAGCCGCCTCCAGCGTTGCCCTGTTCGGCGGCCTGGCTCATCCCCGTGCCAACCGCGAGCGCCGAGCCGAGCAGCGCTGCAGCGGCACCTCCAATCACCAGCTTGCGCGTCCGGCTGCTGACTCGGCGTCGATAGCTGCTGACTCCGCGTCGATACATGCACGGCTCCTCTTCGTCTCGGTCCTGCTTGTGCCGAGATATACGAGCAATGACGTGGAAGCAGTTCATGACGCTGAGCAAGCCTTCCTTAAAGTTTCTTTAACGTGACCCGCGGGGCCGTCCAGCCGCCTTCCGGCTGACGAGCTGTCGGTCAAGCTGTTGGTCGAGCGCGGCGACATTGACGCACTCCGCGTCTACGCCGATGGTGATGAGTCTTGGGCCGTGCACACGCCGGTCGACGTGTTAGCCGAGCACGGTGACTTCGAGGCACTGCGCGCCCGCGCTGATGCCTGCGACTCTCACGCCGCCGGTCGAGTCGCCGAGCGCGGTGACTTCGACGCACTGAGTCGACCTGTTCGCCGGCCTCGGCGGGCTCGCCTACCGGCCGCCACCGTCCACGTCGGCTGGATCAAGGTCAGCGCGTAAGCGCAGGTGCCCTAAGGGATGGCGGAAGCGCCCCCGTCGTACGCCTAGTCGACCACGGTCTCGCGACCAGCCACGGCTCGACTCGGACGTAGGCTGCAATCTCCACACAGGTTCACGCAGCGGAAAAGTACGGGCTACGCGAGCACCAACTTGCCCGAGGCTCAGCTCGGTACTCGGACTGGGCCGCCACGTCGACGGGCTGAGGGGTCTACAAGCAGCGTGCTCGATCCCGGTGACGTCGTCAGACACGAAAAAGGGGCTCTCGCAAGTCTTTGACCTACGAAAACCCCTTCGCTGTCGGGCTGACAGGATTTGAACCTGCGACCCCTTGACCCCCAGTCAAGTGCGCTACCAAGCTGCGCTACAGCCCGCCGCCGCCCGGCCTACACCGCGCGGCAACTCCGAAAGCTTAGCAAGCCCTACCCATGAGCCTTACCCCGACCCCCGGGCCCCGTCTTCTTGCGGGGCTTGACGGAGATCTCGATCGGCGACCCCTCATACCCGAACTCCTCGCGCAGCTTGCGCTCCACGAACCGGATGTACCCGGCGTCCAGCGGCCCCGTCGTGAACAGCACGAACCGAGGCGGCGCCACCCCAGCCTGGGTGGCGAACAAGATTCGGGGCGCGCGCCCGCCTCGCACAGGGTGAGGCGTGGCCTGTGTCAAAGCAGTCAACCACTGGTTCAAAGCACCAGTAGGCACCCGCTGCTCCCAAGAAGCCAGCGCCCGCCGCAGAGCCGGCGCCAGCTTGTCCACAGCACGACCGGTCTTGGCGGAGATGTTGACGCGAATCGCCCAAGGGATCCGCTTCAGCTCCCGGTCAATCTCCTTGTCCAGGAAGATCCGGCGGTCAGCGTCGACAAGGTCCCACTTGTTGAAGGCGATCACCAAAGCCCGCCCAGCCTCGACCACCTGCGTCAGCACCCGCTGATCCTGCTCGCTGATCACTTCGGCCGCGTCCAGCAGCACGACAGCCACCTCGGCCGCTTCCACGGCGCCGGCAGTGCGCAGAGACGCGTAATACTCAGTGCCGGAAGCCTGATTCACCCGTTTGCGCAGCCCAGCAGTGTCAACGAACTGCCAGACCTCGCCGTCCATCTCGACAAGGCTGTCGACTGGGTCGACCGTGGTGCCCGCGACGGAGTCGACTACGGCCCGCTCCTCCTTGGACACCTTGTTCAGCAGCGAGGACTTGCCGACGTTGGGGCGGCCGACCAGGGCGACCCGGCGCGGGCCGCGCGGGCCGTCCTCGACGATCGGGGGCGGGTCGGGCAGCGCCGACAAGATGTCGTCCAGCAGGTCGCCTGAGCCGCGGCCGTGCAGGGCGGAGATGGGGTGCGGCTCGCCCAGGCCCAGGGACCAGAGCGACACCGCCTCCAGCTCGAGGTTCTGGTTGTCGGCCTTGTTGGCGACCAGGATGACCGGCTTGTGGGAGCGGCGCAGCATCTTGACCGCGGCCTCGTCGACGTCCGTGGCGCCGACGGAAACGTCGACGACAAACACGACGACATCGGCGGTCTGCACGGCCAGCTCGGCCTGGCGCGCAATGGCCAGGGCACGGTCGCGCGCGTCGGGCTCCCAGCCGCCGGTGTCGACGACGGTGAAGCGGCGGCCGTTCCACTGCGCGTCATAAGGCACGCGGTCGCGGGTTACGCCGGGGACGTCCTCGACGACCGCTTGGCGGCGGCCGATGATGCGGTTCACCAGGGTTGATTTGCCCACGTTGGGGCGGCCGACCACGGCTACGACCGGGACGGGGCCTTCGGGCTTGAGGTCAGAATCCACGGAGAGGAGCTCTCCGGGCAGGTCAGTCACGACTTCACCTTGCTGTTCAAAAGATTCAGGAGGTACGCGACGACCTCGTCGATGCCCATCTCGGAGGTGTCGACCTCGATGGCGTCGGACGCCTGCTTCAGCGGGTCCGCCGCGCGGGAAGAGTCAAGCTTGTCACGCCGCAGCAGCGAGGCCTCGGTCGCGGCCACGTCGGAGGTGGCGTCCTCGGCACTGCGGCGCTGCGCACGAGCCGCCGACGAGGCAGTCAGGTAGACCTTGAGGTCAGCGGAAGGGGCGACGACGGACGCGATGTCGCGGCCCTCGACGATGATTCGCGGGTGGCCGGCGATGATCGCCTGCTGCAGGGCCACGAGCTGCTTGCGGACAGCCGGGACGGCCGCGACCGCGGACACGGCCTGCGTCACCTCGGCGCCACGGATGGGCGCGTCGACATTCACCCCATTGGCCGCGAAGCTGGGGGCCGACGGATCGGTGCCGATCGACAGCTCGGTCTCGAGCGCGATCTTCGCGATGGCGTCGGGGTCGGCCAGGTCGGCCCCGCCCTGCAGAACGGCCCAGGTCACGGCCCGGTACATCGCGCCCGTGTCCAGGTAGACGCCGTCGATCGCCGCCGCCAGCCTCCGGGAAACGGTGGACTTGCCGGATCCGGAGGGGCCGTCGACAGCGACAACACACTTTTCCGGCCGTACTTCTTCCGCCACCGTTCCTCCAGGGTTTGCCCGCCCGACCAACCCTCCCATTGTGCCCGCTCCACCGGCCGCCGACGAACGTGGGGGTAACGGCCCTAGATGTACGGATTGTCGAAAAGCACCCGCTCCGTCAAGCCCGGCTTTCTGCCGTCCCGGCCCCTCTGCCGCGGCTGCCGGGCTGTCCTGCAACGAGAGCTGGGAGTAAGTTACCCAGCAGTAGCCACGAGGGGAGCCCGCGATGCCCACGCTCGAACGCCAGGATTCCGTCTACATCCTCGACCTGGGTGACACCGAGAACCGCTTCCACCCCGACTGGCTCACCGAGGTCGACGCCCTGCTCGACGAGGTGGCCAAGGGCGACGAACCGCGCGCTCTCGTCACCGCGGCCACCGGCAAGTTCTGGTCCAATGGGCTCGACCTCGAGTGGCTCTTCGAGCACCCGGAGGAGTTCACCGCGTACGGCATCAAGGTCCAAGCCCTGCTGGCCCGCGTCCTCAGCTTCCCCTTCGTGACCGTCGCCGCCCTGCAGGGCCACACGTTCGCCGCCGGCGCCATGCTCTCCCTGGCCCACGACTTCCGGATCATGCGCGCCGACCGCGGCTTCTGGTGCCTTCCCGAAGCCGACATCAACATCCCGTTCACGCCCGGCATGTCGGCCCTGATCCAGGCCCGCCTCACCCCGCAGACGGCCCACGAGGCCATGGTCACCGCCCGCCGCTTCGGCGGCCAGGAGGCGTACGCCCACCAGATCGTCGATGCCGCCGCCGCCGAACCCGAAGTCCGCAGCACCGCGATCGCCCTGGCCGAAACCCATGCCGCCAAGGCCGGGCCCACCCTCGAGACCATCAAGACCAGGATGTACGCCCCCGTCCTGGCCGCCCTGCGCGAGTTTTAGGGCGACCCGGCCCCCATCACGCCGCTGGCCGATAGCGCGCACGACCAACGCCAGCCAGCCGGCGTGCCCTAAATGTCCACCGACCCCAACATCTCCAGCAGGTCGTCGGTGTTGTCGACTGCGGCCTGCAGCACCTTGCGCGCCTCCCGCAGCCTTCCGGCCTGAGCCGCCAGCCGAGCCACATCCCCCGCCGCCACCGCTCCCTGCGTGGCCGCACTGACCGACAACAGCAGCTCCAGGCCCTCCGCCGCCTGCCCCGCCGCCAGCGGAATCGGATCGGTCCGGCTCTCATGCGCCATGGCCGGCAGCGGCAGACAGGCCCGCTGCACCTGCCACCGGATCCGATCAGCCCGCGCCGCCGGATCTTCCACACCGTCGAGCTGGCGCTGCCACAACGCGTACCGCGCCTCCCGGCTCATCAGCAGCCGATCCGCCGCCATCGCCTCAGCCTGCGCCGCCGCCAGCAGCGCCCCCGCCAACCAGGCCCGCCGCGCATTGGTGTCAGTGAGATCGTCATCAGCCGGCCGCGCCCCCAAAGCATCGAGCGCCGCCAGCAGCCTCTCCTCCACCCCCATCCGGGCAACCTATCGATGGAAACCCACAAATGCCCG
The DNA here is from genome assembly GCF_040675435.1 of Actinoplanes sp. NPDC049598. Classification (NCBI taxonomy): domain Bacteria; kingdom Bacillati; phylum Actinomycetota; class Actinomycetes; order Micromonosporales; family Micromonosporaceae; genus Actinoplanes; species Actinoplanes sp. NPDC049598. Next base: position 56,857 of record NZ_JBFAOX010000004.1, on the reverse strand, counting down.
GAGGCGCGCCCACTCAGCTCGGTGGCTCAGGGCGCGGGATAGGGCAGCGCCTGGGCCCCCTCCGGTCGCAGGCCGTCGAAGATGATGCCGAGGTAGCGGCGCCACAAGTCCGGTGAGGGGTTGGGCACGAAGCTGACCACGTGGTTGGGCGCGCACATCAGCAAGATGACGTCCATGCCGGAGATGTCCGTGCGGATGGCGCCGGCCTCCTGGGCGCGCGTGACCAGCGCGATGATCTCCGTGAACAAGTGCTCGCGGGCGGTGGCGAGGCGGGCGTTGATCTCGCCGGACTCGCGGAGGAAGGACAGGTCGAGCTGCTGCTGACGACCTGCGGCGGCTTCCATGAACTCCAGCAGGGCGGCGCCGGCATCGGAAGCAGCGGTCAGGCGCTGGGCCAGGGCGGCCAGGTCGTCGATGCGGTCCAGGACCACGGCGGCCAGCAGGTCGTCCTTGGTCGGGAAATGGCGGAAGACCGTGCCCTTGCCGATCCCGGCGCGGCGGGCGATGTCGGCTACCGAGGCGTCGGGGCCGTGGAGGGCGAACTCCTCAGCAGCGGCGGCGAGAAGTGACGAGCGGTTGCGGGCGGCGTCTGCGCGCAGCGGCCGGTCGATCGTCACGGCGGCAACTCTAACAAGTTGACCAGGCGGTCCGTTTCACTCTAACGTGACCGCACGGTCCGCTTACGAGAGGTTGCCATGAAAGCCATCGTTGCCCGTGACTACGGGCCGCCCGAGAGCTTCGAAGTCGCCGACGTCCCGGTTCCGGAGGCGGGGCCGGGGCAGATTCAGGTGCGCATCGCGGCCGCCTCGATCAACCCGGGGGACATCGTCATTCCGAGCGGCGCCTACCCCGTTCAGCTGACGTTTCCGCACGTGCTGGGGAACGACTTCGCCGGCACCGTCACTGCGGTGGGGGCGGGCGTCACCGCGTACAGCAGGGGTGATGAGGTCTTTGGTCACTCCGTGCCCCGGGCGCTCGGCGAGCTGGCCGGGGCCAAGCAGCCGTCGGTGACGACCGGGACGCTGGCCGAATATGCGGTCTTCGAGGCCGGTACGCCGTTCATCGCGCACCGGCCGCCCGGGCTGGACGTCGTCACCGCGGCCGCGCTGCCCACGGTCGGCCTCACGGCGCACGCGCTGATCAAGACCGCCGAGCCGCGGCCGGGTGAGACCGTTCTGGTCATCGGGGCCACCGGCGGCGTCGGGACGACCGTGCTGCCCCTTCTCAAGGACTCCCACGTGATCGCCACGGGCCACCCGCCCGACGCCGCACTGCTCACGAAACTGGGCGCGACGGAGGTGATCGACTACGACGACTACCCCAGTGGCGGCGTCGACCTGATCCTCAATCTGGTCCGCCCGACCGACCAGCTCCGGGACGCGGTGAAGAGCCTCAAGCCCGGCGGCCGGCTCTTCACGATCACGTTCCCGCCCCCGCGGCCCGAGATGATCGGGCGCGACGACGTCCGGTTCGAGCTGGTGCTCGACGTCGACGGCGACCTCGGCGGCATGCGCGAGGTGGCCGGGCTGACCCCGCTGATCACCGCCCGCTACGACCTGGACGACGGTGTGCGCGCCCTGACCGACTTCGCCCGCAAGCACACCGTTGGCAAACTGGTCGTCAACGTATGCGAATCGCATACAATGGCGGCGTGAAAGAAATCGACGATTGGCATCAAGCCGTCAACGCCCGGGATCTGAACGCCGCGCGCCGGGCCGTTGCGGATTCCGTGCTGGTCAGCGGCCCGAGGGGCACGTCGCACGTCAGCCGCGACGAGTTCGCCGAGTGGATCACGCGGTCGGGCATCGAGCTCCGCCCGACCGCGTCGCATCCGCTCACCGACCACGTCGTCGTCCTCGAGCAGAAAGCCCGCTGGCCGCAGAGCGACGACTGGACCGAAGTGGCCACGGCGTTCCGGGTCCGCGCAGGCCTTGTCGACGCCGTCCTGCGCTTCACCACCCTGCCGGAAGCGCTGGCCGCGGCCGAAGCGTTGAAGGCGGGCGAGCCCGGCCAGACGCTGTTCGAGTTCATCCGCCACTGGTCCCGCCGGGGCGACTCCGAGCACGGCCGCGACGTTCAGGTCACCGAGGCCGTCCACTCGCTGCGCGCCCGCCCGGAGATCACGGTCAACGACGTCGCCGCCGAGCTCGGCCTCGACCAGTCCGGCGCCTCGCGCATGATCGCGCATGCGGAGGGCTACCTGGTCGTACGGCCCTCGGAACGAGACGCGCGGCGCCGCACCATCGCCGTGACCCCCGCCGGCGCCGAGCTATTGCACCAAGCCCACGTCTGGCAGGAGGCCGTCTTCGCCGAACTCACCGCCGACTGGACCGACACCGAACGCGCCGAGTTCCAGCGGGCCATGCGACGACTGCTCGATGCTTCCCGCGCGCGGCTCACGGCCGTGGCGACACCCGGGTCCAGTTCCGTTCGCCGCGCCGCGAAGTAGCGGCCACGCAGCGCGGGCAAAATGCCCCGTTAGTTACGGGCCGGGCCGGGCATTTGGAGGTCATGACCGAACAACCGCACCGCATCGACATCAGGCAGGGCGACGAGCCGGACGGCACCTCGGCCTACGCGGCCTCGCTGCGCCCGCCGGGCCACTCCGTCGACCCGGGTGTCCCCGAGGACGAGCGGGCCGACCGCGCCCCCGAGGACCGGTCGGGTGAGCGGGGCGGCGGCGTCGCCGACCGTTCCGGCTACGACTCGCGCAGCCTGGCCGGCGACAGCCCGAATTACCGCCCGGAATGAGGGTGGTCAGTCGCCGGCGGCCTTGAACAGGGCGGCGACCTCGGCCATGGACAGGTGACGGAAGCCGCCGGGCCGCAGGTCGCCGAGCCGGATCGGGCCGACCGAGGTGCGGATCAGCCGGGTCACCGGGTGACCGACCTCCTCCATCATCCGGCGGACGATGTGCTTGCGGCCCTCGTGCAGCGTGATCTCGACCTGGGCCGTCTTGCCCAGCGCGCCGACCAGCTTGAACGCGTCGGCCTTGGCCGGGCCGTCCTCGAGTTCGATGCCGTTGAGCAGCTGGCGCCCGACGTTGCGGGGCAGCGGCCCGTTGATCACCTCGGCCAGGTACGTCTTCTGGATCTCGTACCGCGGGTGGGTCAGCTTGTTGGTGAGGTCGCCGTCGTTGGTGATGAGCAGCAGGCCCTCGCTGTCGGCGTCGAGACGCCCCACGTGGTGGAGCCGGGTGCCGAACTGCCCGAGGAAGTCGGCGAGCTCGGTGCGGCCCTTCTCGTCGTCGAGCGACGACACGACACCGCGTGGCTTGTTCATCGCGATGTACATGAGCTTGGTGTCGGTGACGATCCGCTGGCCGTCAACGTGGATCTCGGCAGTGTTGGGGTCGACCTTGTCGCCGAGTTTGGCGACCTTGCCGTTGACCGTCACGCGCCGGCGGAAGATCAGGTCTTCGCAGGCGCGGCGGGATCCAACACCGGCGGCGGCCAGCACTTTCTGGAGGCGTTCGGCGGTGTCAGCCTGAGGCATCGAGCACTTCTTCCACGTCGTCGGGCAGGAACGGAGCGAGCGGCGGCAGCTGGTCGACCGAGTTGAGACCCAGTTTCTCCAGGAAGAGCGCCGTCGTGCGATACAGGTGTGCCCCGGTTTCGCTCTCCGTGCCGCATTCCTCGATCAGGCCGCGCGTCACAAGCGTACGCATGACCCCATCGCAGTTCACACCGCGGATGGCGGAGATGCGCGACCGGGTCACCGGCTGCTTGTAAGCAACTACGGCCAGTGTCTCCAGGGCCGCCTGGGTCAGCCGGACGGACTGCCCGTCGAGCACAAACCGCTCCACATACGCCGCATATTCCGGCCGCGTGTAGAGACGCCAGCCACCCGCCACCCGCCGAAGATCAAACCCGTGCCCCGCCGCCGTGTACCGCGCCGACAGGTCCTCCAACATCACCCCGACCCGCTCGGTCGGCTGCTCCAAGATCTGCGCGAGCTGCATCTCGGCCACCGGCTCATCGACGACCAGCATGATCGCCTCCAGCGCCGCCGCCAGCTCCGCGTCGTCGGTCAACCCCGGAAGGTCAACTTCCTCGGATGTACGCGTCGTGGCGTCCACAACCGCAGGAGCACCCCGCCGGCCCTTGCGCCCCTGTTCCGGCACCGCCGCGCCGGCCGCCCCCTCGCTCCGCTCGGCGCCGCCTACCCGCGGCTGGTCAACCTCGACCACCCCGTCCGGCCGGCCCCCACTCAGCGCCGCGTCAGCATCCTCGACCGGCACCTCGACGTCATCGTCATCGTCGTCGTCGTCGTAATCACGGTCCGACGCCGGCACCTCCTCCGAGAACGGCAGATCGTTCTCCCCGTCATCACTGACGTCATCATCGGCCGCCGCGTCGAACACATCCCCCGCGTCGTCCCCGTCCTCCGGCAACGGCGCGTCAACCGGATCCCCTTCGTCGTCGACGAGCTCAGCCTCAGCCGCCTCCTCGACCGCCTCCGGCACCGCCAACTCCGGCCCCGGCGAAACCGCCACGGTCCCCTGCCCCGCCGCCCCCTCATCGAGCGGCGCGTCAACCGGAATCCGATCCTCCCCGGCCTCACCCAGAGCCGGCTCCTCAGCGTCCCCAGCCGCCGACTCCCCCGCCTTCGCGACCGCTGACTCCCCCGCCTTGCCGACCGCAGACTCGTCCGCCTCCGCGACCGCAGACTCAGCCGCCTTCCTGAGCGCGGACTCATCCGCGCCCCCGGCGGAAGGCTCCCCCGCCGCGCCGGCCGTGGTCTCTTCAGCGTCCCGGGGGGCGGGCTCCTCCCCCGGCGGATTGGGCTGCTCGAACGCCGGATCGAAGTCGTCATCCGAGTCGAGCCCGGCCTCTTCGAGCTCGTCCCCATCCTCAGGCATCTGCCGGTTGTCCGACGCCCCCGCCGCGCTCCCCACCGGCCCGTGCTGAGCCCGCCGCTCCTCAGCCCAGTTCCCGTCCCCGCTGGACGACGTCGGCACCGCCGCCGACCACTCCCGCTCACCCGGCTCCGAGCCCGCGGCCGCCGCCACCCGCCCGGCCGTTTCCCGGTCAGCCCCCGATTCGGCGGCCGACTCCGTGTCAGCTTCCGCGTCGACGGCCGACTCCGTGTCAGCGCCCGAGTCCCGCCCCGCGTCCTCTTCCCCGCGCGCCAGCTCGGCCCGGGCCTCTTCCTCGGCCGCCGCCTGGAACTGTCGATCGGGGGTCCGCGGCGCCCGCTCCCACGGGGGCACCCAGGCCGCCGCCTGCGCCGCAAGTGAGTCGGCCTGCTCCTCGCTGCTCACGATCGTTCCTCCGCGTCGTCGTCTACCCCGCCAAGATCATCGCCATCCGGGCCCACGTCAAGCCGGCCCTCCCGCGACATCCCCGCTTCGGCCGAGCTCGAATCCCCCGACTCCGCCACACCGCCGGCGCCATCGCGCCCACCAGCCCGACTCGCCGCGTCGGCCCCGTCCGAGGGAGCCCCGGCCTCGGGAACAGCGGCATCGACCGTATCGAGCTGATCATCCAGGTCGCGCTGGCCGCGGTCGGCGTCAGCATCGTCGCCGGCGTTCGCGGCCGCGCCACGTTCGCCCGCGACCGCTCCCGCCGAGCCCAAACCCGGCACGTCGCCGAGGACGTCGGCCCCTCGCGCTGCAGTCGGCGGGTCTACAGGCTCGCCGCCGTCTTGGGCCTGGTCGGCCGCCGCTCCCGACAGCTCCCACACCACTTCCGGCGGGTCAGGCAGCTCGTCACCGTCATGACTCTGGTCCGCGTCCGCGGCCGGCAGCTCCCACACCACCTCCGGCGGGTCGGGGAACTCGTCGTCATCATCGAGCTCGTCCTCGTCCGGCAGGTCCGGCAGCACGGCCCTCGGCTCGTCGTCATCGCCGGGCTCGTCGGGGGCGGGATCCGCTGCCGCCTCACCCGCGGGCTTGTCGTCGTCGGTGGGCTTGGTGCCCTCGTAGTCGTCGATGTCGAGCTCGACGTCCGACGCGTCGCCGCCGATCCAGCGGACGGTCAGCTCATCGAGTGACACCGGCTGCTCGAAGTCGACCAGGCCCTCCCGGTAGAGCTCCAGCAAAGCCAGGAAGCGCGCCACCACCTCAAGCGTGTTGTCGCAGTCGGCGACCAGCAGCGAGAACGTCGCCGAGCCGGCCCGGCGGAGCCGGTCGCGCAAAAGGGCCGCATGCTCGCGGACGCTGACCCGCACCTGGTGGATGTGGGCGATCGACACCTGCGGCGGCCCCGGCTTGGGCACGAACTGCTTCAGCGCCAGCTTGAACAATCGCTCCGGCCCGATGCCCAGCACGAGGTCGGGCAGCGCCTCCGAGTACCGCGGCTCCATCGACACCGCGCGCGGCCACCGTTTGCCCCCGGTGAACTCGAGCTCGGCGATGTGGGCCGCGGCCTCCTTGTACGCCTTGTACTGCAGCAGCCGGGCGAACAGCAGGTCGCGGGCCTCGAGCAGGGCGAGGTCTTCCTCGTCCTCGACGTCGGCCGCGGGCAGCAGCCGGGCCGCCTTCAGGTCGAGCAGGGTGGCCGCCACCAGCAGGAACTCGCTGGTCTCGCCGAGATCCCAGTCGTCGCCCATGGCCCGGATGTACGCGATGAAGTCGTCGGTCACCTGATGCAGCGCGATTTCGGTGACGTCGAGCTTGTGCTTCCCGATCAGCTGCAGCAGTAGGTCGAACGGCCCGGTGAAGTTGTCGAGCCGCACGAGGAATTTGCCCGAATCGTCCGCAGCGGGGTCGGGCGCATCGGAAGGCGCGGCTGGGGGGACAAGCTCTTCAGGCACCTGCTGACCGTAGTCCACGGGTACGACAACTTGCTCAGTGCTCACGCCACCCCTCTCGCCCGTACCGTTTAAACGGGACAAATCCCGAAACGGTACGCGACGATGAGGAAGATCAACCCCAGAGGCGAACGAAGACGAGCCCGAGCGCGTCCAGGATGCGCAGCAGGAACGGCGCCCCGAACGGGAAGATGCACAGGATCAGCAGGACCAGGACCCCGATGTTCTTGTCCTCGAACCACAGCCGCATCCACTGCATGCCGTTGCCCGGCCGGGGCAGCGCCGAGTACAGCGCCCCGAACCCGTCCAGCGGCGGGATCGGAATGATGGCCAGGATGCCGAACGTCAGCAATCCGACCGCCAGCGACAGCAGAATCTGCTCCCCCACCGGCAGGTCGATCCCGAGCAGCACATCCCCCGGCCCGATGAAGGCGAGATAGTTGTCCGGATAAGCAAGCGCGTAGGCCAGCATCAACAGCTGCGACACCACGATGCAGAGCAGCGGCCCGGCCAGGAAGACCGCCACCGCGCGGCCGCGGCCCCGCCACCGCGGCACCTCGTCCACCGAGAGCATCTTGCCCCAGCCCATGCCCCCGATGGCCGCCGCCACCGCGCCGAACGGGTCCACGTCCTCGCGGAGCCGCGGCGTGATCGACTCGCGGCGGTCGGACAGGCCCAACGACCGCGACGTCACGCGGATGGCGACGGCCCGCAGCACCAGGCCGAGCAGGAAGGAGACGACCAGGGCGACGAACGCCACCGGCTCACCGAGCGCGTAGAGCACCTCTCAGCCGCGCTCCACCTTGGCCGCGATGACCTCGCGGGCCAGCTGGCGGTAGTTGCGGGCGCCGGAGGACGCCGGGTCGAGCGTGGTGATCGGTGCGCCGGCCACCGTGGACTCGGGGAACTTCACGGTCTTGGTGATGACCGTCTGGTACACCTTGTCGCCGAACGCCTCCACGACCCGCTGCAGCACCTGGCGGCAGTGGGTGGTGCGGCTGTCGTACATGGTGGCCAGGATGCCCTCGAGCTCGAGGTCGAAGTTGAGCCGCTCGCGGACCTTGTCGATGGTGTCGAGCAGCAGCGCCACGCCCCGCAGGGAGAAGAACTCGCACTCGAGCGGGATGAGCACGCCGTGCGCGATGGTCAGCGCGTTGATCGCCAGCAGGCCCAGCGAGGGCTGGCAGTCGATCAGGATGAAGTCGTACTCCTTGCGGACCGAGCGCAGGGCCCGGGCCAGCGCCATCTCGCGCGCGACCTCGTTGACCAGCTGGATCTCGGCCGCCGAGAGGTCGATGTTGGCCGGCAGCAGGTGCAGGCCGGCCACGTCGGTCTTGATGATGACGTCCTCGGTGGCCACGTCGTCCTGCATGAGCAGGTTGTAGACGCTCAGGTCGAGGTTGTGCGGGTTGACGCCGAGACCGACCGAGCACGCGCCCTGGGGGTCGAAGTCGACGAGCAGGACCTTGCGGCCGTACTCGGCGAGCGCCGCGCCCAGGTTGATCGTGGTGGTCGTCTTGCCGACGCCGCCCTTCTGGTTGGCCAGGGCGATGATCCGCGCGGGGCCGTGCCGGTCGGTCGGCATCGGCTCGGGGATCGGACGGCGCATGGTGTACGCCGTGGGGTCCGCCGGACCCAGGTCGGCCCCGAGATCCAAAGAGCTCTGCTGCTCCCGGAGCGCAGAGGTCCAGGCCTCGGCCCGATCGCCAGTTCCTGACATTCCCCCAGCCCCCTCTCGACTCGCAGCCGGAGCCGATGCCCGACTCTACGCCACGCGCGCCGCAACTCCGGGGTCAGCTGTCGGCGTGTCGCCCGAGACGGATGCGCAGCGTCTAACGAGCGCGCGGGTGAGCGGTCGCGTACACCTCACGCAGTCGGTCGACTGTGACCAAGGTGTACACCTGAGTAGTCGTCACCGAAGCGTGACCCAACAGCTCCTGAACCACGCGCACATCGGCCCCGCCGTCGAGCAGATGGGTCGCGTATGAGTGACGGAGCGTGTGCGGCGAGACCGCATGTGGACCGTCCACCGGGAGATCGGCGGCGATCGCCGCCCGGCGCAGGATCATCCAGGCACCCTGCCGGGACAGCCGGCCACCGCGCGCGTTCAGGAACACGGCCGGCGTCCCCTTCCCGTTGGCCGCGAGCGCCGGCCTCCCGCGTACGGCATAAGCGTCAAGCGCAGCGCGAGCGAAGCCACCCACCGGAACCAGGCGGGTCTTGCCGCCCTTGCCCCGCAGGATCGCCGAGGGGTCCTCGGCCAGCATCAGGTCGTCGATGTCGGCCCCGATCGCCTCGGAGATCCGCGCCCCGGTGCCGTAGAGGAACTCCAGCAGCGCCTTGTCGCGCAGCCCGCGCGGCGTGTCCTCGGGCACCGCGAGCAGCCGCGTCACCTGTTCGACGTCGAGCGCCTTGGGCAGGCGCCTGGGCAGCGCCGGCGGCTTGACGTCGGCTGCCACGTCGACGCCGACCAGGCCCTCGCGGGCGGCGAAGCGGTGCAGGCCCCGGACCGCGCTGATGGCCCGAGCGGCCGAGGAGGCGGCCAGCCCCTCCTCGTGCAGCAGGGCGAGATGATCGGTGACGGCCGAGGCCCGGACTTCGGACAAATCGGCCACTCCCGCGGCGGCGAGGGCCGCCGCGTAACGGTCAAGATCGCGGCGGTACGACTCCACGGTGTTCCGCGCCATGCCCCGCTCGACGGTCAGATGGTCGAGGTAGGCCGTGATCGCCTGCTCGAGGGTCAGCGCAGCACCTCGGTCAGGGCCAGGGTCTGCATGCCGTGCGCCTCCGCGACCGGTCCGTAGGTGACGTGCCCGTCGTGGGTGTTCAGGCCCAGCGCGAGCGCGGCGTCGGCCTTGAGCGCGTGCCGCCAGCCGAGGTTCGCCAGCTCCAGAGCGTACGGCAGGGTGACGTTGGTCAGCGCGTAGGTGCTGGTGTGCGGGACCGAACCCGGCATGTTGGCCACGCAGTAGAACAGCGAGTTGTGCACCTGATAGACCGGGTCGGCGTGGGTGGTCGGCCGCGAGTCCTCGAAGCAGCCGCCCTGGTCGATCGAGATGTCGACCAGCACACTGCCCGGCTTCATCCGCGCCACCAGGTCGTTCGGCACCAGGTTGGGCGCCTTCGCGCCGGGCACCAGCACGGCCCCGATCACCAGGTCGGCGTCCATCACGGCCTTCTCGATCTCGTACGCGTTCGAGGCCACCGTCTGCAGGTGCCCGCGGTAGTCGGCGTCGGCCGCCCGCAGCTTGGCGATGTTGCGGTCGAGCACCAGGATCTCGGCCTGCATGCCGAGCGCGATCGCGGCCGCGTTCATGCCCGAGACGCCGGCCCCGATGACCACGACCTTCGCCGCATAGACCCCAGGGACACCACCCATCAGCACGCCTCGTCCACCACCCGAGCGCATCAGGTGGTACGCGCCGACCTGCGGGGCGAGCCGCCCGGCGACCTCGGACATCGGGGCCAGCAGCGGCAGCGACCGGTCGGGCAGCTCGACCGTCTCGTACGCGATGCCGGTGACCTTTCGGTCGAGCAGCGCGTCGGTGCACTCCTTGGACGCGGCCAGGTGCAGATAGGTGAACAGGACCTGCCCCGGCCGCATCCGCGGGTACTCCTCGGCGATCGGCTCCTTGACCTTGAGGATCAGCTCGGCCGTGCCCCAGACGTCGTCGGCCGAGGCGACGATGGTCGCGCCCGCCGCCTGGTAGTCGCCGTCGGTGATCGACGACCCGTTACCGGCGCCGGCCTGCACGAACACCTCGTGCCCGGCCCGCCGGAACTCGTACACGCCGGCCGGGGTGATCGCGACCCGGAACTCGTTGTTCTTGACCTCGCTGGGAATGCCGACCTTCACGGCACCGTCCTTCCACTCGACGCTGAGCGTTCTTTTTGGACGGTACGGTAAGTTCCCGATCACGGCGGCTGAAAACCGCCGCGCGAGGCCGTCAGGTGGTGACGTTCCGGCTGTTCACGGTCAGGGCGTGGGCGTCGACGTCCGGCTGGTCCAGCCCGAAGCTCAGGACGCGCCGCGGGTGAATGCGAATGATCTCCCCGATGGCCTCGGCGGTGCCGCGGATCTCCACGCAGCGCACCCGCCACGGGTCGACCGACGGGACATCGTCGACCACGAAGGCGATCTGTCCGTTAGCTAGCACGTTGCGATATTTGCGGCTCTTCGACATGTTGTGACCGGGGATGTCGATCGTCCCGGCGGCGGCGTCGACCCGGAACCCGACGGGGCTGTTCTGCAGCGTGCCGTCCGGTCGCAGGGTGGCCAGGCGGCCCAGCGGCTGCCCCTGCAGATAGGCGATCTCGAGCTCGGTGAAAGGCATGATCGCAGGTTGCAACCTCAACCTTCGTTGAAGTCAAGCCGTACGGGGTATGTCCCGATCATGAGTGACATCAACCCCGAGACCGAATACTCCGAGTACGCCGCCGACGAGGGGCCCAGCTCGCCCGACGCCGCCCAGGAGCGCGAGCACCCCGAGCAGGAGGCCCACGGCGGCAGCATGGCCCCGGGCCTCGTCGACGACGCCGGCAATCAGGTCGAGGAGGCGCCCCCCGCCCCGGCCACCTGAGCCTCGTCCCGGCTCAAGTCAGCCTCCCGGGTCAAGTCAGCGAACAAGTCGGGCCGGTCCGGGTCCTCGATGGGGCGTCGCGGGGCGAGCACCGTGGCGGCCGTGTCGGCGACCGGGACCGCCTCCAGGGTGCGGCCGGCCCACAGCATCAGCGACAGGTCGACCCCGGCCAGCGGGGCCGGGGCCCGCGACACGGTCCAGACCGCGGCCGAGGGCACCTGGGCCGCGGCCACCAGCGGGGCCGGGCCGGCCAGCAGGAAGTCCAGGTCGAAGTCGACCAGCAGGCGCAGCATGGTAGCCCGGTTGGCCGGGTCGACGCCCTCGAACGCCTCGTCCAGCCAGAGCGGCCGCGGCGCGTCGGCCGAGCGCGAATAGAGCGCGACCAGCGTGGCCAGCAGCGGCTGGAGCAGCGTGACGACCTTGCCGCCGCCCGAGTCGACGCCGTGCACCTGCTTGGTCAGCGGCTTCCAGTCGCCGCCCTCGACCCGGTAGTAGCAGACACAGTCGAACCAGGCCCGGTAGTCGAGCAGTCCGGCCAGGTGCTTGACCCACTCGTCGGTGCCGATCACGCCGGAGTCCTGGGCCTCCCGCAGCCGGTCGCTGAGGAAGAGCCGGATCTGCTCCTGGGCCGAATCCGACTCGACCCGGCCCTCCTCCAACGCCCGCAGCAGGTTGAACCCGTGCTGCTGCCCGTCGGCGGGCCGGCGCCGGATCTGCAGCACCGTCTTGTTGGCCCCGGTCGGATGCCGCAGCAGCACCTCGTTCACCGTGGTCAGCAGCGTGACGACCCGGGTCATCCGGTCGGCCAGGTGGTCGATGAAGGTCGACGACAACAACTCGGCGTACATCTGGTGCAGCTTCTCGTCGTGCGTGGCCGACAGCTCAGCCACCGCCTGATCGAGCCGCTCCACCGCCGCCGGCGGGTCGAGCGGCGTCCCGGCCGCGTCGACCACCAGCATGATCGACGGCAGCGGCTGCCCCTCGTCCGCCTCCCCGACGATCACCGACCGCCCACCGGACGCCTCCAGCAGCGTCTGCAGCTCGGTCATCGCCCCCCGCAGCGCCCGCTGCATCGCGGTGTCGACCCGCCGCTCCCGATCGGCCGCAGACTCCGGCCACGACGGCGGCTTGACGACCTCGACCGCGATCCGCGCCTGAGCCAGCGCGTCCGCCAGCGTGCGCCCCGGCCGCCCACCCGCTACGTCGCCCGCCGCGGAGCCGCCCGCCGCGGAGCCGCCCGCCGCGGAGCCGCCCGCCGAGCCGTCAGAGCTGGCTGAGCCGTCAGAGCCGGCCGAGTCGTCGAGCTCGCCGATGCTGCGAGCCGCGGCGATTCCGGCGTCCACCGGCACCCACCACGCGCGCGCCGCCGCCTCGCGGTCGGCGATCGCGGCGGTCACCGCGTCCTCGCGGCGCTGCCACTCCCCCTCGGCCGTGCTGGCCGCGGCGGCGAGCGTCAGCCCGCGCTGGCGGCTGGCCGCGATGGCCCGGTCGCGCTCGCGGATCTGCTCCTCCAGCTCGGCCGAGCGGGCGAACTGCTCCCGGTCGTCCAGGCTGACCGAGGCCTCGGCCTCGCCCGCTTCGGCGTCGAGCCGGGCCGCGGTCACCGCGGCCTCGCCGACCGCCCGGGTGGCCGCGCCCTGCGCTGCCTCGGCCGCCTCGACGCCCGTCGCGGCGGTGGCGACGGCCCGTTCGGCGACGTCCTGATCCTTGAGCGCCAGCCGCAGGGAACCGGCCGCCAGCGCCGCCGAATCCAGCGCCGTCCCGACCGCGTCGAGCTGCTCGTCCGAGGTGGGCAGCCCATGCTCGTCGGCGTAGCCAGTCACCGCCATGGTGGCGGCGTCGGCCTCCTCCTTGGCGGCCGCCCCCTTGTCGGCGGCCAGGGCATGCGCCGTCTCGGCCCGATCGCGTTCCTTGGTGGCGACCGCCAGGCTGATCGCCGCGGCCACCACGTCGGCATCACTCGGCGCCGCGGTCACCGCCGCGCGCAGCACCGCTATCCGCTCGGTCAGCTCGCCCGCCTGCCGCGTCAGCTCCTCGGCCGCCTCCCGATCGGCCGCCGCCTGCTCCCGCAACGCCGCGATCTGCCGCCGCCGCGCCGCGGCCCGGGCCGCCGCACCGATCAGCTCCGCGCCGTCGGTGGCCCGCCCCGCCTGTCCTTCAGCGATCGGCGTACGCCACCGCCCATCCCCTGCGATGACAAAGTCACCGCCGATCGGCTCCCCTGTCCGGACATACCCGATACGTCGGAGAATCCGCAGAACCGTGGCTCCCAGCGGCCCCGCGTCCTCCGCCGGCTGCAGGACAGCGGTCAACGAACCGTCATCAAGAGCGCTCAGCGGCCCCGAAGCGACCGAATCCGCTCCGTCGCGGTCGCCCGACCACGCGCCGTCCTCCGTCACCCAAGCGTCGAGCAGCCCGGCCGCCGCCAGGGCCGCCTCGACGTGATCGAGCACCTCGGCCGGCACCTCACCGGCCGGATCGACCAATCGCCACAGCGGTGCCCCGGCCGCACCGGGAAAAGGCGGCCGTTCGCGACGGCTCCACCCCACGGGAGCGGCCGGCCGCGGATCGCCCGCCTCGCCCAACGTCGCCGCCTCGCGCTCGGCCTGCTCGGCCCGCTGCGTCGCCGCGCGAGCTTCGGCCCGCGCCGTGGCGATCTCCTCCGTGAGCGGTCCTACGGAAGGGTCGAGCCACTCCCGTGTGAGGAGCCCGCCCAGCACCTCTCGCGGGCGTACGGCATGGGTCTGCGAAACCACCTCCCGCACCCAGTCGTCGCGCAGCGCGACCGGCGGCACCGCCGTCGGGAGGGCGACCGCCCATCGCTCCAGATCGTCCGAAAGCTGCTGCACGGCGTCGGTCAGGGCCGACGCCGCCGTTTCCGCCGCCGCCGCGCGGGAGCGTTCCTCGTCGCGTAGGCGGACCGCCGTGGCCGACTCGGCCTGCCAGCGCCCCACCGCCGTCGCCGCGGCCCGGGTCAGCTTGCGCAGCGCCGTCACCTGGGCCCGGCGGGCGGCCACGGCGGCGTCGATCCGGTCGACGTCGCCCTCGCCGGCCCACTGCGCGGCCAGTCCCGCCGCCGAAAGCGCCGCGCCCGCGTGCGAGAGCGCCGCCGACGCCGCCGTTCGCGCGCTGTCGAACCGCCCGGTCGCCTCCGAGTGCGCGGCCCCCGCGGCTTCGAGCGCGACGACCGTACCGGCCAGGTTCTTCCGCGCCGTCTCCTCGGCGACCGTGGCCGCCGCGGCGTCGCGGCGCATCCGTTCCGCGTTCTGCGCGCGGCCGGTCGCGTCCCGATAAGCGGCCGAGCGCAACAGCTGAGTGAGAGCCGCGCGCGACCGCTGAACGTCCGCTTCCAGCTCGTCGCTGCGCTCGGTCTCCGCGGTCAACGCCGCGCGAGCCTGGGCGAGAGCACCCTCCGCGGTCTCGGCCGCCGACGCCGCCGCGGTCACTCCAGCGTCCGCGGCCAGCAGATCGTCCGCCCGGGCCCGCAGCAGCGCGTCGGCCCACGGCCGCCAGGCCCGCGCTAGGTAGACCCCGACCGCGTCCCGGGCCGCCAGCGCGTGGTCGCGGTCGCGGCCGAGCTGCTCCAGTTGTTGCCAGCCGTCGGCCAGCTTGTCCACCTCGGACTCGGCCACCGCGGGCAGGCTCATCCGGATCTGCTCGGTGAACCAGTCCGGGTTGAGCTTCTGGCCCAGGTGCGGCGTGCGCAGCACCTTCAGCATCTCGAGCACGGTGGCGAACCGGTCGTCGTCGGAGAAGCCGAACAGGTCGTTGGCGATCCGGGCCGCGTACCGCTTGCCGCTCCGCATCACCTCGAGGCCGGCCACGCCCGCCAGCTCCTTGGGCTCGACCGCCGAGGAGCCCACGGCCAGGGTGAGACCGTCGCGGACCCGGACCGCGCCGCGGCAGATGATCCACACCGGGTCGAGCTGGCTGACGCCACGCTTGGCCTGGGCGTAGAGCATCGTGGTGAAGAACTCGGGGCCGTCCTCGCCGAGCCGGCCGTACTCGACCCAGGCCCAACCGCGGTGAGTGGAGCCGGTGGCCTCCCGGCGGTCGCGGGCGTCGTCGGTCGGCTCGACGTAGTAGCGGAACGACTTGTCGGACTGGCCGAACGTGTCGATGTACTGCCGGTCGAGGCTGCCCGACAGCATGATCAGCGTGGTCAGGGCCATCAGCGTCGACTTGCCGGACTGGTTGGCCCCGACGAACTGCGCCCGCCCGTCGGCGAACCAGTACTCGGCCGCGTCGAACTCCCACAACCCGACGCAGCCGGCCCGCAACACCTGCCAGCGCGAGCGCACCGGCGAGGGCAGGCCACCGTGGGCGGCGGAATCCCGCCAGGCGGTCAGCTGCGCGTCGGTGGCTTCGGGAGACAGGGTCATCGGGCGGGCTCCGTGTTGTCGGTGATCGTCACGTCGGGGTCGCGGTACCGGCCCGCGACGGGCAGCAGGGTCCACGAGCCGTCCCAGCCCACGCGGAGCAGGCCGAGCTCGGTCAGCATGCGTTCGGCGTCGCGCCGCACGGTGCCGGGCACGGTCTTCTGCGGGACGGTCATGTAGTCGCCGCGCCAGCTGATCAGGTCGTCGACCACGGCGTCGACCTGGTCGGTGCTCAGGTGCACGGTGCCGTCGGCGTGCCGGGTGCCGTCGCGGCCGGCCTGGTCGGCCATGAGCAGCGCCACCCAGTCGACGGCGCGGGCCCGGGGCCACTCGGCGACCGTGGGCGGGCGGACCTCGTCGTCGGCCAGCACCACGAGCAGGCCCTCGCTGCGCGCCTCGATCGTGCCGCCGGTCATCTGGGCCACGTCGGCCGCCCGCTGACCGCGATGGGCGCGCAACGCCTCCGCCTCGGCCGGCGCCAGATCCCCGTACGGCACGAACGGGGTCTCCAGCAGCGCCCGCAGCTGCGCGACCGTCTCCGAGGCGGTGACCACCCCCGGGTTGAGGGCCAGGTCCATCACGTCCGGGCTGGTCATCAGCAGCAGAGCGTCCCGGTCGACCTCGAAGCCGGCGCCCGGCCCGGTGCCGGACTCGGTCCACTCGTCGAGCAGCCGCTCGTCGCTGGAGCGCTGCCGCAGCACGCCCCAGCTGGTCAAGAAGGCGGCGGAGTCGCGCAGAAGCCGCCGCTGGGTCTGATCGTCCGGGTCGTAGCGGGCGGCCGGCAGCTCGCGGACCATGTCGGACAGCCGCTGCAGGGTGACCCGCCCGGCCACGTCCTCGCAGCACGCGGCCAGGCAGCAGACCAGCGCGAGCATGCGCCGCTCGGGCGCCTCCGCCGGCCGCGGCGGCCGGGTCACCGAGCCCCCGAGCGGCACCCGGATCAGCCGTACGGCCTGGCCGACCCGCTGCACCCGGTAGCCGAGCCGCCGGGCCGCGTCGGTGACGGCCTGCTGATGGCGCAGCACGAGCCGGTAGAGCCGCGGGTCGGCCGCCGCCGTGACCAGCGGCTTGGCCAGCAACCCGGTGAACGCCTGCTGCGCCTCCCGAGCCGACGCCGTCGTCTTCATCGGGAGACCCCCGCGGGCTCGATGTGCAGGCGGATGTCGGGATGCACGAGCCGCCCGTCCGGCGTGTGCACGACCGCGGCCGGCGCGCCCGGCGGCGGCTCGGCCCGCAGCCGCCAGCGGGCATCGCCGGACGTCGCCGAGCGCACCCCGTCGCCGTCGGCCCGGGCCGAGGCCACCACGCCGAGCAGGATCATGAGCATCTGCAGCTCGGGCGAGGTCAGGTCGTGCCACTCGGACAGGCGTAACCCCGACCGGGCCAGCACCGAAGCCTCCGTACGGGCCGCCGCGTCGCGCAGATGCTCGGTGTGCACCCGCGCCGCGAGCCGGCTGGCCGACCGGTCGGTGATCCGCGCCGGCCCGCCCCCGGTCGCCTTCGGACCCTGCTTGCGCAGGCGGGCCGCGACCGGCACGGGCTCGGCGTCCCAGAAGGACGGTTGCCCCACCGCCATCGGCGCCTCACCCGGCAGATGGCGCGCCGAGAACAGTCCCGTCGACGCGCACCACACGTCCCAGGCGCTCTCGTCGTCGGCCGCCGCGTCGATCCGCGTGGCCAGCGCCAGCAGCTCGGCCCGCCGCGACACGTGCCCGCCGACGGCGGCCAGGGTCCGCTGCCCCCGCAGCAGCGGCCCGATCGTGTCCCGCATCTGCCGCCGCAACTTGCGCGCCTGACAATCCGGCCCGTCGAACCATGATCGCAACGTCGCCAGAGTCTGCGCATAAGAGAGGGTCAGCTCGTCGATCGCCGCGTTGTCGGCGTTCGCCCCGAGATGGTGCACCGCGATCCGCCGCCACGTGACCGCGTCGACCTCGCCCAGCTCCCCGATCAGCGCGGTGATCCGCTCCGAATGCGTGTCGACACCCCCGCCCCACATGTCGACATAGCGCCGCAGCGTCTCCTGCACGGTGTTGACCTTGGCCTGATCGGGCGTCCCGGCCAGCGCCCCCGCCAGGCGGGCCTGCCAGCTCGCGGCCGCCCGCGCCATCGCCTGATGCGTCGTCTGAATGACCGACCATGCCGAGGCCGCCGTCGCCGGATCAACCGACGCCGTATCCCGCAGCACACCCAGGTTGGCCGTCAGCACGCTCGGCGCCAGCGTCGCCGCGGCCGCCGACGCCAGATCCTGCCCCAGCGACATGACGGCCCGATGCAGCTCGGCCGCGACCTCGGTCAACTGGTACCGATCCCAGTTCAGGACGAAGTCGGCATCCCGATCCGTCCGGTCCTGGAACACGATCACGACGCCCCATTTCTCCAGCGCCGCCATCCGCTGCTTCAGCGTCTCCTCGGGAATCGTGAGGTCGGCGATCTGCTCCCGCAGCAGCCCCGGCAGATCAGCCGCGGCCACCCCGGTCAGGGTGTGCTGCTGCTCCTCCAGCAGAACCTGAACGATCAGCCTGTACTGAGCGGCATGCCGGCTGGTCAGATAGCTCGCCTGCAGAAGACCCCCGGGCAGCCCCGCCAGCTGCCACAAGTCGGCTTCGTCATCCACGGCGCACCCCCTCCGGCCCGGTCAATCGTTCGCGCTGGCGAGCATAGGCAGGGGGTCCGACAGTTTCACGCACCCGCCCACCGGACCGCGAAAAGAATCACCCCAGCTGTACGCAATCACGATCAGCACCCGCTCCCACCAGCCACGCTGGGTGCCGTCCCGGCCCCCCTGCCGCGGCTGCCGGGTTGTCCTGCAACTAGAGCGCCCAGTAGCAGTACAAATGCCACCCCTCAGCCCGCCCGGCCAACTCCGCCAGCCGCCGCACGAAATCAATGACTCCCTCCGGCTCCGCCCCGGCCACCTCCTCGGTCACCGCAAGCCGCGCCCCCGGCCCGCTCCAGATCCGCCGAGCCAGCCCCCGCCAGCGCATCCCGCAACGAATCGGTCACCGCGACGATGAGCTGCGTGCTCTCCCCCGACACGGCACTGACCGGCGCCCCCTGCCGCGGCAGCTCAACAACCTGGTCATAGGGCACCCCGGTCAGCATCGCCTCAAGATTCCCCGGGACGACGACCGGATCGACGTTCTTCGCCTCCAGCGCAGCTCGGTGGCCACCGGCCCGCCATCCGCCAGCGCCGGTCCGCAGCTGTGGCATACGTCGTTCTCGGGCGCACTGAGCGAACTCGGTCCTGGCCGCCCGACCCGTCAGGAGCTTGAGGCTGCTTCCGCGCCGGCCGGATCCACGAGCCGGGTCACCGGCGCCCGGCTCCTTCGGCAGCGAGTGCGTGGGCGTGTCGCCAGGCGGCGGTGCCGCCGGGGAGGGGCCAGGCGCGGGTGGTGCCGCGGGCGGTTTCGAGGGCTTGCAGGTCGCGGGCCAACTGCTGGTTCAGGGTCAGCAGGGCGTCCGTGGCGCCGGGGGAGCCGGCGGCGGCCTGGCGTTCGATGTGGTGGGTGGTGCGCTCGTGGGCGTCGAGCCAGATTTGGGTGTTGCGGGTGGCTCGGGGGCGGCTGATCGAGGAGAGGGCGAGCAGCGGGGGTGACTGCTGTTCGGCCAGGGCGGCGGCCAGGCGGTCGTGGCCGTCGAGGAGGACGTGGCAGTCCAGGCCGCTGATCCACCAGAGCAGGAGGGGCGGCAGGGCACCCTCGCGGGTCCGCTTGCGGTAGGCCTTGACCCGGGCGGCGGTCGGGCTCGGCAGGGGGCGCAGGGGCAGGATCTCCCAGCCTCCGGCCGGGCCGAACCAGCTGATCCCGCCGCGAGGCTGGGGAAGCACCTGGTCGGCGCGTATGTCGGTCGCCGTGGTGCTGATGGCCCAGCGCCCGGCGTGCAATGGCCCGGTGCTGGTCTCGGTCAGGGCGGAGGCGAAGTAGTGCGCCCAGGCCATGGGCGGCTTCGGGCTTCCGGCGCGGATCGGTGGGATCGGCGAGCGGAATTGTCCGGTCAGCACGTAGTCGACTCCGGCGTAGCGGGGATCCACTTCGGCCAGCAGGATCGCGGCGCCGGCCTGGCGGAGCAGGAGCAGCCCTCGGCCCGCCACTTCCATGCGCAGCTCCGGCCGGCCCGGGCTGTCCACGTCCAGCAGGACAGCCTCATCCAGGTTCGTCCGGCGCGCTTCGATCACCGGGCCATCATCGATGACGAAACCGCGATCGACCTCCCAATTCAGCCCGCGGCAAGTCAACCTCTGGTCAGGCCGCGCGATGTCAGTTCGGCGATGAGCTGCGGGTTGTCCCGATAGCGGATGGCGGCGATGCCCGCGTTCTCGGCGCCGTCCACATACTGCTGCTTGTCGTCGATGAAGAGGCACTCGTGCGCGGGGCGGCCGACTCGAGCCAGGGCGGCGTCGAAGAACTCGCGATGGGGTTTGCGGTGGCCGAGCTCGTGAGGCGCTCGACGATGGGGAGCAGGCCGCCGTCGCCGGTCAGGCTGCGGGCCTCGGCCGGGTCCTGCAGAAGTTCGTGCTGGAAGGCCAGGTAGCCGCTCTTCCAGGGGTGATCCCGCTCGATGTCGCGGACGAACTCGGGGCGCGGGAACTGCAGCACGCCGTCGACGTCGAGCAGCAGGGTGAGCATCCACGACCATAGCCCGATCGGCAGCGCGCAGCGCTGAGTCGTTGCAGGACAGCCCGGTAGCCGCGGCAGAGGGGCCGGGGACGGCAGCCAGCCGGGCTTGACGAAGCGGGCGCTTGTTGCGAACCCGTACCAATCATGGGTTATCAGTGGTTGCCGCAGTAAGGTGCGAATCACGGGAAGGAGGGAGCGGGCATGGCCGGGCCGGTTTCGTCCATTGCGTACGTTGCGCTGCATGAGGTGCTGCCGCCGGGGTTCGCGGGGGCGGAGGGGCGGCTGCGGGAGCTCGCGAGCAAGCTGGAGCGGCATCATTCGGCCGACCGGGTGGCCTGGCACTGGTATCCCGAGCATGTCGAGGTCCGCGCGGACGGCAAGATCCTGGCCGGGGTCACGATCACGATGTACGACACGCGGGACGACTGGCTGGAGCTGTCACTGCGGATTCTGTGGCGGGCCGGGCCGCGGCTGAGTGTCGAGGCGTCGGTCGAGGTGGCGTGCTGGTGCGCGGAGAACCACAACATGCATCCGGTGCGGGAGCTCGACCGGGATGTCGAGGACGATTTCGAGCTGGCCGACGCGTTCGCGGCCGGGGTGAAGATGCTGGTGGCCGTGCTCGGGGCGGGGCCGTTCGAGCCGCAGCCGTGGCGGGTGGCGGCGGGTCTGCCTATCCGGCCGGGATGATCGTCACGCCGGTCTCCCGCAATTTGTCCGTTTCGTCAGCCAAAAGGGAAGTTATGACGCCTGAAACCGACGAAAACGGCAAAACGCTAAAGGGCGAAGCGGCGCCGATCTTCTCCGCGCTCGCCAGAACATAGGTTTCAGCCGCCCGCGAAGCCAGCAAACGCTTCATGGCCGCCTCGTCCGGATCACCGGTAGTGAGCCCGGCCCGGTGATGTACGCCGGTCACGCCCATGAAGAAGAAGTCGGCGCTGATCGACCCAGCCGCCTCGGCCGCGGCCGCCCCCGACGTCACCGCCGAGTGTTTGAAGAGCCGCCCACCCAGCACGAACACGTCCACCGTCGGGTTCTCGACCAGCGCCGCCGCCACCGTCACGCTGTGAGTGATCACGGTGACCTCGGCCAGCAACCCGGCCAGCGCCAGCGCCGTCGTCCCGCCGTCGAGCAGCACAGTGGACCCCGGCCGGACCAACCCCGCGGCCGCCGCCGCCACGCGCGACTTGCTGTCGGTCGCCACCGACGTCCGGGTCGCATAGTCGGCCGCCGCCGGCGCCGCGGGCAGCGCACCCCCGTACACCCGATGGCACAAACCAGCCGCCGCCAGCTCCCGCAGGTCTCGCCGGATGTTGTCCTCGGCGATGCCGAGCTCGGCGGCCATGTCCTTGGCCACCACCTTGCCGTCGGCGCGCAGCCGGCTCAGCAGGAAGTCCTTGCGCTCGGCAGGCAGCAGCGTCGGTTTATCAGGCACTGCGTGTTTCTCCTTATTGTTGTCGACTCTTACGCACTGTACGGTACCCGGCATGACCATAGGAATCGACGAGCCCGACGCCCGCGGCCGCACCGGCCTCGACCAGATCGGCCGTGACCTGCGCGGCAACCCCGATGTGGTGATCCGCGACGTGGAGCTGGTGGCCACCGCGTGGCACGTGCTCCGGCGGACGACATTCGACTATCGGCACCGGGACGGGCGCTGGACCACGGAGCAACGCGAGACGTACGACCGGGGCGACGGCGCGACGATCCTGCTCTACAACGCCGACCAGAAAACCGTCCTGCTGAGCAAGCAGTTCCGTTACCCGGCCTACGTCAACGGCCACCCCGACGGCATGCTGATCGAGACGGCGGCCGGCCTGCTCGACGACGACGACCCGGCCAGCGCGATCCGCCGCGAGGCCGGCGAGGAGCTGGGTGTCACCGTCGGCGAGCTGGAGCCCGTCTTCGCGGTGTGGATGAGCCCCGGATCGGTGACCGAGCGGCTGCACTTCTACGCGGCGCCCTACACCGCGGCCGACCGCACCGGCCCGGGTGGCGGCGTGGCCGACGAGGGCGAGGACATCGAGGTCGTCGAGCTCGACTTCGACGAGGCCCTGCGCCAGATCGAGACCGGCCGGATCGCCGACGCCAAGACCATCATGCTGCTGCAATGGGCGGCTCTGCGCGGCATTATGAAGTGACTGATATGAATGGCAGGCATCGAGGAACTGCGATGCTCGCGAGATGCGAATCCCCCTGATCGTCGCCGCGCTGGGCCTCACCCTCGGCGCCGCAGCCCCCGCCCAGGCCGTGGCCGCGGCCCCGGACATCCCGGTGGCCAACGTCAAGGCCCACCTGCAGCAGCTGCAGTCCATCGCCACCGCCAACGGCGGCAACCGGGCCCACGGCCGCCCCGGCTACCTGGCCTCCGTCACGTACGTGAAGAACCTGCTCGACGCGGCCGGCTTCACCACCACGCAGCAGTCGTTCACGTACAACGGCGCCACCGGCTACAACCTGATCGCCGACTGGCCCGGCGGCAACACCTCGGACACGCTGATGATCGGCGCCCACCTGGACAGCGTCACCGCCGGCCCGGGCATCAACGACAACGGCTCGGGCTCGGCGGCCAACCTCGAGGTCGCGCTGGCCGTCGCCCGCGCCGGCTTCCAGCCGTCGCGCCACCTGCGGTTCGGCTGGTGGGGCGCGGAGGAGCTGGGTCTGCGCGGCTCCACGGCGTACGTCAACTCGCTGTCCACGGCGCAGAAGGCGGCGATCACGGGTTACCTGAACTTCGACATGGTCGGCTCCCCCAACCCCGGCTACTTCCTGTACGACGGCGACAACTCGGACGGCACCGGCTCCGGCCCCGGCCCGGCCGGCTCGGCCCAGATCGAGCAGACCCTGGCCGCGTACTTCACCTCGATCGGCGTGCCCACCCGCGGCACCGACTTCGACGGCCGCAGCGATTACGGCCCGTTCATCGCGGCCGGCATCCCCGCCGGCGGCATCTTCACCGGCGCCGAGGGGCGTAAGACGGCGGCCCAGGTGCAGCTCTGGGGCGGCACGGCGACCACGTTCGACCCCTGCTACCACGCGTCGTGCGACACGACCTCGAACATCAACGACACCGCGCTCGACCGCAACAGCGACGCCATCGCGTACGCGGTCTGGACCCTGGCCGCCGGCTCCGGTGGCGGCGGTGGCACCACCGTCTGGTCCGACGACTTCGAGACCGCTTCGACGTGGACCCGTGGTACGGCCGACACCGCGACGTCCGGCCTGTTCGAGCGCGGCGACCCGGCAGCCACGACGTCTCAGCTCGGCACGGCCGCGAGCGGCACGTACGACCTGGTCACCGGGGCCACGGCCGGTTCCAGCGCCGGTGCCAACGACGTCGACGGCGGCGTGACCAGCCTCCGCTCCCCCGCGATCACCCTGCCGTCGGGCACGCTGACGCTCAACTTCTCGTGGTACCTCTCCCACCTGACCAACTCGAGCAGCGCCGACTACTTCCGCGTCCGCCTCGTCGCCGGCGCCACCACGACCACCCTGTTCACCCAGGCCGGGGCCGCCACCGACCGCGCCCCCGCGTGGCAGACGGCGTCGGTCAGCCTCAGCCCCTACGCCGGCCAGACCGTCAATCTCCTGGTCGAGGCCGCCGACGCCGCCACCGCGTCCCTGGTCGAGGCCGCGATCGACAACATCAAGATCACCAAGGCCTGAGCCGTACGCCGGCGCGGGCCCCCGCCCGCGCCGGCGACTACGGTGATCGCGTGGACCTGACATACGGGGAGGTCGGCGCCACCCGCCACGAACCCCTGCCGAGCGGCTACGGACACGTGCGCCGCGACGTCCGCATCGGCCACGGCCGTCCCCTGTTCGAGGCCGCGTCCGCCGACTTGCTCGGCTGGCGGATGCATCGCCGGGCCGGCTTCACGGTCACCAGCGCCGGCGACGACGTCACCCTCACCCTCGGCCGGTGGCCGCTGCGCCTGACCATCCCGTGCCGCGTCGTCTACCGGATCGACGAGGAGAACCGCCGGGGCTTCGCCTACGGAACGCGGCCCGGCCACCCCGAACGCGGTGAAGAGGCCTTCGTCGTCGAGCTGACCGAGACGGGCGACGTCTACTTCCGGATCCGCGCCTTCAGCCGCCCCGCGTCGCTGCTGGCCCGCGCGGGCGGCCCGATCACGCGGATGGTCCAGGAATTCGCGACGGACTGCTACGTCCGTTCCTTGACACCGGCCCCGGCTCCCCTAAAGTGATTGCAACTTGCAACCGCTTTGAGGGGACGAGACCATGGGCCGCTTCCAGTACTGGATGAACGTGTCGCTCGACCTGCGGATCGAACAGGCCACCGGCGAGAACGGCGGCGGCAACTGGATGCGCATCGACGAGGAGCTGCACCGCGAGTTCAACGCCCGGGCCCGCGCGCTCGCGGTCATGGTCCAGGGCCGGGTCATCTACGAGACGATGGAGAGCTACTGGCCGCAGGCCCGCGACGACGAGTCGGAGCCGGAGGTCATGCGGGAGTACGGCGAGATCTGGACCTCCGCCCCCAAGGTGCTGGTCTCCCGCACCCGCGACAGCGCCGACCACAACACCCGCGTCTTCGGCGGCGACAACGCGATCGAGCAGCTGGCCGCGTTGCGAGCCGAGACCGACGGCACCATCGGCGTCGGCGGCGCGACGATCGCCACCCAGCTGCTGCGGGCCGGTCTCCTCGACGAACTGCTGCTCTTCACCCACCCGGCGATCCTCGGCACCGGCCGCCCGCTCTTCGACGACCTGGACACGCCGCTCCAGCTCGACCTGCTCGAGCACCAGACCTTCAAGCAGGGCGTCACGATGCACCATTACCGCGTACGCGCCGATGCTTGAGGTCGGCGAGGACCTGGTCCGCGGGCTGCTGCGCGAGCAACAGCCCGACCTGGCCGACCTGCCCCTCCGCGAGGTGGCGGGCGGCTGGGGGAACCAGATGTGGCGCCTCGGGGACGACCTGGCCGTCCGGGTGCAGCGGATGGACGACAGCCCCGAGCCACAGCTGAAGGAGCGCCGCTGGCTGCCCCTGCTGGCCTCCCGTCTGCCGCTTCCGATCCCGACGCCGGTGCGCAGCGGCCTGCCGTCCGAGCGCTTCCCGAAGCTGTGGACGGTCATGACCTGGGTCGAGGGCACTCCCCTGGACCACGGCGCGATCATCCGCGCCGACCACGCGGCCGACACGCTGGCCGCGTTCCTTCGAGCCCTGCATGTCGAAGCTCCCGCCGACGCGCCGGGGCCCTCGGACTTCGGCACCCACCCCAAGGACGCCGGGGGCGGGTTCGAGCACTTCCTGGGTTCCGTGGACCTCGACGGCACCGAGCGCGAGATCCGCGCCGTGTGGGACGAGGCGGCGGCCACCCCCGAATGGCCGGGACCACCCGTCTGGGTGCACGGCGACCTGCACCCCGCCAACGTCGTCGTCGCCGACGGCACCCTGGCCGGCGTCGTGGACTTCGGCGCCCTCTTCGCCGGCGACCCGGCGTGGGACCTCGGCGCGGCCTGGCTGCTGCTGCCGGACGGCGGCGCCGCCCGCTTCTTCGACAGCTACGCCCAGGCCGACGACGCCACGATCCGCCGGGCACGCGGCCTGGCCGCCCTGAAATGCCTGTTCCTGATCCTGATGGGCCAGAACGGCGACCGCGGTTTGCCCGGCGGCAAACCTCACTGGGGCCCGGCCGGCCGGTCCGCGCTCGCCCGCGTCCTCCACGGCCTGTGATCAATGCCCACCCTGGCGGCCGAGGGTCAGCTCGGGGGTGACGCCGGGCCGGGTCCACCGCGCCGCCCGCCAGGTCTCCAGGTCGACGACGGGCGGCCGGAAAGCGGAGCGAGCAGCGCGTGCTGGGTTCGTCGTAGACTTCACGGCATGGTCCGCATCGGAGCGATCGTCTTGAACGTGTCCGACACCCGCCGGGGGGCCGCGTTCTGGGGCCAGGCACTGGGCTACCAGCCTGCCGCGAACCCGGACTTCCTGGTGCCGTCCGAGGCCGGCGCGCCAAGACTGCACCTGGATGAGAATGACCGCACACACCTCGACCTTTGGGCGGCCGATGAGCAGGAGCAGCTCGCCGAGGTCGAGCGACTGCTGGCGCTCGGCGCCACCCGAGTCGAGTGGGACTATCCCGAGGGCGCGGACTTCATTGTTCTGGCTGACCCGGACGGCAACCTGTTCTGCGTGATCAATGTCAGTGCCTGACGCCGGCCACTGAGCCCCTGCGCCCGTGCCGGCGTCGCTCATCAAGCGGCGCTGATCGGGGTTTCTGTCAGACCCCGGGCGTAGCGTCCGGGCCATGACATTGTCGAGAGAGGAACGCGAGGCGTTTCTGGCCGAGCCGCACATCGGCGCCCTGTCGGTGGTCGAGCAGCCTGATCAGGCGCCGCTGACTGTCCCGATCTGGTACCAGTACGAGCCAGGTGGCGAGTTATGGATTGCCACGGGGCCGGAGGCGCGTAAGACGCAGGCGATCCGCAGGGTGGGCCACTTCGGCTTGATGGTGCAACGCAGTGCTCCGACGACCAGGTACGTATCGGTGCGAGGACCAGTGGTGCGCATCGAGCCGGGTTCACCTGAACGGTCGCGGGAACTGGCACGGCGCTACATCCCGGCCGCGAGGGTGGAAGAGTACTTGGACTTCGAGCGGACGCACATAGGCGCCCAAGTCATCATCCACATGCGTCCCGAACGCTGGCTGTCGTCGGACCTCGGACCAGAATGGTGAATGACATATCGCCCGCCTGTGGCTACATGACGCGGCTCTTCGCGTAGTCGGCGGCGGTGACCTGCGGTTTTGTGCGGTTGAGGATCGTGGCCATCACGGCGGCCAGGGCGAGCAGGACGAGCACGGGGATCATGGCGTTGCGCAGGCCGTAGTGGTCGCCCAGGAAGCCCAGGGCGGGCGGGCCGACCAGGAAGGCGACGTAGCCGACGGTGGCGACCAGGGAGACGCGGGCGGCGGCGTTGGCGCCGGAGTCGCCGGCGGCGGAGAGGGCGACCGGGAAGCCGAGGGCGGCGCCCAGGCCCCACAGCAGGACGGCGGCGCCGGCCACGATCTGGTTGTCGATCAGGACGACGAGGGCGATGCCGGCCCCGCCGATGAGCGCGCTCGCGGCCAGCACCGGGGCTCGGCCGAAGCGGTCGAGGAAGCGGTCGCCGGTGAAACGCCCGATGGTCATGGCGGCCGAGAAGACCACGTAGACGGCCGAGCCCAGCGCCGGGTCGAAGCCGTGGCCGTCGACCATGAGCAGCGGCAGCCAGTCGTTCGCGGCGCCCTCGGCCAGCGCCATGGCCAGCACGATCACCCCGATGAGGAGCAGGACGGGGTCACGCCACACTCCTCGCGCGGGCGCCGTGCCGGGTTCGGCCGGGGAGGCAAGACCAAGACCTGAGGGCAGGTGCCGTACGGCCGTGAGCGCCACCGGAACGCTGAGCGCCCCGATCGCCAGGAGATGCCAGGAGGCCGGGAACGCCACCGCGGTCAGGATCATGCCGGCGATCGCGCCGACCACCGTGCCGAAGCTGAAGAAGCCGTGCATCGTGGGCAGGACCGGCCGGCCGATGACCCGTTCGACGTCGGCGCCCTCGATGTTCATGGCCACCTCGCCGCCGCCCATGCCCAGCCCGAACAGCCCCAGCCCGGCCGCGACGACGGCGCTCTGCGCGGTCGCGGCCCCGAGCCCGATGATCGGGGTGCTGAGCGTCGTGGCCAGGACGCCGATAGTGACGATGGGCCGGGTGCCGAAGCGCCGTACGAGCGCACCCGAGCCGAGGATGCCGGCCATTGAGCCCGCCGAGAGCCCGAACAGCACCAGGCCCATCTCGCCCGTCGTGGCCCCGAGCAGGTCGCGGATGTCCGGCGTCCGGGTCACCCAGGACGAGATCCCCAGCCCGGGCAGGAAGAACAGCGCGAACAGCGCGAGGCGGCGGCGGGCGGTGGCGCGATCCATGCGTACGAACGTACACAGCACCGGGCGATCGAGATCACCACGAGCGGCCGAACTCACATTTCCGCCGCCGGCTCACTGATCGATGCGGGCGTCTCCCATGACGACCCCGAACAGGCCACGCGGGTTGCCGGTCTTGGTGTCCTTGCCGACGCAGAGGATCTGCAACTGCACGGTGCCCTTGAGGTCGAACTCGACTCGGTGACTCTGACCCAGCCGGACGTCGAAGGGATTAGTGAGTTCGTTTCCGCTCTGATCCTTGAACGAGACGTGGGCGATCCGGTCGAGGCCGTCCTGCTCATCGTCGGCAATGCCGACCGTGGCGCTGAATTTGGCATATCCGGCCACCGGCCACACCTGCGACGACGACGAGCTCGGGGTGCCGCAGTATTTGCGGACACTCTGGTCGTACGTCTTCCCGGCGATCGAATACGGCCCGTTGCCATAACTGTTCTTCAGGGCCCGCAGATCCGATAGGTACGCCGTGGTGGGCGCCTCGGCGATTGCCGGCCCGGGCGGATCGGTGGTCTCCTCCGGCTCAAGGCTCGGGGATTCGCTGTTCGGCTCGGCGGCCGGCTCGCTGGTGGGCGGCTCGACGCTGGGTGACTCGACGCCGGGCGGGGCCAATGTCGCCGAGGGCGGGGAGGTGGTGGCCGTGGTCGCGGCCGGCGCCGGATCACCGAGGGCCTGGTCCCACGCCCGCTCCACCGGCCGGGCGATGAGCGCGACGAAGAACGTCGCGGACACCCCGACCACGACCGCGAGAATCGCCGAACTCCGTATCCGATTCCTCCCCGATCACCGGCCGATGTCGCCTGGCGCCGTCGCTCAGCACGTCGACGCGGCCGCAGATGCCGAAGGGTGGCCTGCGACAGCTTCAGGCACCGGTGCGGCGGAAAGCGTGGCACGCTCATATATCGTCCGGGACGGCGCAGGAGCGGACCTGTGCTGTTCAACCTCAATGGGGAGGCGGCCATGGGCATGCTCGAACGGATCCGGGACGGGCTGATCGGTTCCGGGCAGGTGCTACAGGGCCCCTTCGGTCCGCGCCGGATCACCTACGCGGACTACACCGCGTCGGGGCAGGCGCTCGACTTCGTCGAGGACTTCATCCGCGAGCGGGTGCTGGCCCGCTACGCGAACACGCACACCGAGGCGTCGGCCACCGGCGCGCAGACCGGGGCGCTGCGTGAAGAAGCCCGCCAGATGATCCACCGCAGCGTCGGGGGCGGCCCCGACCACGTGGTGATCTTCTGCGGGTCGGGGGCGACGTCGGCGGTGGCCAAGCTGGCCGGGGTCTTCGGCATCCGGATTCCGGAACGCCTCGACGACGCGTACGGCTTGAGCGAGCGCATCCCGCAGCGGGACCGGCCGGTGATCTTCGTCGGGCCCTACGAGCACCACTCGAACGAGCTGCCCTGGCGCGAGTCGATCGCCGATGTGGTCGAGATCGAGTCCGACCACACCGGGCATGTGGATCTCGACGCGCTGCGGGCGGCCCTCACCGCGTACAGCCAGCGGCCTTTGCGAATCGGCAGTTTCTCCGCGGCGTCGAACGTGACCGGCATCCTGACCGACACGGCGGCGGTCTCGCGGATCCTCAAGGAGCACGGGGCGCTGTCGGTCTGGGACTACGCCGCGGCCGGGCCGTACGTGCCGATCTCGATGCACGACAAGGACGCGGTCTTCCTGTCGCCGCACAAGTTCGCCGGCGGGCCGCAGACCCCGGGCGTGCTGGTGATCGACCGGCACCTGCTGACCAACCGGGTGCCGGTGGTGCCGGGTGGCGGCACCGTGGCGTACGTGGACCCGGGCGGCCACCGCTACCTGACCGACCCGGTGGCCCGCGAGGAGGGCGGCACCCCGGCCATCGTCGAGTCGATCCGGGCCGGGCTGGTCTTCGCGGTCAAGGACGCCGTCGGCCCCGAGGTGATCGAGGAGCGGGAGCGGGCGCTGTGGCAGCGGGCCCGTGCGCGGTGGGCCGGCGAGGAGAACATCTCGATCCTGGGCGACCTGGACGCCGACCGCCTGTCGATCGTGTCGTTCCAGGTCCGCGCGGGCTCGCTCCATCTGCATCACAATTACGTGGCGGCGCTGCTCAACGACCTGTTCGGCATCCAGGCCCGCAGCGGCTGCTCCTGCGCCGGCCCGTACGGCCACCGCCTGCTCGGCATCGACGACGCCCACTCGCGCGAGTTCCGCAGCGAGATCGTCGAGGGCTGGGAGGGCATCAAGCCCGGCTGGACCAGGCTCAACCTGAACTACTTCATCTCCGACACGGTGGCCGACTACCTGATCGAGGCGGTCACCCTGATCGCCCGCCACGGCGCGGCGCTGCTGCCCGACTACCGCTTCGACCCGCGCACCGGCCGCTGGACCCACGTGCGCCACACCGATCCCCCCGTCCACCTGGCCGACCTGCTGCTCGGCACGCCCCTGCCACCGCCCGTCACGGTCGGCGAGGACGCCCTGGCGGGCTACCTCGAGGAGGCCCGCGCGCTGCTGACGGGCCGTCCGTCCCCAGCCGATGGCGTACGCCTGCAGCTGCCGGCCGCGTTCGAAAAGCTCCGCTGGTTCCTCCTCCCGGACGCCTGCCTGCCCGCTGCGCCCTGACACCCGACCGCGTCCCGCCGCTTATGCTCCGCGGCGCCCACCCACCTCCCATCGCCTCGGCCCGCCCCCTCCCGCTCCCCTCACCGGGGTGGGAAGGGAGCGTCGGCCGGGCCGGCGACGATGGCAGCCCACTTGCTGCGGCCCGCGGCCGGCTCACCCCGCTCCCACTGCCCTCGGCGCACCACCTCCCACTCCCCCCGGCGCACCACGCCCCACCCCTCGGCGCAGCACCTCCCACCCCCCTCGGCGCAGCACCTCCCACCCCCCTCGGCGCAGCACCTCCCACCCCCCTCGGCGCAGCACCTCCCACCCCCCCCTCGGCGCACCACCTCCCCTTAGCGGGTGCTGATCACCGCCATCGCGGCCAGCCGGGCCGTGATCAGGCGGGTTGCCCGGCGCGCGATCGGGCCGGTCCGGCGATCCCCCATCACCCACCACTCCCTACCCGCGGGCGGGCGGCTGCTGGGTGAGGGCTGAGGCCAGCAGGTCGACGCTGCTGAGCAGGGCTTTCTCGGGGGCGTCGCGCCAATCAGCGGCGTGTGGCGGGAGGCTGGTCGCCAGGGGGTAGCGGTCGCGGAAGTCCGGGATCTGCCGGGCGGTCTCCTGGGCCTGGGCGAGCCAGCCGGCCGCGCTGCCCGGCTCCATGCGCTCGTAGGCGGCGGCCGTGCCGGCGGTGGCCCGGACCGTCGCATAGAGCATGGTGACTACCGTGGCGCGTTGCAGCGGGTCGACCTGCCAGGTGTCGAGGATCTGCAGCAGCCGCTCGAGCCAGTCCTGCTCGTGCGGGCCCTGGGTGGCCCGCGACCACGGCAGCTCGGTGAGCCAGGGGTGCGCCCGGTAGGTGTTGAACAGGTTCAACGCCCAGGCCCGCAGCGCGCCGGCCAGGCCGGTGGTGGGCTCGGCCCACTCCGGCATCGCGGTCGCCTGGTCCTGCATCAGGGCGATGAGGTGGTCTTTCGTCCCGACGTACGGATAGAGCGCCATCGCGGTGCGGTCGAGCCGGGCGGCGATCGCGCGGGTCGAGACCGCACTCAAGCCCTCGGTGTCGGCGATCGCTATCCCGATGCGCAAAATCTCGTCGAGGTCCAGCTGCTGGCGCGGGCCGCGGCGGGGTGTGGGCAGTTCCGTGCCGCGATGCCGCCACAGCCGGCGGACGTGGGCGCTGTTGTCCTCCATAGTCCTTACAGTGTATAACCGCGTAGTCCTTACACCGTATATGGTTTCGTTCGGGAGGCGTCATGGCACGGCTGCACGACGGTACGGAATTGGACGTCAGCGTGATCGGTGACGGTCCCACCGTGCTGCTGCCGATCAGCACCGCGATCACGGACGAGCCGCAGGCCTCGCAGATGCGGGCCTGGGGCGCCGAGCCGGATGTCGGGCAGCGGCTGGCGACCGGGCTGGCCGGGGCCGGGTTCCGGGTGGTGGCGGCCGACTACGAGGGGCATCGGGCCCGCCATCCCGCGTCGTCGTTGACCGCGGCGGCGGTCGCGGCCGACCTGCTGGCACTGGCCGACGCGCCACGATTCGCTTATTACGGCTACTCGTGGCTCGCGCTGGCCGGGTTGCAACTGGCGGTCCGGACCGACCGGCTGACCGCGCTGGTCATGGGCGGTTATCCCCCGCTCGGCGGGCCGTATGCAGAAATGCTCGGGGTGACTCGGGCCGCGCATCGCATGGCGGTCGACAATGCCGGCAAATCATCGTCGCCGGCGGACATCACGCCGGGCGATTGGGAGTCGGTCGAGGTGTCGGTGCCGCCCGCGCAGACCGGGCAATACGTGACCCTCTACGAATCGCTGGAGTCCTTCGACGAGCGGGCGGCACTGGAAGGTCTGCGCATTCCGCGAATGGCATTCGCCGGC
This sequence comes from Actinoplanes sp. NPDC049598, assembly GCF_040675435.1. Classification (NCBI taxonomy): domain Bacteria; kingdom Bacillati; phylum Actinomycetota; class Actinomycetes; order Micromonosporales; family Micromonosporaceae; genus Actinoplanes; species Actinoplanes sp. NPDC049598. Next base: position 24,128 of record NZ_JBFAOX010000004.1, on the reverse strand, counting down.
GCGGAGGACAATATTCAGTACGGCGCGAAATGGGGCGACCTGCGGGTGCCGATCGCCGAGCGGCTGGCCGAGAACCGATCCGAACTGGAATCCCTCGGCTGGAGCGTAACCCTGATCCCGGGTGTCGACCACATGGCCGGGATGCGGCCCGGGCTCGTCCTGCCGCTTTTGCTCGAGATTTTTTCTCCCCTCGCTGACCTGCGGAAATAGACCCTTTCGGAGGTGCCTCGGCGATATCGCGTTGAACCGTCCGGGCGTCGGTGCCCGTACTGGCCCGCAACCAGGTGACATCGACGTCCGACGACGAGGAGTGATCATGAGGTCGCGCGCTTACCGGCGTTTTCGAAGCCAAGGGAACCAGGGTGGTCGTCGCAAGACGATAGGCGCGGTGGTGGTGGCCGGAGTCGTGGTGGCGCTCGGCGCGGCGGGTGTGCAGCTCGCCAACGCCAGCACCGGATCCGACACCAAAGCGGTCGACGTGGTCACGGTCGACGGCCAGCAGTTCGACGTCGCGAAGTGCGCCGACGTGCAGGTCAACGCGGGCGCGGTGGTCTGCGACGGCGAGGAGCTGGCCCCCGTCGAGCAGCAGGCCCCGGGCGAGCAGGCGGCCGGCGCGGCCGCGGCCCTCGAAGCAGCCTGCGACGCCTTCGCCGCCGACGCGGCCGCCGCCGGCGGCGACCAGGCCGGCCAGGAGGAGGCCGCTGCCGGTTCCGCGGCGGCCAAAGCGCAGAACAAGGCGATGGCCAAGAAGTGGGCCAAGACTCTGAAGAAGGCCGCCGCTGGTAAGGCCGCCGGCAAGAAGGAGAAGGCCGGCACCGAGGAAGGCGCGGCCGGCGAGGAAGCGGGCGCGGGCGACCAGGCCGGCGCGGGCAAACAGGCCGGCGCGGGCGAGGAAGCCGGCGCGGGCGAGGAAGCCGGCGCGGGTGAAGAGGCCGGCGCGGGTGAGGACGCGGGTGCCGCCAACGACGCCGCCGCGGCCGCTGTCGCCTCCGCGCAGCAGAGCCTCCTGCAGGCCTGCCTCGCCCTGGCCGACGCCAAGGCCGTAGTGGCCGGCGGCGACGCTGGCGCGGGCGAAGAGGCCGGGGCCGGCGAGGAAGCCGGCGCGGGCGAAGAGGCCGGGGCCGGCGAGGAAGCCGGCGCGGGCGAGGAAGCCGGCGCTGGTGAAGAGGCCGGGGCGGGCGCCGAGGAAAGCGCCGCTCCGAAGGCCAAGAAGTAGAACCACCCGGTGGTGATGCGGGCGCGGTCCCGGCGCCCGCATCACTGAGGAGTCAGGAGGTTCGCAGTCGAGCCAGCTCTTCCCGGGCGAACTCGACCCGCGGGCTTTCCCCGCCGCCGGCGGCCGCCAGTTGGTCGGCGAGGTCGTGGGCCGCTTCGAGGCGATGATGCCTCGCTCGCCGGGCCGCGCGGCTGTGGGCGGCTTTGCGGTAGCGGCGCCGTTCGCGCCAGCCGCCGGCGAGGGCGTCCAGCTCCTCGGGGGTGATGACGCCGGAGTCGGCTTCGGGGGCCATCACCGCTCGCATGGCCGCGCGTTCCGGCCGTACGGTCAGGTGGAAGACCGAGATCACGGCGGTGAAGGCGAGCAGGATCTCCAGCAGGATGAAAAGCAGGACGAGCCGGCCGTCGCCGTCGGCGAGGCCGACGTTGGAGTCCCACAGGCCGTGCAGCACCATCGCGGTCAGCACCAATCCGAGGCCGAGACCGGTCCGGCGCCGTTGGGCCGGGGTGCCGACGAGGTAGACGACGCCCGCGCCGGCGATCGCCGAGTACAGGATGTGCGACGAGAAGCCGGTCAGCAGCCGCAGGCCGACGGTGTGCAGGCTGGTGCCGAGCTGGTCGGAGCCGAACTCGTCGGCGGCGGCGTTCAATCCGTACAGGATGTCCTCGAGGATCTCGAAGCCGAGACCGGCGAACGCGCCCAGGATGAAGCCGTCGTAGGCCGTGCGTACGACGCGCGGGGCGATGAACAAAAGCAGCAGCACACCGGAGGCCTTGCCGAGCTCCTCGAAGAACGGCGCGGTCAGCCCGGCCCCGAACGCCTGCTGGAAGTCCTCGCCGAACAACTTGCCGTAAAGGTCGAGCAGGGCGGAGTTGCCGGACAGCGCGATCACCCACGGCGCGGCGAAGCCACCCCAGACGAACGCCGCCACGGCCAGGCCGAGCGGCTGCTTGGAGTAGCGGTCGATCCGCTCGGTGAACCACCAGAACACCACGGCGTAGAACGCGAAGATGATCGCGCTGGCCGTCAGCGCCGGAGCGTACAGCCGGATCCCTTGATTGAGCGTGCCGAACAGCACCCACAGTCCATAGGCGACGGTGAGCACATACACCCAGAAGCAGGCGTTGCGCGGCTGCCAGAACGAAAAGGCATTACCCCAGCCGGTACGCGTGATGGCGGCTTCCCTGGTGGTGACCGTCACGACGCGCTCCCCACCGGCTCGACCGACTGCAGCATGGCCACGACCTGCCGTTGCACGCTCTCGGACACCTGCTGCGGCCCGACCACCTCGACCTCGACGCCGGTCTCGCCGAACACGAACGCGGCCACGAGCCCGGTGCCGTTCGTACCCTCGAAGTCGGCCGCGACTCCGAGGTCGCCGCTCCCGTTGGTGACCGTCACCGGATCGCCGGTGACGTGGAAGCCCGCGTCATCGGGTACCCGTAGCCCCTCGTTGGTCTTCTTGATCTGGGCCAGCAGCTGCGCCGGCGTGCCGCGGTACGTGTCCGCGACGACCTCGAACGTGACCCCGCCGTACGACACGGCCGCCGTCCCCGGATAGCCGGCCGGCCCGCCGTCGCCCTGCCGCGCTCCGGCCAGCAGATTCGCCCCGACCGCGGGCACGAACCGTACGCCCGGCCCCACCTGGACCACGTCCCCGGCCACGATCGGATCATCCACCGACACCCGGTCGTTGATCGCCGGCACGACCCACACCGCCACCGCGACCAGCAACGCCACCACCGCCGCCGGCAGCAGCGTCCGCCGGTCCATCCCGAACGTCCGCCGGTCGACCGGCACCCAGTGGGCACGCCACCGCTCGTCCGCATAAGGCCCCGTCATGATCGAACGCTAACAGCCCACCCGCCCAAGCACACTCCGAGCCGATATGCCGAACCGGCCCGGCGGAGGACCGCCGGGCCGGGATCGAACGAGAATGTCAGGCGGGCCGCAGAGTCGCCCAGCCCTCGTCGCGGGCGCGGGCCGCCGCGAGCAGCCCGCCCACCGCTGCGGCGTTGGTGATCTCGCCGCGGAAGACCATCGCCACCGCCTCGTCGAGGTCGACGCGGGTGATCTCCAGGTCGGCCTCCTCGTCGGTGCGGGAGTAGCGCTTGTCGTCCGGCACCTCGGTGAGGTCGCGGGCGAGGAAGATGCGGATCGTCTCGTCGCTGAAGCCGGGCGAGTTGTACATGTCGATCAGCAGGTCCCAGCGGGCGGCGTCGACGTCGGCCTCCTCGGCCAGCTCGCGGGCGGCCGTGGTGAGCGGCTCCTCACCCTCGACGTCGCGCAGGCCGGCGGGCAGCTCCCACAGGCGCTGGCCGACCGCGTGCCGGTACTGCCGGATCAGCACGACCCGGTCGACCTCGTCGAGAGCCACGATGCCGACCGCGCCGCGGTTGCGGACCACGTCCCGCTGGGCGGTGCCGCCGCCGGACATGGTCACCTCCTCGCTGAAGACCTCGAAGATCGGGCCCTTGTAGCGAGACGTGCTGGAGACGGTCCGGTGCTGGAAAGTCACGACGCGTCCACCGGGAGCTCGTCGGCCGCGGCGTACTCGATGGCGGCCTTGACCAGGCCGTCGAAGAGCGGGTGGGGCCGGGTCGGGCGGCTCTTGAGCTCGGGGTGGGCCTGGGTGGCCACGAAGTACGGGTGGGTGTCGTGATCGAGCTCGATGAACTCGACGAGCCGCCCGTCGGGCGAGGTGCCCGAGAAGACCAGCCCGGCCTCGGTCAGCTTGGCCCGGTAGTCGTTGTTGACCTCGTAGCGGTGGCGGTGGCGCTCGGAGATGTCGGTCGAGCCGTACACCCCGGCCACGACCGAGCCCTCGGCCAGCGTGGCCGGGTAGGCGCCCAGGCGCATCGTGCCGCCCAGGTCGCCCTTGCCGGCGACGATGTCCTGCTGGTCGGCCATGGTGGAGATGACGGGGTACGGGGCCTGCTCGTCGAACTCGAGCGAATTGGCCCCGGTCAGCCCGGCCAGGTGGCGCGCCGCGTCGATGGTCATGCACTGGAGGCCGAGGCAGATGCCCAGGATCGGGATCAGGTTCTCCCGGGCGTACCGCGAGGTGTTGATCTTGCCCTCGATGCCCCGCACGCCGAAGCCGCCGGGGATCACGATGCCGTCGACGCCCTTCAGGGCGGCCGCGGCGCCGGCCATGGTCTCGCAGTCGTCGCTGGGCACCCAGCGCAGCTGGATCTTCACGGTGTTGCCGAAGCCGGCGGCCCGGATGGCCTCGCTGACCGAGAGGTACGCGTCGGGCAGGTCGACGTATTTGCCGACGAGCGCGATGGTGATCGTCCGCTTCGGGTGGTGCACCCGCTCCAGCAGGTCGTGCCAGGTCGACCAGTTGACGTCCCGGAACGACAGACCGAGGCGACGGACGACGTACGCGTCGAGGCCCTCCTCGTGCAGCACCTTGGGAATGTCGTAGATGCTCGGCGCGTCCGGGCAGGCGATGACGGCTTCCCGGTCGACGTCGCAGTAGAGCGCCAGCTTGTGCTTGAGCTTCTCGGGGATCTCCCGGTCGCTGCGGCAGATCAGCGCGTCGGGCTGGATGCCGATGTTGCGCAGCGCGGCCACCGAGTGCTGGGTCGGCTTGGTCTTCAGCTCGCCCGACGGGGCCAGGTAGGGCACCAGCGAGACGTGCAGGTAGAAGACGTGGTCGCGGCCCACCTCGTGGCGGACCTGCCGGATCGCCTCGAGGAACGGCAGCGACTCCATGTCGCCGACCGTGCCGCCGACCTCGGTGATGACCACGTCGGGCTTGCGGCCCGTCTCGTCCTCGTCGGCCATCGCGAAGATCCGCGACTTGATCTCGTTGGTGATGTGCGGAATGACCTGCACGGTGTCGCCGAGGTACTCACCGCGGCGCTCGCGGGCGATGACGGCCGAGTAGACCTGGCCGGTCGTGACGTTCGCCTTGCCGGACAGCGAACGGTCGAGGAAGCGCTCGTAGTGGCCGACGTCGAGGTCGGTCTCGGCCCCGTCCTCGGTCACGAAGACCTCGCCGTGCTGGAACGGGTTCATCGTTCCAGGGTCGACGTTGAGGTAGGGGTCGAGCTTCTGCATGACGACCCGCAGTCCGCGCGCGGTCAGAAGGTTGCCGAGGCTGGAGGCGGTGAGGCCCTTGCCCAGCGAGGAGGCGACGCCCCCGGTGACGAAGATGTGCCGCGTGTCGCGCACTGTTGAGGCCAAGGCCTTGCTCCCGTGGTCGTCTGTTGAACCGACGTGCAGACCGGGGCGTGAAAAGCGGCCCCATCCACGGGAGTCCACCGTAACACCTGAGAACGACCACGCACGTTCGGGCTGGTCGTGACGCGTGTCAACCTGACATTGCGCGATCGTCGCGCAACGCCGGGCCACCGGGCCCGTCCGTTTCGCCCTCGGGACGCGTACGGTCCGCCGCGTGCAGCAGCACCCGCAGCACGGTCAGCGCCACGGTCGGCACCACGGCCGCGGCGGCCGCCCCGGCGACGGTCAGCGCCGAACCGCTGAGCACCCCCGCCGCCAGCGTCGCCACCGTCACCCCGGCCCCGGCCGCGCGCAGCGCCGGATGCAGCCCGAAGACCCGGTTGAGCCCGCCCCAGGGCGAGAAGTGGCAGAAGGCGAGCATCAGCACCCCGGCCAGCGCCAGAATCGTCAGCGGGCTGTTGAGCAGGGTCTGGCCGTTGGCCGCGGCGGCCCGCTGCATGGCCGGGCCACCGGTGCCGTTGGCCAGCTCGGAGAGCAACCGGCCCAGGCTGCCCTGGTCGGCCGCGGGCCGGTTGACGTCGACCACCGCGAAACCGATGGTGACGGCCGCGCCGGCCACCGCCGCCCAGGCGAAGCGGGCGAAGGTCAGCCAGCCGCCCCGGCTGATCGCCGCGGCCACACAGACGCCGGCCGTGACCGCGACCGCCCCGACCGGGTCGGCGCCCAGGTAGGGGCTGCCGACCATGACCACGCCGACGCCGCCGAACAGCACCACGATCACCGGCCGCCACGGCTTGCTGAGCCACTGCGCGAGACAGCCGGCCGCCACCAGCAGACCGGCCACGAAGACGCCGAGACCGACCACGCCGACCCCGGCATACCGCCCGCCCTGCGTGGCCGAGTAGCCGGCGACGCCGTTGAGCTGGAGCCGGGCCCCGGTGATGAGGTCGAGGCCGACCACCACGGCGGCCACCCCGGCCGCCGCGCCCAGCGGCCACAGCGTGCGGTGGTAGCGCGGCGAGAGCCGCAGCACGGCGGTGCCGATGAGCGTGAACAGGCCGGTGACCGTCCCGAAGACCCAAGCTGGGTGCGGATTGCGCCACCATGGCGTGGCGTCGGCCAGCAGCGCGGCCGGGATGGCCAGCGCGGCCGCGATCAGCGCGATCTCGGCCACCACGACCAGCCGCTTGGGCGGCAGGGCAGGACCGCGTGGCCCGGCGTGCCGCCGGGCCCGGACCATCACCGGCACCAACAGCAGGAACAGCAGCACCTGGACGATGGCGAGCACCGTGAAGAAGATGCCGGCCACCGCGTTCTGCGCCTTGGCCCGCAGGTCGGCGTTGTGCACGCCGAGCATCGCGTCGGTGATGTCGGCCGGGCGGCCCTCGACCACGGTGGCCGTACGCCCGGCGAACAGCTTCTCCGGGGCCGGGCGGCCCAGCGCGGACAGGATCGTCGGGGCCAGGTCGATGAGCTGCAGGTAGCCGTCACGCCCGGTCCCGGCCGAGGTCAGCCAGCCGCCGTTCCAGCCCTCGCCCTCGGCGATGGCCACGTGCAGCCGCCCCGAGCGCTCGGTGTCGGAGACACCCGCGACCAGCAGCAGCGACCGCTCGGGGCGGGCCGCGACGACCCGCGCCAGCAGCGCGTCGGCCCTCTCGACCTGAGCCTGCCGGGCGGTGCCGGAGCCGCTGACCGGGCCCAGGTCGACGAAGGACAGCACGCAGTCGGAGAGCAGCTTCCCCGGGTCGGCCGGCAGCTCGGGCTGGTAGGTGTCGACCCGGCCGAACGGCCGGGCGGCGGCGATGGCGGCGCCCGGGCCGACCGCCACTGTGCAGCGCACCGACTCGGCGAGCGCGCCGGGCGTGGCCCCGTACGGCAGCCGGTCCTGGTTGTTCTGGACGACGGCCCGCTGGTCGGTGACGTTGGCGCCGATGCCGTCGGGCCGGGTGAGGCTGGGCGAGACAGGCTCGCATTGACTGCTGGCCGTGCGCCGGGGCCAGGCCGCGTAGTTGCCGGCGCCCAGGGTCAGCCAGCCGTCGGACGGGCAGGTCACCTTCATGGCCGAGCGCACCGACAGCCAGCCGACCGAGCCGCGGGTGGCCTCCTGCCAGAGCGCGGGTGTGCGCTGCGGGTCGAGATCGTCCCAGCGCAGCCCCGCCGCCCCGGCCACGATGACGTAGTCGGCGCTGCCCGGCGTCGCCGTCGTGGACGGCCGGATCGCCAGCCCCAGCAGGCTCGCCACCGCGATCAGGACCACCAGGACGTACGGAACCCACGCCCGCCGCCCCGATCGCGGCGCCCCCACCGAGCTCGGCGGAACCCGGCGCAGCCGGTCGAGAAACCGCGGCCGCAAGCCGTCCCCGCGGCGCACCCGCTCGAGAAGCACGCTGCCCGGGCCGTCACTCTCGAGGTGCCGTTCGCTGGGCGCCGCCCCCGAGCCGTCCCGGTCGGCGGGCGTCGCTTCCGAGCCGCCGGGGCCCGCGGGCGTCGCTTTCGGGCCGCTTGGGGCCGCGGCGGGCGGCGCTTTCGGGCCGCTTGGGGCGGCGGGCGTCGCTTCGGGATCGCGATCGGGGCGCGCCGGGTCGGGAGGGGTCACTCTCGGGCCGTCACTTCGGCGTAGGCGGCGAGCACGTCGGCGACGGTGTCGGACTCGCTCGGCCAGGTGGCGGACTGGCGCGGGCCGCGGGCGGCGTAGTCGGCCCGCTTGTCCTTGTCGGCCAGCAGGTCACGCACGGCGGTGTCGATCGCGTCGACGTCACCCGGTGGGATGAGCACGGCCGCGTCGCCGACCAGGCCGGGCAGCCCGCCGACGGCGGTGGTGATCAGGGGGACCCCGGCCTCGAGGGCCTCCTGGGCGAACAGCTGCCGGGCCTCCCAGTCGCTGGTGACCACGGCGAGGTCGGCCCCGAGCAGCAGGTCGGGCACGTCCGAGCGGCGGCCGAGCAGGTGGAACGGGGCGTGCAGCTGCGAAGCGAGCTGGGCCAGCGACATGTAGCTGGGCCCGGAGCCGGCCACCACGACGACCGGGGCCGGGTCGAGGCCCTTCCACCGGGCCGACGCCTCGACCAGCAGGTCGTAGCGTTTCTGCGGGTGCAGCCGGCCGACCGAGACGATCAGCGGCGTCTCCGGCCGCAGCCGGAACTCGGCCCGCACGGCGGCCCGGGTGCGCCGCGGCGGGGCCAGCGTGGGCGCGGCCACGGCGCCGAGCCGGGCGTTGCGGGCACCCAGCGTGGTGGCCCGCTCGACCAGGTCTTCCGAGGCCCCCAGGGTGAGGGTGGCGCTGCGCGCGACGACCCGCTCGACCAGGGCGGCCGCCTGCCCGCGCAGACCTTTGCGGACCATGACCGTGTTGTGCAGCGTGACCACCAGCGGCTTGCCGGTCCGCGCGACCGCGGCCACGAACGCGGCCCGCAGCCCGTGCGCGTGCACGACGTCGACCGGGCGGCTGCTGAGCACGCCGCGCAGCTTGCGGACCGTGCCCGCGTCCTGCGCGCCCGGGTTGGCCGGGATCTCCACCGGCACGAAGGTCGCACCCGCGGCGGCGAAGCCGAACAGCTCGTCGGTCGCGGCCGGCCCGCACACCATCACCTCGCACCCGGCGGCGACCAGCCCGCGGGTCAGCGACCCGACGTGCTGCCCGACCCCGCCGGTGCTCGACGCGAGCACCAGTGCCACCGATCCGCGCCACCCCACGGCTTGCTCCTCCCTCACTGCCACCACGCCACCACCCGGCAACGCCTCATCTTCGCCGCGCCACCCGCACTCCGGCGACCCGCCCTTGCCCGGAAAGCGCCCGCGGCTCCGTCTTGCCTTCTATGACAACCGGCGACCCTTTGGCGTTGCACCGCGCGGCCTCATTTCCGGCCGCGGCGGAGGCGGCGGGTGAGCGGGGCCGTCAGGGGCGCCAAGTCGCGCCGGGCCGCCGGGTAGGCGACCGCGAAGAAGACTCCGAGGACGGCGAGCCCACCCAGCATGCCTTGGACGACGCTGCCCGCGACCGTCGGGGTCGGGCCGAAGAGGTGGCCGATTCCGGCCACCACGCCCCATCCGGCGAGCGCGGCCGCGCCGCCGCCCAGCACCGCCACGACGGCCGCCCGCGGCAGCCCGGCCAGCGAGGAGGGTCCGGCCGCCCGCCGTACAGCCAAGATCAGCAACACGCCGATCACCGTCATGCCGACCGTGTTGGCCAGCCCCAGACCCAGCACCTGCCGTGAGTCGTCGAGCGTGGAGAAAACCAAAGCGGCCGCCGCGGCGACGAACCATCCCGCCGCGGTCGACCAGGCCGCGGCCACCGTCGCCCCACGTGCGTAAAGCGCCCGCGACAAAAGCGCGAAGAGCGCGTAACCCAACAACCCAGGCGCAAATCCGACAATCCCGGAAGAGGCCGGGGCCGCCCCGGTGAGATAGGCGATCGGCCCGGCCAAGGCGATCAGCGCCGCCGCCCCCAACCCGGCCAGCAGCATCACCGAGCGCGCGGCCCCGGAGAGCGACCGCCGATAACCCTCCTCGTCCCCCGTCGACGCCGCGGCCGCCAGGGACGGATACACCGCGGTTGCCACCGGCACCGCCAGCACCGCCCACGGCAGCAGGAAGACCGTCTGGGCCGCGTTGTAGAGGGTCAACCCGCCACCGGCCGCGAGGGCGATCACCACCACCGTCATCACCTGCTGGGAGCCGACCGTTACCGCGCCGGCCCAGCCCAGGCGTACGGCCTGACGACCCTCCGCTCCCGGGAAGCGCAATGTGGGACGCAGTCGCAAGCGCAGCTTGCGCAGCGGGACGAGCAGGCACAGGGCGAGCACGACGACGCCCGCGGTGGTGCCGATCGACAGGGTGAGCTCGCCGGAGCGGGTCAGCCCCGGGAAGTCCGTCTTGGCCCCGTCCACCACGGCGTACGTCAGGTAGGCGCCCATCACGGTCACGCTGGAGAGCAAGGGAGCGATCGCCGGCCAGGCGAACCGGTGGTGGGCCTGCAGCACGCCGGTGAGCACGATGCCGATCCCGTACAGCGGAAGTTGAGGAGCGAAGACCCGCAGCATGCTCGCCGCGGTCTCCTGGTGCTCGGGCGGCACGTCGGGAAACAGCGCCGCGATCGGCCCGGCCAGCAGCGCGACCAGCCCGGCCAGCGGCACCAGCAGCACGAGCACCCAGGTCAGCAGGGCCGAGGCGACGGCGTCGACGCGCTGTCGATCGCCGGACGCGACGTGCCCGGCCAGCAGCGGGACGACCAGACTGGCCAGCGCGCCGCCCGCGACCAGCTCGAAGACGATGTTCGGGATGGTGTTGGCGGCGTTGTAGATGTCGCCCAGCGGGCCGTGCCCGACGGTGTGCAGGAAGACGAAGGTGCGCCCGAACCCCGCGATCCGCGCCACCACCGTGAGCACGGTGATCAGCGCCGCGGCCCCGGCGATCTTGGCCGCCGGCCGCACCGTCACTGGTGCGCGGGGCGACGGCCCAGCTCGTCGAGGTAGCGCAGCCACGGGGTGTCCTCGATGACCTTGGTGAAGCTGACCTTCTCGCTGGCCGCGGTCAGCGAGGCCAGGGCCGTCAGCGCGGCCGCGCGGCCGGCGGGCCCGGTACGCGCGATCAGCGCCACCCCGAGCAGCGCGCCGAGGGCGTTCGCCCCCGAGTCACCCAGCATGATCTCCTCGGCCAGGTCGTCGGCGACCAGACCGGAGGCAGCGCCGAGGGTGCCCGCGGCGACCCCGCCCTTGCGGCCCAGGGCCAGCGGCGCCCCGAGGACCGCGGACGCCTTGATGGCCCGGCCCGGGCGCAGGTCGAGCAGGTTGAGCAGGTTGGCCGTGCCGGCGACGACCCCGGCCCCGAGCAGCACGTCCGTGGCGCGGCCGATCTTCGTACGGCGGCTGCTGCCGACCAGGGCGCTGGCCACGAACGCCGCCGCGCCGACCCCGGCGATCTTCACCAGACCGCTGGTCACCTTGCCCTCGCGGGCCGCGCCGAGGTGCCCGGCGAAGCCCTTGAACACCTTCTGGTCGGGCCGGTTGCCCACGACGTCGTCGTAGAGCCCGACCGCGCCCGACACCGCGCCGGCCGTGAGGGCCGCGGCCGCCGTACGCCCGTCGCGGGCCCCGATCGCCGCGCCCACCGTCGCGCCCAGCGCGAGCGCCGGGCCGCCGGCCAGGGTGACCGTGCGCCCGTGGAAGTTGGTCCGTTCCAGGGCGTGCGCGTTGGGGTCGCGGCGGATCCAGGCGAGGGCGGCGCGGGCGACGGACGCGCCGGCGCCGAACGACCGGAGAACTCCAGAGGCCATGGCTGGGAAGTCTAGAGAACGGCCGCTAGGACGCGGCCTTGGGCACCAGCGACGAGGCGCCGGCGGCCAGCCCGTACTGGCCGACCTTGCCCTGCACCAGCCGCTCGACGGTGGCCATGCCGGTCGCGACCTGCCCGTCCGTGGTGCTCGCGTTGTCCACCGTGGAGATGTCCTTGACCAGCGTCGGGTCGCCGCGCACCTGGGAGACCAGGTTGCCGTCGCCGACGCCGCCGCCGGCCACCACCAGCGGGCGGTAGCGGCGGAACTGGTTGGCCGTGGTCAGCGCGGCCTGGTTGCGCTTGGCCGCGTCCTTGTCGGCGGGCGGCTCACCGGAGATCATCACGGCCGCCTCGGCCCCGCCCACGGCCTTGTCCTCGACCTTGATGTAGCCCTGCTCGGAGTATGCGGTGAGCACGGCCGTGACGTCGCCCGCGGCGGCCTGGGTGGCCCCGGTGTGCTGCAGCAGCGTGAGCGCGAGCTGGGCGCTGGCCGTCTCGACGCCGTTGCTGTTGAGCGGCAGCGGCAGCTCGTCGCTCTGGATGCTCGGCTGCGACGACTGGCTGGCCAGGTCGAGCAGCTCGACCTCGACGGCCGGGTCGAAGAACTTGTCCTGCACGGTGACGGTGGCGGTGATCGTGGCGCCGGCGACCTTCAGCATCGCCGCCACGTCGTCGGCGTAGTCGGTGGTGCCGGGCAGCGCCACCACGGCCAGCTTGCGGCCGGTGAGCTTGCCGTTGAGCAGCGTCGGGGCGATCTCGGTGGCGAACTCCTGGCTGCGGTTGAGCTCGTCGCGGTACTGGTTGATCTGGTCGCGCTTGTTGCTGTTGTCCTTGTTCAGCGCGGTGATCTGGCTCTTCAGGTTCTCGGCGACCGGGCCGTTGAGCGCGGCGGTGCCGACGACCAGGCCGATGGCCAGCGCCAGGAAGACCGCGGTGAGCGACACCACGTGATACCGGAAGTTGATCACGACAAGCCCTTAGAAGAGGTGGCCGAGCTGGAAAACCAGATTGTCCCACCACTCGGAGACCACGGTCAGATACGCCTTGCCGATCGTCGACACGGCGACGGCCGAGGCCATGGCGGCCAGCGCCGAGAGCACGAGCAGCAGCAGCGCCGAGCCGGAGATGCCCTGCCGGTAGAGCCGGCTCACACCCTTGGCGTCGACCAGCTTGCCGCCGACCTTGAGCCGGGTCAGGAACGTCGAGGCCATGCCGCCGCGGCCCTTGTCGAGGAACTCGACCAGGTTGGCGTGGGTGCCGACGGCGACGATGAGCGTGGCGCCCTTCTCGTCGGCCAGCAGCATCGCCAGGTCCTCGCTGGTGGCCGCGGCCGGGAAGGTCAGCGCGGCCACGTCCAGCTTGTGCACCCGCTCCAGGCCGGGCGCGCGCCCGTCCGGGTAGGCGTGCACGACGACCTCGGCCCCGCAGCGCAGCACGTCGTCGGTGACCGAGTCCATGTCGCCGATGATCATGTCAGGGGTGTAGCCGTTCTCGACCAGCGCGTCGGCCCCGCCGTCGACGCCGATCAGCACCGGCTTGTACTCGTGGATGTAGGGCCGCAGGACGTCCAGGTCGTCCTTGTAGTCGTAACCGCGCACGACGATCAGCACGTGCCGCCCGGCGATGCGGGTCTGCACGTCGGGCACGCCCACGCCGTCGAGCAGCAGGTCGCGCTCCTGCTTGAGGTAGTCCATCGTGTTCGCGGCGAACGCCTCGAGCTGCACGGACAGGCCCTCGCGGGCGTCGGCCATCGAGCGCGCCACGGTCTCGGTGTCCTGCCGGACGCCGGTGGCCACGGCCTCGCCGTCGAGCAGCACGGTGTCGCCCTCGATGACGATCTGGTCGCCCTCGTGCAGCCGCTCGAAGACCTCCTCACCGAGGTCGTCGATGAGCATGACGCCGTTCTTGATGAGGACTTCCGGGCCCAGGTTGGGGTAGCGGCCGGAGATCGACGGCTTCGCGTTGAGCACGACCTTGACGCCGACGGCGACCAGCGCGTCGGCCGCGACCCGGTCGATGTCGACGTGGTCGATCACGGCAATCTCACCCGGGCGCAGGCGGCCGGTCAGCCGCTTGGTCCGCCTGTCCAGGCGGGCGGTGCCGGTGATCGCCTCGGGATCGGTGCTCCGGGTTCGGCGCAAGGTCGGAAGTCGCATCACGGCCATCCTGACACGCCGGGTCACGCGCCTCGCACGCGACATGCGCGATCTCACCCACAAAAGGGGCATAACGCCCCGGTCGCTGTCACCGTGCGGTCTTCTCGCGGCCCGCGACCGCCAGCAGCTCCTCCGCATGCGCGATGCCCAGGTCGGAGTCGGGCAGACCGGCCAGCATCCGGGACAACTCGCGGGCCCGCTCGGTCTCCTCGACGATGCGCACGCCACTGGTCGTGATGGCGCCACCGGTGTCCTTGGCGACGACCAGATGGCGGTCGGCGAACGCCGCCACCTGCGGCAAGTGGGTCACCACGAGCACCTGATGCGTACGCGCGAGACGGGCCAGCCGCCGGCCGATCTCCACCGCCGCCGTGCCGCCGACCCCCGCGTCGACCTCGTCGAAGACCAGCGTCTCGGGACCGCCGGCGCCGGCGAAGACGACCTCTATGGCCAGCATGACGCGGGACAGCTCACCGCCGGAGGCGCCTTTCTGCAGCGGCAGCGACGGCGCGCCCGGATGGGCGATCAGGCGCAGCTCCACCTCGTCGGCGCCGTCCGGCCCGACGGCCAGGCCGTCGATGTTCGGCTCGTCCTTGCCCGCGCTGCGCGGCAGCACCGCCACCTCGACCCGCGCGTGCGGCATGGCCAGACCGGCCAGCTCCACGCTCACCGCCTCGGAGAAACGGCCGGCGGCGTCGACCCGGGCCGCGGTCAGCCGCCCGGCCAGCTCGCCGACCTGGGCGGCCAGGCGCAGCCGCTCCTTGTCGAGCTCCTCCAGCAGCTCGTCGGAGGAGTCGAGCTGCGACAGCCTCGTCCGGGCGTTGTCGGCCCAGGCGATGACCCCCTCGACGTCATCCGCGTACTTCCGGGTCAGGCTGCGCAGGGCGGCCCGCCGCTCGTAGATCTGCTCCAGCCGGGCCGGGTCGGCGTCGAGTGTGCCCAGATAGGTCGACAGCTCGGAGGCGACGTCACCGACCAGGGTGGCCGCCTCCTCGATGCGCAGGGCCAGCTCGCTCAGCGACGCGTCGACCTCGGCCTGCGCCTCCAGGGTGCGCCGGGCCGTGCCCAGCAGCTGCGTCGCGTCGGGCGTCTCGTCGCTCACCTCGACCCCGCCGGCCAGCGCCTGGGCCGCGATCGTGGCCGCCACCCGCAGACCCTCGGCGTGCTCGAGGCGCTGCACCTCGGCCCGCAGCTCCTCGTCCTCCCCCGGCTGGGGGTCGACCCGGCTGATCTCGTCGAGGCCGAGCTTGAGCAGGTCGGCCTCCTGGGCCCGGTCCCGCGCGTTGCGGCGGCGGTCGGCCAGGTCGTCGACGACGGCACGCCAGCGGCCGTACGCCTCGCGATAGGTCTCCAGAAGTTTCTCGTGCTCGGGGCCGGCGAAGCGGTCGAGGGCCCCGCGCTGCTCGGCCGGGCGCAGCAGGCGCAGCTGATCGGACTGGCCGTGCACGGCCAGGACCCGCTCGCCGATGTCGGTCAGCATCGCCACCGGCATGCTGCGGCCGCCGACGTGCGCCCGCGAACGCCCCTCGATGGTCACCGTGCGGCTCAGCAGGACCGAGCCGTCGTCGTCGGGCTCGCCCCCGGCGTCGGTGATCCTGGTCCGCACCTCGTCGCCGAGCTTGCCGCTCAGGCCCAGCCGGCCCTCCACGACCGCCCGGCCCGGGTCGGCCCGCACCCGGCCCGCGTCGGCCCGGCCGCCGAACAGCAGGCCGAGACCGGTCACCACCATCGTCTTACCGGCACCGGTCTCACCGGTGATGACGTTCATCCCCGTCGTCAGCCGCAGGGTCGTGTCATCGATGACACCGAGCCCGGTGATCCGCAGTTCCTCCAGCACAGGGCAGACAGTATCGGTCCCCACCGACAATCGCCCACTGCGGCTGAGCTTTCCCGCGGCGGAAAACCCAATGACAACCGTTTTTAACGCCGATTGCCCCGCCAGCCCTCGACCGGGAGCGCGAATTTCGCGACCAGGACATCGGTGAATGGCCTGGGTGCGAGCCGGACCAGCCGTACGGGGAGCTGGCCGCGCTCGACCGTGACTTTCGCCCCCGGCGGAAGGTCCCACGTGCGGCGGCCGTCGCAACACAGCACGGCAAAGGAGGTGTACGGATCCACGGTCAGCGCGAACGTCGACGTCGGCGCGGTGACCAGCGGCTTGCTGAACAGCGCGTGGGCGCTGATCGGGACCAGCAGCAGCGCCTCGACCTCGGGCCAGACGACCGGTCCGCCGCCGGAGAACGCGTACGCCGTGGAGCCGGTCGGAGTGGCGCACACCACACCGTCACAGCCGTACCGGGCCAGGGGCCGGCCGTCCACGTCGACGAGCAGCTCGAGCATCTGCGCCCGCTGCCCCTTCTCGACGCTCACCTCGTTCAGCGCCCACGACTCGGCGATCAGCCGTCCGTCGTACTCGGCCCGCACCTCCAAGGTCAACCGTTCGTCCACCTTGTACGAGCCGTCGATGATGTCCTTGACGGCCTGGTCGATGTGGTCGATCTCGGCCTCGGCCAGGAAGCCGACCTTGCCCAGGTTGATGCCGAGCAGCGGCGCCTTGACCGGGCGGGCCAGCTCGGCCGCGCGCAGGAACGTGCCGTCGCCGCCGAGGGCCAGCACGATCTCCACCCCCTCGGCGGCCGCCATCCCGCTGACCGGGGTCACCTCGGGCGGCAGATCGAGATCGGCCACCTCCTCGGCGACCACCCGGACCTCGAACCCGGCCGCGACCAGGTCGCGGGCCACGGACCGGGCGTGCTGGGTGCTCTGCCGCCGGCCGGTGTGCGTGACCAGCAGGGCCGAGCGCGTCATGTGTCCTCCAAGGGGGCCGGCGAGTCCTTCAGCGAGTCCTTCAGCGCGGCCGAAGCTACCCCGTTGTCCGGTCCCGCGGCGACCACTCGGTCGATCTCCGCACGATCGGCGGGCGGCGCGTCCCGCCGGAACCACACGAAGAACTCGACGTTGCCGCTCGGCCCCGGCAGCGGGCTCGCGGTCACGCCCTTCGTACCCAGGCCCAGCTCGGCCGCCGCGACGGCGACATCCATGACCGCCTCGGCCCGCAACGGCCAGTCCCGTACGACCCCGCCGGCGCCCACCCGGTCCTTGCCCACCTCGAACTGCGGCTTGACCATCAGCGCCAGGTCACCGTCGTCCTTCGTGCACGCGGCGAGCGCCGGCAGCACCAGCCGCAACGAGATGAACGACAGGTCGGCCACGGTCAGGTCCACCGGTCCCCCGATGACCTCGGGCGTGAGCGTACGGACGTTCGTGCGCTCGTAGACGTCGACGCGCTCGTCGGTGCGGATCGGCCAGGCCAGCTGGCCGTACCCGACGTCCACGGCGGCCACCCGGGCCGCGCCGGCGCGCAGCAGCACGTCGGTGAAGCCACCGGTCGACGCGCCGGCGTCGAGGCAACGCCGGCCGGTCACGGTCAGCCCGGACCCGGCGAACGCCTCGAGCGCACCGGCCAGCTTGTGCCCGCCCCGCGACACGTACTCCGTGGCCGGGTCCTCCCCGGTGACCAGCACCGGATCGGCCGGGTCGACCATGGCCGCCACCTTGCGGGCCACCGTCCCCCGCACCTGCACCCGGCCCGCCTCGACCAGCGCGGCGGCCTGCTCCCGGGACCGGGCCAGCTTGCGCCGCACCAGCTCGGCGTCGAGTCTCGCTCGCCGGGCCATCAGAGAGCACTCACCGGTCGATGCTCGCCAGGGTCTCCTGGAAGACCTGGTGCGCCGCCTCGTACTCGGCGATCTGCTCGGCCGGGGCGAGCCGGCTCGCGTTCTCCAGCGCCTTCAGCACCGCGTCGACGGCCGGGTGGCCGGTCTCCTCGACGATCTGCCCACTCGCCTCGACGAAGGCCTCCGCGTGCGGCTGCGCCGGCTGCTGACCGCCCTGCGCCGGGCCGTAAGGGACGCCCGGCGGTGGAGCGGGCCGGTGCGGCGGCGGGCCGGGCCGGAACGCGCCACCCTGCGGCGGGCCCGGCTTGAACGGGAACGTCATCGGGTCAGGCCTCCGAACCCGGCTTGTTCTCGATCGGGGCCGGCGTCTCGGGCGCGCTCAGCGGCGGCAGGACCGTACCGGCGGCCGCGTCCCGCACGGCGGCCGTCGGCGCCTCGGCCGTACCCGCCGGCGCAGCCGGGGTGGCCTTCTTGGCCGCCTTCTTCGCCGGGGCCTTTTTCGCCGCCTTCGCCACCTTCTTGATGGCCGCGCTGGGCGTGGCCTCGGTCTCGGCGACGTTCTGACCGGGCGTGCCCGGCCTGCTCTCCCCGATCGCGGCCCTCTTGGCCGGGCCGACCGGCGTGGCCCCGGCCGTGGCGGTGTCGTCCGCCGCGACCTTCTTCGCCACGGCCTTCTTGGCGACCGCCTTCTTCGCCGGCGGGATCGGCGCGGCCCCGGCCGTAGCCGTCTCCGCCGCCGCCACCTTCTTCGCCACGGCCTTCTTGGCGAGCCGCGACGTGTTCGCCGGCGCGGCCGCGGGCGTGGTCCCGGCCGACGGCATCGCGTTCGGAACGGCCTTCTTCGCCGCCTTCTTACGCGGCAGCGGGGCCGGCCGCTCGATCCGGGTGCCCCCCGTCTCGTACTCGTCCTCCGAGCTCACCGAGGCCCGGGCCTCCGCGTCACGCAGCTGATCCTCGAGGTCCTTGAGCCGCTTCTGCAGCTCGGTGACCTCCTCGGCCGTGGCCAGACCGACCACGTTGAGCGCGCGCTCCACCTCGTAGCGCACGATGTTGGTCAGCGCCTCGCGGTTGGCCACGCCGGCCGACAGCAGATCGTCCACCAGCCCCTGCAACTGCGCGGCCGTCGCCCCACCCTTGTTGACCAGTTCGCCCGCAACTTTCTGCGCGCGCTTGCGGGGCGCCTCGGTCAATCCGAGGGCAAGGTCCAGATACGCCCGCCATGCGTCCGGCATTTTTCCGCTCCTCTCGCGGCTCGTCGGGTGCAACGCTACCGGGAGGTGGGAAAGACTTAGGGAGGTACGGTCCGGTATGCGGGCCGGGTGTCGCGAGGAAAGGTTGTCACATGGCCACCGTGGACGAGTGCCGAGACGCTTTGCACGCCCTGGCGGCGAAGCTCGATCGCAACGCCGAGACCCAGGGCAAACTCGACTTCGACCGTACGCTGGCATGCCGCGTCCCCGACCTGCAGACAGCCTTCCACGGCCGCCTCACCGGCGGCCGCCTGATCGACATCACGGACGGCGACGACCCCAAAGCCAAGATCGCCCTCACCGCCGACAGCGACAACCTCCTGGCCCTGCTGCAGGGCAAGCTGGACGTCACCCGGGCCATCGCCTCCCGCCAGATCCAGATCAAGGCCAACCCCTTCGACCTGCTGAAGCTGCGCAAACTCCTCTGACCAAAGTGGCCCTCATCGGCGCAGGGCAGGCATCTGCCAGCCCTGCGCGAGCCGCGACGAGTGCAGGTTGACGCCCCCACCGAAGAACTCGGTGAACTTCATGATCAGCGGATCCCATCGCAACGGGTCGACATGCGCCGTCCCCGGAACCATCAGATCTTTCTCGACGTGGGCCCGCAGCACCTCCACCTGGTAGGCCGAAGCCCGCATTCCCGGCTCGGTGATCGGATGCATGCCCGTCACGCGCCCTTCAAGCTGGATCGGGCACTCCGCCACCCGCGGCGGCCCGACCAGTTCGGACGCTTGCGGAGTCAGCCCACCCACAGCGAACTTGTCCGCCACGTGCCTGTACCCCTGCGCCCGCTTAGTCTCGGGCACGTCGGCCCGCCCGGTCGTCATCGCGATCCGGTCCACCGCCTCGACCAGCCCCGACGAAGGCAGGCTGAGCACACACTCCCGCTCCCGCCAGAGGTTCGCCGCCGTCTGACTGCGATCCCCCATCCCCAGCACCGCCGTCTGCCCCAGCCACCAGGCCGACGACATCGGCGCCAGATTCGCACTGCCATCCGGATTGAGCGTGCTGATCAGCACCACCGGCGTGCCGAAGTAAAGAACCTTCAGTCCAGGCACGACGTGCATCAAGAGCCTCCAAAATCATTTGAGACTCCATGGTCACCCGCCCCCAGCTCGAGGTCTGGCGGCTTTCGGACATCGCGCAACTGCGCGGGCGGCGCGGTGGGCCGGTGCTGCGCAGCGCAGCGGAGACTGGCCTTGTTCGGGCACGGCGGGCCGTGGAAAAGGGGCGGCCCGGCTGCGCTTGGCCAGGTGGCCAGGCGCGGCCGGGCCGCGGTGGTCGGGACGGTGGATCGGGTTACAAGCCCCAGTCCTGGAACAACGCTCGGGCGGCATCGGAGCCGGCCCGGAGGGAGGTGAGGGGGACACCGGTCCAGGTGGTGGTGCAGAGCAGGCGCAGAGCGGTCAGGGGGTCGCCGTCGCCGGTCAGGGTGGCGGTTTCGTCCTCGCGGGTGACCTGCCAGCCGTCGGCCTTGGTGGCGTCCAGGGGGACGCGTAGGGCATCGGCGGGGTGGAAGAGGGCGGCGAGGTCGGCGGCCACGTAGGTGGGGCGGCGGTCCGGAGTCGCGGCCAGGAGGTCGGCGGGGGTGCTTACGCCGGTGAGGACCAGGAGGCTGTCGAGGCCGGCGGTCACCGCGCCCTGGATGTCGGTGTCGAGGCGGTCGCCTACGGCCAGGGGGTGCTTGGCGTGGGCGTTCGCGGCGGCGGTGGTGAAGAGGGCCGGCTCGGGCTTGCCGACCACCAGGTCGGGGTCGCGGTCCAGGGCGGTACGCAGGACGGCGACGAGCGAGCCGTTGCCGGGTAGGGGGCCACGGGGGCTGGGCAGGGTGCGGTCGGTGTTGGTGGCGACCCACAAGGCGCCGGCGCGGACGGCCAGGGCGGCCTCGGAGAGGATCCGCCAGCCGACGTCGGGGCCGTAGCCCTGCACGACGGCGGCGGGGTTGTCTTCGAGCTTCTCGACGGGGACCAGGCCGGCGTCACGGACCTCGGCCCGCAGGGCGTCGGCGCCGACCACCAGGACGGGTGAGCCGGCGGGGAGTTTCCGGGCGAGCAGGGACGCCGCGGCGCCGGCCGAGGTGAGGACCTCGGCCGGTTCCGCGGGTACGCCCATGCCGGTGAGGGCGGCGGCGACGTCGGCGGCGCGGCGGGACGCGTTGTTCGTCGCGTACGCCACCGCAGTGCCGGCGGTCCGCAGGCGTTCGATCGCCTCGGCGGCGCCGTCGATCGGCTCGTCGGTCAGGTAGACGACGCCGTCCAGGTCGAAGATGACCAGGTCGTAGACGGCCGCGAGGTGGTCGCTCACTCCTGGGTCTTCTTGCCCTCGGGCTCGTCGTCCTTCGCCTCGCCGGCCGAGAAGTTGACGGCGGGGACGTCGCCGCTCCTGGCCTCGACCGGGTCGGTGTTCACGTCCGTCTCGGCCACGGCCACCGGCTCGTCGTCCTCGTCCTCGTCGTCCGAGTCGTCGTCCTCGTCCGAGTCGTCGTAGTCGTCGGTCTTGGCGGCGACGTCGTCGAGGTCCTCGTCGCCCTCGTCCTCGTCATCCTCGTCGAACTCGTCGTCGCCGTCGTACGAGTCGCGAGCGGACTCCTCGTCGTCATCGTCGGCGGCGGCGCGGGGCTCGGAGTCCGGCTCGGCGTCGTCCTCGTCCTCCGGCTCGTCACCCTCGATGCTGACGCCGTCGAGCTCGAGCAGGCGCTCGGCCGCGTCGGTGAGCTGGTCGTCGTCGACCGCCGCGGCGCGCGAGAACCACTCCCGGGCCTCGTCCCGCCGACCGGCGGCGAGCAGGGCGTCGGCGTACGCGTACCGGAGGCGGGCCGCCCAGTCGGCGTCCTCGTCGGCGGTCAGCTCGCGCACCTGGAGCATCGCCACGGCCGCGTCGTGCTGGCCGAGGTCGCCCCGCGCGCCGGCCGCCACGATCAGCAGCTCGATCGCGCCGGACTTGTCCATCTTCTCGACGTCGGCCCCGCGGAACAGGTCGATGGCCCGCTCGGGGCGGCCCAGCGCGCGCTCGCAGTCGGCCAGCTCGGCCAGGTGCGTCTGACGGCCGGTCATCCGGTGGTACGTACGCAGCTCGGCGATCGCGGTCGTCCAGTCCCCCGCGGCGTACGCGGCCAGACCGACGGCCTCCCGCACCACGGCGATACGCGACGCCAGCCGGCGGGCCGCGATCGCGTGCTGCAGGGCGAGCTCGGAGTCCTCGTCGATGATCTGGCCGGCCGCCACGAGGTGCCGCGCGACCTTGTCGGAGACGTCGCGCGCCAGCGAGACGAGCTCGGAGCGCACCTCCTGGTCGAGGTCGGTCGCCTGGATCTCCTCGGGAATCTCCGGCGCCTTGAAGGCCTGCTCGTCGCCGCCCGGCTCGTCCTGGGCCGGCCCACGGTCGTCCCGGTCGCGGAAGCCGCCCCGGTCGTCCCGGTTCTGGTAGCCGCCCCGGTCACGGTCGCCGCCCCGGAAGCCGCCGCGGTCGCCTCGGTCCTGGTACGACGGCCGGTCACGGTCACCCCGGAAGCCGCCTCCCTGCGGACGGTCACCCCGGTCACGCTGAGGGCGGTCGCCGTACGGGCGGTCGCCCGCCGGACGGTCGCCGCGGAAGCCCCCGCCGCTGCGGTTGCCCGGCCGGTCCCCGCCGCCGGGGTAGCCCCCACGGTCGCGGTCGCCGCCACGGTACCCACCGCGGTCGTCGCGGTTCTGGTAGCCGCCCCGGTCACCCCGGTCCTGGTACGACGGCCGCTCGCGGTCGCCGCCGCGGAACCCGCCCCGGTCGCCCTGGTAGCTGCTGCGCGGCCCGCTGCTGTCCCGGTCACCGCCACGGAACCCACCCCGGTCGCCACCACCCTGGTAGCCACCACGGTCACGGTCACCGCCACGGAACCCACCCCGGTCGCCACCGCCCTGGTAGCCACCACGGTCACGGTCGCCACCCCGGAAGCCGCCACCCTGCGGGCGGTCGCCCCGGTCCTGGTACGACGGGCGGTCGCGGAACCCACCCCGGTCGCCACCACGATCCTGGTACGACGGCCGGTCACGGTCGCCGCCGCGGAAACCGCCGCCCTGGGGACGATCGCCACGGTCCTGGTACGAGGGACGGTCGCCGCCGCGGAAGCCACCGCCCTGGGGACGATCGCCACGGTCCTGATACGAGGGACGGTCGCCGCCCCGGAAGCCGCCGGCACCCTGGGGACGATCGCCCCGGTAGCCGCCACCCTGCGGGCGGTCGCCGCCCCGGTAGCCACCGCGATCGCCACCGCCCCGGTAACCGCCCCGGTCGCCGCCACCCTGGTAGCCACCACGGTCACGGTCACCGCCGCGGAAGCCACCACCCTGGGGACGATCGCCACGGTCCTGGTACGAGGGACGGTCGCCGCCCCGGAAGCCGCCACCACCCTGGGGACGGTCACCCCGGTAGCCGCCACCCTGCGGACGGTCGCCACGGTCACTACGGAACCCGCCGCCTTGTGGACGGTCACGGTCGCCGCCCCGGAAGCCGCCGCCCTGAGGGCGGTCACCCCGGTAGCCGCCGCCCTGAGGGCGGTCACCCCGGTCGCTACGGAACCCGCCCCGATCGCCGCCGGAGACGCCACGACGGTCGCCGCCGCCCTGGTAACCACCACGGTCACGGTCACCGCCACGGAAGCCTCCGCGGTCGCCGCCACCCTGGTAGCCACCACGGTCACGGTCGCCACCCCGGAAGCCGCCACGGTCGCCGCCACCGGACGAGCCGCCGCGGTAACCGCCACGGTCGCCGCCGGAGGAGCCGCCACGGTAACCTCCGCGGTCGCCGCCACGGTCACGGTCGCCGCCGCGGTAGCCGCCACGGTCGTCGCGGTTCTGGTAGCCGCCCCGCTCGCCTCGGTCTCCGCGATCGCCCCGGTCGCCCCGGAAGCCACCGCGGTCGCGGTCACCGCCGCGGCCGGCCGGGCGGTCGTCGTCGCGGGGGCCGGAGCCGCCGTCC
Organism: Actinoplanes sp. NPDC049598; assembly: GCF_040675435.1. NCBI lineage: Bacteria > Bacillati > Actinomycetota > Actinomycetes > Micromonosporales > Micromonosporaceae > Actinoplanes > Actinoplanes sp. NPDC049598. Next base: position 415 of record NZ_JBFAOX010000004.1, on the reverse strand, counting down.
TGGGGTCCTGTAGTCACGGATCAATCCTTCCGGTACGGCGGGCCCTCGGTATGGCGGGCAAGCCTCAACACTCAAAGTTACTCGGGGGCGTACATACAAAAGCAGCCGAGGGCCGACTCCGTCTCGGAGCGGCCCTCGGCTGTCTACGTTGAGTCCGGCGGCGTCCTACTCTCCCACACCCTCCCGAGTGCAGTACCATCGGCGCTGGAGGGCTTAGCTTCCGGGTTCGGAATGAGACCGGGCGTTTCCCCTCCGCTATGACCACCGAAACAACCATCAGCGAAACAACAACCAGCAAGCGACAACCACAACTAATGGTTGGTGCTTGGTTGTTCGTTTGCTGTGAATCACACAGTGGACGCGTCGAGCATAATGTTTAGGGTGGTTAAGCCCTCGGCCTATTAGTACCGGTCGA